>NZ_FWXQ01000004.1:217375-459912 GCF_900176445.1 Pseudomonas sp. URIL14HWK12:I5
AAAGTGGCGGACTCAGCAGGATTCGAACCTGCGACCGCTCGGTTCGTAGCCGAGTACTCTATCCAGCTGAGCTATGAGTCCGTGTCTTGCCGCGCATTATAGGTCGCTGAAACATTTTTGCAAGAACGTTTTCGTTTAAAATCAACGACTTAGCGTTCTCACTGTTTACAGCGCCCTACGCAAATAATGGCGGTGAAGGGGGGATTCGAACCCCCGATACCCTTATGAGGTATACTCCCTTAGCAGGGGAGCGCCTTCGGCCACTCGGCCACCTCACCGCAACACGAGGCGAATATTAAAGAACCTCTTTCACCTTTGCAACCCTTTTTTTGAAAAAAACTTCAAAAAAATTAAAGGCTTGGCTCTTCATCCTTCTCCTTCTTGATCCGCAGGTAGATTTCCTCGCGGTGAACAGCCACTTCTTTCGGGGCGCTGACGCCAATACGCACCTGGTTGCCTTTGACGCCAAGCACCGTCACGGTGATCTCGCCGTCTCCAATGATCAGGCTCTCGGCGCACCGACGAGTCAGAATCAACATAGCTTTCTCCTTACGCAAAACATTCAGGGGTAACAGTCTTGGGTATCAGGGCCAGTCGTGGACGACGACGGGACCCCGGTTACGCGCCACACAGGGCAGGACAGGGCCTGCGTGGCGAGCAGAAACGCGAAGGGCGCGGCACCAGCCGCGCCCTTCCAGGCAGCGCCTTACTCGCCCTGTCGGGCAGGAGCGTCGAGCTCGAACGCGGTGTGCAGCGCGCGTACGGCCAGCTCCAGGTACTTCTCTTCGATCACTACCGAGACCTTGATCTCGGAGGTGGAGATCATCTGGATGTTGATGCTCTCCTTGGCCAGGGCTTCGAACATGCGGCTGGCCACACCGGCGTGCGAACGCATGCCGACCCCAACGATCGAGACCTTGGCGATCTTGGTGTCGCCGATCACTTCACGGGCACCGATTTCGCGAGCGGTGTTTTCCAGCACGCTTTGCGCCTTCTCGTACTCGTTGCGGTGTACGGTGAAGGTGAAGTCGGTGGTGTTATCGTGGGCAACGTTCTGCACGATCATGTCCACTTCGATGTTCGAAGCGCTGATCGGGCCGAGGATCTTGAAGGCCACGCCCGGGGTGTCCGGCACGCCGCGAATGGTCAGCTTGGCTTCATCACGGTTGAAGGCGATACCGGAAATGATCGGCTGTTCCATGGATTCCTCTTCATCAATGGTAATGAGGGTACCCGGACCCTCCTTGAAGCTGTGCAGCACGCGCAGCGGGACGTTGTACTTGCCGGCGAACTCCACCGAACGGATCTGCAGCACCTTGGAACCGAGGCTGGCCATTTCCAGCATCTCTTCGAAGGTGATCTTCTCCAGGCGCTGGGCCTGCGGCACGACGCGTGGGTCGGTGGTGTAGACGCCATCGACGTCGGTGTAGATCTGGCACTCGTCCGCCTTCAGCGCTGCCGCCAGGGCCACGCCGGTCGTATCGGAGCCGCCACGGCCCAGGGTGGTGATGCTGCCGTGCTCGTCCACACCCTGGAAGCCTGCCACCACGACCACGCGGCCTTCCTTGAGGTCGGCGCGAATCTTCTGGTCGTCGATCTGCAGGATGCGCGCCTTGTTGTGCGCGCTGTCGGTAAGGATGCGCACCTGGTTGCCGGTGTAGGACACCGCTGGCACACCACGCTTGATCAAGGCCATGGTCAGCAGGGCAATGGTGACCTGCTCACCGGTCGACACGATCACGTCCAGTTCACGCGGAACCGGCTGATCGGTGATCTGCTTGGCCAGGTCGATCAGGCGATTGGTTTCACCGCTCATGGCCGACAATACAACCACTAGGTCGTCGCCCGCTTCACGGTGTTTCTTGACCTTTTCGGCTACCTGCTCGATCCGCTCGATGGAACCGACAGAGGTGCCGCCAAATTTCTGTACGATCAACGCCATTTCAATGGTGCCTCAGCCCATACAGGGCCCCAAAAAACAATCCAACATGAAGAGGCCGGCGACTAGACCGCCGGCGCCTTCATCTCAAAGTCCCTGCTCTGCGAATGGCACGGCCAGCGCCAGGGCCTGGTCCAGTGCAGCGACATCGACGCCACCACCCTGGGCCATGTCCGGACGGCCACCGCCCTTGCCACCCACCGCCGCAGCGGCTTGCTTCATCAGATCGCCAGCCTTGAGTTGGCTGGAGAGGTCCTTGGTTACGCCGGCCACCAGCACAACCTTGCCCTCATGCTCGCTGCCCAGCAGGATCACTGCGTGGCCGAGCTTGTTCTTCAGCTGATCGACCAGGGCCAGCAGGGCCTTGCCGTCCTGCCCATCCAGGCGGGCAGCAAGCACCTTGGCGCCCTTGACCTCAACGGCCGCGTTGGAGAGATCGTCCCCGGCGGCGCTGGCGGCCTTGGCCTGCAGCTGTTCCAGCTGCTTCTCCAGCTGGCGGTTGCGCTCGAGCACAGCCGACAGCTTGTCGATCAGGTTGTCGCGGTTACCTTTCACCAGCTGCGCGGCTTCCTTGACCTGCTCTTCGGCAGCGTTCAGGTAGGCCAGCGCTGCTGCGCCGGTAACGGCTTCGATACGGCGTACGCCAGAGGCCACGCCGCCTTCGCTGATGATCTTGAACAGACTGATGTCACCGGTGCGCTTGGCGTGGATACCGCCGCACAGCTCCACCGAGAAATCACCGCCCATGCTCAGTACACGCACGGTGTCGCCGTACTTCTCGCCGAACAGCGCCATGGCGCCTTTGGCCTTGGCGGTTTCGATGTCGGTCAGCTCGGTTTCCACCGGGGTGTTCTTGCGCACTTCGCGGTTGACGATGTCTTCCAGTGCCTTGATCTGCTCCGGCTTTACCGCCTCGAAGTGGCTGAAGTCGAAACGCAGGCGCTGGCTGTCGACCAGCGAGCCCTTCTGCTGTACGTGCTCGCCCAGTACCTGGCGCAGCGCTTCGTGCAGCAGGTGGGTGGCGGAGTGGTTCAGCGAGGTGGCGTGCTGCACGTCGGCATCGACCTTGGCCTCCACCGGCGAGCCGATTACCAGCGCACCGCTGGCGACCACGCCGTGGTGCAGGAAGGCACCACCGGTCTTGGTGGTGTCGCGCACGTCGAAGCGCGCAGCGCCAGCCTGCAGGAAGCCGGTGTCACCCACCTGGCCACCGGATTCGGCGTAGAACGGCGTACGGTCGAGCACGACCACGCCCTGCTCGCCTTCACCCAATTGGTCGACGGACTGGCCGTCCTTGTACAAGGCGATGATCTTGCCCTGGCCTTCAGTGGCGTCGTAGCCGAGGAACTCGGTGGCGCTGTCGACCTTGACCAGGCTGTTGTAGTCCATGCCGAAGGCGCTGGCGGAACGGGCGCGCTCACGCTGTGCGTCCATTTCGCGCTCGAAGCCGGCTTCGTCGATGGTCAGCTCGCGCTCACGGGCGATGTCGGCGGTCAGGTCCATCGGGAAGCCGTAGGTGTCGTACAGCTTGAACACCACGTCACCCGGTACCACGTCGCCTTTGAGCTGGGCCAGGTCTTGCTCGAGAATGCGCAGGCCCTGCTCCAGGGTCTTGGCAAACTGCTCTTCCTCGGCCTTGAGCACACGCTCGATGTGCGCCTGCTGGCTTTTCAGCTCTGGGAAGGCCTCGCCCATTTCGGCGGCCAGTGCGGCGACGATCTGGTAGAAGAAGCTGCCCTTGGCGCCCAGCTTGTTGCCGTGGCGGCAGGCGCGGCGAATGATGCGGCGCAGCACATAGCCACGGCCTTCGTTGGACGGCAGCACGCCGTCAGCGATCAGGAAACCGCACGAACGGATATGGTCGGCCACCACTTTCAGCGAGGCCTGGCCGTCGTTGCTGCAACCGATGGCCTTGGCAGCCGCCGCCAGCAGGTTCTGGAACAGGTCGATCTCGTAGTTCGAGTGCACGTGCTGCAGCACGGCGCTGACACGCTCCAGGCCCATGCCGGTGTCTACCGACGGCGCTGGCAGCGGGTGCAGCACGCCGTCGGCGGTGCGGTTGAACTGCATGAAAACGTTGTTCCAGATCTCGATGTAACGGTCGCCGTCTTCTTCTGGCGAGCCGGGTGGGCCGCCCCAGATGTCTGCGCCGTGGTCGTAGAAGATCTCGGTGCACGGGCCGCACGGGCCGGTGTCACCCATGGTCCAGAAGTTGTCGGAGGCGTACGGGGCGCCTTTGTTGTCACCGATGCGCACCATGCGCTCTTCCGGCACGCCGACTTCCTTGGTCCAGATGTCGTAGGCTTCGTCGTCAGTGGCGTAAACGGTGACCCAGAGCTTTTCCTTGGGCAGGTTCAGCCATTTGTCCGAGGTCAGGAAGGTCCAGGCGAAGGTGATGGCATCGCGCTTGAAATAGTCACCGAAGCTGAAGTTGCCCAGCATTTCGAAGAAGGTATGGTGACGCGCGGTGTAACCGACGTTTTCCAGGTCGTTGTGCTTGCCACCGGCACGCACGCACTTCTGGCTGCTGACGGCACGGGTGTAAGCACGCTTCTCCGCGCCGAGGAAGCAGTCCTTGAACTGGTTCATGCCGGCATTGGTGAACAGCAGGGTCGGGTCGTTGTTCGGAATCAGCGAACTGGAGGCGACTCGGGTATGGCCCTGCTCTTCGAAGAAGCGAAGGAAGGCTTCACGGATTTCTGCGCTTTTCATAGGTTCTTCCACGGATACGGCGGCGTCGGGGTGACGAAACGACGGCAAAGGGCGCCATTATATCCAGCCTGATGCCTGGGTGTAGTGTGTTTATACGATATAAACCGTCAATCGGAGCATGAAATGCGCTTAATGTCGATGTCATTCGCCCGACGACAACGACCAGGCGCTGATCGGCAGGTATCAGGGCGCCAGGCGCAAGGGATGAACCGTGCGTCAATTATGTACCAACTGCCTCGCAGCGCTCTCGGCACACTGTTCTCCCACCTCAGGAGATACATCATGACCAACCCGACCCCAAGTGTGCTCCTCAATGGCCGTAGCACAGCGTGCAGCGGCCAATGCAATGTCGAGCTGAACGAAGGCACGACGGCCTATCGGCAGGATCAGGACATTTACCCGTTGCTTGAGACCGCAGAGGTAGAGATTCAACGGCGACTCACAGACGCGAAGAATGACTTCGAACCAGTGGCCAGCCGTGATGAGATCGTCATCTGGTCCAAAACCGACAACATCCGGGTGAGCGAAGTCCGCTGCATTCGCATCGAGATTGCCGGCCAACCCTACCTGATCGAGCCAAGCTCGGACCAGCAAGAACTGGTACTGCAGTTTGCAGGCAAGCAGCTGCCAACCGGTATTGACGCGCACTTTAGCGGCTCGCTACGCCTGGACACCGAAGCGACTCAGAACAAAACCCTGATCGACACACAAATACCCAACCTTTCGATCTACGGAACGCCACAGTTCCAGTTTCGCGTGCTCGCGCAACTTGCCCTGCTGGCTGGGCAGCCCGCGCTGAGAGAGCTACTGCAATCTGCTCGCAAAGGCGACCCACAAGGTGAGCGGTTGATCCTGATGCAGCTGTATGCCGGGAATAATGCTGTGCATGGCCAGGGCTGGGACCCCAGGACAGGTGTAGAGGGGGCTACAGCCATCACCACCATACTGTACGACCCCTATACCCATGGAGAGGACGCCGTCACTGCACTGTTCACGGTACTGTACAGTGCTCTTGTCGATCTCAGTGCCGGTGATCCGACCGGGGAAGTGGCATTTCCAGACTGAGCAGCGTCAGGACAGGCGCGCGCCAGAATCCGGTACGATGAGAATCCCGGCCCGAAGCCCATTCTTCACCTTCGGGTTCGGGAAGATGATACGCGCCCCCTCCTCCTCGACCACCCAGCGCGTCTCGGCCAGGTCTTCGGCCAGCAGGTAACCCTTGCTCAGCTCGGAGAAATTCTCGATGTCCGCGGGCAGGTGCAGGTGGAAGCTGTCGCTGTGCTTGATGATCTCGCGAGACACGCTAAACAGTTGCAGGCCATCCAGCGAACCCTCGCCCTCTGGCTCGGTCGCCTCGATGATGCGCACCAGCCGCTCTTCCAGCTTGTCGAGGTTGACTTGCTCGTTCTGGCCGAACGGGCGAGCCTTGCCGAGCTCCAGGGTAAAGGCTTCAGCATCAAGCTGTTCATAGGTGAACGCACTGAAGGTGATGGAGGATTTGCTCTGCAGCAGCACCGCCTCCATACCCGCTGCCGCCAGGCGCGCCAACTCACGACGGGAATGCTTGCGCCCCTCTTTATAAGGGTACAAGGCGAATTGCTCGATCTTCGAACCGCGAATGGCGGTATGCAGGTCGTAATGCAGGCGGCTGCGCCCCGGCTTGCTGAAGAACACCCGGGCGAACTGTTCCAGTTCGGCGGCACGCAATGCCTCGAAACCACTGGAAAGCTCATGGCGGCCGTTGAACAGCCGGTTGATGTCCTGCTCGATGAAGCGCTCGCCCTTGCGGATGGCCGCCGGGTTGCCGAACAGGAACAGTAACCGTGCCTTGGGCTTGATCTTGCCATTGGCCACGCCGTGCAGCAGCCGCTCGAGCAATTCGATCGGCGCCGTTTCGTTGCCATGGATGCCGGCGGACAACAGCAAGTCCAGCCCGCAGTCCTCGTTCTCGGCAGGGCGCACTTCCAGCGCGCCCTCCCCCAGCCAGCGCAAACGCGCGCCCTTGGGTGTCACTTGGGTCTTCTCGGCCGGTTCGTGATCGGTGAGGGTCAGCTCAAGCAATTTGCCAAGGGCGAGCATAGGGGCTTCCTTAGTGGTGGTGGCCGCAGTCGGGGCCATGGACGTGATCGTCGTCTTCGCCAACCTCGGCCGGCTCCATTTCCAGCTGCAGGCTGACCAGATTGGTGGCCATCGGGCGCAGCAGCAGGTTGGCATACTCGGTATCGTCTTCCTCGACATCCACACCGATCAGCAGCTGGCCACGGCCGTCCTGCTGAATCCACACTTCCTTGCCTTGCCAGACCACGGCAAAACGGGTGCAGGAGGTTTCCAGCTGGGTGCCGTCTTCATCTTCGAGGATCAGGCGCAGGGCGTCGGTCATTGCAAAGTCTCTCTTCAAGGTTGTCGTTGGAACGGGTACACCGAACCCAACTTCAGGATCTGGGTCAATTCGTCCAGTGCCGTACGGCATTCCACCAGGAGTTGCGGGTCAGCCAGGTCCGCGTCGCTCAAGCGATCGCGATAATGCTTGTCGACCCACCCCACCAAGGTGTCGTACAGCGGGGCGGTCATGATAACGCCTTGGTTGACCGCTGCCAGTTCCGATTCCTTCAACGCCACACGCAAACGCAGGCAAGCCGGGCCACCACCGTTCTGCATGCTCTGCTTGAGGTCGAACACCTTGACCTCCTTCACCGGGCCGCCCTGACTGGTCAGCTGGCCCAGGTAGGCCCAGACCCGCTCGTTGTTGCGGCACTCTTCCGGCACCACCAGCAGCATGGAGCCGTCGTCGCGGCTGAGCAGCTGGCTATTGAACAGGTAGGAACGCACCGCATCCTCAACCGTCACCGCCGCCCGTGGCACACAGATAGCCTGGAAGTTGCCACCCTTGCTGGCCAGTTTAGCTCGCAGCTGGCCAAGCACCGTGTCGGTCTCCAGGAAGGCGTCCTCGTGGTAAAACAGCACCTCGCCGTTGCCCACCGAAATCACATCGTTGTGGAACACGCCCTGGTCGATCACCGCAGGGTTCTGTTGAGCGTAGACCACACCATCATCACTCAGCCCATGCAGCCGGGCCACGGCCTGCGAGGCCTCCAGGGTTTGCCGGGCCGGGTACTTCTGCGGCGCCGGGTAGCGGCTGTCGAAGGCACTGCGGCCGTAAACGAAGAACTCCACGCCCGCCTCGCCATAGGCACGGCAGAAGCGCGTGTGGTTGGCCGCGCCCTCGTCACCGAACTGTGCCACGGCAGGCAATGCTGCGTGGTGGGCAAAGTGTTTCTCGTTGTTGAACATGGCGCGCAGCACGCGGCTGGTGGTCGGGTGCTCGATGCTGCGGTGGTACTTGCAGTTCAGGTTGGCAGCGGTGAAATGCACGCGGCCATCTGCGGTGTCGGCACTGGGGCTGACCGTGGCCGCGTTGGCCACCCACATGCTCGACGCCGAGCAACTGGCCACCAGCAGCGGCATCGCTTCGTTAGCCGCACGCTGGATCACTTCGGCATCGCTGCCGCTGAAGCCCAGGCGGCGCAGGGCAGCCACATCCGGGCGCTCCTGCGGCGCCAGCACGCCCTGCTTGAAGCCCAGGTCGGCCAGCGCCTTCATTTTCGCCAGGCCTTGGCGCGCGGCTTCACGCGGGTTGGAACCCTGCTGGCTGTTGCTTTGCGAAGCCACGTTGCCGTAGGACAGGCCGCCATAGTTGTGGGTAGGCCCCACCAGGCCATCAAAATTCACTTCATAGGATTTCATCGGCTAGGCTCCGTGACCTGTTGTTATAGGGTGACGCCCGGCGTCAACGTCGCCGGCAAGGCAAGGCTGGCGGTCTCCAGCGAAGCCACGGGGTAAGCGCAATAGTCAGCCGCGTAATAGGCACTGGCGCGGTGGTTGCCACTGGCCCCCACACCACCGAACGGCGCGCTGCTCGCGGCACCGGTCAGTTGCTTGTTCCAGTTGACGATGCCGGCACGGCTGCGCAGCCAGAAGTACTGGTAGCGGGCGCGGGAGTCGGACAACAACCCGGCGGCCAGGCCGTACTGGGTGTTGTTGGCTTCATCGATGGCCGCATCGAAGTCGGCATAACGGATGACTTGCAGCAGTGGGCCGAAGAATTCTTCGTCCGGTCGCCCGGCCACGCCAGTGACATCGACGATGCCCGGGGTCAGCAGCGCGGCATCGGCCTGCGGCTGGGTCATTTCCAGCAGCTTCACGCCACCTTTGGCAACCAGCTCGGCCTGGGCCACCATCAGCGCCTGCGCCGCTTGCAGCGAGATCACCGAGCCCATGAACGGCGCCGGTTGCTCATCGAACGCACCTACCGTAATGGTTTTGCATACCTCGACCAGGCGCGCGATCAGTGCATCACCCCAGGCACCTTGCGGCACCAGCAGGCGCCGGGCACAGGTGCAGCGCTGGCCGGCAGAAATAAACGCCGACTGGATAATGGTGTACACCGCCGCGTCGATGTCCTTGACCTCGTCCACCACCAGCGGGTTGTTGCCCCCCATTTCCAGGGCCAGGATCTTGTCCGGGCGGCCGGCGAACTGCTGGTGCAGCAGGTTCCCGGTGCGGCTGGAACCGGTGAAGAACAAACCATCTATACCCGGGTTCGCCGCCAGTGCCACACCGGTTTCGCGTGCGCCCTGCACCAGGTTCAGGACACCCGCCGGCAAGCCAGCGGCGATCCAGCAATTGACGGTCAGCTCGGCCACCTTGGGGGTCAGCTCACTGGGCTTGAACACCACGCAATTGCCTGCCAACAACGCCGGCACAATGTGGCCGTTAGGCAAGTGACCGGGAAAGTTGTAAGGGCCGAAGACTGCCACCACGCCGTGGGGCTTGTGCCGCAACACCGCCGTGGCATCGGCCAGCGGGCCACTCTTTTCGCCGGTGCGCTCGCGGTAGCTTTGTACCGAAATCGCCACCTTGTTGATCATGCTGGTGACTTCGGTTGCCGATTCCCACAGCGGCTTGCCGGTTTCCTCGCCGATGCAGTGAGCCATGGCTTCGGCGTGCGCTTTCAACTGCGCCGCGAACTTCTCCAGCACATCGATGCGCGCTTCCAGGCTCAATTGCGCCCAGGCCGGGAAAGCCTGGCGCGCGGCCTGCACGGCAGCGTCCACCTGGCTGGCATCGGCGCCCTGCCCTTGCCAGATCACGGCTTGGGTCACCGGATTCAACGACTGCAGGGCTTCACCCTGGCCGGCCTGCCAATTGCCTGCGATGAAATGCGTGGTCATTTACTGGGCCTCCCGGCTAGCCGACAGCGGCACCGCGCGCACATTGTCGCCGGCACCCATGCGCAGACGCTTGGCGGTCAACGGGTCGACCACCAGAGTACCGGCGGCCAGCCGCGCGGGTGCCGCGGTAATGCGGCAGTCGTCGCGCTTGCGGTTGTGGATGATGTAAGGGGTGGCGTCATCGCCCGGCGTACCGACCGCCAGCACCAGGTTCTGGCTCTCGCGCACGGCGCGGATCTTGGCGGTGTCGCATTCGATGGCCGGGCCAGCATCGAAGATGTCGACGTAGCCCTGGTAGTTGAAGCCTTCCTGCTTGAGCATGGCCAGCGCCGGCTCGGTGTCCTTGTGCACACGGCCGATCACATTGCGCGCCGCCTCGGACAGGAAGCAGGTGTACAGCGGGAACTTGGGCATCAGCTCGGCGATGAACGACTTGTTGCCCACGCCAGTGAGGTAGTCAGCCTGGCTGAACTCCATCCTGAAGAAGTGCCGGCCCAGGCTTTCCCAGAACGGCGAACGCCCCTGCTCGTCCGACATGCCGCGCATTTCGGCAATGATCTTCTTGCCGAACAGCTCGGGGAACTCGGCAATGAACAGCATGCGCGCGCGTGACAGCAGGCGGCCATTCAGCCCGGAGCGGTAGTCGCTGCGCAGGAACAGCGAGCACAGCTCGGAGTTGCCGGTCAGGTCGTTGGCCAGGAACAGGGTGGGGATTTCGCGGTAGATCTTCAGCTCCTGCGAGGCACTGACGGTCAGGCCGACCCGGTAGTTGTACCAGGGCTCGCGCAGGCCGACGGCACCGGCAATGGCACTGATGCCCACCACCAGGCCTTCGTCGTTTTCCAGCACGAACAGGTAGTCGGTGTCGCCACGCTCGGCCTCGCCACGGAAGCTTTTTTCCGCCCAGCCAACGCGATGCCCCAGGCGCTCTTCGTTGGCCGGCAGCGTGGTCAGCCCGGTGGTACCGGTGCTGCGTGCCAATTCGATCAACGCAGGCAAATCGCTGCTGCGTACAGGACGAACGATCATGCTATCTCCTTGTGCGACGGCATCGGCCGGCGCGAAACGCTGCTAACGCATCAATCCCGAAACGTCTGTCACCAGACCTCACACCGCCACCAGGCGCACGCTGGCGCCCTCGCCCACACCCAGTGCATCGGCTGCCGCCACGCTCAGGCTTACCGGTTTGCCGGGTACCCAGTCGAGGTCCAGCAGCACTGCGCGGTAGTCCTGGAGCTGGCCGTTGCAGACCAGGTACGGGCGCCCGCCCTTGGCTGGCGCTTCTTCGATTTTCACCGGCACGACCCGGCTCTGAGCGATCGAGCGAATGCCCGAGGTACGCGCATGCAGGGTCGGGCCGCCGTCGAAGATGTCGATGTAGTGCTCGGTCTCGAAGCCTTCGCGCATGAGGATGTCGAAGGTGATCTGCGCGCGCGGGTGCACCTGGCCCATGGCTTCCTGCGCTTCATCAGGCAGCAGCGGCACATAGATCGGGTAGTGCGGCATCAGTTCGGCGAGGAAGGTGCGGCTTTTAAGGCCACACAGGCGCTCGGCGTCGGCATAGTTGAGGTCAAAGAAATTGCGGCCGATGGCATCCCAGAAAGGCGATTCGCCCTGCTCGTCGCTGAAACCGACGATTTCGGTCACGACCGAGTCGGCGAAACGCTCCGGGTGCGCGGCCATGAACAGCAGGCGACCGCGAGAATTGAGCTCGGCCCAGCCACTGTTCACCAGCTCTGGCAATACATAGAAGCTGGTCAGCAGGCTGTTGCCGGTCAGGTCGTGACACAGCGACAGCACGTGAATCTTGTTGTGAATCTTCAGCTCGCGCGAGGCATGCACGAAGGTCTCGTTGCGAAAGCTGTAAAACGGCTCGGAGTAGCCCGCCGACGCCACAATGGCCGAGCAGCCGGCCAGCTTGCCGGTTTCGCTGTCTTCGAGCACGAAGAAGTAGCTTTCTTCACCGTTGAAGCTGACCTCGGCGGCGAAGGAAGTCTCGGAAGCGGCGATCTTGTCGCCCAGGCGAGCAGCGTCGTCCGGCAGCGAGGTGACACCAATGGGGCTGTCTGCAGCCATGCGCTGCACTTCGTTCAGATCAGCCATTTGCGCGGGGCGCATCACCAGCATGGTGTCACTCCTTTGGAATACGGGCCGCTTACGGCGGCACGGAAAAACGGCAGGTGCACAGGCACCTGCACTGGAATCGGGTATCGCCGGCCCGGCTCAGCCATGGCTGGGGCCGGCGAAGTGGCCGCAGGCGGATCAGCCTTTGGTCAGCGTGGCCACGGCGCGCTCGAAGCGGTCCAGGCCTTCATCGATGTCGGCGTCTTCAACCACCAGGCTTGGCGCAAAGCGAACCACGTCCGGGCCGGCCTGCAGCACCATCACGCCTTCTTTTTCGGCCGCGTTGAGTACGTCCTTGGCCTTGCCTTGCCAGGCTTCGGTCAGCACGCAGCCCAGCAGCAGGCCAACGCCACGTACCTGGCTGAACAGGTTGTACTTCTGGCCAATCTGCTCCAGACGGGTCTTGAAGCGCTCATGCTTGGCCTTGATGCCGGCCAGGGTTTCCGGGGTGTTGACCACATCCAGCACGGCACAGGCAACGGCGCAGCCCAGCGGGTTGCCGCCATAGGTGGTGCCGTGGGTGCCGACAGCCAGGTGTTTGGCCAGCTCGGTGGTGGTCAGCATGGCGCCGATCGGGAAGCCGCCGCCCAGGCTCTTGGCGCTGGTCAGGATGTCTGGCGTCACGCCGTAGTGCTGGTAGGCATACAGCGAACCGGTACGGCCCACGCCGGTTTGCACTTCGTCGAAGATCAGCAGGGCGTTGTGCTCGTCGCACAGCTTGCGCGCGCCTTCCAGGTAGGCCTTGTCGGCCGGCACCACGCCGCTCTCGCCCTGGATCGGCTCGATCACCACGGCGCAGGTCTTGTCGGAAATCTGTGCCTTCAGCGCGTCCAGGTCGTTGTAGGGCACGTGGCTGATGCCGGTGATCTTCGGGCCGAAGCCATCGGAGTACTTCGGCTGGCCACCGACGCTGACGGTAAACAAAGTGCGGCCGTGGAAGCTGTTCACGGTGGCGATGATTTCGTGTTTTTCCGGGCCGAAGCGGTCATGCGCAACACGACGGGCCAGCTTGAAAGCAGCCTCGTTGGATTCGGCGCCGGAGTTGCAGAAGAACGCCCGGTCGGCAAAGGTAGCATCCACCAGTTTGTGGGCCAGGCGCAGGGCCGGCTCGTTGGTGAACACGTTGGATACGTGCCAGAGGGTATTGGCCTGCTCGGTCAGGGCCTTGACCAGCGCCGGGTGGCAATGGCCCAGGGCGTTTACCGCGATGCCACCGGCAAAGTCGATCAGCTCGCGACCCGACTGGTCCCAGACGCGGGAACCCTCGCCTCGCACAGGAATGAAGGCCGCCGGAGAATAGTTGGGGACCATGACCTGGTCGAAATCGGCACGTTGCACCGGGGCTTGCTCAACGGACATCTGAGTCTCCTGAAGAGGAACGCTGGCCTGGAAGTGGCGAGCGATGGGGGGATTGTAAGGACTGATCCGCGCCTGTCCTTGCGGCCAAGCGACAACTTGTTACAGCGCAAAACCCAGTTTTGACAAGGTTTTCGGCAATGCGACAAACACTGTCGCAATCGCGCAGTGTACGGGAGAGAGGGGGCTGGGTGAACGGGTGTTCACAAGGGATTGAGTGGGTGTGGGTGTATGTCTATATTAGGGTAGTGCCTGGAAGATCGAGCGCCGCCCGCGCGGCGCTCGATTTCAGCACCATCATCAAACCCAAGGCATACACCCGAACCCACCCAAATATCAGCCCTTTTCGGCCGGCGCTGAGCTCAATTCGAACGGGCTGCTGCTACGCCGCTGGTTACGGTCTTCCCGTGGCGTCGCGCCAAAGAAGTTGCGGTAGGCGCTGGAAAAATGCGGCCCCGAGGAGAAACCACAGGACAGCCCGATCTGGATGATCGACTTGCTGGTCTGCATCAGCATCTGCCGCGCCTTGTTCAGCCGCAGCTCCAGATAATACTGGCTCGGCACGCGGTTCAGATACTGCTTGAAGATGCGCTCCAGCTGCCGGCGTGACACGCACACATGCTGGGCAATCTCATCGGTGGTCAGCGGCTCTTCGATGTTGGCCTCCATCAACAGCACCGCCTGGGTCAGCTTGGGGTGGCTGGAGCCCAGGCGATTCTGCAGCGGAATGCGCTGGCGCTCACCACCCTCGCGGATGCGCTCTACCACCAACTCTTCCGAAACAGCGCCCGCCAGCTCCGCCCCATGATCGCGGGCCAGCACGGCCAGTAGCAGGTCGGTTACAGCCATGCCGCCACAGGCCGTCAGGCGGTCGCGGTCCCAGTCGAACAGGTGACTGGTGGCAATGACCTTGGGGAAGCGCTCGGCAAAATCATCCTGCCAGCGCCAGTGCACGGCAGCACGATAACCGTCGAGCAAGCCCAGCATCGCCAGAGGATAAACACCGGCTGACAGGCCACCGACCATGCAGCCGCTGCGCGCCTGCTGCTTGAGAGCAGCCGACAAGGCTGCCCCTACTGCCGCAGGCGGCTCGTCAGCAACCAGAAACAGCTTGTGGCACCCCTCCAAGCGGCCAGTCCACGGTTCGCCCGGCAGGCGCCAGCCACCCTCTTGCGCCGGCTCCGCCTGCAGGAAGGCCATTTCGTAGACCACATCCGGGTGTACCCGCTGCGCCACCAGCAACACTTCCTCGGCCAGCGCCAGGGTCAAGGGCCTGGTGCTGGGCCAGATGAGAAAACCGATTCGCTGGGTGGTCATAGGGTACGGTCCGAAACCTGAGGTCGTTCGAGTCTGTGCGCCGGGTCAGGCTGCGCTCGCCGCGCAGCATGCCCTATTCTGGTGCAAAAATGCAGCTTTTACTTCAGGCTGCCGGAGAGGAACTGCTTCAGGCGCTCCGACTGCGGATTGGCCAGCACTTCACGCGGGCAGCCGGTTTCTTCCACCAGGCCTTTGTGCAGGAACACCAACTGGTTGGACACCTCACGGGCAAAGCCCATTTCGTGGGTCACCACCACCATGGTGCGGCCTTCCTGGGCCAGCGCCTGCATCACCTTGAGTACATCGCCCACCAGTTCAGGGTCCAGTGCCGAGGTCGGCTCGTCGAACAGCATAACCTCCGGCTCCATGGCCAGCGCGCGGGCAATTGCCACACGCTGTTGCTCGCCACCCGACATATGCCCGGGGAAGGCGTCCTTGCGGTGGGCAACACCGACCTTGGCCAGGTAATGCTCGGCCTTCTCCAGCGCCTCCTTCTTGTTCACACCCAACACATGCACCGGCGCTTCGATGATGTTTTCCAGTGCGGTCATGTGCGACCACAGGTTGAAGTGCTGGAACACCATCGACAGGCGCGAGCGCATGCGCTGCAACTGACGCGGGTCGGCAGCCTTCAGCGCGCCGTCCTTGCCGGCCACCAGCTTGAGCTCTTCGTTGTTGAGCAGGATCTTGCCCGCGTGCGGCTGCTCCAGCAGGTTGATGCAGCGCAGAAAGGTCGACTTGCCCGAACCACTGGAGCCGATGATGCTGATGACGTCGCCGGCCTTGGCCGCCAGCGACACGCCCTTGAGCACTTCGTGGCTGCCGTAGCGCTTGTGCAGGTCTTGGACTTCGAGTTTGTACATGCTGTCGATTCTCACAGAGCGGTCAGTGCTTGCGCGGCGCCAGGTAGCCGAGCCAGCGGCGTTCGGCCATCTTGAAAAGGCGCACCAGGATGAAGGTCAGGCACAGGTAGAACACGCCCGCCGTGATGTAGGCCTCGAAAGGCAGGTAATACTGGGCATTGACCGTGCGCGCGGCACCGGTGATGTCGATCAGGGTGACGATCGACGCCAGGCTGGTGGTTTGCAGCATCATGATCACTTCGTTGCTGTATTGCGGCAGCGCCCGGCGCAGGGCCGAGGGCAGCAGGATGCGCCGGTACATTTTCATGCGCGACATGCCCATGGCCTTGGCCGCCTCGATCTCGCCATGGGGCGTGGCCTTGAGGCTGCCGGCAATGATTTCGGCGGTGTAGGCGCTGGTGTTGATGCCGAACGCCAGACACGCGCAGAAGGTGGCGCTGGACAGCAGCGGCCAGAGGAAGCTCTCGCGCACCGCTTCGAACTGCGCCAGGCCGTAGTAGATCAGGAACAGCTGCACCAGCATGGGTGTGCCGCGGATCACGTAGGTGTACAGCCACGCAGCCAGGTTGATCGCCGGCTGTTTCGACACGCGCATCAGGCCCAGCGGGATGGCCGCCAGCAGCCCGAAGAACAGCGAAATCGCCAACAGCTTGAGGGTGGTCAGCAGGCCGCCGAAGTACATCGGCAATGCCTCCCAGACGACGTTGTAGTCGAAGATCATAGTTCAGCCACCTTGACGCCCACCGAGTAGCGGCGCTCCAGATACTTCAGGGCCAGCAGCGAGACGCTGGTCAGCACCAGGTACAGTGCCGCCACCGCCAGGAAGAAGGTGAAAGGCTCGCGGGTGGCATCGGCCGCCTGCTTGGCCTTGAACATCATGTCCTGCAGGCCGACGACCGAGATCAGTGCAGTGGCCTTGGTGAGTACCAGCCAGTTGTTGGTGAAGCCCGGGATCGCCAGGCGAATCATTTGCGGCACCTGGATGCGGAAGAACACCTGGCGCGGGCTCATGCCATACGCCACGCCCGCCTCGGCCTGGCCCTTGGGTATACCCAGGAAGGCACCGCGGAAGGTTTCCGACAGGTAGGCGCCAAAGATGAAGCCCAGGGTACCGATACCGGCAATCAACGGGTTCAGGTCAATGTAGTCTTCGTAGCCGAGCAGCGGTGCCACGCGGTTGATGATGTCTTGCCCGCCGTAGAAGATCAGCAGGATCAGGACCAGGTCCGGAATACCACGGATCACCGTGGAATACAGGTCGCCCAGCCAGGCCAGCCAGCGCACCGGCGACAAGCGCAGCGCCACACCGATCAGGCCGAGCACGATGGCCAGGGCCATCGACGACAGGGCGAGCTGAAGCGTCAGCCACGCCCCGTCGAGGATGACTGCCCCGTAGCCTTTCAACATGATGAGGTCCTCGACCTAAAGAATGAAAAATGGTGCAAACCTCAGAGCCTCTGCTGTTTGCACCATTGCAAAGGTGAAACCCGACGTCTTAGTTCGAGTCTGGACCGTAGATGTCGAAGTTGAAGTACTTCTTCTCGATTTCTTTGTACTTGCCGTTGGCACGGATGGCATCGATGGCCGCGTTGATGCGGTCGACGTTGGCCTTGTCACCTTTGCGCACAGCAATACCGATACCGTCACCGAAGTACTTGGCGTCGGTGAAGGACGGGCCTACGAAGGCGAAGCCTTTACCCGCGTCGGTCTTGAGGAAGCCGTCTTCCAGCAGGGTGGCGTCGGCCACGGTGCCGTCCAGGCGGCCGGCGGCCACATCCAGGTAGATTTCGTTCTGAGTGCCGTAAGGCACCACGGTGGCACCTTTGGCGCCCAGCACTTCCTTGGCGAAGCGGTCATGAATCGAGCCACGCTGCACGCCGATCTTCTTGCCTTTCAGCTCATCCAGGCTGTCGCTGACCGTGGTGCCTTCCTTCATCACCAGGCGCGCCGGCGTGAGGTAGTAACGCTTGGTGAAGTCGACCGACTTCTTGCGGTCCTCGGTGATCGACATGGACGACAGGATGGCGTCGATCTTGCGCACTTTCAGCGCCGGGATCAGGCCGTCGAACTCCTGCTCGACCCAGGTGCACTTGGCTTTCATCTCTTCGCACAGGGCGTTGCCGATGTCGTAGTCGAAACCGGCGATGCTGCCATCGGGCTGCTTGAAGGCGAAGGGTGGGTAGGCGGCTTCAATGCCGATTTTCAGCGGTTTTTCATCGGCCTGCGACACCAGGGAAAATACGGATAGCGCCAGGGCGCCAAGCAGTGCGAGCTTCTTCATCAGGTAACTCCATCGGTACGGGGCAATACAAGGCAGGTAACGGCTGCCCGATATGCGAATGGGTACAACGCGAGCCGCGCAGGGTTCGACCAAGGTCGCAGACCACGAGCGAGTGAGTGGCATTTTAGCGACAGCCCGGTAGTCGATATTTCTTCAAAGCGACAACTACTTACAGAAGCGCCTGAAACCGCTGCGGGCGATGTTGACGACCAGCGCAAAATATGCGAAGGCACAAGAAATAGAACCAATAGACCTAGCAATTCCTGGGCCTATTATTGGCAAAGCCTTGTACTACGGCAAGTGTAGCGTGCCGCGTTGTACAAAATGGCTGGAGAAGCGCACCGAAACAGGTCCGTGTTGTTTCCTCGCGCCCCGAACGTGTGCAAGGCGGGTGACAGAACAGTTACCGATGAATGTCGGGTAACAGTAAAGCAAAAACCCCGCCGGGTTGCCCGGGCGGGGTTTTCTGTTCACACGGCCCTGCTTCGCTATCAGGCCGAGGCCAGGTTCATGGCCTTGTGGGTATCGATCAGGTGTTGCACCACGCCCGGGTCGGCCAGGGTCGAGATATCGCCCAACGCATCGTACTCACCGGTGGCAATCTTGCGCAGGATACGGCGCATGATCTTGCCCGAACGCGTTTTCGGCAGCCCCGGTGCCCACTGGATCACATCCGGCGAGGCGATTGGGCCGATTTCCTTGCGCACCCAGTTCTTCAACTCCAGGCGCAGCTGCTCGCTGGCCTCGATACCGGCATTGAGGGTGACATACACATAGATGCCCTGCCCTTTGATGTCGTGCGGCACGCCAACCACTGCAGCCTCGGCCACCTTCGCGTGGGCCACCATGGCACTTTCGATCTCGGCGGTACCCATGCGGTGCCCGGATACGTTGAGCACGTCATCCACACGGCCCGTGATCCAGTAATAGCCATCCTCGTCACGGCGCGCACCGTCACCGGTGAAGTACATGCCACGGAAGGTCTTGAAGTAGGTGTCGACGAAACGATCGTGGTCGCCGAACAGCGAACGCGACTGGCCCGGCCAGGAGTCGAGGATCACCAGGTTGCCCTCGGCAGCACCGTCGATCAGGTTACCCAGGTTGTCCACCAGCGCTGGCACCACGCCGAAGAACGGACGGGTAGCCGACCCCGGTTTCAGGCCGGTAGCACCCGGCAGCGGGCTGATCAGAATGCCACCGGTCTCGGTCTGCCACCAGGTATCGACGATCGGGCAACGCTCCTTGCCCACGGTCTTGTAGTACCAGTTCCAGGCTTCGGGGTTGATCGGCTCGCCCACCGAGCCGAGCAGGCGCAGGCTGGAGCCGTCAGCACCTTCAACAGCTGCCTGCCCTTCGGCCATCATCGCGCGGATGGCAGTGGGCGCGGTGTAGAGGATGTTGACCTTGTGCTTGTCGACGATCTTCGACACGCGGGTGATGTCAGGGTAGTTCGGCACACCCTCGAACAGCAGGGTAGTGGCGCCATTGGCCAGCGGGCCGTACACGATGTAGCTGTGGCCGGTGACCCAGCCTACGTCGGCAGTGCACCAGTACACTTCACCCGGGCGGTAGTCGAATACCCGCTCATGGGTCAGGGCGGCATACACCAGGTAACCGCCGGTGGTGTGCAGCACACCTTTCGGCTTACCGGTAGAACCGGAGGTGTAGAGGATGAACAGCGCTTCCTCGGCCCCCATTTCTTTCGGCGCGCAGTGGCTGGAGGCCACTCTCATCAGGTCTTCGTACCAGATGTCGCGATGCTGGTGCCAGGCAATGTCGCCACCGGTGCGCTTGCACACGATGATCTTCTGCACGCTATTGGTTTCAGGGTTGGTCAGCGCCAGGTCGACGTTGGCCTTGAGTGGGGTGCGGCGGCCGCCACGCAGGCCCTCGTCGGCGGTGATCACCACCTTGGACTTGCAGTCGATGATACGGCCAGCCAGCGCCTCGGGCGAGAAACCACCGAACACCACCGAGTGGATTGCACCGATGCGGGCGCAGGCCAGCATGGCGACCACGGCTTCGGGGATCATCGGCATGTAGATGGTGACCACATCACCCCGGTGCACGTCCTGGCCACGCAGGGCGTTGGCGAACTTGCACACCTGCTCGTGCAGTTCGCGGTAGGTGATGTTGCGGTGTTCGGAAGGGTCGTCGCCTTCCCAGATGATGGCCAGCTGGTCGCCGCGCTCTTCAAGGTGGCGATCCAGGCAGTTCGAGGAAACGTTCAGAGTGCCGTCGGCGAACCATTTGATATCGACGTGATGGTCGTCGAAGGAGGTCTGCTTGACCTTGGTGAACGGCTTGATCCAGTCGATTCGCTGGGCCTGCTCGCGCCAGAAGCCGTCCGGATTGATCACCGATTGCTGGTACATGGCCTTGTAGGTGGCCTCGTCGGTCAGGGTAGTGGCCGCAACCTCGGGACGAACGGGATACAGTGGAGCCGCACTCATCTTTGTTACCTCGGTGTAATAGTTGTTTTTGTATGGAACCGTTTGTAACTGTACCAGAGCGACAAAAGCCATTCGACGTTGGTAGTAATTTGGTACGCCCGTTCCGCCAAAGTGCTCTGGCATGCGGATTACAGCCCTGACCACGAAAAAAAACGAGGGGCTTTACCAGAGGATTGTTACAGATTCTGTCAAAACACTTTATCAAAAGACCCACTGTTTCGGCCTTGGCCACAACCCTAAAATTCACCTCGCCAGCAACGGCAAGGCGATTAACAACTGGTAACAGCCCCCACGAAGGCAAACGTTAATCTCCCTCTAATCCCGATAGTTAAAACTAGCAGTACTCGCGGCGCCATAAGCGCCGCGTGCCCCCTCACGACCTTAGACAGGTAAATAGAAAATGAAAGCTTTACTGGTATTGGTACTTGGCAGTCTTTGCGGCGCGGCAATGGCCGGCGAAGCCAAAGATGCCGAGCAGATTCCGGTTGAACAGTACAGTTACTCGCAGCACCTGGACATTGCCCGCGTCATCTCCATGAGCGAAGTGCCCAATGTGTGCGAAGTCGTGCCAGCCCGCATGACCTACGAGGACTCCAAGGGCCAGAAGCACATTCTCGAATACCGCGTGATGGGGAACGGCTGCTCCAACGGCTGATACCTTCTGAATCAGGGGCCCTACGGGCCCCTTTCACCTTTTGCAAAGCCCAATTAATCGACAGACTTGCCAAGCGAATAATCCCTTAACTTGTTTGCGATGGTTGTATGCGAAACGCCCAGCCTTTTCCCTAAAGCCCGGCTACTCGGAAACTCCCCCATCAAACTTTCCAGCACCGCTTTTTCAAAGCGCCCGACAATCTGCGAAAGATCGCCCTCCAGCGAAAACTCACCCAACGGTTGCCGCGCGCCATAATCCGGCAAACGTATATGCTCGCTTTTAACCACGCCGCCTTCACATAAAGAAATCGCCTGGAACAATACGTTTTCCAACTGCCTTACATTGCCCGGCCAATGGTATTGCCCAAGTTTGTCCATCGCGGCCGGCGCCAGGCGCGGCATGGCACAGCCGATTTGTCGGCTGGCCTGGTCGAGAAAGTGCTGCACCAACCCTTCCAGGCCATCCATGCATTCGCGCAAAGGCGGAATGTGCAGCGACAACACGTTCAGGCGGTGATAAAGGTCCTGACGAAACTCGCCGCGCGCGCACAACTCGGACAAATCCACTTGGGTCGCGCAGATCACCCGCACATCCAGGTACACCTCTTCATCGCTGCCTACCCGGCGGAAACAGCCGTCCTGCAAAAAGCGCAGCAACTTCACCTGCAGGCGCGGGCTCATCTCCCCTACCCCGTCAAGGAACAGCGTGCCGCCTGCGGTCAGTTCCAGCAGCCCCAGCTTGCCCTCTGCCCGCGCACCTTCGAATGCCCCGGGGCCGTAACCGAACAGCTCGGTTTCGGCCATCGACTCGGGCAAGCCGGCGCAATTGAGCGCCATCAGCGGCGACTGCCCACGGGGGCTGGCCAGGTGGCAGGCGCGCGCCAGCAGCTCCTTGCCAGTGCCGGTCTCACCCTCGATCAGCAGCGGCGCATCCAGCGGCGCCATGCGGCGGGCCTCGCGCACCACGGCGGCCATCACTCGCGAGCTTTGGAAAATGCTGTCGAAGCCTCGCAGTTCCTGCTTGCGCACGTTGTAGATGCGTTCGCCAATGCGGTCGGCACGGTGCAGGGTGAGTACGGCGCCAGCCAACGCCTCGCTGTCGTCGTGCTCGGACTGCAGCGGTGCGATATCCGCCAGGAACACATCACCTTTGACCTTGATACGCAGGCCATTGATGCGCGATTTGTTCGCCCGCACCAACTCCGGCAGATCGAAGTCTTCCACATAGCGCGCCAGCGGCATGCCCGGCACCTCATCCACGCGCACCCCCAGCAACTGCGCTGCGGTGCGGTTGGCGGCGACGATGCTGCCGCCCATGTCGATCGACAGCACCGGGAAGTCCAGCGCCCCGAGCAAGGCATTCAGCTCCATGTGCCGGCGTTCGCTGGGCATCAGACCCACGCGCTTGACGCCAAATACCCCGGCAATCGCCTCGAACTTCGGTCGCAAGGCCTGGAACTGCAGGTTGATCAGGTTCGGGCAGTGCAGGTAGATGGCGTTGCCATGGTCACCGCCGACCTCGCCCCGCAGCACGTTGATGCCGTACTCCACCAGCAGGTTGAGGATGTCGCGCAGGATGCCAATGCGGTTCTGGCAATGCACTTTGATACGCATGAGGGCTCTCGAAGCGCCAATGTTTTTCAACATTGCGCGGAAAAGTCGTAAAGATAAGCTGACAAAAACAGCGTAACCATCAGCCGTACGCCCCGAATTTTCCGACACCCAGGCTCTTTTGTAAAATTATCGTTACGAAATCCGCTTCACCCGCTGGCGCGGCAGCCGCTTGCACCCGTGCAAAACGGCCAGTGAAGGGATATTCCTTAGGCATGTCCTGCACATAACAAGAAAAGCCCTCACCAGGAGAGCCTCATGAAACAGACGCACTACGTGGCACGTGAGCCCGATGCGCATGGTTTTATCGATTACCCGCAGCAAGAGCATGCGGTATGGAACACCCTGATCACCCGGCAGCTGAAAGTGATCGAAGGCCGCGCGTGCCAGGAATACCTGGACGGCATCGACCAGCTCAAGCTGCCCCATGACCGTATCCCGCAACTGGGCGAGATCAACAAGGTGCTGGGTGCCACCACCGGCTGGCAGGTTGCCCGGGTTCCGGCGCTGATTCCCTTCCAGACCTTCTTCGAATTGCTGGCCAGCAAACGCTTCCCGGTCGCCACGTTCATCCGCACCCCGGAAGAGCTGGACTACCTGCAAGAGCCCGATATCTTCCACGAGATTTTCGGCCACTGCCCGCTGCTGACCAACCCATGGTTCGCCGAGTTCACCCACACCTACGGCAAGCTCGGCCTGGCGGCAACCAAGGAACAACGCGTGTACCTGGCGCGCCTGTACTGGATGACCATCGAGTTTGGCCTGATGGAAACCGCCCAGGGCCGCAAGATCTATGGCGGCGGCATCCTCTCGTCACCGAAAGAGACCGTCTACAGTCTGTCTGGCGAGCCTGAACACCAGGCCTTCGACCCGATCGAAGCCATGCGTACCCCGTACCGTATCGACATCCTGCAGCCGCTGTATTTCGTGCTCCCCAACATGAAGTGCCTGTTCGACCTGGCCCACGAAGACATCATGAGCATGGTCCACAAGGCCATGCAGCTGGGCCTGCACGCACCGAAGTTTCCACCCAAGGTCGCTGCCTGAGCGACCCTGCCGATAACAACTCGAACCGGAAAACACCCATGAATGCCTTGAACCAAGCCCATTGCGAAGCCTGCCGCGCTGACGCTCCAAAAGTCACCGACGAAGAGCTGGCCGAGCTGATTCGCGAAATCCCGGACTGGAACATCGAAGTACGTGACGGCCACATGGAGCTGGAGCGCGTCTTCCTGTTCAAGAACTTCAAGCACGCCCTGGCGTTCACCAACGCCGTAGGCGAAATCGCCGAGGCCGAAGGCCACCACCCTGGGCTGCTGACCGAGTGGGGCAAAGTTACCGTGACCTGGTGGAGCCACTCGATCAAGGGCCTGCACCGCAACGACTTCATCATGTGCGCCCGCACCGACAAGGTGGCGGAAACGGCCGAAGGCCGGAAGTGATCGCTGAAAAAAGGGGCCGCAATCGGCCCCGTTTTTTTATGACTAATGTGCGCTGTTCGCCCGCAAAACCGACAAACGAGCGGTAAAAAAACCAAACTGTCATCCAGACTTGTGTATCCTGCCCCAGCTTTGCGAAGCTTCAACCGCGCCTGGCGCAGACTTTTCACTCACACTTGCGAGGAACGACGAGATGCACGAAATCCCGAATCTTCCCTTCCCAAGCCTGAACCCAGAAGAGCCATCCGTGACCGTTCACGCCGAACCGGCAGCTGCCGTCGAGCAGGATGGTGACGATCAATCCAGCGCTGACCAGGAATAAATCGCGCAACCTCCAACAGTGTGAAAACGGCTGACCTGCGGGCTACCCCCGTCATCACGTTTTCACACTGTCCAGAACCCTCGCAGGCCCCCATGCCCGAATCACCGCGCCCCCTTGCGGTCACACTGCAAGTCGTCTCCATCGTCCTTTTCACCTTCATTGGCTACCTCAACATCGGCATCCCGCTGGCCGTGTTGCCCGGCTATGTGCACAACGACCTGGGGTTCAGCGCCGTGGTCGCGGGCCTTGTGATCAGCGTGCAGTACCTCGCCACGCTGCTCAGCCGCCCCTCCGCCAGCCGCATCATCGACAACCACGGCAGCAAGAAGGCGGTCATGTACGGCCTTGTAGGCTGCGGGCTTAGCGGGGTGTTCATGCTGGCCTGCGCCTTCCTCACCCACCAGCCCTGGCTGAGCCTGGCCTGCCTGCTGGTCGGCCGGCTAGCACTGGGCAGCGCCGAAAGCCTGGTAGGTGCGGGCGCGATTGGCTGGGGCATCGGTCGGGTGGGCGCTGAAAACACCGCCAAGGTCATCTCCTGGAACGGCATCGCCAGCTATGGCGCACTGGCCGTCGGTGCACCGCTGGGCGTGCTGATGGTCAAGAGCCTGGGGCTGTGGAGCATGGGCGTCAGCATTATCCTGCTGTGCATCCTCGGCCTGCTGCTGGCCTGGCCGAAACAGGCCGCCCCTATCGTCAGTGGCGTACGCCTGCCGTTCCTGCGCGTGCTGGGCAAGGTGTTCCCGCACGGTTCGGGACTGGCCCTGGGCTCGATCGGCTTTGGCACCATCGCCACGTTCATCACCTTGTACTACGCCAGCCGCGGCTGGGCCAATGCCGCGCTGACCTTGAGCCTGTTCGGCGCCAGCTTCATCAGTGCGCGGCTGCTGTTTGGCAACCTGATCAACCGCATTGGCGGGTTCCGGGTGGCGATTGCCTGCCTGTCGGTGGAAACACTGGGGTTGGTGATGCTGTGGCTGGCGCCCAGCGCCGAGTTGGCCTTGGCAGGAGCAGCGCTTAGCGGGTTTGGCTTCTCGCTGGTGTTCCCGGCGCTGGGTGTGGAGGCGGTGAATCAGGTGTCGGCGGCCAACCGCGGGGCGGCTGTGGGGGCGTATTCGCTGTTCATTGACTTGTCGCTGGGGGTGACCGGGCCACTGGTGGGCGCGGTGGCGGCGGGGTTCGGGTTTGCTTCGATGTTTCTGTTTGCGGCGGGTGCGGCGGGTTGTGGGCTGGTGTTGAGCCTGTATCTGTACAGGCAGGTGCGGCGGCATCGAGATCATTGAAAGCTGGGGGCTGCCTGGCAGCCCCCGAAGCCCTGAACGTTAACGCTGGGCGTACTGCAACACCACTTCAAGCGGGTGGCGCATCTTGCGCTCGGTCATGCGCTTGACCTGGCTGCGGCACGAGTAACCGGTCGCCAGCGGCTCTCCTTCCTTGTCCAGCTTGGTTGCCCAGCTTTGCTCGAAGATGGTCCGCGAAGTCTCCTGGTTACGCGCCTCGTGGCCGTAGGTCCCCGACATACCGCAGCAACCCGTCGCCTCGGTCACCAGCTTCAGGCCCAGGCGGGCAAACACCTGCTCCCACTGTTTGGTACTGGCCGGCACGTTGGTCTTCTCGGTGCAGTGCGCCATCAGGCGGAAGTTGCCCGGTGCGGTCGGCGCCTGCTCGGGCAGCACGTCCATCAGCCATTCCTGCGGCAACAGCACCTTCGGGCAACCGTCCAGCCCCGGCACTTTCTGGTACTCCTGGCGGTACACCAGGGTCATCGCCGGGTCCAGCCCCACCAGAGGCACACCGCAGTCGGCCAGGGCCTTGAGCTGGGTAGCGTTACGGATCGCCGCCTTGGCGAACGCCCCCAGGAAGCCCTGTACATGCAAAGGCTTGCCGTTGGCACTGTAAGGCGCCAGGAATACCCGGTGGCCCAGGCGGTGGGCCAGGTCGATGAAGGCTGACAGCAGCGGGGTCTCGAAATAGCGGGTGAAGGCGTCCTGCACCAGCACGATGCTGCGCTCGCGCTGGGCCGGGGTCAGTTCACGCAGGGCCGGCACACTGGCCACGCCGACACGGCAACGGGTCAGCGTGGACTGGAAGTTGAAGCGGCTGATCAACGGGCTGTCGACCATGCCAATGCTGTCGGCCAGCAGCTTGCTGACCCACTTAGAGCCCATGACCGCGTTGTACAGGCCCGGTGCGTGGGCCAGGTACGGGATGGTGAATTCCAGCGAGCCGATCAGGTAGTCACGCAGCGGGCGCTGATAGCGGCCGTGGTACAGCTCGAGGAAGCGCGAACGGAAGTCCGGCACGTTGACTTTGATCGGGCACTGCCCGGCGCACGACTTGCACGCCAGGCAGCCGGCCATGGCGTCGTACACTTCGTGGGAGAAGTCTTCCTGCCCCTGGCTGCGCGCGCGGTTGTTGCGCAGGCGTGCCGGGAGGCCCTTGAGCCACGACACCTTGTTGCGGGCTGCGGCCAACACGTCGATGTTCGCTTCGCCTTGCAGGCGCAGCCACTCGCGCATCAGCGAGGCGCGGCCCTTGGGCGAATGCTGGCGCTCACGGGTGGCCTTCCACGACGGGCACATGGCGTCGTTGGGGTCGTAGTTGTAGCAGGCGCCGTTGCCGTTGCAGTGCACGGCACTGGGGAAGTCCTGCCACACGCGCTCGTCGATGGTGCGGTCGAGGTCGCCGCGCAGGGTTACGCCATCGACCGGGGTCAGGCCCTCGGCACTGCCCAGCGGTGTGCAGATCTTGCCGGGGTTGAGCTGGTTGTGCGGGTCGAAGGCGCCTTTCAGGCGCTGCAGCGCCGGATACAGCTCACCAAAGTACTCCGGCACGTATTCCGAACGCAGGCCTTTGCCGTGCTCGCCCCACAGCAGGCCGCCATAGCTTTTGGTCAGCGCGGCCACGGCGTCGGAAATCGGCTTCACCAGCGCGGCCTGGGCCGGGTCCTTCATGTCCAGCGCCGGGCGCACGTGCAGTACACCAGCATCGACGTGGCCGAACATGCCGTAGGCCAGGCCGTAACCGTCCAGCAGGGCGCGGAAGTCGGCGATGTAGTCGGCCAGTTGCTCTGGCGGTACCGCCGTGTCTTCCACGAACGGCTGCGGGCGCACCTCGCCCTCGACGTTACCCAGCAAGCCCACCGAACGCTTGCGCATCACGTAGACGCGGGTCACCGCCTCGGCGCCTTCAGCCAGCGTATGCCCCAGGCGCTCGACACTGGTATCCGCCTGCAAGTGCTCGACGAAGGCTTGCACCCGGGCGTTGACCTCTGCCGGCTCATCGCCGCAGAACTCCACCAGGTTGATACCCAGGGTCGGGCGGTCGGGGTCGGCCGGGAAGTACTCGGCAACGCTGTGCCAAACGATGTCCTTCATCGCCAGCATCAGCACCTTGGAGTCGACGGTCTCGATCGACAGCGGCTTGTGCGCCATCAGCGCATTGGCATCACGCAGGGCATCCATGAAGCTGGTGTAGCGCACGTTCACCAGTACCGCATATTTGGGGATCGGCAGCACGTTGAGCTTGGCTTCCACCACATAGCCCAGCGAGCCCTCGGCACCACACAGCACGCTGTTGAGGTTGAAGCGGCCCTGCTCATCGCGCAGGTGCGCCAGGTCATAACCGGTCAGGCAGCGGTTCAGCTTGGGAAAAGTGGTTTCGATCAGTTCAGCCTGGGTTTCCTGGATCTCCCGGGCCATGCGGTACACCTCGCCGACCCGGCCAGGTGCGGCACAGGCCTGTGCCAGCGCGGCATCGTCGATTGGCAGGCTGTGCAGGCGTTCGCCGCCGAGCAGCACGCTGTGCAGCTCCAGCACATGGTCGCGGGTTTTGCCGTAGGTGCAGCTGCCTTGGCCACTGGCGTCGGTGTTGATCATGCCGCCGACAGTGGCACGGTTGGAGGTGGACAGCTCAGGGGCGAAGAACAGCCCGTGCGGCTTGAGCGCGGCATTGAGCTGGTCCTTGACCGTACCGGCCTGCACCCGCACCCAACGTTCCTCGACGTTGATTTCGAGGATCTTGTTCATATGGCGCGACAGGTCGACGACGATGCCGTCGGTCAGCGACTGGCCATTGGTGCCGGTGCCACCGCCGCGCGGGGTCAGCTTGACGTTCTGGAAACGCGCCTCGCCCATCAGTGTGGCAACCCGCGCCACATCGTCGGCATCCAGCGGGAACACTGCGGCCTGGGGCAAGCGCTGGTAAATCGAGTTGTCGGTGGCCAACACCGTGCGGGTGCCGTAGTCGGCACTGATCTGGCCACGGAAGCCGCTGTTGCGCAGGGCTTCGAGGAATTCGGGGTAGTTGGCGCTCGGTGCAACGGTCGGCAGCTGGGCGATCATCGAAGGATGGCCTCTTGATATTGGCTAATTCACGGGACTCCTGTCGCTCCGGCATGGGTTGATGCATGCAGGGATGACGTATACGCCAATGTTCCTGTAGTTTCGCTTTAGGAGCAAACGGATAATCCTGCCGCTATCAATGACTTTTATGAATGAATTACCGCCACCTGACACCGTCCATGTCGCTGCTGTTGGCCTTCGAGGCCGCCGCCCGCCATGAAAGCTACACCCGCGCCGCCGCCGAACTGTCGCTGACGCAAAGCGCGGTCAGCCGCCAGGTGCAGGCGCTGGAACAGCAACTGGGCCTCACCTTGTTCCGCCGCGAAGGCCGCCAGGTACAGCTGACGGATGTGGGTCGCCTTTACCAACGCGAGCTCAGCGAGGCGCTGGGGCGCATCCGCAGTGCCACCTTGCAGGCGCTGGCGTACCAGTCGGGGGTCGGCACCTTGCGCCTGGCTACCCTGCCAACGTTCGGCTCGAAATGGCTGCTGCCACGGCTGCATGCGTTCTACAGCGCCCACCCGGGCATGCTGGTGCACATCCATTCACGTATCGAAGCCATCAACTTCGACACCAGCGAAATCGACGCCGCCATCGGTGTGGCCAGTCACGACCTGCCGGGGCTGATCTGCCATCGCCTGCATGCCGAGGAACTGGTGGTGATCCTGCCACCGGAGGCCGGGGCCGACAGCCAAGGCTGGAGCCCGGCACGGATCAGTGAAGAGGTGCTGTTGAATGTGGCCAACAACCCGCATGCCTGGGGCGAGTGGTTCTCGCACCATGGCCTGCCGCACCGGGCAATGCGCCTGGGGCCCAGCTTCGAGCTGACCTCGCACCTGATCCAGGCAGTGCGGGCCGGGATTGGTATCGGGCTGGTGCCGCGTATTCTGGTGGAAGAGGAGTTGGCCAAGGGTGAGCTGCACAGCCCGGGCGTGGCGTTTGCCAGCCAGCGTAGTTATTACCTGATCTACCCGCCCAGGAATGAGGCCTTGCCGTCGTTGCGGGCATTCAGGGGCTGGTTGCTGGAGCAGATCTGATGTGTTGCCTGCACAGGCAACAAAAAACCCGAAGCCAGTCACCTGACTTCGGGTTTTTGCATACGGCCTTGAGTTGCTTACTTGGCCACGTGACCCACAGCCCCACCGGCATTCATCCGGCGGCGCGGCTTGACCATGTAGACCACAAACATCCCGAACAACCAAACCGGCATGACATACACCGAAACCTGTATACCCGGAATCATCAGCATGATGCCGAGGATCAGCACCACGAAGGCCAGCACCACGTAGTTACCGTAGGGGTACCACAGCGCCTTGAACAGCGGCTTCTGGCCGGTACGGTCCAGGTGCTGGCGGAACTTCAGGTGCGAATAGCTGATCATCGCCCAGTTGATCACCAGGGTAGCCACCACCAGCGACATCAGCAGCTCCAGGGCATTCTGCGGCATCAGGTAGTTGAGCAGTACGGCCACGAAGGTAACGGCAGCCGACACCAGGATCGAACGCACGGGCACACCACGCTTGTCGACCTTGGCCAGCGACGCCGGGGCATCGCCCTGTTCGGCCATGCCCAGCAGCATGCGCGCGTTGCAGTAGGTGCCGCTGTTGTACACCGACAGTGCGGCTGTCAGGACCACGAAGTTCAGCAAGTGGGCAGCAACGTCACTGCCCAGCAGCGAGAACACTTGCACGAACGGGCTGCTGCCATAGCTGCCACCCGAGGCATCGATGCTGGCGACCAGGTTGTCCCATGGCGTCAACGACAGCAATACCACCAAGGCACCTACGTAGAAAATCAGGATACGCCAGATGACCTGGTTGATCGCCTTGGGGATCACGGTCTTCGGCTTGTCGGCTTCGGCAGCAGTGAAACCGAGCATTTCCAGGCCACCGAACGAGAACATGATGAACGCCAGGGCCATCACCAGCCCGCTGACACCGTTCGGGAAGAAGCCGCCGTGGGACCACAGGTTGGCGATGGTGGCATCCGGCCCGCCGCTGCCGCTGGTGAGCAGGTAGGCACCCAGGCCGATCATGCTGACGATGGCCACGACCTTGATGATGGCGAACCAGAATTCGGCTTCACCGAAGAACTTCACGTTCATCAGGTTGATGGCGTTGATCAGCACGAAGAACGCCGCCGCAGTGACCCAGGTCGGGATCTCCGGCCACCAGTAGTGGACATACTTGCCAACCGCCGAAAGCTCCGACATGCCCACCAGGATATACAGCACCCAGCAGTTCCAACCCGACAGGAAGCCGGCGAAGCCGCCCCAGTAGGTGTGTGCAAAGTGGCTGAACGAGCCGGCCACCGGCTCTTCGACAATCATCTCGCCAAGCTGGCGCATGATCATGAAGGCGATGAAGCCGCAGATGGCGTAGCCAAGGATCATCGACGGGCCGGCGGATTTCATCACGCCTGCCGAGCCGAGGAACAGGCCGGTACCAATTGCACCACCCAGGGCGATCAACTGGATATGGCGGTTCTTCAGGCCCCGCTTGAGCTCGCCTGAATGCATGTTTTGTCCACTCATGAACGAAGTCACCTGCATTGTTTTTATCTGTGACGGAATCGGACCCACCGCGCTCGTGGCGCAGCGGAATGGGCAAGGTGGTTACCTTGGGTTTCTTGACCTCAGGCGCCGCCGAAGCGGGTCAACCCGGCGTGATCAAGAGTGCGCGGTACGCAAAAGGGTCACAGGTAAAACGCGGCGCACTGTATACCCCTGCAAGCGCGCAGGCGTCAACGCGTTGCGCTCTTCCATCCGGAAAAAACGCAGCGATCCTGTGGTATGGGCCTTCAAAGGCAGAGTGATCGGCGTACATGGCGCCTCCATTTGTTGTTTTGTCAGCCAGGCTCTGTGGACGGGCTCTTGCACACGGCAATGGCGGCTATAACACCGTGGGGACGGGGGTTCGGGCAAGGGAGGGCAAGGTGGAGTTGGCGGGTTTGGCACATCGGTGACGGCAAGGTTTGTTTACACGATTGGGTTAAATCTGGAATCAGGGCTGAAACCGGCCATATTCGTATAAATTTCTTTACAAGCCGGTTCAAGAACTTGCCAGTCGTCAGAAAAATTCTTTTTGTTCAATATCTTGCCGTGCCCGCAATACATCGCAGGCATAAAAAAACCAGCCCGAAGGCTGGTTTCTCATCACCACGCAGGCCGATCAGCCACGCGGTTTACCGCGACCACGGCCTGCCGGCTTGTCACCTTCAGGCTTGGCCGGACGCTTGCGCATTTCGCTCGGGCGCTCGGCCACCGTGCTGCCGCGGGTGTTTTTACGCGGAGCCTCTTCACGCGGCTGACGCGCCGGGCGTTCACCGGTAGCGGCACCTTCGTGGGCCGGGCGCAGGTTGCGCACGCGCTCGCCACGGCCCAGCGGGCGGGTCGACTTGCGCTGCAGGCGCTCCATCTTGTCCTTGGCCTTGAGCTTCATGGCGGGCAGCGCAACCGGCTGCAGGCCCACTTCGGCGGCCAGGATGTCGATTTCGCCCTGGGTCATTTCACGCCAGCGGCCCATCGGCAGGTCGGAGTTGAGGAACACCGGGCCAAAACGCACGCGCTTCAGGCGGCTGACCACCATGCCCTGGGATTCCCACAGGCGACGCACCTCACGGTTACGGCCTTCCATCACCACACAGTGGTACCAGTGGTTGAAGCCTTCACCACCCGGTGCCTTCTGGATGTCGGTGAACTTGGCCGGGCCGTCTTCCAGCATCACACCGGCTTTCAGGCGCTCGATCATCTCGTCATCGACTTCACCGCGCACACGCACCGCATACTCACGGTCCATCTCGTAGGACGGGTGCATCAGGCGGTTGGCCAGTTCACCGTCGGTGGTGAACAGCAGCAGGCCAGTGGTGTTGATGTCGAGGCGGCCGATGTTGATCCAGCGGCCTTCTTTTGGCCGTGGCAGGCGGTCGAACACGGTCGGGCGGCCTTCCGGGTCGTCACGGGTGCAGATTTCGCCATCGGGCTTGTTGTACATGATCACCCGGCGAGTGGCCTCGGCGGCCTCCTCACGCTTGATCAGCTTGCCGTCTACGGCAATGGCGTCGTGCAGGTCGACGCGCTGGCCAAGGGTGGCCTCGACGCCGTTCACCTTGATGCGGCCCTGGCTGATCCAGGCTTCGACGTCACGGCGAGAACCCACGCCAATGCGTGCCAGCACTTTTTGCAGCTTTTCGCCGGATGGCGGGGTGATTTCGGTATCTTGCAGGTCTTGCTCACTCATCTGGGCACCTCCCGGTGTAGGAATGAAAACAGGTTTTTTGGCGACGAGCGCGCCAAAAGGCCGCGCATCATACGCGGTTCAGGGGAAGAACGCACTGGAGGGTAGAGGGTTTTGTGGGCTTTGGCTGGGGTTTCTGCCTAATGGTGGTGTATGGGCAACAGCAGATCAGGGCTGTAACTTGCCCTCTTCTTCCACCGAAGCCCCTGGTTCTTCCTCGCGCAAGTCATCAAAGTCGGTCTTCAACCCATCTTCCATGGCATCCAGCTCCACCAGCAAGCTACGGAAGCTGGTTTCCTCCTTCGGCTCAACACCCTCTTCTTCCTCCCCAAGGCTGGCATCTGCCAACGCCTGCAGGTGCGCCGGCACTGGCGCATCGTCCGGGTCGAGCACCGGCTCCGGCTCCATCTCGCGCAGCTCGGCCAAGGCCGGCAGCTCATCCAGGCTCTTGAGGTTGAAGTGGTCAAGAAACGCCTTGGTGGTGGCAAACATCGCCGGCCGCCCCGGCACTTCGCGGTAGCCGACCACGCGAATCCACTCGCGCTCCATCATGGTCTTGATGATGTTGCTGTTCACCGCCACGCCCCGCACGTCCTCGATCTCGCCACGGGTGATGGGCTGGCGGTAGGCAATCAGCGCCAGGGTTTCGAGCAGCGCACGTGAATAGCGTTGCGGGCGCTCTTCCCACAGGCGCCCGACCCAGGGCGCATAGTCCTCGCGGATTTGCAGGCGGTAGCCGCTGGCCACTTCCTTGAGCTCGAACGCTCGGCCATTGCACGACTTGCCCAGCACGTCCAGGGCCTGCTTGAACACCTTGGGCTCTGGGCGCTCGGCCTCTTCGAACAGCTCGTACAGGCGTTCCAGGGACTGCGGTTTGCCCGACGCCAGCAAGAAAGCTTCGATCAGCGACGCCAGGTCGCGGGGGTCATTCAGGTTCATCAGGTTCTTCAACAAGCGCCGGGCGGAGCCGCACGTGAATGGCGGCGAAAGGTTCATTCTGCACCAGTTCGATCAGCGATTCCTTCACCAGCTCGAGAATCGCCATGAAGGTGACCACCACGCCCAGCTTGCCCTCTTCGGCGGCAAACAACTCGACGAACGGCACGAAAGCACCGCCCTTTAGGCGCTCCAGCACCTGGCTCATGCGCTCGCGGGTAGACAGCGTTTCACGGGTGATCTGGTGGCTTTCGAACAGGTCGTTGCGGCGCATCACCTCGGCCATGGACACCAGCAACTCTTCCAGGCTCACTTGCGGCAACAGCTTGCGCACCTTGGCCTGCGGCGCCTCCAGGCGTGGCACCACCACATCGCGGCCTACCCGTGGCAATTCATCAATGCCTTCGGCGGCGGCTTTGAAACGCTCGTACTCCTGCAGGCGGCGGATCAGTTCGGCGCGTGGGTCGCCCTCCTCTTCCTCGACATCAGCCGAACGCGGCAGCAGCATGCGCGACTTGATCTCGGCGAGCATGGCGGCCATCACCAGGTACTCGGCGGCCAGTTCAAGGCGCACGCTTTTCATCAGCTCCACGTAGCCCATGTACTGGCGGGTGATTTCCGCCACCGGGATGTCGAGAATGTCGATGTTCTGCTTGCGGATCAGGTACAGCAGCAGGTCCAACGGGCCTTCAAAGGCCTCGAGGATGACTTCCAGCGCGTCCGGCGGGATGTACAGGTCCAGCGGCAGCTCGGTCAGGGCTTCGCCGTAGACCAGGGCCAACTGCAACTGCCGAGGCGCTTCGGCCTGTTCGGCCGGTGCCTCGGGCGTTTCCACCTGGCTCACGCGTTGACCAGGAACGGCGTGGGGTCGCCGCAGCCTTCGCGGATCAGCTCGGGCTCATCGCCGGAGAGGTCGATGATGGTAGAGGCCTTGAGGTCGCCGAAGCCGCCATCGATCACCAGGTCGACGTGATGCTCCAGGCGCTCACGGATTTCGTAAGGGTCGGTCATCGGCTCGGTGTCGCCCGGGAGGATCAGGCTCACGCTCATCAACGGCTCGCCCAGTTCGGCCAGCAGGGCCAGGGTGATGGCATGGGCCGGCACCCGCAGGCCGATAGTGCGGCGTTTATCGTGCAACAGCAGGCGCGGCACTTCACGCGTACCGTTGAGGATGAACGTGTAAGGCCCCGGCACATGCGCCTTGAGCAGGCGGAAGGTGCCGGTGTCGACCTTGGCGTACAACCCCAGCTGCGACATGTCGCAGCACATGAGGGTGAAGTTGTGCGTCTTGTCCAGCCCGCGCAGGCGCCGTACCCGTTCGATGGCCGCCTTGTCACCCATCTGGCAACCCAGTGCGTAGGCCGAATCCGTCGGGTACACCACCACACCGCCCTTGCGGATAATCTCGACAGCCTGCTTGATCAGGCGCTGCTGCGGGTTCTCCGGATGAATCTGGAAAAATTGGCTCACGTAGTCGTCCTGTTCATAGCGCCAAAGGCTGTTCATGGCTGAATCGACGCCACAGAGGTGGCAAGTCCTCGGGCAAAGGCCGATAGGCACCGATCTCGCCCCAGGTGCCGGGGCCGTGGAAGTCACTGCCAGCGCTTGCCAGCAGGCCGAACTCACGGGTGAGGATGGACAGGGTGCCCACCTGCTCGGCCGGCATCATCCCGTTGACCACCTCAAGTGCCTGCCCGCCTGCCTGAATATAGTCGGCAATCAACCGTCTGCGCTTGCTGCGGGTCAGATCGTAATGCATGGGGTGCGCCAGGCTCACCCACGCTTTGGACTGGCGCAGGGTGGCGACAGTTTCGTCGAGGGTCGGCCAGTGCTGCTTGACGTCGCCCAGCTTGCCGGCGCCCAGCCACTTGCGAAACGCTTCGCCACGGTCCTTGACGTGCCCGGCGCGCACCAGGTACTCGGCAAAATGCGGGCGCGCCGGGGCGTTGCCGCTGTCGCCCAGCTCGTGCTGCACGGCACGGGCGCCTTCGAGGGTGCCAGGCATGCCCTTGGCGGCCAGCCGTTTGTCGATTTCTTCGGCGCGCAGCCAGCGGCCACGGTGCAACGCTTCGATTGCCGCCAGCAAAGGCGGCGCGTCGAGCGGGAAGTCATAGCCCAGCACATGGATGGTCGCACCACCCCAGGTGCACGACAGCTCGACGCCGCTCACCCAGCGCATGCCCCGCTCGATGCAGGCCTGGCGTGCTTCGGGCAGGCCTTCGATGGTGTCATGGTCGGTCAGTGCCAGCGTTTGCACCCCGTGCTCATGGGCCCGGGCAACCAGTACCGAGGGCGACAGGGCGCCGTCGGAGGCCGTGCTGTGACAGTGCAGATCAACATTCATGGAGGAGCGCTTTCGCTGGAATCGATGTTTGTTATTATGCCGTCACATCCCGATTCTGGCTGCCATTGTGAAACAATTCATCGATTTCATCCCGCTGCTGCTGTTCTTCATCGTCTACAAGCTGGACCCGCGCCCCCTGGAAGTCGCCGGCCACAGCTTCGAATTCGGCGGCATCTACAGCGCCACGGCCATGCTGATCATCAGCTCGCTGGTGGTGTACGGCGCGCTGTTCCTGCGCCAGCGCAAGCTTGAAAAGGGCCAGTGGCTGACCCTGGTGGCCTGCCTGGTGTTCGGCGGCCTGACCCTGACGTTCCACAGCGAAACCTTCCTGAAGTGGAAGGCGCCGGTGGTGAACTGGCTGTTCGCCCTGGGCTTTGCCGGCAGCCACTTCATCGGTGACCGGGTGCTGATCAAGCGCATCATGGGCCACGCGCTGACCTTGCCCGATGTCATCTGGGCGCGCCTGAACGTGGCCTGGATTGCCTTCTTCCTGTTCTGCGGCGCGGCCAACCTGTTCGTCGCCTTCACCTTCCAGGACTTCTGGGTGGACTTCAAGGTGTTCGGCAGCCTGGGCATGACCGTGATCTTCCTGGTGGCGCAAGGCGTGTACCTGTCGCGCCACCTGCACGACGACCCTTCTACCTCCAAACCCAAGGATTGACATGCTCTACGCCATCATCGCCAGCGACGTCGCAAACTCCCTGGAAAAACGCCTGGCTGCCCGCCCGGCGCATATCGAACGCCTGCAGCAGCTCAAAGCCGAAGGCCGCGTGGTGCTGGCCGGCCCGCACCCGGCCATCGACAGCAACGACCCGGGCGAAGCGGGTTTCAGCGGTAGCCTGATCGTTGCCGAGTTCGAGTCCCTGGCTGCGGCGCAGGCTTGGGCAGATGCCGATCCGTACATTGCTGCGGGCGTTTACGACAAAGTCGTGGTCAAGCCATTCAAGCAAGTACTGCCGTGATCCAAGACCGTGTCGCCTGCTTCGCGGTCTCGCCCGCGAAGCAGGCGACACGGTAGAGGCAGTTACACAGTTGCCATCAGTCTGCGGTATCTTTGCCACTGGCGGGCCGAATAGCCGCCGTCAATGGTTGAAATGAGTGAGTCATGAGCGAGCTGTTACTGATTGATGATGACCAGGAGCTGTGCGAGCTGCTCAGCAGCTGGCTGACCCAGGAAGGGTTCACCGTACGTGCCTGCCACGATGGCCAGAGCGCACGCCAGGCCCTGGCCGAACACGCCCCGGCGGCCGTGGTGCTGGATGTCATGCTGCCCGACGGCAGCGGCCTGGAACTGCTCAAGCAGTTGCGCAGCGAACATACCGAACTGCCGGTATTGATGCTCTCCGCCCGTGGCGAGCCGCTGGACCGCATCCTTGGCCTCGAACTGGGTGCCGACGACTACCTGGCCAAACCCTGCGACCCACGTGAACTCACCGCCCGCCTGCGCGCCGTACTGCGCCGCAGCCACCCCACCGCCACCACCAGCCAGGTGGAGCTGGGCGACCTGGTGTACAGCCCTGCCCGTGGCGTGGCCAGTATCGATGGCCGCGAAATGACCCTGACCCTGTCCGAAAGCCGCATTCTCGAAGCGCTGCTGCGCCAGCCCGGCGAGCCGCTGGACAAACAAGAACTGGCGCAGATCGGCCTGGGCCGCAAGCTGACCCTGTACGACCGCAGCCTGGACATGCACGTCAGCAACCTGCGCAAGAAGATTGGCCCCCACGCCGATGGCCGGCCACGCATCGTGGCGTTGCGCAGCCGTGGCTATTACTACTGCCTGTGACATCGCCGGGGCCGCTGCGCGCCCCTATCGCGGCACAAGGCCGCTCCTACACAGGCTAATCATCTTTACCTTGCCTTTACCCTCTGCTGACTGCGCTTGACGGTGATCTCCCTAGACTGTGCTCATCCGGTAACCACCGGCCTATGAAAGGAGAGACACCATGCGCAAGACCCTTATCGCCCTGATGTTCGCCGCCGCCCTGCCGACCGTGGCCATGGCCATGCCTGACGGCGGCCCGCGTCACGACGGCCCGCATCATCGCGGTGATGCGCCTTTCCACCAGCTGGACCTGAGCCGCGACCAGCGTCAGCAGATCGGCAAGCTGATGGGCGAGCAGATGCAACAGCGCCGCGACATCACCGAGCGCTACCTGTCCAAGCTGCCGGCCGCCGACCAGAAAGCCATGAAGGACGAGCTGAAAGCCAGCCGCGACAAGACCGACAGCGCCGTGCGCAATTTGCTCAAGCCTGAGCAGCAGAAGAAGTTCGACGAACTGCAAAAGGAACGCGCCGCCAAGAAAGCCGAGTGGCAGGAGTTCCAGGCCTGGAAAGCTGAAAAAGGCACCAAGGCTCAGTAAGCTGTCTGCCCAATGCCCGGCCCGCATCACTGCGGGCCGGGCTTTTCCCGTTTAGGAGGTGCACTTGCGTTCATTGTTCTGGCGCATCCTGGCCAGTTTCTGGCTGGCCATTACCCTGGTCGCAGGCCTGTCGATCCTGTTGGGCCACATGCTCAACCAGGACGCCTGGATCCTCAGCCGTCACCCGGGCCTGAATACCTTGGCCAGCAAGTGGGCCAGGCATTACGAGCAGGAAGGCCTGGATTCGGCACAGCACTTCCTGGAACGGCGTAAAGACCGCTACAAGATCGACGTGCAAGTGCTCGACGACAGTGGCGAAGCCGTGGTGCCCGGTACCTTCCCGCGCCGTGCAGCGGCCTTCGAAGCGCGCCAGCACAATGACCAGCGGCGCCTGCCGTGGCGCAGGCTGACCGAGGAATACACCAGCCCCGACACCGGCGAAACCTACCTGCTGATCTACCGCATTCCCCACCCGGCACTGGATGCCTGGCACCGCGAAAGCCTGATGTGGCCGCTCAGTGCACTGGGCATCGCCCTGGTTGTGCTGACGTTGTTCAGCCTGCTGGTGACCCTGTCCATTACCCGCCCGCTCAGCCGCCTGCGCAGCGCGGTGCATGACCTGGGGCAGACCACCTACCAGCAGAACAGCCTGGCGCGGCTGGCAGCGCGGCGCGACGAGTTCGGTGTGCTGGCCAAGGACTTCAACAAGATGGGCGCGCGCCTGCAAAGCACCATCGGCAGCCAGCGCCAGTTGCTGCGCGATGTGTCGCACGAGTTGCGTTCCCCATTGGCCCGACTGCGTATTGCCCTGGCGCTGGCCGAGCGCGCCGAGCCCGAGCAGCGGGAAACCCTGTGGCCACGCCTGACCCGCGAGTGCGACCGCCTGGAAGACCTGATCAGCGAAATTCTGGCCCTGGCCCGGGTGGATGCCGAGCAGGCCCATGCCGAACCGGTCGACCTCAACGCCCTGCTGGGCAGCGTGCGCAAGGATGCCCTGCTCAGCGCGCCCGACCAGGATGTGCGCCTCGAGGCGCAGCCTGGGTTGACCTTGCAAGGTTGGCCGACGCTGATCGAGCGGGCCGTGGACAACCTGCTGCGCAATGCCTTGCGCTTCAATCCGGTCGGGCAGCCGGTAGAAGTGAGTGCAGTGCGTGAGCAGGACCGCATAGTGATAAGCGTGCGTGACCATGGACCGGGGGCTGCAGCGGAACACCTGGCGCAGCTGGGCGAACCCTTCTTCCGCGCGCCGGGGCAGGAAGCGCCGGGGCATGGGCTGGGGCTGGCGATTGCGCGCAAGGCGGCGGAGCGCCATGGCGGCAGCCTGATTTTTGACAATCATCCACAGGGTGGATTTGTGGCCAGGCTGGAGTTGCCTGTCGCTGAGGCTGCTGGCAGTTGAGGTGATGTAAAGGCCACCGGCCTCTTCGCGGGCACGCCCGCGAAGAGGCCGGTGGCCCTGATACGACAATCAGCCCAAAACGGCGTTACTCGCCCCAGACGCTGACGAAATCAGCCGTTTCCAGAATCGGCGCCGTACGCGGCTCGGTCAGCGGCGTGCCGACATACAGGTACCCGATCAACTCCTCGTTCTCGGCCAACCCCAACCCCTTGTGCACATGGGCATCGAACGCCATGTCCCCGGTTCGCCACACCGCGCCGATACCCTGCGCATGTGCGGCAATCAGAATGCCATGCGCCGCACAGCCCGCCGCCAGGCGCTGTTCGGACTTCGGCACCTTGAAGTGCTCCTGCAGCTTGGCCACCACCACAATCAGCAGCGGCGCCCGCAACGGCATGGCGCGGGCCTTGTCCAGCGCGGCCTGGCTGGCGTCGCCCCTGCTCTGCACGGCTTCGGCAAACAGCTCGCCCAGCTTCTCACGGCCCTGGCCTTCGATGGTCAGAAAGCGCCAGGGGCGCAGCTGGCCGTGGTCCGGGGCGCGCAAGGCGGCCTGGAACAGCGCCTCGCGCTGGGCAGCGTTCGGCGCCGGGTCGGTCAGGCGTGGCACGGAAACACGGTTGAGCAATGCGTCGAGAGCCTCCATCGGCTACCCTCCTGGCAGTTGAATGTGCGGCCATTCTAGCGTTTACATCACCAGACCCATAGGTAGAATGGCGCCCTTCCGAATCGAGTCAGAGCAGATCACATGGCGTTGCCGACCTTAAGGATCATTGGTTTCATCATCGGCATCTTCCTGATTACCCTCGCCGTCAGCATGGCCGTGCCCATGGCGACCCTGGTAATTTTCGAACGCACCGGTGACATGCCGTCGTTCCTCTGGTCGAGCCTGATCACCTTCATCGCCGGGCTGGCCCTGGTGATGCAGGGGCGCCCCGAACATGTGCACCTGCGCCCACGCGACATGTACCTGCTGACGGTCAGCAGCTGGTTGGTGGTGTGCGTGTTCGCCGCCCTGCCGTTCCTGCTGACCCAGCACATCAGCTACACCGACGCCTTCTTCGAAAGCATGTCGGGCATCACCGCCACCGGCGCCACCGTGCTCAGCGGGCTCGACACCATGTCACCCGGCATTCTCATGTGGCGCTCGATGCTGCACTGGCTTGGCGGTATCGGTTTCATCGCCATGGCGGTGGCGATCCTGCCGCTGCTGCGCATCGGTGGCATGCGCCTGTTCCAGACCGAGTCGTCCGACCGTTCGGAAAAGGTCATGCCGCGTTCGCACATGGTCGCCAAGTCGATCGTGGGGGTGTACGTCGGCTTCTCGATCCTTGGCTCGCTGGCCTTCTGGTGGGCAGGCATGAGCCCGTTCGATGCGATCAACCACGCCATGTCGGCGATCTCTACCGGCGGTTTCTCCACCTCTGACCAGTCGCTGGCGAAATGGGACATCCCGGCCGTGCATTGGGTGGCGGTTGTGGTGATGATCATGGGCAGCTTGCCGTTCACCCTGTATGTGGCCACCCTGCGCGGCAACCGCAAGGCGCTGATCCGCGACCAGCAGGTGCAGGGCTTGCTGGGCATGCTGGTGGTTACCTGGATAGTGCTGGGCACCTGGTACTGGTACAGCACCAACCTGCACTGGCTCGACGCCTTGCGCCATGTGGCGCTGAACGTGACCTCGGTGGTCACCACCACCGGCTTCGCCCTGGGCGACTACAGCCTGTGGGGCAACTTCTCGCTGATGCTGTTCTTTTACCTGGGTTTCGTGGGCGGCTGCTCCGGCTCGACGGCGGGCGGTATCAAGATTTTCCGCTTCCAGGTGGCCTACATCCTGCTCAAGGCCAGCCTTAACCAACTGATCCACCCGCGCGCGGTGATCAAGCAGAAATACAACGGCCACCGCCTAGATGAAGACATCGTGCGTTCGATCCTGACGTTTTCGTTCTTCTTCGCCATCACCATCTGCGTCATGGCCCTGCTGCTGTCGTTGCTGGGCGTGGACTGGATGACCGCGTTGACCGGTGCCGCCGGTACGGTTTCAGGTGTGGGCCCCGGGCTGGGCGAAGTGATCGGCCCGTCGGGCAACTACGCCACGCTGCCGGACGCAGCCAAGTGGATTCTGGCGGCCGGCATGCTGCTCGGCCGACTCGAAATCATTACGGTGCTGGTGCTGTGTATGCCGGCGTTCTGGCGTCACTGACCGCTTCGGCCTCCGCGCCCATACGGGCACGGTACTCACTCGGCGTGGCATCGAACCAGCGGCGGAATGCCCGGTAGAAGTTGCTGGGGTCGGCAAAGCCCAGCAGGTACGCGACCTCCAGCAGGGTCATGCCCGGCTGGGCCAGGTACTGCTCGGCCAGTTCGCGGCGGGTGTCGTCAAGCAAGGCCTGGAAGCTGGTGCCCTCCTCCTGCAGCCGCCGCTGCAAGGTACGTTGCGACAGGTGCAGGGCCTGCGCCAGGGTCTCGCGCTTGGGCTCGCCCTGCGGCAGGATGCGGCACAGCACCTGGCGCACGCGGTGGGTAACCCTGCTTTCGGAAAAACGGGCCAGATACTCCCCGGCAAAACGGTCATGCAACACGGCCATGGCCTCATTGGCAGTGGGCAGCGGCGCCTCCATGTCGGCCCGTTCGAACACCAGCGCATCGTGCGGCGCACCGAACACCAGCGGCGAATGAAACGCCACCTTGTACGGTTCGATATTCTTCGGCTGAGGCCCCTGCACCAGCACCCGCCTCGGCTGTACCGGGCGGCCGCTGAGCCATTTGCACAGTGCCAACGCGCAAGCCAGCGAGGCCTCGGCGCTGTGCCGCGTGGGCGGCAGGTGGTCGCCATGTACGGTCAGGATCAGGGAATAACCTTCAGGGCCAAGCACGAAGCTCAGGTCCGAGCTTTCGGCGATGATGCGCTGGTAACGCACCAGGCGCTCGAAGCCTTCGGCCAGCGTGCGGCTGGACATCAACGCATAGCCCACCACATGGAACGACGCCGGGCGTACCACGCGCGCCATGTTCAAGCCGATGGCCTCATTACCCGACAGCTCCACCGCCAGCTGCCAGAGCCGGGTCATGGAGTCCTGCGGGAAGCGGGCGTCAGGGTCGTCGAGGGCCGCGAAGTCCAGCCCCAGCTGCTTGAACATGGCCTGGCAGTCCAGCCCTTCCAGTTCGAGTGCCTTCACAATCCCTGATGCCCAGCTGGCTGACGTGGTTCTTTCGCTCATGACAGGCTTCTTTCTACCGACCGCTCCTGCGGTGAACCCCAAGGATATTCAATTGGCGCCTATTGTCACTGGTAGGCCCCGCCAATCACTCTAGACTCGAATCAGGCTCCACGCCGTGCATCTTGTCCAGAAGTATTAATCCCGGAGCACTGCCATGAACCGCACAGCGCAGTTTCGCAGTTTTGCCGAGTTCTATCCGTACTACCTGGGGGAACACAGCAACCCCACCTGCCGCCGCCTGCACTTTGTCGGCACCAGCCTGGTGATTGCCTTGCTGGCCTATACCATTGGCAGTGGCAAGTGGTTGCTGTTGCTGGCCGTGCCACTGTTCGGCTACGGCTTTGCCTGGGTCGGGCATTTCTTTTTCGAGAAGAACCGGCCGGCAACCTTTACCTATCCGCTTTACAGCCTGATAGGGGATTTCGTGATGTTCAGGGATATCCTGCTGGGCAAGATCAGCCTGTAGGCAACTGGGCTGCACAGCAGCCCTCTATGCCGGTTCTCGCATCGCCGCGGCTACCTGCGCTTCCCGTGCCTGGGCATCCGCCAGGCGGTACAGCTCGATGCTGCCATCCCAATGCTCGATCAGCGCCGTGCATGACTCCACCCAATCGCCGCAATTGAGGTACTCCACCTCTCCTACCTTGCGGATTTCAGCGTGATGAATATGCCCACACACCACACCGTGAAAACCACGTCGGGTGCACTCGTGGGCAATGGCATCCTCGAAATCGCTGATGAAGTTCACCGCGCCTTTTACCTTGTGCTTGAGGTACGCCGACAGCGACCAGTAGCCATAGCCGTACCGCGCACGCCAGTGATTGAGCCAGCGGTTAAGCACCAAGGTGAACTCGTAGGCGCGATCACCGAGGAACGCCAGCCAGCGGTGGTAACGGGTAATCACGTCGAACTGGTCGCCATGAATCACCAGCAGCCGACGACCATCAGCGGTCAGGTGCTCGGCCTCGTCCACCAGCTGGATATTGCCCAGTATCAGCCTGGAGTAACGGCGCAGGAATTCATCATGATTGCCGGTGACATAGATCACCTCGGTGCCGCGCTTGCTCATGGTCAGCAGCCGGCGGATCACGTTGGTGTGGGCTTGTGGCCAGTAGATGCCGCCGCGCAGCTTCCAGCCATCGATGATATCGCCGACCAGGTACACCCGGTCGGCCTGGTAGCCCTTGAGGAACTGCGACAGGTGTTCGGCCTGGCAGTCACGAGTGCCCAAGTGCACGTCGGAGATCCACAGGGTGCGCACACGTTGCTTGCGCGAGGGGCGGGACAGTTCGGCATGGGTCATGGGCAGGCTCCGGCGCAGTTTGCTGGAGACTGGCAGGCGCGCGTGACAGCGCCGTGGCAAAACGGTGACGAGTGATGGTGTGCAGCGAATGAGGCACAATGGGCTTCTGCCCTGCGAGGACCTCCCATGACCGCCGGCCCGATCCTCTCGCTGCGCCATTACCGCCACAGCCTGATCGCCCACAGCCACGAACACCCGCAACTGGTGTTCGGCCTGCGCGGCCGCCTGGAGTTCGAGGTGCAAGGGCAAGGCGCCGGCATCGATCGGCAGGGACTGGTCGTGGTACCGGCCGGCGCGCACCACACCTGTGCCAGCGACGGCGGCAGCCACTGCCTGGTGCTCGATGTGCCTGGCGAGCAGTGGTTGCACGAGCAGTTGGGCGAGCATGCCGATGCCAGCCGCCGGCTGCTCGACTGCCCTGCCGCGCTGGGCCTGGACGACCGCCAGCAGCAGTTGGTGGACTGGTTGGCGGCCAGCCCCATGGACGACCCGCTGATTGCCCGGCAAGGCGCGGCGCTGCTGCTGGCCAGCCTCAACTCCAACGCAGCAGCCAGCGTTACCGCCAGCCGGCGCCTGCCCTATGCGGCCTTCGATGCGCATATCGAGCAGCATGCCGCCTACCCGCTGCAGGTGGCCGACCTGGCGCGGCTGGCCGGGCTTTCCAGTGCCCGGCTGCATGCGCGATTCATGGTGGAATGTGGCATGACGCCGATGGACTACATTCGCCAGCGACGTTTGCTCAAGGCGCGGCGGCTGGTGACACAAACCTTGTTGCCGATGGGGGAGATTGCTGCGCAGGTGGGGTATAGCTCGCAGAGTGCGTTCTCGGCGGCGATGTTGCGGGCGTTCGGGTGTACGCCTTTGGCGTTGCGGCGCGAGCCTGGCGATAACTGACAGCAGTCTTGCGACAGAACGGGTTTGCCTGAACCTTTACACTTTGGCTGTACCGGCCCTTTCGCGGGCAAGCCCGCGAAGAGGCCGGCACAGCCATTAGAGATCTTGAGCAAGGACCACCATGAACCACCGCACCGCCCTCGGCGCCCTGCACATTGGCGCGCTGTTCTTCGGCCTGACCGGCGTCTTCGGCAAACTGGCCGCCAGCGCCAGCCCGGCAATCATCGTGTTCGGCCGCGCCGCCTTCGCCGTGCTTGCCCTGGCCCTGTTCGCCAGCCTCGCCGGCCCGGGCTGGCAACGCCTGAGCAGTCAGGACATCCGCCGCCTGCTGCTCGGTGGTGTGCTGCTGGCCGGCCATTGGGTCAGCTTCTTCATCGCCGTCAAAGTCGGCGGCGTGGCCATCGCCACCCTCGGCTTCGCCAGTTTCCCGGCCTTTACCGTCATCCTCGAAGGCCTGCTGTTCCGCGAACGCATCCGCCGCAACGAGGCCGTGCTGGTACTGCTGGTCAGCATAGGCCTGGTCCTGGTCACGCCGGCCTTCGATCTGGCCAGCGAAGCCACGGGCGGCCTGCTCTGGGCACTGCTTTCCGGGTTGCTTTTCTCGCTGCTGTCACTCACCAACCGCGCCGGTTCCGGGCGCTTGCCTGCGGTTCAGGCTGCGCTGTGGCAAAACCTGGTGGTGGGCCTGTGCCTGCTGCCCTTCGCAGCACCGGGCCTGGCAGACGTGGCAGCCATGGACTGGCTGTGGATCGCCCTGCTCGGCATCTTCTGCACCGGCGTGGCGCACAGCCTGTTCGTGGCCAGCCTGGCGGTAATCAAGGCGCGTACCGCCGCCGTGGTGTTCGGCATGGAACCGGTCTACGGCATTGCCGTGGCCTGGGTCGTGTTCGCCGAAACCCCGACGCTGCGCATGCTACTGGGCGGCGCGCTGATCATCTTCGCCATCGTGCTGTCCAGCCGCCTGGCCGCCGAGCAGCCGCCCAAGCAGCCACTGCCCGAAGGTGCGTGATCAGCGGTCGTTATGGCCAAGGTCACGCTGAGGGTCGATCTGGTCACGTACCCGCTGCTTCAGCACCTTGGCCTCGGGGAAGCCGCCGTCGGCCTTGCGCTCCCAGATCTGCACACCATTGCAGGTGATGCGGAAGATACCGCCAGTGCCCGGCTCCAGCGCCACCCGGCCAAGGTCGTCGGCGAAGGTGCTGAGCAGTTCCTGGGCCAGCCAGGCAGCACGCAGCAGCCATTGGCACTGGGTGCAATAAGTGATGACGATTTCCGGCTTGCTGTCGGCCATGGTGGCGCATCTCCAGGTAAGGGGCCGCTTATACTAGCGGTCTTTAGCCCACGGTTTGAGACTCACGATGCGCCGTTTGCTGTTCTGCTTTCTGCTCACCCTCACCAGCCTCACGGCAATTGCCGCCGAACCGGCCAGGCCCAAGGTCGGGCTGGTGTTGTCTGGTGGTGCGGCCCGTGGCCTGGCCCATATCGGCGTGCTCAAGGCCCTGGAAGAACAAGGCGTGCGCATTGACGCCATCGCCGGCACCAGCATGGGGGCTGTGGTCGGCGGGTTGTACGCCTCGGGGTACAGCGTCGAAGAGCTGGAAAAGCTCGCCACCACACTGGACTGGCAACAGGCCCTGTCCGATGCCCCACCGCGCAAGGACGTGCCGTTCCGACGCAAGCAGGATGACCGCGATTTCCTCGTCAAACAGAAGCTCAGCTTTCGCGACGACGGCAGCCTGGGCCTGCCGCTGGGGGTCATTCAGGGCCAGAACCTCGCGCTGCTGCTGGAGAGCAAGCTGGCGCATACCGCCGACACACGCGACTTCGACAAGCTGCCCATCCCCTTCCGCGCCGTGGCCACCGACATTGCCAGTGGTGAAAAAGTGGTGTTCCGTCGCGGCCACCTGCCCCAGGTAATCCGTGCCAGCATGTCGATCCCCGCCGTGTTCGCCCCGGTCGAACTGGAGGGTCGTCTGCTGGTGGACGGCGGCATGGTCGACAACATCCCGCTGGACGTGGCCCGGGAAATGGGCGTGGACCTGGCCATCGTGGTCGACATCGGCACCCCGCTGCGCGACCGCAAGCAACTGGCCACGGTGGTCGACGTGCTCAACCAGTCGATCACCCTGATGACCCGGCGCAACTCGGAAGAGCAACTGGCCAGCCTGCACCGCGACGATATCCTCATCCAGCCTTCGCTGACCGCGTTTGGTGTAACCGACTTCGGCCGCGCCCGGGACATGATCGACGCTGGCTATCGCGCCACCCGCCTGCTCGACCCGCGCCTTGCCAGCCTGCGCCAGCCCGAAGACAGCAGCCTGGCCGTGGCCCGCTCGCCGCGTCAGCGCACACCGGTGATTACCGCGATCCGGATCGAGAACGACTCCAAGGTCAGCGACGATGTGATCCGCTCGTACATTCGCCAGCCGATCGATGCCCCGCTGGAACTGGACCGCCTGCAGACCGACATGGGCACGCTGTACGGCCTGGACTACTTCGATCGGGTGCAGTACCGCGTGGTGCACAAGGGCGACGACAACACGCTGGTGATCAATGCCCGCGGCCGACGCGGCGGTACCGACTACTTGCGCCTGGGCCTGAACCTGTCGGACGACCTGCGTGGCGACAGTGCCTTCAACCTGGGTGCCAGCTACCGGGTCAACGGCATCAACAGCCTGGGTGCCGAATGGCTGACCCGTGGCCAGATCGGAGACCAGCAAGAGCTGTACAGTGAGTTCTACCAGCCGCTGGACGTGGGCTCACGCTACTTCATCGCGCCGTACCTGGACTTCGGCTCGCAGAACATCGAAGCCACTCTGGACAACGACCCCATCGCCGAGTACCGCCTGGAGCGCTACGGCTTTGGCCTGAATGTTGGCCGGCAGATCGGCACCAACGGCGAAGTGCGCCTGGGTGTGGGCAAGGCGTGGGGCGAGGCCGAGGTGCGCATCGGCGACCAGGACCTGCCCAAAGTCAGCTTCAACGAAGGCTTCTACGAGCTGAAGTACTCGTTCGACACCCTCGACAACGTGTACTTCCCCCACAGCGGCGAGGACATAGGCCTGACCCTGCGCAAGTACGACAAGTCGCTGGACTCGGACCAGGATTATCGGCAGTGGTTGTTCAACCTGGACAAGGCCATCAGCAGCGGGCCGAACACCTTCGTGCTGGGCGGGCGCTACGGGCGCACGCTGGATGACGCCGAAGTGGTGACGTCAAGCTTCGTGATCGGTGGCGCGCGGCAGCTGTCAGGGTTCCGCCAGGACTCGGTGTCGGGGCAGAACGTGAGCCTGATGCGCATGGTCTACTACCGCCGGCTGACGCCACGGGCCTACGTGCCGCTGGACTTCCCGCTGTACATTGGCGGGTCGCTGGAACGTGGGCGGGCGTGGAACAACGACAATGAGTTCGACAGCGGGTACATCAATGCGGCGAGCATCTTCCTGGGGCTGGAGACGCCGCTGGGGCCGCTGAACTTCAGCTATGGCACCAACAGTGCGCATGAACAGGCGGTTTACCTGAACCTTGGGCATACCTTCTGAACAATGGAGCCGCTTTGCGGCCCCAAGGGCCCTCAGGATTTCTCGAGGTTGGCCAGAATCTTCGCATGCACCCGCATGCACACCTGCAAGTCCGCCTCGTCCACCCCGGTAAACAGCTCCACCCGCAGTTGGTTGGCAATGGTCTCGATCTGGTCGATCAGTGGCTTGGCTGGCGGGCACAGTACAATCTTCTTCGCCCGACGGTCCTCCAGCACCGCCTGCCGACGTACCAGCCCTTGCGCCTCAAGGCTGTCGAGCAGGCGCGCCAGGGTCGGGCCTTCAACGCCCACGCTCTGGGCCAGCTCACGCTGGGTCGGGGCTTCTTCGAAACGGGCCAGGTGCAGCAACACCAGCCAGCGCGCCTGGGACAGGTTGAGCCCAGCCAGGCGGCGATCCAGTTCGGCACGCCAACCCCGGGACATCTGGGCCAGCTGCATGCCAAAGCGGTGTTGGTTGTCGGTAAGGGGCATAAGCAACTCATTGAATGGATCTAATTATTAGGCAGCTAACCATGGCCGGCGCCACGAGGCAAGGCTCGGGCGCGCGGGCGTGTACGATAATCGTCAAAAAGCATGACAAAGGTCAGCGGATGGCGCTTCTGCCTTCGATCCTGCCGCCGTTTACAGCTCGAACTCCGCCGCCAACGCTGCACGCACGCAATACAGCACGCCCTCCGGCACCCGAGCGCCGAACAACGGCGCAATGGCCGACACCGCTGGCAGCTCGCCTTCGCCATCCAGGAAGGCGTCCTGCACTTCCATCAGCAGGTCTTCCGGCAGGTCGAGGGCCTGGTCCAGGCTCAGTTCCTGGCGGCCCAGTGCCTCGGCCAGCAGGCTATACACGTTCTTCTCGCTGCAGTTGAGCTGCCCGGCGATCTGCGCCGGCGTCATGCCGGCGCGCGCCAGGCTGACCAACTCGTGGCGCAGGTCGAGCACCACTTTCGGCGCCTCGTCGGTGCCGCCACTGTTGTTCAGCACTTCGAGGAATGCCTGGCCATAGCGCTCCAGCTTGCGCGCACCCACGCCGCTGACCTGGGCCATGTCGCTGAGGCTGACGGGCTGGCTGCGCAGCATTTCCAGCAACGTCGAGTCGGGGAAGATGACGTAGGGTGGCACGCTGTGCTCCTCCGCCAGCTTGCGCCGCAAGGTACGCAGCGCTTCCCACAGCTCGCGCTCTTCGGCACGCACCAGCTGGCTGGCCGGGCTGCCGCCGCTGGAGGACGAAGCCTTGGCCGTGGTCTGCGGCTTGAGGTCGCGGCGCAATTGCAGGGTGACCTCGCCACGCAGCAGCGGCCGGCAGCTGTCGGACAAGCGCAGGCCACCATAGCCCTCCAGGTCGATATCGACCAGGCCGCGTGCCACCAGCTGGCGGAACAGCGAACGCCACTCGACCTCGGCCAGGCCCTTGCCAACGCCGAAAACCGATAGCTTCTCGTGGCCGAAATTGCGTACCTTCTCGGTGTCCTTGCCCAGCAACACATCGACCAGGTGGCCGACGCCATAGCGCTGACCCGTGCGGAACACCGCCGACAGGGCCTGGCGGGCCGGCTCTGTGGCGTCCCAGGTCTGGATTTTGTCGACACAGTTGTCGCAATGCCCGCAGGGCTGTTCGAGGGTTTCGTCGAAATAGGCCAACAGAGACTGGCGGCGGCAGCGGGTTTCCTCGCACAGCGCCAGCATGGCATCGAGCTTGTGCTGCTCAATGCGTTTGTGGCGCTCGTCACCTTCGGAGTTCTGCAGCATCTGCTTGAGCATCACCATGTCCTGCAGGCCGTAGGCCATCCAGGCATCGGAGGGCAGCCCGTCACGGCCGGCACGACCGGTTTCCTGGTAATAGGCCTCAAGCGACTTGGGCAGGTCGAGATGGGCAACGAAGCGCACGTTGGGCTTGTCGATGCCCATGCCAAACGCAATGGTGGCGACCATGATCAGCCCTTCCTCGTTGAGGAAGCGGTGCTGGTTGGCCGCGCGCGTCTCGGCCGCCAGGCCAGCGTGGTACGGCAATGCCGGGAAGCCTTGGTCACAGAGGAAGGCGGCGGTTTCGTCGACCTTCTTGCGCGACAGGCAGTAGACGATGCCTGCGTTGCCGCGGCGCTCGCCCAGGAAGGCCATCAACTGCTTGCGCGGCGCTTCCTTGGGCACGATGCGGTAGAAAATGTTGGGCCGGTCGAAGCTCGACAGGAAGCGTTCGGCGCCTTGCAGGTGCAGGCGCTGGACGATTTCCTCGCGGGTTCGCATGTCGGCGGTGGCGGTGAGCGCAATACGCGGCACATGCGGGAACAGCTCGGCCAACTGGCCCAGTTGCAGGTATTCGGGGCGGAAGTCGTGGCCCCATTGCGAGACGCAGTGGGCTTCGTCAATGGCAAACAGCGAAATGTCCAGGTCGCGCAGGAAGTCGAGCATGCGCGGCTGCACCAGGCGCTCCGGCGCCAGGTACAGCATCTTCACTTCGCCACGGCGCAGGCGCCCGGCCAGGTCACGCTGCTGCTCAGGTGTCAGCGTGGAGTTCAACGCAGCCGCCGGCACGCCCAGCTCGTCAAGGGTGGCAACCTGGTCATCCATCAAGGCGATCAGTGGCGAAACCACCACCGTCAGGCCGGGGCGCAGCAGCCCCGGTACCTGGAAGCACAACGACTTGCCGCCGCCGGTGGGCATCAGCACCAAGGCATCGCCGCCGTTGGCCACGCATTCGATGATTGCTGCCTGGCGCCCTCGGAAACTGTCGTAGCCGAAGATGTCCTTGAGAACGCGCTGAGCCTGTTCGAGCATGTGCAACTCCAAATCGCCGTACCATCCTGGAAACAGGCTGGACGAAAAACCCGCCCCGCATACGCCAAAAGCGTAAGCGGTTTTTGCCAGGCGACCGGTAAACCCTGCCCCTGGATGAAAAACCGCGGAGTATACCGCAGCACCGCACCGCGCAGGGCACCACGGCGATAGACGTTCCCTTTGCCCCGCTGCCGCTGCAAGGTGCTAGAATTCGTTATCGTTTATTCCCCAAGGTAGCCCTGTAATGTCCTTCGCCGAGCAACTGACCCGCCTGCAAGCCTTCCTCGACGCCGACGAGCTGCACGAAGAAGCGCTGGACTATGTCGCCGCACACGGCTACCTCACCGCCCTGTCGATCAATGCCGAGGATGTACCGGAGCGCGAGTGGATCGACGCCCTGTTCGCCGAAGAGCCGCACTACAGCAGCGATGCCCAGCGCACCGAAATCGAGGCGACGCTGGTTGCCCTCAAGGCGCACATCGCCCGCCAGCTGGCCAGCGACGACGAATTCGAACTGCCCTGCGACCTGGACCTGACCGACGAGCCGGACGATTCCGATCTGCGGGGCTGGTGCATCGGCTTCATGGAAGGCGTGTTCCTGCGTGAAGAAGCCTGGTTCGAGAACGCCGAAGAAGAAGTGAGCGAGATGCTGCTGCCGATCATGGTCGGCTCGGGCCTGTTCGACGAACAGCCAGAGTTCGCCGATATCGCCAGCAACGCCCACCTGCAGGACGACATGATCGTACAGATCCCCGAAGCGCTGACCGCGCTGTTCCTGCTGCTGCACGCCCCTGACGAAAAACCGGCGCTGCTCAAACCACGCCACCACTAATCTGCCTGTGCGCTACCTGCTGCTGGCCATCGGCTGGCTCAGCGTTGCGCTGGGGGTGTTGGGGATTTTCCTGCCGGTATTGCCCACCACCCCCTTCCTGCTATTGGCGGCAGCCTGCTTTGCCCGCAGCTCGCCGCGCTTTCACCATTGGCTGGTCAACCACCCCAAGCTCGGGCCGTGGATTCGCGACTACCTCAGTGGAGAAGGCATTCCCCTCAAGGGCAAGGTCTACGCCATCGGCCTGATGTGGGCCAGCATTGGTCTGTCGTGCTATCTGGTTCCCCTCTTCTGGGCGCGCGCATTCATGCTGACCAGCGCCGTGCTGGTCAGCCTGTACATCCTCAGACAGAAAACCCTTCACAAGCCAAAGTGACATTTTTTTGTCGCCAAATATCACTTTCGCCTAACGGATACTTCCTTTATCCAGAATAATTCTGGAACCTCGCGAAAGCCTTGCAGACACTGGCTTTGTAAGCCTTACGCGCATTCGCCATCAGCACTTATTGGTGTCTTTTTTAGACAATAAAGATCTTATATTGCAGTTTGATATGAATAAATCTTCTTACATATTGCGTTGAATGTACTTAGCTGTGTTGTTAAAAACCTGCAACACTATACGCGATAACATTATCGTCATTTTTTTGGCGAGCAGCAGGATCAATTCCAGGATCAGGGAGATGTACCATGCGCGTTTTGAACCCCATCACCAGTGCATTACTGTTGGCCCTGGCGAGTGCCAACGTACAGGCGATGTCGATCACCGAGGCCGTCCAGAGCGCCGTGGACTACCACCCACAAGTCAGCTCCAACCGCAACAGCAAGCTGTCGGCCGATGAGGACGTGAAATTTGCGCGTGGTGGCTACTACCCTTCCGTGGATTTGGTCGCTGGCTATGGCCGCCAGCGTTCGGACAACGCCACTACCCGTGCCGAGGGTAACCACAACAAGGAAACCCTCAACTACACCCAGTCTGAGCTGCGCCTGCGGCAGATGATCTTCGACGGCTTCAACACCTCGAATGAAGTGGGCCGTACCGAGGCAGTCTCCACCTCCCGTGCCTACTACACCCAGGCCGTTGCCCAGGATGTCGCCTTGCGTGCCGTGGAGGTGTACCTGGAAGTGCTCAAGCGCCGCGAGCTGGTAACCCTGGCCAAGAACAACCTGCAAGCTCACCTGCGCGTCAACGACCAGATCGGCCTGCGTAACGAGCGCGGCGTTGGCAGCACCGCCGACCTCGACCAGTCCCGCGCACGTCGCGCCCTGGCAGAAAACAACCTGGACACCGCCGAAGTCGACCTGGCCGATGCCGAGGCCAACTTCTTCAGCGTGATCGGCCGCATGCCGGACGAACTGGAAAGCCCGCAGACCATCAAGGCCGAGGTGCCTGACACCCTCGACGGCGCGCGCGACAGCATGCGTCAGAACAACCCCTACATCAAATCTGCCCAGGCTGACGTCAACGCGGCCGAGCAGCAGTACGAAGTGGGCAAGTCGACTTTCTACCCGCGCTTTGACGCCATTCTGGCAACCGGTGCCAACAACAACACCGGCGGCGAGAAAGGCCACAACAACAACGACTGGCAGGCCGGTGTAGAGATGAACTACAACCTGTTCCGCGGTGGCAGTGACAAGGCCCGCCTGCAGTCTGACGCGCACAAGATCAACCAGGCCCTGGACATCCGCAACAACGCCCTGCGTGAGCTGACCGAAAACCTGAGCCTGGCATGGAACGCCATGAACAACGCCAGCAAGCAGCTGCCGACCGCGCGTGAATATGCCGAGACCACCAAGCGCGTGCGTGCTGCCTACCAGGACCAGTTCGGCCTGGGCCAGCGTACCCTGCTGGACGTGCTGGACAGTGAAAACGAACTGTACAACGCCGACCGCCGCTACACCGAAGTGCGTTATACCGAGGAGTTCTCGCGCTACCGCGTGCTGGCGACCATGGGTGAGTTGCTGAGCAAGCAACACATCTCGCTGCCGCCAGAGGCCCTGGCTACCACTGAAGTACGCACCGAGGCGCGCCTGCCCGAGATGCGTTGATCGGGTTTGAGATTCGGGGGCCGCTTTGCGGCCCCCAGCCCTCACTCGGTGCCATGGTTACGCTCAAACGTCTCCATCCCCATCGCCTTGATCTGCCCCTCGATCAACGCCTCGAACGGCGCCAGCAGTGCATCGAAGCAGGCCGGCTGCTCCAGCGTATTCAATGCCCCCACCACCGCCTCGATAGTCGACAATGCCCCCGCTTCCGGCGCTTTGCGCAGCCGGTAACGTGAAGGCGTGACGGCCCCCAGGGTGACTCTCGGCAACCCCTGCAGCAACGGATTCATGTACAAAAGCTTGCGCGCCTTGCGCCAGGTGCCGTCGGGCACGATCAGCAGCAAGGGTTTGTCTTCGGCTTCGCTATACGCCGCGAGCACCTGGGCGTCGTCACCCGGGAATAGCAGAGCCGGCCGGTAACCGGGGGTCGCCAACAGTTCACTCAAGTCATCGAACACCTCTCCAATCCGCAACTCGGCATTGTTCAAGCCAAGGGCCGCGAGGCGCGCGGTGTTCAGGGCATGGGCCGTTTCACTGGGGTGCTGCAGCAGGATGACGCGGGTGCGGCTGTCGAGCGCGGGGATCAGTGGGCAGAGGCAATGGTCGAGCGGGCGCTGGCAGCGCTCGCAGCGGGGTCTGGGCATGGGGTTCTCCTTGGCGGAGACAGTTTGCCACAGAACCGGGGCCCGCTTGGCGGCCCCCACTTCGCTTAACGATTGAACCGCTCCGCCAGGCTATGCAGGTACTCCGCCATGCGCTCCAGATCCTGGCTGATTTCAGCCCCCTGCCGTGCCTGCCCGGCACTCTGGTCGCACAGCTGGGCAATCCTCACGATCTGCTGGTTGATATCTTCGGCCACATGGCTCTGCTGCTCCGACGCCGTCGCCATCTGCTGGCTCATGCCGGTGATACGGCTGACCGCCTGGGCTATCCCGCTCAACGCAGCCTGCACGGCCTCGACACTGTGCACGCTGTCTCTCGAGATCTGCTCGCCCCGGCTGGCGGTGCTCACGGCCCGCTCTGCCCCTGCGCGCAGCGAGGCGATGATGTGGTGGATCTCATCGGTGGAAGCACGGGTGCGCTGGGCCAGCGAACGCACCTCATCGGCGACCACGGCAAACCCACGCCCTTGCTCGCCGGCGCGCGCCGCCTCGATGGCCGCATTGAGCGCCAGCAGGTTGGTCTGTTCGGCAATCGAGGTAATGACATCGACCACACTGCCGATCGACTGGGTCTGCTCGGCCAAGGCATTGACTGCCAGGCCGATGTCATTGACCGCATCGCTCATGCTGCCCATGGCCTTGAGGCTCTGCAGCGCCAGTTCGCTACCCTGCTGCGCCAACTGGTCGGCATCACCCGCCGCATGAGCCGTACTTTGCACGTTGTGGGTGACTTGCTGGATGGTCGCTGCCATCTGCGCGATGGCCGTGGCCGATTGGTCGGTTTCACTGCGCTGGCGGTCGAGCATCTGCGCCTGGGCGTCAGACAAATCGGACGACTGCGCCGCCCTCGACTTCACCCCTACCCCGGCATCCACCAGCCGAGTCAGGGCCGTTTGCAAGCGTGCTTCCTCGCTGATGATGGCGAGGTCAAGCTGGCCTTGCAGGCCCGGGTTGTCGCTGTAGGTCAGTGCCACCAGCGGGCTGGTGAAGGCCTTGGGGTGCTCGGCCAGCGTGCGGCGGATGGCTTGGTTCTGCCGGTGCTCGACCAGGTACCAGGCCAGCAGGAGGCTGGCCATCAGCACCCCGAGCGCGGCATAGGGCGGCAACCACAGGTAACCGGCTGCCGACAACAGGCCTGCGCCAATCAGCGGCCAGCCATGGCCCAGCCCATGCCCCAGCCGCGCCGCCCATGGCACGGCAGCCCTGCCGCCCCGCAGGCGGGCATACAGCGCCTCGGCACGGCGGATCTGCTCGCGCGTGGGTACCGAGCGCACCGACTCGTAGCCACTGATGCGGCCCTGCTCGTAGATCGCCGTGACATAGGCGCTGACCCAGTAATAGTCCCCGTTCTTGGCCCGGTTCTTGACCACGCCCATCCACGGTTTGCCTTGCTTGATGGTCTCCCACATATGCCCGAATACCGCCGGCGGCATATCCGGGTGGCGCACCAGGTTGTGGGGTTGGCCGACCAGTTCGTCGTACGTGAAACCGCTGATCGCCACGAAGGCGTCGTTGCAGTAGGTGATGCGGCTGTTCAGGTCCGTGGTGGAAATCAGGCGTTGATCGCTGGAAAAGGTTCTTTCGTGCTCAGTGACGGGCAAATTCATGCGCATCTTGGGCGATCCTTGCAGGATGAAATGAGGGAAAATCATCAGCGCAAGTTGATATGTAGCAGAGCGCTATCAGGTTAGCGGTCTGCTTTTGCCGGAATTTAGCGCCTCCCGACGGAATGCATGAACACCTTGCTTCTCAGCCCACGTTGAGCTGGCTTTTCAGCAGGTCGCGGAAGGTCTGGATCAAGGGTTCACGGCTACGCCCGCGACGGATGATCAGCGAAAACGGGGCCTGGTAACCAAACGTCGACGGCGACAGCACACGCAAGTCGCCCTTGTCGACCCAGGCCTGGGCGTAATGTTCGGGCAAATAGCCGATATAGGCCCCGGACAGAATCAGGATCAGTTGCGCCTCCATACTCTCCACCGTCGCCGCGCTGTGCTTGAAACCATGCCGGGCCAACTCGGCCTGGCTCCAGTAGCCACGCCCGACCATGCGTTGCTGCGTCACCACCGGCTCAGGGATACGCCGCTCGGTATACAGCGGGTGACGGCTGCTGCAGTACAACCAGTGCTGCTCACGGTACAACGGCTGGTACAGCAGGCCGCTCATGCGCGAGGAGAATGCGCCAATGGCCAGGTCCAGGCGGTTGTCCTGCACACCCAGTTGCAGCTCGTAGGGGCTGGACACCGACAGGTGCAGGTGCACTGCCGGGTGCTCCTGGCTATAGGCGCCAATGGCTTCGGCCAGCGGCAAGGCCCGGTCACCGACCGTGGAGTCGATCACCCCAAGGTTGAGGGTGCCGCGCAGTTCACCCTTGAGGGCAGCGGCATACTGCTCGAAGCCGTCCAGCTCGGCCAACAGGCGCAGGGTTTCCTGGTGGAACAGTTCGCCTTTGCTGGTGAGGCTGAAGCCGCCCCGGCCACGGTGACACAACACGATACCCAAGGCCCCCTCCAACTGGCTCATGTAAGTACTGATGGCCGAGGTTGAAAGGTTCAGCTCGCGCTGGGCGTTGGCAAAGCCCTGGTGGCGCACCACGCTGATAAAGATGCGCAGCAGTTTCAGGTCGGGCAAGGTCGAGGCCATGGTGCAACGGTTCCGCAGGGGTATTTGCGCGCAGTCTAACCGCTCTGCCCTCCTTTAGTTCAGAAATTCCTGAACTAAGTTTTTGTCGGTAGCGATTCTTCCCCGCCACTACCTTCAGCAGACTTGGCCGAAATGTCCCTGCCCGCCGGCAAAACCACACTTGAAATGGCGCGCGGCGGCACAGGTTCGAACAAACAGAACAATCGACCGACTGATGAGGCCCACCGTGGACAAGACTCTCCACCAACCACTGGGCGGCAACGAAATGCCGCGTTTCGGCGGCATCGCCACCATGCTCCGTCTTCCCCACCTGCAGAGCGCCGAAGGCCTGGATGCCGCCTTCATTGGCGTGCCGCTGGACATCGGCACCTCGCTGCGCTCCGGCACCCGCTTCGGCCCACGGCAGATTCGCGCCGAGTCGGTGATGATCCGCCCGTACAACATGGCCACCGGTGCTGCACCGTTCGACTCGCTGTCGGTGGCCGACATCGGCGACGTAGCGATCAACACCTTCAACCTGCTGGACGCCGTGCGCATCATCGAAGAAGCGTATGACGAGATCGTCGAGCACAATGTCATCCCGATGACCCTGGGTGGCGACCACACCATCACCCTGCCGATCCTGCGCGCACTGCACAAGAAGCACGGCAAGATCGGCCTGGTGCACATCGATGCCCACGCCGACGTCAACGACCACATGTTCGGCGAGAAGATCGCCCACGGCACCACCTTCCGCCGCGCTGTGGAAGAAGGCCTGCTCGATTGCGACCGCGTGGTGCAGATAGGCCTGCGCGCCCAGGGCTATACCGCTGACGACTTCAACTGGAGCCGCCGCCAGGGTTTCCGTGTGGTGCAGGCCGAAGAGTGCTGGCACAAGTCGCTGGAGCCACTGATGGCCGAAGTGCGGGAAAAAGTCGGCGGCGGCCCGGTTTACCTGTCGTTCGACATCGACGGCATCGACCCGGCCTGGGCACCTGGCACCGGCACCCCGGAAATCGGCGGCTTGACCACCATCCAGGCGATGGAGATCATTCGCGGCTGCCACGGCCTGGACCTGATCGGCTGTGACCTTGTCGAAGTCTCCCCGCCTTACGACACCACCGGCAACACCTCGCTGCTCGGTGCCAACCTGCTGTTCGAAATGCTCTGCGTGCTACCGGGCGTAGTGCGTCGCTAATACCGCTACACCCCGGCAGGAGCCATGAGGGAGGGCCACTGAGGCCCGCCAACAACACGACAAGACCGCCGGGCGCCGTGCAACCGCCCGCGTGGTCGATCTCGCCATAATAAAGATAATCGGGAGACCCCCAATGGCCTTGGACATCATTGTTGTAATGATTTATACCGCCGGCATGCTCGGGCTTGGCTGGTATGGCATGCGGCGCGCGAAAACCCACGAAGACTACCTGGTAGCCGGGCGCAACCTCGGCCCTGTCTTGTACATGGGCACCATGGCCACGACCGTGCTGGGTGGTGCTTCTACCGTTGGCACCGTACGCCTGGGCTACGTCCACGGCATTTCCGGTTTCTGGCTATGTGCAGCCTTGGGCCTGGGCATCATCGCCATCAACCTGTTCCTCGCCAAACCGTTGCTGCGCCTGCGCATCTTCACCGTGACTCAGGTGCTGGAGCAGCGCTACAACCCGACCGCTCGCCAGGCCAGCGCCGTGATCATGCTGGCTTACGCGCTGATGATCGGCGTGACCTCTACCCTGGCCATGGCCACCGTACTGCAAGTGCTGCTGGACCTGCCATTCTGGGCCTCGCTGATGCTCGGCGGCGGTGTAGTGGTGCTGTACTCCACCATTGGCGGCATGTGGTCGCTGACCCTGACCGACATCGTGCAGTTCGTGATCAAAACCGTCGGCCTGATGTTCATCCTGCTGCCAGTGTGCCTGTACAAGGCCGGTGGCTGGGACACCCTGGTGGCCAAGCTGCCGGCGGCCAGCTTCCAGCTGACCACCATTGGCTGGGACACCATCATCACCTACTTCCTGATCTACTTCTTCGGCATCCTCATCGGCCAGGACATCTGGCAGCGGGTGTTCACCGCCCGTGACGAGAAAGTCTGCCAGCGTGCCGGTACCACCGCTGGTGTGTACTGCGTGCTGTACGGCCTGGCCTGCGCCGCGATCGGCATGGCTGCACATGTGCTGATGCCCGACCTGGCCAACCCGAACAATGCGTTCGCCGAAATGATCAAGACCACCCTGCCCGATGGCATCCGTGGCCTGCTGATGGCGGCAGCGCTGGCAGCCATGATGTCCACCGCCAGTGCCGGCCTGCTGGCGGCCTCGACTACCGTGACCGAAGACCTGCTGCCCAAACTGCGTGGCGGCAAGCAGTCGAGCCTTGGCGTCAGCCGCCTGTTCACCCTGCTCACCGGCCTGGTGGTACTGGGTATCGCGCTGATGGTGAACGACGTGATCAACGCACTGACCCTGGCCTACAACCTGCTGGTCGGCGGCATGCTGATCCCACTGATCGGGGCGATCTTCTGGAAGCGTGCGACCACCGCCGGCGCCATTGCCAGCATGTCGCTGGGCTTTGCCACCGCGCTGCTGTTCATGTTCAAGGACGGGCTGGAGGCCAATACGCCGATCTACTACAGCCTGGCTGTTGGCTTGGTGAGCTTTGTGGTGGTTAGCCTGATGTCCCGTAAACCCGTCGGTGCAGTGAATCTGGCCTGACAGGCAATAAACAATCAGCAGACACAAAAAGGCCGCTGCACCTACTCAGGTGCAGCGGCCTTTGTTTTTGTCAGCGACGACGCGGCTGGCGCTTGCGCTGCTCTTCATCAGTCGGGATCGGCACCGGCTGCAAGGGTGGTGGAATCAGCCCCAAGGCAACCGCCAGGTCGTGGAGCCAGTTGGACAGTGGTTTATTCATAATGCCCCCTTGACGGGTCAGCCTCACGGCAAATCAATCCTGCGATGTTTCATACAGATCATAGCCCGATGTCCTGTATTACGCATGCTTCTGATCTTACAGATAAGGGCCATTTTGACGCGGATCAAGCCGTAACGGCGCATTCCGACGACTGGTTAATCGTTTCGCTTTGTTGCAGGTCGATCCATGCCTGCAAATTGGCACCGCGCATACCCTGACGCCACATCAGCCAGGTGACCGCCTGATCGAACGGTGCTTGCAGACGGTGCACCCTTACCCGGTCGCGCCCTGGCAAGCTGTCGAGCATCGACTGGGCCATCATCGCCACGCCTGCGCCGGCAATCACGCAGGCCAGCATGCTCTGGTAAGACTCGATCTCCATGACCCGGCCCATAGGGGTATGCGCATGGGCATACCAGGCCTCCAGGCGCATGCGGTACGAGCAGCCCTGGCGGAACGTGAACACGGCCTTCCCTGCCACATCCTGGGCGGTATGCACTGCCGGGTGCTCCGGGCTGGTGATCAGCACCAGATGCTCGTCACACAACGGCACACCATCCAGCCCGGCCAGGTTCAGCGGCCCATCCACCAGGGCAGCATCCAGGCGGTGGCTTAGCAAGCCTTCCAGCAGCTCGCCGCTAGGGGCAGCGCGCACCTGCAGGTTCACCGCCGGGTAGGCCTGGTGGTAGCGCGCCAGCAACGCCGGCAAATGGGTTGCCGCCGTGCTGTACATGGTCCCCAGCACAAAATCCCCGGCCGGCTGGCCGCCCCGTACGGCAGCCAGCGCCTCGTCGCGCAAGGCCGACATGCGGTGTGCGTAGTCCAGCAGCACCTTGCCCGCTGGCGATAGCTGCAGGCGCTGGCGTTCACGCAGGAACAGCTCGACGCCCAGTTGCTCTTCCAGTTGGCGCAGGCGCGTCGACAAGTTTGACGGCACCCGATGCAGACGCTCTGCGGCACGGGTGACCGAGCCTTCCTCGGCAACGGCCTGGAAGATACGGAGCTGGCTGAATTCCACGGCATTCTCCAAAACAGAACAACTTGATCATCATTATTCAATTTTATTGAAAAAGAAACCGCCCTAACCTGCCGGCTATCGCTTACATCCGTGCAGGAGACTTGTCATGTCGCCACTTATCCAACTGCTGGCCAGCGCCGTGGCGCTGATGATGGCCATGGGCATCGGCCGTTTCGCCCTCACGCCACAATTGCCGCAACTGATCGCCGAAGGCCAGTTCGACCTGGCGGTTGCCGGGCTGGTCGCGGCAGCCAACTACCTGGGCTATTTCATTGGCGCGGTAGATGCCATGTTCGCCCGCTCACCCGGCCAGGTGCGACTGCGCCTGCAGGGTGGGCTGTGGTTGTGCGTGCTGCTGACCCTGGCCTCGTGGGCCGCTGAGGGGTTGTGGAGCCACCTGCTGCTGCGCTTTGGTACCGGCGTGGCCAGTGCGTGGGTGCTGGTGATGATCACCAGCCTCAGCCAGCAAGTGGCCAATGCACACAACCGCCAGCGCCAAGGCGCCCTGGTGTTCGCCGGGCCAGGCCTGGGCATTGCCATGACCGGGCTGCTGGCCTTGGTGTCGCATGTGCTGGGGCTGGGCTCGGCAGCCCTGTGGCTGATCTATGCCGTGGCGGCGCTGATGATGTTGCTGGCCGTGCGGCCATGGCTGCCACGCGCCCTGCAAGCGGCGCCAGCCCCGTCGCCAGTGCGCCAATGCCCGACCCGCAGCGTGGGCATTGGCCGCCTGGGGCTGGTGTATGCGCTCTACGGCGTCGGTTACATCCTGCCGGCCACCTTCCTGTCGCAAATGGCCAGCCAACAGTTCCAGGGGCAGTGGCAGGCCGACCTGTTCTGGCCGGCGTTTGGCCTGGCGGCGGCCTTGGGCGTGCTGCTGGTAAGCCTGCGCCGTGGCGGCCGCACCTCAACCTGGCTGACCGCCACGCTGTGGCTGCAAGGGGTCGGCGTGCTGGCCTGCCTGTTGGGCGGGGGCATCGGGCTGGCGCTGGGCGTGGTGCTGTGTGGCGGGCCGTTCCTGGCCTGCATGCAACTGGTAATGCAACGCTCGCGAGAGCTGGCACCCCATGCCACGCAACGCAATGCCGGGCTATTGACCGCATGCTTTGCCCTGGGGCAGCTGAGTGGCCCGCTGCTGGCAGCACTCAGCATCCAAAACAGCGGCGGGCTGCAGCCGGCGCTGATGGCGGCGGCAGGCGGGTTGGTGGTGGCCGGGGGGCTGGTGAGGTTGGCACGCAGCGAGCGGGCCGGCGGCGCCTGCCCTGCAAACCTTTAACCTACATACCGCCGTAACTGCTTCTTCACCCAAGGCTCGGCACTTACCAGAATGACCCCCAGCAGCACCATCAACGCGCCAATCACAAAGTTGACGCTCAGCGGCTCATCCAGCAGCAGTACACCAAAGGTCACCCCGAACAGCGGGGTGATGAACGAAAACACAGCGAGGTTTGATGCCAGGTACTTGCGCAGCAACCAGAACCAGGTCAGGTAGCTGACGAACGACACCACAATCCCCTGGAACAGCACACTGCCCATGGCCAATGGCGTCAGCGACACGGCCCCGATCTGCCCACTGAGCAAGGCAATCAGCAACAGCCCGGCAAAACCCACCGCCAGCTGATAGAACAGGGTCAAGGTCGCCGGCGCCTCCGACAGCCGTGAGCAACGCACCACCACCGTGGTCGCGCCCCAGGCCAGGCCGGCGATTACACCGAAGGCATCACCCAGCAGCATGCGGCCATCCATCTCCTCGAACGACATGCCACCGGCAAACGCCATGGCAATGCCACCAAATGCCAGCAAAATCCCCAGCCACTGCAACAGCCTCAGGCGCTCGCTGGGTAACCGGAAATGCAAGCCCAACGCGGTAAACACCGGTGCGGTATAGAGGAACACCGACATGTGCGCGGCCGACGTCAGCTTCAGCCCCTCGGCAATGAACAGGAATTCAAGGCCGAACAACCCACCCGCCACCACCCCGGCGCGCCATGTACTGCCGACCTGTTCCCAGCCACCGCGCCAGCACAACATCAGGCCTACCAGAACGGCGGCGATACCATTGCGCAGGGCCGCTTGCATCACCGGGGCGATATCCACGGCGGCGGTTTTGATCAGCACCTGCTGGCAACCCCAGATCAGGCACAGCCCCAGCATCACCTGGAAAGCGAAGGCATCAGGGTTCTTGCGGACCGCGCTCATGGGCGGGCCTCTGGTGTGATCGTCGGCATGGGCAAGGGCTCGGCAATATTCAGAAGTTACCGATTATCGGGTTTCCGTGCCCACCCTTGCCAGCCTCAAAACGACCTCAAGCAATCTGCGCCTTCGCTGACACCTGTTCGAAGGTGGCTTCATCCAGCGCATCCGCCTGCTCGTCCAGCACCTGACGCGGGTGCTCGAAGCCGGGGATGCTGCTATCGATCAGGCTCATCAGGCGCAAACCGCGCTCGGTCAACACAAAGTTTTCGCCATTGCCGCCCTCTTCTTCAGGCCGGCTTGCGATGAAGCCACGCTTGAACAGCAGCTTCTCGTACTCACAGGCCAGGGTTTTAAGCAGGTCCAGGTCTCCCACCGGCTCACCTTTGGCAGCCAGCGATGCTGCGTGCTGCTCGGCATAGGGGCGTGGGGTAAAGCTGTGACCAGCGCCGTTCTGCACCTCGTGCAACAAGCGCTCGATCAGGTCCCAGTCGTAGGGGATGCTCATGGTGATGGGCTCCAGCTGTGGACGGAAGGGGTACACAGGTTGGGACCGGAGAGTGAGTGGTGACGTTCCGGAAAGTTGAATGAGAGCCACGATATGAGTGCCCCACCTCGCTGGATGACTAACCGTTATCGCCATCGGTCGCAATCGCTGAACTTGCCCGCGCCTTTTGCCCTCCACCGCGCATAACCACCGCTGGAGGTAAAAAGGATGAAACCGCTGCTGCCCCTTACTTGCGCCATCGCCCTGTCCTGCGCCCTGCCCGCCTGGGCCTGCACACCGGAAGAAGCAACGCAGAAACGTGAAGAGCTGGCCGGGCTGGTTACCCAATTGACCGAGCAGAACCCGCAGAAGGCCAAGGAGATCAATGACGAGCTTCAGGGGATGGACCTGGAGACGGCGAGCAAGGACTTGCCCGACAAGTGTCAGCTGATTGACCAGCGGATCAAGGAGTTGAAAACGGCGGAGAAGAAGGCTGAGTAGTTGGCGCCTGTGCTGGCTTCTTCGCGGGCAAGCCCGCGAAGAAGCCAACACCGCTACTGAATGTTACTCAGTAGCCGGCTTGCGCTTTTTCAGTGGCGCCAGGCCATCAGCGCTGGCCAGCGGTGCATTTGGCCTCGGTTTGGCGGTCGGCTTGCGCTTGGCGGCAGCTTTCTTATCGCCGCCCTTCTTGTCTACCTTCTTCTTCTTGGCCCCAACAGCCTTGCCCGACGCCTTGACCTTCTTCGGCCCGCTGTAAGTACCCTTCACTTCCTTGATCACCCGGCGCTCGAACTGCTGCTTGAGGTAGCGCTCGATGCTCGACATCAGGTTCCAGTCATTGTGGGTGATCAGCGAGATTGCCAGGCCTTCGCCACCGGCGCGGCCGGTACGGCCCACACGGTGCACGTACTCGTCACCGCTGCGTGGCATGTCGAAGTTGATCACCAGGTCCAGGCCGTCGATGTCCAGGCCGCGGGCTGCGACGTCGGTGGCCACGAGCACCTTGGAGCTGCCTTGCTTGAAGCGCTCGATGGCCAGCTTGCGGTCCTTCTGGTCCTTTTCGCCGTGCAGCACGAATGCCTTCACGTCCTTGGCCACCAGGTGGCCGTAGATACGGTCGGCCAGGGCGCGGGTGTTGGTGAAGATGATCGCCTTGTCGAAGGTTTCGTTGGCCAGCAGCCACTGCACGATGGCTTCTTTGTGCTGGTCGTGGTCGGCGGTGATGATTTGCTGGCGGGTGCCTTCGGCCAGCTGCGACACGCTGTTGAGCATCAGGTGCTCAGGGTCTTTCAGCACCTTGCCGATGATGTCGCGCAGGGCAGCGCCACCGGTGGTGGCCGAGAACAGCAGGGTTTGCTCGCGGTTCTCGCACTCCTTGCACAGGCGCTCCATGTCTTCGGCGAAGCCCATGTCGAGCATGCGGTCGGCCTCGTCGAGGATCAGTACCTGCACGTGGGACAGGTCCAGGTTACCGGCATTGAGCTGCTCCAGCAGGCGGCCCGGGGTGCCGATCAGCACGTCCGGCACCTTGCGCAGCATGGCGGCCTGTTCCTTGAAGTCTTCACCGCCGGTGACCAGGCCCGCCTTGATGTAGGTGAACTGCGAGAACAGCTGCACTTGCTTGAGGGTCTGCTGGGCCAGCTCGCGGGTCGGCAGCAGGATCAGCGAGCGGATCTCTACCCGTCCACCTTTCAGGTCGACCAGGCGGTTCAGCAGCGGCAGCACGAAGGCTGCCGTTTTACCGCTGCCGGTCTGCGCGGTCACACGCAGGTCACGCCCTTGCAGGGCCAAGGGAATGGCCGCGGCCTGCACCGGGGTTGGCTCGACAAATTTAAGCTCGGCCACGGCTTTAAGCAGGCGTTCATGCAGGGCGAATTGGGAGAACACGGAGGTAACCTCGGGCAAGTGCGGGAAATTCAGTTGCATAGGGTAACGTTTTCTGCCGGCTTAGCCGAATTTCTTTTGGCAACTTTGCCGCCATCCGCGCTCTAATGGCACTTCGTTTCGCAACAAGACTGTACGCAAGCCCATGGATATCCAACGAATCTGGCGTGACTCCCTCGACCTGTGGGGCACCCTCGACCAACACCCCATGCTGCACGCGGCCATTGGCCTGGCGGTGCTGCTGCTGATTTCCCTGGTCATCGGCCGGCTGGCACGCTTCCTGGTACTGCACAGCGCCCGCCTGCTGGCACGCCAACCGGCGCTGAAGTGGCTGGACGACCTGCGCCACAACAAGGTGTTCCATCGCCTGGCACAAACCACACCGTCGCTGGTGCTGCAGTTTGGCCTGAAGCTGGTGCCAGAGCTGTCCGACACCGCCCAGCACTTCCTCGGCAATGTCGCCCTGGCCTTCACGCTGCTGTTCATGACCCTGGCGCTGTCGTGCCTGCTGGATGCCCTGCTCGACATCTACGCCCGCACCGAACACGCCCGCACCCGCTCGATCAAGGGCTACGTGCAGCTGGCCAAGATGATGCTGTGGATTTTCGCCGCCATCGTCATCATCGCCACCCTGATCGACCGCTCGCCGCTGTTGCTGCTGTCTGGCCTGGGTGCCATGTCGGCGGTGCTGCTGTTGGTGTACAAGGACACCCTGCTGTCGTTCGTCGCCAGCGTGCAGCTGACCAGCAACGACATGCTGCATGTGGGCGACTGGATCGAAATGCCGCAGGTGGGTGCCGATGGCGATGTGGTGGACATCACCCTTCACACCGTCAAGGTACAGAACTTCGACAAGACCATCGTCTCCATCCCCACCTGGCGCCTGATGAGCGAGTCGTTCCGCAACTACCGCGGCATGCAGCAGTCCGGTGGCCGGCGGATCAAGCGCAGCTTGTTCATTGATGCCGCTGGGGTACGCTTCCTCACCCGCGAAGAGGAACAGCGCCTGAGCCAGGTGCAGCTGCTGGGCGACTACCTGGCCGGCAAGCGCCAGGAGCTGCAAAACTGGAACGAGGCCCTGGGGCCGGTGGCGGAGCTGGCGGCCAACCGCCGCAAACTGACCAACATCGGCACCTTCCGCGCCTTTGCCCTGGCCTACCTTAAGAACCACCCCAACGTGCACCCGAACATGACCTGCATGGTGCGACAGATGCAGACCACCGCCGAGGGTGTGCCGCTGGAGATCTACTGCTTCACCACCACCACGGTATGGGCAGACTACGAACGCATCCAGGGGGATATTTTCGACTATCTGCTGGCCGTGTTGCCGGAGTTCGGCTTGGGCCTTTATCAGCAGCCAAGTGGCAATGACATGCGGGCCGGGTTGGCGGGGCGCACAACGCCGGAATCGGCGCCGCGCCGCCTGGAAGCGATGAGCGAGGCTTGAATCACAGGGGCTGCATTGCAGCCCTTTCGCTTTTCAAGGCAGCCCTAGGGCGCACATTCCAGGGTTGTCGAAAGCGGCTTGCTTTCGCGCCCGTGGACCATGCAGTACAGCGCGCCGGCCAGGATCAAGCCCATGGCCCAACTGATGTCCACACCCAGCCATTCGGCCACGAAACCCGTGTAGAACGACAGTTTCATGAACGGGATGGTGCCGATGATCGACACGGCGTACACCGCCAGGCTTCGACGATTGAAACGTCCGTAGCGCCCCTTGGCGTCATACAGCGCTCCCACATCATAGTGACCCCGGCACACCCAGTAGTAGTCCACCAGGTTGATCGCGCTCCAAGGGATAAGCAGGTACAACTGGCCGATCAGGATGTCGGCAAAGAATGTGTCGAAGTTGTACTGGGTGGCGATGGCGATCACCGTTGCCGCTGCGGTCAGGCAGGCCATTACCATGGCTTTGGCAGTTGAGGTCACGTGAGCGATCGTCTTGAACGCACCAAAGATCGTGACTGACGACATGTACGCGCTGTACAGGCACAGGACGTTGTACTGGATCACCCCCAGTGCGATCACTGCCAGCGCCAACGGCGCCAACGGGCCAAACAACGCGGCAATGGCCGTTGCAGGGTCATGCCCCAGTGCGGCGGGTAGTTCCACGGCCACCAGCGCACCCAATGCCATCATGGCGAAGGAGCCCAGCGCACAACCGCAATAGGTAGCCCAGAACGTGGCGCGAGGGTTGACGTTGGCCGGGAGGTACCGCGAGTAGTCGGCCACATAGGGGCCATAGCCCAGCGTCCAGGAGGCAGACTGGGCAACGATCAGGTTGAAGGCGGCGAACGAAAAGCCTGTGCTCACCGCCGTTGTGCTTTCGAGGCCGCCAGGGTGCAGCAGGATCAGCATCAGGGCGCCAGCAAAAACCAGGGTGGACAGCAGGCTCATCCAAGCCCCCAGGCGGTGGATGAGTTCGTAGCCGATAAAGCCAATGATAAAGGTCAGTACGCCCACCACCACAATGGCTTGGCCATCGCTCATGGGCATCAGCGCCTGCAGCGCTTCACGCATCAGCACGCCGCTTGCGGCGAGGAACAAGACGGCAGCCGTGACCATCACCAGCAACGGGATCGCCGCGCCGTGAACACCGAATTGGGCCCGGCTCTGGATCATCTGTGGCACGCCAAGGTGAGGGCCCTGGGCAGAGTGCGCCGCCATGAACACGGTGCCGATCAGGTTGCCGACCAGCAGGCCCAACAATGTCCAGCCAAAACTTAGCCCCGACGCGGCTCCCAGGGTGCCGACCATCAGTGCGGTTATCTGGAAGTTGGAGCTGAACCAGATGGTGAACAGTCGTTTAGGCGTGCCATAACGCTCAGCGTGTGGGACAAATTCGATACTTCGCGTTTCTAGCTTCACGCCGGTCTCCCGATTCATTTTCATGATTATCGGGTAGGCACCGGCGTGATTTGGGCTCAGTAACGAACGCGTCATAGCTGGTTGCGCCATGGCATGCTCGATAACGTCAGGGCCGATGAGCGGCCCCGTACCGACAGGAAAACGCATTGTTTGTAGGCGCGAGTTTATACGCAAAGAGGCCTTCAGCTACCCGCATACCCCAGCAGATACAACAGCCCGGTCAAGGTCACCAGCGAAGCCACGGTCGATAACAGGATCGTCCGCGATATCAGCCCCGCCTCGCGGTTGTAATACTCCGCCAGCATGAACGGCCCGGTCCCTGTCGGCAGTGCCGCCAACAGCACCGCCGAAGCCGCCCACATGCTCGGCAGGCTGAACACCTTGTACGCCAGCACCCAGGTCAGCGCCGGCTGCCCTACCAGCTTCAACCCCACCAACGGCCACGGACTGGCCTGTGCGCCGGTACGCTTTTCCGCCAGGAACGCGCCCAGCGATATCAAGGCGCACGGCGTGGTAGCCAACGCCAGCATGTCGAGAAAGTGCATCACCGGCTCGGCCAGCCCCAACCCGGTCATGGCCCAGCCAGCACCCGCCAGCGGCGAAATCACCAGCGGGTTCTTCGCCAGCGCCTTGCCCACCACCACGATGGCGCGGCCAATATGCCGCTCTTCCTGCAAACCGATCTCGATCAGTGTCAGCGAAATGGCGAACACCAGGCACACGACGATCAACGACGAGATCAGGGCCGGCTGCAAGCCTGCCTGACCGAACAGCAACAGACACAAGGGGATGCCGATATAGCCGGTATTGGCATAGCCCGCACTGAGCCCGTCGATGCTCGATGCCACCAGGCCATGGCCGCTGTACAGCCGCCACGCCAGCGTGAACACGAACATGGCCAAGGCACCCGCACCAAAGGCCACGATGAACCCAGGATGCCAGATCTCACTCCAGGTGGCGGTGGCGGTGACCTTGAACAGCAACGCCGGCAGGCACAGCCAGACCACCATCTTGTTGATTTCGGCGGCGGCCTTGTCGCCGAGTTTGTTGGTCTTGCGGCACAAGTAGCCAACCAGGATCAAAGCGAAGATCGGCGCAACAATGACGAAAATGGTGTGCATGTCAGGCTTTGCCGACCAGCGGAGACTGCGCGCGCCCCCCCAGACGGCTCAACCACACCGACGCCAGGATGATTCCGCCGCCGATGAACAGCCGCCCCAGCGGCTCGTGCTGGTTCCAGATCAACAGGTTCAGCAGCAGCCCTACCGGTACATGCAGGTTGTTCATCACCGCCAACGTACCGCCAGACACCAGGCACGCGCCCTTGTTCCACCAGTACAGGCCCAGCGCCGTCGGGCACAGGCCCAGGAACAGGAGCACCAGCCATTGCACATCGGTGCTCGGCAGGTGCTGGGCGTTGCCGAACAGCAGGAAGGCCGGCAACACCACCAGCAAGGCGCCCAGGTAGAAGTAGCCGAAGCGCGCGTAATGTGGCAGGTCGCTGGGGTGGCGCGCGACCAGGTGGCGGTACAGCACCTGGCCAGCGGCATAGGTGAAGTTGGCCAGTTGCAGCAGCAGGAAGCCGATGAAGAACTCGCCGCTGATGCTGTCGAAGCGGATCACCGCCGCACCGCCCACGGCAACCAGCGCGGCCAGCAGCGCCCACGGGTTGAAACGCCGGTTCATGGCGTCTTCGATCAGCGTCACATGCAGTGGCGTGAGGATGGTGAACAGCAGCACTTCCGGCACGGTCAGCACGCGGAAGCTTAGGTACAGGCAGACGTAGGTGATGCCGTACTGCAGCGCGCCGATCAACAGCATCGAGCGCATGAAACGCGGCTCGACCTGGCGCCAGCGGGTCAATGGCAGGAACACCAGGCCTGCCAGCACCACCCGTGCGAGCACAGCAAAATAGCTGTCGACGTGCCCGGCCAGGTACTCGCCGATCAGGCTGAAGGAAAACGCCTGGATCAGCGCGACGATTATCAGGTAGCCCATGGTTGTCTCTCGTGAATCAAGGCCGCGACCTTAGCGGGTTGCGGCAAATGAGTTCAACCATGAGGAATGTAAGGGCTGAACCGGCCCCCACGGAAGCCCAGGCATAAAAAAGCCCGGCCATTGGCCGGGCAGGTACACCCAAAGGAGCAACAAACAGGTGTCAGGGTTGGGAATTCGTTGAACCTCAGGCCACGGCCGCCAGTTTGGCCTTGGCCTGGTTGACGCCCTTCTCATGGAACTCGCCGCTCATGTTCAGGCCTTCGGCATGGATGAAATCGACATCGTGAATACCGATGAAGGCCATCACCTGACGCAGGTACGGTTCCTGGTGGTCGCTGCTGGCACCGGCGTGAATGCCGCCACGGGCAGTCAGTACGATGGCGCGCTTGCCGGTCAGCAGGCCCTGCGGGCCGGTCGGGGTGTACTTGAAGGTGATGCCGGCGCGCAGTACGTGATCCAGCCAGGCCTTGAGGGTGCTGGGGATGGTGAAGTTGTACATCGGCGCGGCCATTACCAGCACATCAGCCGCCAGCACTTCATCGGTCAATTCGTTGGAACGGGCCAGGGCCTCCAGTTCGGCGGCACTGCGCTGCTCTTCGGGCTTCATCCAGCCACCCAGCAGATTGGCATCCAGGTGCGGCACCGGGTTCACCGCCAGGTCGCGCACCGTGATCTGATCGGCCGGGTGAGCGGCCTGCCATTGCTGGATGAAATCACGGGTCAGCTGACGGGAAACGGAATCCTGCTGGCGGGCGCTGCTTTCGATGATCAGTACGCGGGACATGGGGTGCCTCCATCGGCAAAAAGGGTTGCGATTCGATGGAGGTGAGATTAAGGCTTGACCTATCGATAAAAAAGCGTAAAAAGTGGGTTCAATCAATCGATTAATCAGTTTATTCCGCGCTACAGCTCAAGGCGATACGCAGTTTGATGATCTGCCGGTTGAACTTGGCGGTGACATCGACGCTTTTACCGGCCGGTACATTCACCCGGCGAACCCGGGGTGCTTCAGGGCCATTGCGGAAGGTCACCTTGCAGGCCGCCGGTACCTGCCCATAGTTGTTGAGGGTAATGGCGCCAATGTCGTAGGCCGTGTCATAGGCGGTGTAGTCAAGCTTTACCCCGGTCAGTTCCTTCTCCACATCGATGGGATAGGCCATGGCCCCGAGGGGCAGGCACATCAGTATTGCCGCACAACATTTCTTCATGGGCCGCTCTCCTTGAAAGAGGGCAGCTTAGGACAACAGGAGCGAAAGATGAAAGCGCCGCGCGTAACCCTTGACCAGTGGCGAACCCTGCAAGCAGTGGTCGATCACGGCGGGTTTGCCCAGGCCGCCGAGGCACTGCATCGCTCACAGTCCTCGGTCAGCTACACCGTGGCCCGCATGCAAGAGCAACTGGGCGTGCCACTGCTGCGTATCGACGGCCGCAAGGCGGTGCTTACCGACGCTGGCAACGTGCTACTACGCCGCTCGCGCCACCTGGTGAAGCAGGCCAGCCAGCTCGAGGACCTCGCCCACCACATGGAACAAGGCTGGGAAGCCGAAGTACGCCTGGTGGTCGATGCCGCCTACCCCAGCGCCCGCCTGGTACGTGCCCTGGCCGCGTTCATGCCGCAAAGCCGTGGCTGCCGGGTGCGCCTGCGTGAAGAAGTGCTGTCTGGCGTGGAAGAAGTCATGCATGAAGGCATCGCCGACCTGGCCATCAGCAGCTACAGCATCGGTGGCTACCTGGGCGCCGAACTGAGTGCGGTGGAGTTCGTCGCCGTCGCCCACCCTGAGCACAGCCTGCACCGCCTGGGCCGCGAGCTGACCTTCCAGGACCTGGAAAGCCAGTTGCAGGTGGTAATCCGCGACTCCGGCCGCGCTCAGCCGCGCGATGTCGGCTGGCTGGGTGCCGAGCAGCGCTGGACCGTCGGCAGCCTGGGCACCGCCGCTACCTTCGTCAGCAGCGGCCTGGGCTTTGCCTGGCTGCCCCGGCACATGATCGAGCGTGAGCTGCGCGAAGGCGTGCTCAAGCCGTTGCCGCTGGATCAGGGTGGCAGCCGCCATCCACTGTTCTACCTTTATTCGAGCAAAGAGAAGACCCTGGGCCCGGCCACGCAGATTCTCATCGACCTGCTGCGCAACTTCGACACCGCGCCACTGGACGTGCCCTTCGCAGCCCCCCCACAAGCTTGAGAGGACCGCGCCCATGGCCTATTTCGAACACGAAGGATGCACACTGCATTACGAGGAATATGGCCAGGGCGAACCACTGGTACTGCTGCACGGTCTGGGCTCCAGTTGCCAGGACTGGGAGCTGCAGGTGCCGGCGCTCAGCCGCCACTACCGGGTGATCCTCATGGACATTCGCGGCCACGGCCGTTCCGACAAACCCCGCGACGGCTACCAGATCGCGACCTTCAGTGCCGACCTGCTCGCCCTGCTCGAACACCTGCACACCGGCCCGGTGCACTTCGTCGGCCTGTCCATGGGCGGCATGGTCGGCTTCCAGTTTGCCGTCGACCACCCGCAATGGCTGCGCAGCCTGTGCATTGTCAACAGCGCCCCCGAGGTCAAGCGCCGCACCCGCAGTGACTGGATATGGTGGCTAAAGCGCTGGGGCCTGGCGCGGCTGCTCAGTGTCGAAACCGTCGGCAAGGGCCTGGCTGAACGCCTGTTCCCCAAACCTCATCAAGCCGAACTGCGACAGAAGATGGCCCAACGCTGGGCGCGTAACGACAAGCGCGCCTACCTCAAGAGCTTCGACGCCATCGTCGACTGGGGCGTGCAGGAACGCATCGGGCAGGTCCACTGTCCTACCCTGATCATTGCCGCCGACCACGATTACACCCCGATACAACTGAAAGAGCGCTATGTCGCGCTGATGCCCAACGCCAGGCTGGTCGTCGTCGACGATTCCCGGCACGCTACGCCCCTCGATCAACCCGAGGTCTTCAACCAGACCCTGCTGCAGTTCCTCGCAGCCGCTTCCACCTCTCAAGGATCTTTGAGCCCATGCTGAAAAAACTCCTGCTCACCGCCTGCTCGGTCGCCTTCGCCACCAGCGTCATGGCCTCTGACAAGACCCCGCACGTTCTGCTGGACACCAGCTTCGGCCAGGTCGAAATCGAGCTGAACGCCGAGAAGGCGCCGGTCAGTACCAAGAATTTCCTGCAGTACGTTGACAGCGGCTTCTACAACAACACCATTTTCCACCGTGTAATCCCGGGTTTCATGGTCCAGGGCGGTGGTTTCACTGACCAGATGGTGCAAAAAAACACCAACGCCCCAATCAAGAACGAAGCCAGCAACGGCCTGCTGAACACCCGCGGCACCCTGTCGATGGCGCGCACCTCGGACCCGAACTCGGCCACCAGCCAGTTCTTCATCAACGTGGCCGACAACGACTTCCTCAACCCCGGGCGTGACCGTGGCTATGCCGTGTTCGGCAAGGTGACCAAGGGCATGGAAGTGGTCGACCAGATCGTCAACTCACCGACCACCATCAAGAAAGGCATGCGTGATGTGCCGGCCGACCCGGTCTACATCAAGTCGGCCAAACGCATCGACTGACCGCAGGCTTCACAGGGACGTGAAACCGCCTGAGGGCAGGATGGAACAGGAGTGTCGTTACCCATGCTGTACCGCCGTTTCGAACAACTGATCGATATTTTCCGCGAAGCACCCAGTGAATCGCCGCCGACCACCGTGTGGCCGTTCTACCTGTATTACCTGCGCCAGGTATGGCCCAGTTTTCTTGCCCTGCTGGTGGTCGGCCTGTTCGCCTCGCTGATCGAGGTGGCCATGTTTAGCTACCTCAGCCGCATCATCGACCTGGCCCAGGGCACGCCCAATGCCAACTTCTTCAGTGAGCACAGTGGCGAGCTGATCTGGATGCTGGTGGTGATCCTGGTGCTGCGGCCGGTGTTCTTCGGCCTGCACGACCTGCTGGTGCACCAGACCATCAACCCCGGTATGACCAGCCTGATCCGCTGGCAAAACCACACCTACGTGCTCAAGCAGAGCCTGAACTTCTTCCAGAGCGACTTTGCCGGGCGCATCGCCCAACGCATCATGCAGACCGGCAACTCGCTGCGCGACTCCGCCGTGCAGGCGGTGGACGCGCTATGGCATGTACTGATCTACGCCATTACCTCGCTGGTGCTGTTCGCCGAGGCCGACTGGCGCCTGATGCTGCCGCTGCTGCTGTGGATCGTCGGCTACATCGCCGCGCTCTTCTACTTCGTGCCAAGGGTGAAGGAGCGTTCGGTGATCTCCTCCGACGCCCGTTCCAAGCTGATGGGGCGGATCGTCGATGGCTACACCAACATCGCCACCCTGAAGCTGTTCGCCCACACCGACTACGAGCAGCAATACGCGCGCGAAGCGATCAGCGAACAGACCGAAAAAACCCAACTGGCGGCACGCGTGGTCACCAGCATGGACGTCGTCATCACCAGCCTCAACGGCCTGCTGGTGGTCACCACCACGGGCCTTGCGCTGTGGCTGTGGAGCCAGTCGCTGATTACCGTCGGCGCCATTGCCTTGGCCACCGGCCTGGTGATCCGCATCGTCAACATGTCGGGCTGGATCATGTGGGTGGTCAACGGCATCTTCGAGAACATCGGCATGGTCCAGGACGGCCTGCAGACCATTGCCCAGCCGGTCACCGTCACTGACCAGCCCAATGCGCCGGCGCTGAAGGTGAGCCGTGGCGCGGTGCGGTTCGATGACGTGGATTTCCACTACGGCAAGGCTGCCAACGTGATCGAAGGGCTCGACCTGAACATTCGCCCAGGCGAAAAAATCGGTTTGATCGGCCCGTCCGGCGCGGGCAAGTCGACCCTGGTCAACCTGCTGCTGCGGCTGTACGACGTGCAGGGCGGGCGTATCCTTATCGATGGCCAGGACATTGCCGAGGTGAGCCAGGCCAGCCTGCGCGCACAAATCGGCATGATCACCCAGGACACTTCGCTGCTGCACCGCTCGATCCGCGACAACCTGCTGTATGGCCGCCCCGGCGCCAGTGAGGCGGAGTTGCTCGACGCCGTGCGCCGCGCCCGCGCCGACGAGTTTATCCCGCAGCTATCCGACGCCCAGGGGCGCACCGGCTTCGATGCCCATGTGGGTGAGCGCGGGGTGAAGCTGTCGGGCGGCCAGCGCCAGCGCATCGCCATTGCCCGGGTACTGCTGAAGAATGCGCCGATCCTGATCATGGACGAAGCCACTTCGGCGCTGGACTCGGAGGTGGAAGCAGCCATTCAGGAAAGCCTGGAAACGCTGATGCAGGGCAAGACGGTGATCGCGATCGCCCACCGGTTGTCCACCATCGCGCGGATGGACCGGCTGGTGGTGCTGGACAAGGGGCGGATTGTCGAGAGTGGCAGCCACAGCGAGCTGCTGGAACAGCAGGGGTTGTATGCCCGGTTGTGGCATCACCAGACCGGGGGGTTTGTCGGGGTGGACTGAAACCTGTGCTGGTCTCTTCGCGGGTGAACCCGCGAAGAGACCAGCACAGGCAATACAAATGGATCAGTCCCGACGATAAGGCAACATCCCCCTCGCCTCCTCGGCATACCCCCTCACCCCTTCCCGCTCCTGCACCAGAAAATCCTCCACCGCCCGCCGCAACCCGGGGTGCAGCAGGTAATGCCACGACCGCGTCAACACCGGCTCGAACCCGCGTATCAGCTTGTGCTCCCCCTGCGCCCCGGCATCGAAACGCTGGTAGCCCTCGGCAATGGCAAAGTCCATCCCCTGATAGAAACACGTTTCGAAATGCAGCCGGTCGAATTCATCCAGGCAGCCCCAGTAACGGCCAAACAGGCTGTCGCCCCCCACCAGGCTCAGCGCCATCGCCACATCGCGCCCCCCCTGACGCGCCATTACCACCCGCACAGCCTCGGGCATGCGTTCGGCCAGCAGGCTGAAAAACGCGCGAGTCAGATAAGGCGCCCGGCGGCGTACGGCATAGGTGTTGGCGTAACAGAGGAAGACGAAATCCCACTGGGCTTCATCCAGTTCATCGCCTCGGTACCAGCGAAAATCAATACCCTGCCCCGCCACCTGCTCACGCTCCTTGCGCATCTGCTTGCGCTTGCGCGAACTCAGGCTGTCGAGAAAGTCCTGGAAATCTCGATACCCCCGATTTTGCCAATGGAACTGGCAACCCAAGCGCTCCATCCAGCCCGGCTGGGCTGCCAGTTGTTCGTCCAGCGCCGAGTCGGTGAAATTGATGTGCGCTCCGGATAGCCCACCCTTGGCCAAATACTCAGGCAGGGCCTGCAACATCATCAAACCGTCAGCCGGATCGGCCGCAAAAAGGCGTGGGCCGCTCACAGGGCTGAACGGCACGGCCCCCAACAGCTTGGGATAGTAGGCAATGCCGGCCCGCTCACAGGCATCGGCCCAGCCATGGTCGAACACATACTCGCCATAGGAGTGCCACTTGCGGTACGCCGGCATCAGCGCCCGCACCTGCCCCTCACGCTCCAGGACCAAGTGCTCGGCAGCCCAGCCAGTGTTTCGCTGGACGCTGCCACTGTCTTCCATTGCACTGAGAAAGGCATGGCGCAGGAACGGCTGACCCGCTGGCACCAGGGCATCCCAGGTGGCCGCCGGAAGATCATGCAAGTTGGCAAGGCTGTACAGGCTGGTCACGGTTTCGGCTCGCTGTGAGAAGGCCTTCAGTATCCCCAAGTAAGGCCCGGCACTCAAATGACGAACGCCGGGCTGATCCTTTTATTCTCAATTACTTAACCGCAGTGCCACTAATCAGACATTAATCTGTCATTGGCCCCCGCAATACTTGCGCCTGTTTTCCGGAACCTCAGAACCTGTCTAGTCAGGCCCTTTCCGAAGACATGCCAACGCAGGGGCAGGCGCTTGAGCCTCCCCCATTTTTTTCAGTAGGGAGAACCTTATGCGTCTTGTTTCTACACTTACCGGAGTGAGCCTCACCGGCATGATGCTGGCTCTGAGCGCCCCGGCCAGTGCTGCTGTCGACGCCAAGCTGCTCGAAATGCTCCGCGCCAACGGCTCGATCAATCAGGCGCAGTACAACGAACTGCAGGGCGACCTGGCAAAAGAAACCAAGGAAAGGGCCGACCAGAAAGCTCAGTCTGAACGGATGAGCAACTTCGAACAGAAAGTGGCATGGGCCGCCAAGACCCAGATCAAGGGTGATGTGCGCCTGCGTTACGAAGACGTCAACGTCGACAACCCGATCTCCCGCAGCGGCAACCAGGACCGTGAGCGTGTACGTGCCCGTGTCGGCTTCTACAGCGAGATCAACCCGCAGGTTGACGCTGGCGTGCGTGTGGCCACCGGCAGCAGCGCCGATGCCCGTTCGACCAACCAGAGCCTGGACAACTACTTCGAGAAGAAATCGCTGTGGGTCGACCTGGCCTACCTCGACTGGCACCCGACTGCCGTGCCCAACCTGCACCTGATTGGCGGCAAGATGATGCAGCCATGGGTGAGCATGGGCGACATCATCTGGGACAGCGACATCAACCCGGAAGGCGTGGCAGCTACCTACAAGACCAACCTCGGCCCGGCCGAAGTGTTCGGCAGCATCGGCCACTACAACCTGAAGGACAACGTCGACGGCGACGGCGTGCAGTTCAAGCACGACGCGCAGCTGTACGCGGCCCAGCTGGGTACCAAGTTCAACGCGGCTGACACCGTCAAGGTTACCGTTGGCGGCAGCGTATACGGCTACGACAACGACAAGGCCTCGGCTGCTCTGCGCTCGCTGGGCAACACCACCGACGAGTTCAACCTGGTTGAAGGCTTCGGTCAGGTCGATTTCACCGGTTTCGCCATTCCACTGTCGGCTTACGGCCAGTTCGTCAAGAACACCGAAAGCACCGATGGCAAGGACAAGGCCTGGCTGGCTGGTTTGAAGAGCAAGATCGGTGCCTGGAGCCTGGACTACAACTACCGCGACGTGCAGCGTAACGGTGTAGTGAGCCTGTTCACCGACTCCGACTTCGGTAACGGCTTTACCGGTTCCCGTGGCCACAAGTTCAAAGTGGGCTACGAAATCGACAAGAACTTCGCCCTGGGCGCGGCCTACATGATGGCCAAGACCGACTACTCCAACCTGCCGAACAGCGATGCGGATGTAGACACCCTGCAGGTGGACCTGGAAGCCAAGTTCTAAGCGACACCCTCTTCTGCTTCACCTGAAGCGGGAAATGCCGACCCCATCCGGCGTTTCCCGCTTTTTTTTGCCTGGAAAAATGCACCGGCCTCTTCGCGGGCGAGCCCGCGAAGAGGCCGGTACAGGCTGACTAAGGATCAGCGCTTGCGCAGAATCACGCTACCAATCGAATACCCCGCACCAAACGAGCTCAATACGCCCAACGAACCCTTGGCCAGGTCATCCTGATAGAGGTGGAAGGCAATCACCGACCCCGCCGAACTGGTATTGGCATAGCGGTCCAGAATCACCGGTGCATCTTCCTCGGCCACCTCACGCCCCAGCAACTTCTTGACGATCAGGTGGTTCATGCTGAGGTTGGCCTGGTGCAGCCAGAAACGCTTCACATCGCTCGGTTGCAGGCCATTTTCCTGCAGGTGCTCACCGATCAGCTCGGCCACCTTCGGGCACACCTCACGGAACACCTTGCGGCCTTCCTGGATGAACAGCTTGTCTGCGGCGCCTTCGCCCTCTTCCGCTGCCCGGTTGAGGAAGCCGAAGTTGTTGCGGATGTTGTTGGAGAACTCGGTCCACAGCTTGGTGCTGACGATGTCGAACTGGTGCGCCGAGGTGGCCTTGTCGGCACGCTCGAGCAACACCGCAGTGGCGGCATCACCGAAAATGAAATGGCTGTCGCGGTCACGGAAGTTCAGGTGCCCGGTGCACACCTCGGGGTTGACCATCAGCACCGCGCGCGCCTGGCCCAGGGCCACGCTGTTGGCAGCGGTCTGGATGCCGAAGGTGGCCGACGAGCAGGCCACGTTCATGTCGAAGGCAAAGCCCTGGATGCCCAGCGCCTGTTGCACTTCGATGGCGATGGCCGGGTACGGGCGCTGCAGGTTGGAGCAGGCGACGATCACGCCATCGACATCGGCAGCCGTGCGGCCGGCACGCTCCAGGGCCTGGCGGGCAGCGGCCACGGCCATTTCGCAGAGCACCGAGGGCTCGTCATTGGAACGCTCGGGCAGGCGTGGTTTCATGCGCTGCGGGTCGAGGATGCCGGCCTTGTCCATCACGAAGCGGCTCTTGATGCCCGAGGCCTTTTCGATAAAGGCCGCATCGGACAGCGGCGCTGCTTCAACTTCGCCGCGCTCGATGGCAGCGGCGTTGTCCTGGTTGAACTGCTGCGACCAGGCGTTGAAGGAAGCCACCAGTTCTTCGTTGGAAATGCTCTGGGCCGGGGTGTACAGGCCGGTGCCGCTGATCACGACGTTATGCACGGTCGTTCCTCTGGTCAAAGGCCATCGCCACGGGGCGCTGGCTGGGAATATGACAATTTAGTGGCACTTTAGTACCAAATCAGGAGCGTACGTTACCCCTGTGGGAGCGGGCTCACCCGCGAAGGGCCGCAACGCGGCCCCAAACTCCCTGAAGTTTGCCACAAATTGGGCAGGTTAGCCTTCCACCTGGCTCCACTGTTTGCTCAATCTTTTGTCGGAAATCGGCACCTTGGTGCCCAACTGCTGGGCAAACAGCGACACCCGGTATTCCTCCAGCCACCAGCGGTACAACGTCAGTTGCTCATCGCGCTTGCCTTCCTGGGCATGCTTGTCGGCACGCGCCTTGTACTGTGCCCACAAGTTGGCCAGCTCACCGCTCCATACCCGGTCCTTCTGCACCTGCGAACCCAGCTTCTCCAGGCGCAATTCCACCGCCTTGAGGTAACGCGGCAGCTCCTTGAACCAAACCCCGGGCGTTTCACGCACAAAGCCCGGGTACACAAGGTTGCCCAGCTGTTGCTTGATGTCGTTCAGCGCCACCGCCTGGCTCAGGTCGATCTTGCCCTTGAAGCGCTTCTGCAGCCCATGCCACAGTTTCAGCACCTCCAGCGTCTGGCGCGCCAACCGCTCGGCATGCTCGGCCCAGCTGCCGCGCTTGCGCTCAGCCAGCCCGGCCAAGGCCGCACCATCACGCGGCAACGGCTGTTCACCTTCAAGGATACAGCTGTCCAGGCTGGCCAGCAGGATGTCCTCGACCAGTGCCTCGACCCTGCCCATTTCACGGTACAGCAGGCCAAGCTCGGTCAGGCCCGGCAGCTTGCCGCGCAGGTACTTGGCCGGCTCGGCCAATTGCTGCAACAACAGGCGCTGCAGGGCACGGCGGTGCTGGAACTCGGCTTCGGCCTGGGTCGAGAAGCGCCCTTCGCGCACGCTACCGCCCTCTTCCACCAACGCCGGGTACACGGTCATCGACAGGCCGGCAATCTTCTGTTGGGCGGTCTGCTTCACTTCGCTGAAAGCCTTCGCCTGCACCGGCTGCTCGCTCTTTTCGGTGCGCGGCACCGCCAAGGCAGCCTGGCTGGCGGCAGCAAAGCGCGCGGTCAGCTCGGCCAGGTCGCGGCCTTCGCCAAGGAACTTGCCCTGGCCGTCGACCACTTCGATGTTCATGCGCAGGTGGCCTTCGACCAGCTGGACCGACTCGTCCCAGGCCTCGTCGGACACCCGCGCACCGGTCATGCGCAGCAGCTCCTGGCCCAGGGCCTGCGGCAGTGCGCCCTGACCGAAGGTCATACGCGCCAGCGAAGCCTTGACGAAGTCCGGCACCGGCACGAAGTTCTTGCGCAAGGCCTTGGGCAGGTTGCGTATCAGCGCCACGCACTTGGCCTCCAGCAAGCCTGGCACCAGCCATTCCAGGCGCTCGCCGGGCAGGCTTGGCAGCAACGGTGCCGGCACCCGCACGGTCACGCCGTCACGCGGGTGGCCGGGTTCGAAGTGATAGCTCAGCGGCAGGCGCAGCTCGCCGACCTGCATGCTGTCGGGGTACTGCGCGGCAGTGACTTCGCTAGCCTCACGGGCCAGCACGTCTTCCTCACGCATGATCAGGAGGTTGGCATCCTTCTGGCTGCCCATGCGGTACCAGCTGTCAAAGGTCGCGGTCTGGTGGATTTCCGCCGGCAGGCGCGCTTCGTAGAAGGCGTACAGCGTTTCTTCGTCAGCCAGAATGTCGCGCCGGCGGGCCTTGGCCTCCAGCTCGTCGAGTTCTTCGAGCAGGCGTTTGTTGGCCGCCAGGCACTTGGCCCGCGACTGTATTTCGCCACCCACCAGGCCCTCGCGGATGAACAGCTCACGCGAAATGACCGGGTCGATCGGGCCAAAGTGCACCGGGCGGCGGCCGACCAGAATCAGGCCGTACAGGGTGATCTGCTCATAGGCCACCACCTGACCGCGCTTCTTCTCCCAGTGCGGTTCGAAGTGGTTTTTCTTGACCAGGTGGCCAGCCAGCGGCTCGATCCAGTCAGGCTCGATCTTGGCGACCATGCGCGCATACAGCTTGGTGGTCTCGACCAGTTCGGCGGCCATGACCCACTGCGGTCGCTTGCGCCCCAGGCCCGAGGACGGGTGCACCCAGAAGCGCCGTTGACGCGCCCCCTGGTAGTCGCCCTCTTCGGTCTTCTGGCCGATCTGGCTGAGCAGGCCGCTGAGGATGGCCTTGTGCATCTTCTGGTAGTCGGACGGTTCCTTGTTCACCGTCAACTGCAGGTCACGGCAGATCAGCGCCAGCTGGCGGTGGGCATCGCGCCACTCACGCAGGCGCAAGTAGTTCAGGAAATGCTTGCGGCACCAGTTGCGCAGCGGGTTGGCCGTCAGCGCCTGGCGCTGCTCTTCAAAACCGCGCCACAGGTTGACCAGCGCGGCGAAGTCGGAGTCCACGTCCTTCCATTGCGCATGGGCCTGATCAGCCGCCTGCTGACGCTCTGGCGGGCGCTCGCGTGGGTCCTGCACCGACAGTGCGCTGGTAACGATCAGCACTTCCTGCAGGCTGCCCAGTCGGGCGCCTTCGAGTAGCATGCGGCCCAGTCGTGGGTCGATGGGCAGGCGGGCCAGTTGGCGGCCAATCGGCGTCAACTGGTTTTCGCGGTTGACCGCTGACAGTTCCTGCAGCAGGTTGAAACCATCGCTGATGGCCTTGCCATCCGGCGGCTCGATGAACGGGAACGCATCGATCGCGCCCAGGCGCAGGTGCAACATCTGCAGGATCACCGCCGCCAAGTTGGTGCGCAGAATCTCCGGGTCGGTAAACGCCGGCCGGCTGTTGAAGTCCTCTTCGCTGTACAGACGTACGCAAATGCCCGGCTCGACCCGGCCGCAACGGCCTTTACGCTGGTTGGCGCTGGCTTGGGACACCGCTTCGATGGGCAGGCGCTGCACTTTGGCGCGGTAGCTGTAGCGGCTGATGCGTGCGGTGCCGGTGTCGATCACGTAGCGGATGCCCGGCACGGTCAGCGAGGTTTCGGCCACGTTGGTGGCCAGCACCACGCGGCGCCCGGTGTGCGGCTGGAAGATGCGCTGTTGCTCGGCCGGCGACAGGCGTGCATACAGCGGCAGGATCTCGGTGTGGCGCAACTGCGCCTTGCGCAGGATTTCAGCGGCATCGCGGATTTCCCGCTCGCCGGGCAGGAAGATCAGCACATCGCCCGGGCCTTTGCCTTCGCTGCGTTCGTGGTGCGCCAGCTCATCCAGAGTGGCGAGGATGGCTTGGTCGACGGTGAGGTCGTCCTCGATCTGGTTGCCTTCTTCATCCTGCTCGCTGGTGAGCGGGCGGTACCAGGTTTCCACCGGGAATGTGCGCCCGGACACCTCGATGATCGGCGCGCCATCGAAGTGTTTGGAAAAGCGTTCCAGGTCGATGGTGGCCGACGTGATGATCAGTTTCAGGTCTGGCCGGCGATGCAGCAGTGTCTTCAGGTAGCCAAGCAGGAAGTCGATGTTCAGGCTGCGTTCGTGGGCTTCGTCGACGATGATCGTGTCGTAGCGCTCAAGAAAGCGGTCGTGCTGGGTTTCGGCCAGCAGGATGCCATCGGTCATCAGTTTGACCAGGGTATTGGCATCGCTCTGGTCTTCGAAACGTACCTGGTAACCGACCAGCCCGCCCAGCGGGGTGCCCAGCTCTTCGGCAACCCGTGCTGCCACGCTGCGCGCGGCGATCCGGCGTGGCTGGGTGTGGGCGATCAGGCCGTGGCTGCCACGCCCCAGTTCCAGGCAAATCTTTGGCAGCTGGGTGGTCTTGCCCGAACCGGTTTCGCCGGCGATCACCAGCACCTGGTTTTCGGCCAGGGCCTTCTTGATTTCGTCACGCTTGGCGGCGATCGGCAGGTTGTCGTCGTAGCGCACGGTCGGCACGCTTTGCTGACGTGCAGTGACCTGGGCGCAGGAGGCCTGGACCTTTTCCACCCACTGCGAAAGCTTCGCCTCGTCGGGGCGCTTGCGCAGTTCGTGCAGTTGCCGGCGCAGACGATGGCGGTCGGCAATCATGGCGTGGTCGAGGTTTTGCAGCAGTTTGTCGATGGCGTGGTCAGTCATGGGGCTTTTTAGTGATGCAGGTGGCCCTGCTTTTTCATGATCGGCATTCGAAGGATGCGCGATTGTCGCAGATTTGGGCCTACTTTGCTGTCATGGTAGGAGAGCGGCCTTGTGCCGCAGCCCTTCGCGGCACAAGGCCGCTCCTACAGGGATCGTATAGCGGCTGAAAGTTTAGCAAGGGTATACGTAAAGGTTGCCATTCACTGCTTTAATCAACCTTACGCCGCATGTGAGTATCAAAAGCATGACTCCCGTCCAGCACATCGCCCCACCGTCGTCCCGCCCTTCGTTACCGAAGGCCCGGAGCCGTGCCGGGGAAAATCCGCTGGTGCACATCATCCTCGCCTTCTGGGCCTTGTGGCACTGCCGTCACGCACGCCCACCGGACTGCCCGCTCACGCCTTTGTGACCAAACCCGGCCATTGTCTGGCCGTTTGACTCAACTGGACCGCGCGTTCTGCGCGAACGTCCTGTGCGCCCGTGAGCGAATACATCATGCACTTTGCACCTGTAGAGCAGGCTTCCCGTTTCCTGGCTGAAAACCCCGATATCGAGCTGTTCGAACTGTTCATCCTCGACGCCAACGGCGTACCACGCGGCAAGCTGCTGCACCGTGATGAATTGCTGGCCGTGTACCAGACCGGCCGGCCGCTGCCCAGCACCATCCTTGGCCTGACCCTGAACGGTGACGACGTGGAAAATTCGGGCCTGGTGTGGGACGTGGGCGACATCGACTGCCGCGCCTACCCACTCGAAGGCAGCCTGGTGCGCCTGCCCTGGCGCCGGGTGCCGACCGCGGCCGTACAAGTCAGCATGCACCCTACCGAGGGCCTGCCAGCCAGCATCGCCGACCCGCGCCATGTGCTGCTGCGCACCATCGACGCCCTGAAAGCCGACGGCTACCACCCCGTAATGGCCTGCGAGCTGGAGTTCTACCTGCTCGACCAGCAACGCGATGCCCAGGGCCGCCCGCAACCGGCGCTGGACAATGACGGTGGCCGCCCACGCACCACCCAGGTCTATGGCCTGCGCGAGCTGGAACAGATCGAACCCTTCCTCGCCGACCTGTACGCCGCCTGCAAGGCGCAGGGCATTCCGGCGCGCACTGCGATTTCCGAGTACGCCCCCGGCCAGGTGGAAATCACTCTTGAGCACGGCGACGCCCTAAAAGCGATGGACCAGGCCGTGCGCTACAAGCGCCTGGTTAAAGGCGTGGCCCATGCCCACGGCATGCAGGCCTGCTTCATGGCCAAGCCGTTTGCCAACCTGGCCGGCACCGGCATGCACATGCACCTGAGCCTGGCCGACAGCGCGGGCAACAACCTGTTCGCCAGCGAAGACAAGGCCGGCACCCCGCTGCTGCGCCAGGCCGTGGCGGGCATGCTGCGCCACCTGCGCGACTCGCTGCTGCTGTTTTGCCCCAATGCCAACTCGTTCCGTCGCTTCCAGGCCAACAGCTATGCGCCGCTGGCCCCGACCTGGGGCGTGGACAACCGCACCGTGAGCCTGCGCGTGCCCGGCGGCCCGGCCAACAGCCGGCATGTAGAGCATCGCATTTGCGGCGCCGACGCCAACCCTTACCTGGCTGCCGCAGCGATCCTCGCCGCCAGCCATCGCGGCATCCGCGAACAGCTGGACCCAGGCGCACCGGTGGAAGGCAACGGCTATGCCCAGGCCACCGAGCACTTGCCCACCGACTGGCTGACCGCCCTCGATGCCCTGCAGCATTCCCATTGGGCTCGCGAAGCCTTGGGCGACGACTTCCTTGGCGTGTACCTGAAGGTAAAGCGTGCCGAGTACCGCCAGTTCATGGCCGAAGTCAGCGAGCAGGACTGGCGTTGGTACCTGCACCAGGCCTGAGCCCCTATCTAACAAGGAACACCCATGAACGCAGCATTGAACAAAGGCCCGGCGCAGCGTGCGCCGTCCTATTACACCGCCTCCCTCAACGACCACACCGAGTACCCGCAACTCAAGGGCACGGTGCAGGTGGATGTGGCCATCATCGGCGGCGGCTTTACCGGCGTGGCCACGGCGGTGGAGCTGGCCGAGCGTGGCCTGAAAGTGGCCATCGTCGAAACCAACCGCATCGGCTGGGGCGCCAGCGGGCGCAATGGCGGCCAGGTCACCGGCAGCCTGTCGGGTGATGAGGCCATGCGCTCGCAGATGCGCAACCACCTGGGTGCCGAAGTCGACGACTTCATCTGGCACTTGCGCTGGCGCGGTCACCAGGTGATCGAGCAGCGCGTGGCGCGCTATGGCATCGACTGCGACCTCAAGCGCGGCCACCTGCATGCGGCAATGAAACCTTCGCACATGGACGAACTGCGTGCCTTCGAGGCCGAGGCCCACCGCCGTGGCATGGGCGAGCAGGTGCAATTGCTGGACCGTGCGGCAGTGGCCGAGCACCTGCAAAGCCCGCTGTACCTGGGCGCACTGAAAAACCTGCGCAACCTGCACCTGCACCCGCTCAACCTGTGCCTGGGTGAAGCCCGTGCGGCCCACAGCCTGGGTGCACTGATCTTCGAGAACTCCGAGGTGCTGGACATCGTTCACGGCCCGCGCCCGGCAGTGGTCACTGCCCATGGCCGGGTCGAAGCGCGCCAGGTAATGCTGGCCGGCGATGTGTATCACAAGCTGGAAAAGCGCCAGCTCAAGGGCAAGATCTTCCCGGCCATGGGCGGCATCGTCACCACCGCGCCGCTGGGTGAGCTGGCCGAGCAGATCAATCCGCAGGACCTGGCGGTATACGACTGCCGCTTCGTGCTCGACTACTACCGTCTGACCGCCGACAAACGCCTGCTGTTTGGTGGCGGCGCCAATTACTCGGGCAAGGACTCACGCGACATCGAAGGCGAGCTGCGCCCGTGTATCGAACGCACCTTCCCGGCGCTCAAGGGCGTGCCGATCGAGTTCCAGTGGAGCTGTGCCATGGGCATCGTGGTCAACCGCATTCCGCAGTTGGGCAAGCTGTCGGACAACGTATGGTATTGCCAGGGTTACTCGGGGCATGGCATTGCTACCAGCCACATCATGGGCGAGATCATGGCCGAGGCATTGACCGGGACGCTGGAGAAGTTCGACACCTTCGCGCAATGCAAGCATGTGCGCGTGCCGATGGGGGACTTGCTGGGGAACCCGCTGCTGGCGGCGGGGATGTGGTACTACCAGATGCTTGAAAAGCTGCGCTGATTTCACTGGCCTCTTCGCGGGTAAACCCGCGAAGAGGCCAGTAAGGCCAGCATAGATTCAGAAGGTCAGGCGATCTTCTTCAGGCCCTGCTTCTTCAGCTCTTCATCACGCAACTCGCGACGCAGGATCTTGCCCACGTTGGTAGTTGGCAACGAATCACGGAATTCGATCATGCGCGGCACCTTGTAGCCGGTAACGTTGGCACGCATGTGCTCCATCACCTGCTCCTTGGTCAGGGTCATGCCCGGCTTGACCACGATGAACACCTTGATCACCTCACCCGACTTCTCGTCCGGCACACCAATGGCCGCGCACTGCAACACACCCGGCAAGGCCGCCAGCACATCTTCCAGTTCGTTGGGGTACACGTTGAAGCCCGAGACCAGGATCATGTCCTTCTTGCGGTCGACGATGCGCATGTAGCCGTCCGCCTGGATCAGGGCGATGTCACCGGTCTTCAGCCAGCCTTCGCTGTCCAGAATTTCGGCGGTGGCGTCTTCGCGCTGCCAGTAGCCCTTCATCACCTGCGGGCCCTTGACGCACAGCTCGCCCACTTCGCCCAACGGCAGCTCGTTGCCGGCGTCGTCGATGATCTTGCACAGGGTCGAAGGCACCGGAATCCCGATGGTACCCACCTGGTTGGCCTCTGCCGGGTTCACTGCCGCCACCGGGCTGGTTTCGGTCATGCCGTAACCTTCGCAGATGGCGCAGCCGGTAACGGCCTTCCAGCGTTCGGCCACGCTCAGTTGCAAAGCCATGCCGCCAGACAGGGTGATTTTCAGCGCCGAAAAGTCCAGGGCGCGGAACGCCTCGTTGTTGCACAGGGCAACGAACAAGGTGTTGAGGCCGACAAAGCCGCTGAACTTCCACTTGCCCAGTTCCTTGACCATGGCCGGCAGGTCACGCGGGTTGCTGATCAGCACGTTGTGGTTGCCGATCAGCATCATCGCCATGCAATGGAAGGTAAAGGCATAGATGTGGTACAGCGGCAGCGGCGTGATAAGGATTTCGCAGCCTTCGTGCAGGTTGGAGCCCATCAGCGCCCGACACTGCAGCATGTTGGCCACCAGGTTGCGGTGGGTGAGCATTGCCCCCTTCGCCACGCCCGTGGTGCCGCCGGTGTACTGCAGCACCGCCACGTCGTTGGCCTGCGGGTTGGCCTCGGTTACCGGCTGGCCCTTGCCCAATGCCAACGCATCGTTGAAGCGTATGGCACGCGGCAGGTTGTAGGCCGGTACCATTTTCTTCACGTACTTGATCACGCTGTTGATCAGCAAGCGCTTGAGCGGCGGCAGCAGGTCGGCCACTTCGGTGACGATAACGTGCTTGACCTGGGTCTTGGGCACCACCTTTTCAGCCAGGTGGGCCATGTTGGCCAGACACACCAGGGCCTTGGCGCCGGAGTCGTTGAACTGGTGTTCCATCTCCCGCACGGTGTACAGCGGGTTGGTATTGACCACGATCAGCCCGGCACGCATGGCACCGAATACTGCGACCGGGTATTGCAGGACATTGGGCAGTTGCACGGCAATGCGGTCACCCGGCTTGAGGTCGGTATGCTGCTGCAGCCAGGCCGCAAACGCCCCCGACAGCGCATACAACTCGCCATAAGTGATAGTCTTGCCCAGGTTGCTAAAGGCCGGTTTGTCGGCAAAGCGTTGGCAGGATTGCTTGAGTACTGCCTGGATATTGGGGAATTCGTCAGGATTGATTTCCGCCGTAATCCCGGCTGGGTACTTATCCTTCCAAAAATGTTCGATCATGGAAGCCCACTCCTTCAGCAACAGCGAAGTTCGATTGGCGCGTCGATGCGCTTATTATTGATATGAGACGGCGGTTCGTTGCAAACCGGATCGTCTGAAAGCGGGCCGAGAGTAACAGCTTTGCCTAGGGTCGCCTAGAGGCCAAAACAGGCCTTGCAGTCACAAAAATGACTCAATGAACAATACAAGTCATTTTTAGAGTTTTTAACCAAAATGTCGCGGATGGCTTGAGTTTTGTAAGGTTTCGCAGATCGAACGCCGCCCGCGCGGCGCTCGATCTCAACAACACCACTAAGTCAAAGCCATACCCATCAAGCGATATCCCGCAGTTCCCGCCGCAAGATCTTGCCCACAGGCGTCATCGGCAACGACTCGCGCAGCACAATGTGCTTGGGCACCTTATAGCCGGTAAAGTTGGCCTTGCAGTAGGCCTTGAGCTCATCCACGCTCAGCCCCCCCTCACGCGGCACCACGAACAGCTTCACCGCCTCGCCGGAACGCTCGTCCGGCACACCGATGGCTGCACAGTTGGCGACCTTGGGGTGGCCCATCACCACATCCTCGATCTCGTTGGGGTAAACATTGAAGCCCGAGACGATGATCATGTCTTTCTTGCGGTCGACGATGCGAGTGAAACCGTCCGGGTCGATCACCGCAATATCGCCGGTCTTGAACCAGCCGTCCGCATCCAGGGCCTGGGCCGTGGCCTCGGGCTGCTGCCAGTAGCCCTTCATCACCTGCGGGCCCTTGATGCACAACTCGCCCCGCTCGCCCAGCGGCATCTCGTTGCCGTCATCGTCGATCACCTTGAACGCGGTACCCGCCACCGGGATGCCCACCGTACCCAGTCGGGCAAGCTTGCCATAGGGGTTGGTGCTGGCCACCGGCGAGGTTTCGGTCAGGCCGTAGCCCTCGACGATGCGACACCCCGTAAGCGCTTCCCAGCGCTCGGCAGTGGCCTTGACCAGCGCCGTGCCGCCGGAGTTGGTGACCTTCAGCGCCGAGAAGTCCAGCTGACGGAAGCCCGGGTGATCCATCAGCGCAACAAACAGGGTATTCAGCCCCAGCAGCGCGGAGAAACGCCACTTGCCCAGCTCCTTGATGAAGCCCGGGATGTCCCGTGGGTTGGTGATCAGCACGTTGTGGTTACCGGTGACCATCATGCACATGCAGTTCGCGGTAAAGGCATAGATGTGGTAGAGCGGCAGCGGCGCGATCATCACCTCCTGCCCGTCCTTGAGCAGCTTCTGCCCGTCGGGGCCATGCTGCGAGAAGCAGGCCAGCACCTGCAGCATGTTGGCCACCAGGTTGCCGTGGGTGAGCATCGCGCCTTTGGCAAGGCCCGTGGTACCGCCGGTGTATTGCAGCACGGCGATGTCGTCCAGGCTCAGCGGCACCGGTTTGTGCGACAGCTCGCGCCCTTGGCGCAGCGCCTGTTTGAACGATACCGCCTGGGGCAAGTGATAGGCCGGCACCATCTTCTTCACTTTGTCGACCACCGTGTTGATCAGCCAGCCTTTGGCGGTGGGCAGCAGGTCGCCCATCTTCGCCTCGATCAGGTATTCGATGCCGGTATCGGGCAACACCTCCTGCACACGCTTGCCGAACATGTTCAGGTACACCAGTGCGCGCGCGCCGCTGTCCTTGAACTGGTGGCGCATTTCGCGCTCGGTGTACAGCGGGTTGGTGTTGACCACGATCAGGCCGGCGCGCATGGCGCCGAAGACGGCGATGGGGTATTGCAGCACGTTGGGCATCTGCACCGCGATGCGGTCGCCCGGTTTGAGGTCGGTGTGCTGCTGCAACCAGCCGGCGAAGGCGGCTGAATGGCGCTCCAGCTCGGCGTAGGTCAGGGTCACGCCCAGGTTGCTGAACGCCGGGCGGTCGGCAAAGCGCTTGCAGGAGCGCTCGAACACCTCGACGACCGAGGCGTAGGCATTGATGTCGATGGTGGAAGGCACGCCCGCCGGGCGCTTGTCATTCCAGAAGTCGGCTTGCATTTATTATTGTTCCTCTGCCTGGACCTGCACTGCGTCCTTTAGTCCCTTACCTGATCGCCAGCCGGCGAAAAGGCGTTGATCCGACGTTAACAGGTAAGTCCAAGGTGGCATATACGCCAAGTGCCGCCATTAACATTGTGAATCTTATTTGTGCCCTTCCTGCAATCCGGCCGGTTGTGCATACACTGTTCGGGTACCCGTGCGCACAAGGACCCGCCATGCCTCACGACGCCTTCTGGCTACCCGCCAGCGAGCACTGCAGCCTGTACGTGCACCAATGGCTGCCGGCCAAACCGGTGAAAGCCGTGGTGCTGCTGGCCCATGGCATGGCCGAGCATGCCGGGCGCTACCAACGCCTTGGGCAGGCCCTGAGCGAGGCGGGCTTTGCCCTGTTCGCGGCCGACCAGCGCGGTCACGGGCGCACTGCCGAACAGGGCAGCCTCGGCCTGTTCGCCCGCCATCATGGCTGGAATGCCGTGGTCAACGACCTCGGCCGGATGGCCCAGCACATCGGTCAGCAATACCCGTGCACGCCGCTGTTCCTGTTCGGCCACAGCATGGGCAGCTACATCGCCCAGGCCTACCTGCTGCACCACAGTGCCAGCCTGCACGGGGCCATCCTGAGTGGCTCCAACTACCAGCCGGCAACGCTTTACCGAGTGGCCCGGCAGATTGCCCGGCTGGAAGCCTGGCGTCAGGGGCCGTTGGGCAAAAGTGCATTGATCGAGTGGTTGTCGTTCGGCTCGTTCAACAAGGCGTTCAAGCCCAACCGCACCGCATTCGACTGGCTCAGCCGCGACCCGGCCGAAGTCGACCTGTACGTCAACGACCCGTTGTGCGGCTTTCGTTGCAGCAACCAGCTGTGGCTCGACCTGTTACAAGGCTTGGCGCAGATCAGCCAGCCGAGTAACCTCGCGCAGATCGATCCGAACCTGCCGATGCTGGTGATCGGTGGTGAATGTGATCCGGTCAGTGCCGGCAAGCGTCTCACCCATCTGGCCGACGCCCTGCGCGCGACCGGCAATCGAAATGTACAGCTGCGCGTCTATCCTCAAGCGCGGCATGAAGTACTCAACGAAACCAACCGTGACGAGGTCACCGCCGATATCCTCGGCTGGCTTGAACAGGCGCTGGCCCTTGGCCGCCCCGTGCGCAGTGAATGATAGCCACCCTCGCCTAACGCTTAAGGAAGCACCGATGTCCCAGGTCACCAACACGCCTTACGAAGCCCTCGAAGTCGGCCAGAAGGCCGAGTACAAGAAGTCCGTTGAAGAACGCGACATCCAGCTGTTCGCCGCGATGTCCGGTGACCACAACCCGGTTCACCTGGATGCCGAGTTCGCCGCCAAGAGCATGTTCCGCGAACGTATTGCACACGGCATGTTCAGCGGCGCGCTGATCAGTGCAGCAGTGGCCTGCACCCTGCCAGGCCCTGGCACCATCTACCTGGGCCAGCAAATGAGCTTCCAGAAGCCGGTGAAAATTGGCGATACCCTGACCGTGCGCCTGGAAATCCTCGAGAAACTGCCGAAGTTCAAGGTGCGTATCGCCACCAATGTGTACAACCAGAACGATGAGCTGGTGGTCGAGGGTGAGGCCGAGATCCTGGCACCGCGCAAGCAGCAGACCGTCGAGCTGGTGTCGCCGCCGAATTTTGTGGCTAGCTGAAGATCGATATAGCCAGTACCGGCCTCTTCGCGGGCGTGCCCGCGAAGAGGCCGGCACAGCAAACATCATTCAATGGCCTGAAGCCGCCGCTCAATGTGCCTGCGCTCCGGCTCCTGCCGGGTCAGCGCCAGCGCCTGCCGCCAAGCCGCACGGGCCTCCTCGACCTGCCCCAGTTGATAGTGCAACTCCGCCCGGGCCACATGCGCCAGGTGATAGTCCAGCAGCTCCCCTCGCGCCATAATCCCCTCGACCACCTGCAAGCCAACCTCCGGTCCATCCCTCTTGGCCACTGCCACCGCCCGGTTCAGCTCCACCACGGCTGAAGGCCAATGCCGCTGCAACACGTCATAAAGCCCGACAATCTCCGCCCAGTCCGTCTCCGCTGCCGTCGATGCTTCGGCATGCACCGCGGCAATCGCGGCCTGCACCGTATAGGCGCCGAACGCCCGGCTTTGCAGCGCCTGGCGCACCAGCTCGCAGCCTTCCTCAATGCGTTGCCGGTCCCACAGGCTGCGGTCTTGCTGCTCCAACACCACCAGGTTGCCCTGGGCATCGGTTCGCGCCTGCTGCCGGGACGCCTGCAGCAGCATCAAGGCCAGCAGGCCAACCGCCTCCGGGTCGGGCAGTAACTGCACCAGCAACCGCGCCAGGCGGATCGCTTCATCGCTTAGGTCCTGCTGCAGCAGCGCCTCGCCCGATGACGCCGAATAGCCTTCGTTGAACACCAGGTAGATCACCCGCAAAACGCTCTCCAGCCGTTCGGGCAGTTCGTTCAATTCCGGTACCTGGTACGGGATGGCTGCATCGCGAATCTTGGCCTTGGCGCGGACAATGCGCTGGGCGATGGTGGCCGGGCTTTGCAGGAAGGCGCGGGCAATCTGTTCAGTGGTCAGGTCGCAGACTTCGCGCAGGGTCAGCGGTACCTGGGCATCGGCGGACAGTGCCGGGTGGCAGCAGGTGAAGATCAGCCGCAGGCGGTCATCGGCCAGCAACTCTTCTTCGCTGGGATCCTGTGCCTGGCCGTCGAGCAGCATGCTCAGGTCGGCCTGGGAGCGGTCGAAACGGGCGCGCCTGCGCAGCGCATCGATGGCCTTGAAGCGCCCGGTGGAAACCAGCCACGCCCTTGGGTTTTCGGGGATGCCGTCGCGCTGCCAACGCTCGACGGCGATGAAGAAGGCATCATGCATGGCCTCCTCGGCCAGGTCGAAATCACCCAGCAAGCGGATCAACGTTGCCAAAATGCGTCGCGACTCCCGCCGGTACACCGCCTCGACTTCGGTGCGCACTTGCGCCAGTGCCGCCATCAGTCGGGCATCCGCTGGGTCACCACCTCCACCAGGCGGTCCAGGCTTTCTCCCCAGCCCTGGTGAAAGCCCATTTCCTCATGGGCCCGGCAGTCGGCGGCATTCCAGTGCCAGGCGCGGGCGGTGTAGCGGGTTTTGCCTTGCTCCTCGTCAAAGCTGATCACGGCGGTCATGAAGGCCTTGTTCGAGGGCACCCAGCCGGGGCCGAAGGCATCGGTGAACACCAGCCGCCGTGGTGCGGCAATCTCCAGAAACACACCCTGGTTCGGGTACTCGCTGCCATCCGGCGCGCGCATCAGGGTGCGGAACAGGCCGCCGGCCCACAACTGCATCTCGCACTCCGGTGTGGTCATGCCGTGCGGCCCCCACCACTGCATCAGCCACTGGGGTTCGGTCCAGGCGCGGAACACCTTGGCCGGGGGGGCGTCGATCAAGCGGCTGATGGACAACTCGTGTTGGGCAGGTGCAGGTTGGGCAAGGCTCATTGTTGTTGTGCTCCTTGGCTGTCAGGGTTGCAGTTGGCGCACGGGCCTTACCTCGACGCTACCGACCCGTGCGGCAGGAATACCCTTGGCGATGTTCAGCGCCTCGTTCAAGTCGCGGGCCTCCACCAGGTAAAAACCCGCCAGTTGCTCTTTGGTTTCGGCGAACGGGCCGTCGGTCAGGCTCATGTGCCCGTTGCGCACCCGTACCGTGGTGGCGGTCTGCACAGGCTTCAGCGCCTCGGCCGCCAGCATTCGCCCGGAGCCCTGGATGGCTTCGGCATACGCCATGCATTCGGCGTCTTCCGGGCTGTCGGGCAGGCTGTGCAGCAGCCCCTCGTCACAATAGACCAGGCACAGGTATTTCATGGTCGCCTCCAGGGCTTTGGCAAAGTGCGTTTGGCGATAACGGCTCAGGGCTTGAGATCGAACAGGGCTTTCTGGGTTTCCATGTCGAACGGCGCCGACCAGTGCTCATGGATCACCTGCCACTGGCCATTCTGACGACGATAGCCCACGGTGGCACGCATAAAGCCGCACTGGCTTTCGTCATCGCCCGGGCCGCAGCGGTTCAGCCAGTGGGCCAGGGCCAGGTCGCCAGCGGCGTGTACGGTGAGTTCGGCCAGTTCGAAGACCATGGGGCCGGTGCACATGCCCATGCACATTTCCCAGTGCGCGGTGTAGGTAGCCTTGCCCTTGAATTGCAGCGCCTGGATGGCATCGAAGGCGACGATGTCATCGGCATAGGGGGCGGTGATGTTGGGGATGTCGCGATCGCGCACGGCCTGCATCCAGCGCTCGATCAGTTGGCGGATCTCGGTTTCGGCTGCGGTGCTCATCGGGGGTTCCTCCGACAGGTCATGGGGGCACGGTGGTGCCTTCACCTATGGTCGAATGGAGAACGGAGGAATCGACAGGCCTTGGAAATTATTCTCTCGAGCAGTGGCTTTATAGCCTGTAGGAGCGGGCTTCCCCGCGATCCATCTACCGATGGTGGATGGCACCGGCTGCGCCGGTGTTCGCGGCTAAAGCCGCTCCTAAAGGATCGCTTCAGCTTCAACCTTGCTGACAACCCTCACCCATGGCCCGGTACTGAATGGTATGCACCTGGCCTTGGTGGTCTTCATAGGTCATGGTGGCAGGTACCACTTCGCAGACATTGGGGATGGTCGACAAGTTGATCACCCGTTTGATGTCCAGGTTCATGGAATAGTCATACTGCTGGGCCACAGGCTGGCTGGAGACGGGGGTGGCCTCATCGGCGAGGGCGAACGAGGACATACCGACCAATGCAAGAATCAGTAATGGTTTCATGTGGGTTTGCCTTTTAAGCATTCAAGCTGATCGATTGACTTCTATTGCCGTGAACGGCACGGAGAAGTTGCCATCTACGGTGAAGATGGCACGAAGTACCGATCCCGCTTCGTACTGCCAGGGGGGATGTGTAAAAGTCTACTCCCGCATGGCAATAGTTGAACCCCGTAGTCGGATATTCACCCTTGCCGGATTTGCAACAATCTGCGTCAAATTAGCCGCAAAACATCCAGCCAGAGCCTCTGGCCAGCTTTCAGGGCAGGACTCGCCATTTCATTAACATATCTTCACTGCTCGACGCTTTCGGACACTAATCGCCGGCTACTGGACCATTTTTACCGTCAGCACGGCTCGCGCATGCGTGCTGCAAGCGATGCGCAACTGTGGGTGGCGAGGGCGCCGGGCATCATTGCAGGCTTGAGCCTGAGCCCCGTAGGCGATGGTTATTGGCTGACCGGGTTGTTCGTCGACCCGCAACAGCGCAACAAGGGGGTGGCCGGACGCTTGATCGATGCGGCGCTGGAGCAGGCCAATGGCCCAACCTGGCTGTTCTGCCACCCGGACCTGGCGCCCTTCTATCAGCGCCTGGGTTTCCACATGGCCGGGCAACTGCCCGAAAGCCTGGCAAGCCGCCTGCTGCGCTACCAGCGCAGCAAACGCCTGGTAGCGCTGGAGCGGGCTTAGTCGTCGCTGACGTCGAGCCCCGGGAACAGCACCTCGGTGTAACCGAACTTGGCGAAGTCCTGAATGCGCGATGGGTACAAACGGCCGATCAGGTGATCGCACTCGTGCTGCACCACCCGTGCATGGAAGCCGTCGGCAAAGCGGTTGATCGGGTTGCCCTGGGGGTCGACCCCTTCGTAGCAGATGTGCTTGAAGCGCGGCACCACGCCACGCAGGCCAGGCACCGACAGGCAGCCTTCCCAGCCGTCCTCGACCTCGGTGGAGGTCGGTGTGATGACCGGGTTGAGCAAAATGGTCTGCGGCACCGCTTCGGCATCGGGGTAACGTTCGCTGCGCTCGAAGCCGAAGATCACCAACTGCAGGTCGACGCCAATCTGCGGCGCGGCCAGGCCGACCCCGCCCACATGGCGCATGGTTTCGAACATGTCGTCGATCAGTTGCTGCAGTTCGGCCGTGCCGAACAGGTGCTCGGGCACAGGCGGGGCGATGCGTAGCAGGCGTTCATCACCCATTTTAAGAATGTCGCGGATCATCTGGTGTTCGGCTCGACAGTATTGGACGCGTTCGGGTTGGGGTGCTCGTGGCCCAGCACCGTCAAGGTTTCCTTGGGCTTTTCGCCGTTGAAATCTTTTTCGCCCGGGTTCTTGCCTTCGGCTGACATGTGCTCGATCACCGCATTCATTTCGGCGCCCAGCAGCAATACGGCAGCCGAGATATAGAAATACAGCAACAGCACGATGATTGCACCAATGCTGCCGTACATGGCGTTGTAGTCGGCAAAGGTTTTCACGTAGTAGGCGAAGCCCAGCGAGGCCACGATCCACACCACCACCGCCAGCACCGAGCCGGGTGTGATGAAGCGAAACTTCTGCTTCACGTCGGGCATCACGTAGTAGATCACCGCCACGGCCACCATCAGCAGGATAATGATCGCCGGCCAGCGCAGGATGGTCCACAGCGTTACGATGAACTCCTGCATGCCTATCTGTGAGGCAATCCATTCCATCACCTGCGGCCCCAGCACCATCAGCGCCGCCGCCACCAATAGCATGCCGGCCAAGCCTACGGTGTAGATGATGGAAAGGGGTATGCGCTTCCATACCGGTCGCCCTTCGGGCACGTCGTAGGCGGCGTTCATGGCGCTCATCATCAGTCGCACGCCCGCCGACGCGGTCCACAGGGCAATCACGATACCCACCGACAGCAGCCCGCCCTTGGACTGCTGGAGTTGGTCGATTACCGGGTTTACCTGCTCCAGTGCCTGGGGCGGCAGCACCAGCTCGGTTTGCAGGCGCAGCCAGGAGAAGAAGTCTGGCAGGTGCAGGAAACCAATCAGGGCAATCAGGAACAGCAAGAAGGGGAACAGCGAAAACAGCGCTTGATAAGCCAGCGCGGAGGCATAGGTGGACATCTCGTCGTCAAGGAATTCCTTGACGGTGCGTACCAGCACGCGGTGCAGGGGCAGACCGCGCAGGTCGGGGAAAATCATAGCGTCTCCTTTCGCCGCTTGATTCATCAATACAACGGGTAAGTCTAATAGACCCTGCGGTTGCTGTGCTGCTCCCCGCCATGCTTGAAGAATTTGCTTACACAGGTCCGGCCTCTTCGGGGGCTTGCCCGCGAAGAGGCCGGGTCAGACTGCCTCGAATCAAGGCTTCTTCACCGCATCCTTCACATTGCCCTTGACCTGCTGCGCCTCGCCCTTCAGTTCCTGCGCCTTGCCCTCGGCCCGCAGCTTGTCGTTGTCGGTCACCTTGCCGACGCCCTGTTTGATGTTGCCAACCGCTTCGTTGGCCAGGCCTTTCGCTTTGTCTTTAGTACCGCTCATGGCAAAACTCCTGCAATGGGAGACACGTAAACCGTGCCGACAGTTGGTGGACCCAGCGCCCTCGCCAGGAGTTTCAACGGATTTGTAACCCTTGGGCCGAGCGGTAAAACTGCGGGCGAATACCGCACCGAATCGCCCCTGCGCCCGCGCGATGCCATCAGCCCTGCCCTAAAATCCCCCGCAAACGTCCGCCCAAAGCAGGCTGGCACTTCATAAAAACAATGTTTTCCGGATACCCGCACCCATGCGTCTGATGCCTGCGCTGGTGGCCTTGCTGCCACTGCTCCCCTTGCCCGCCCTGGCCGCCGCACCGGCCCACCCTGAAACCCTGCGTGTCGAGCATTACGCCGACGATGGCCAACCCGGCTCGCTGCGCTGGGCCATCGAAACCAGCAACCAGAACCCTGGCCATTACCGCATCGACATTGCGGCAGTGGGCAAGCCGCCCTACGTCATCCGCCCCAATAGCCCACTGCCAGAAATCAAAGGCCCGGTGCGCATCACTGGCCTGCCCTGGGCACGCGATGGCCAATACATCGCCATCGACGGTTCGGCTTACATCAAGGACCAAGGCGTGCGCACCTGCCCCGGCGCCCTGCCCGGCCAGTTTGGCACCAACGTGCGCACCACCACCCACCCCGGGCTGGTGCTGCGCGATACCCAAGGCGTGCATTTGAGCGGCCTGGAAGTGCGCAACTTCTGCATCGGCATCCTGGTCAACCGCGCCAGCGGCAACGTGATCGAAGACAACCGCATCGTCGCCAACAAGGGCGGCGCGGGCATCATGCTGACCGGTGATGACGGTGCCGGTAACCCCACCGCCACCACCACGAACAACAACAAGGTGCTGCGCAACCAGCTGATCGACAATGGCGACGGCCTGGAGCTGACCCGTGGCGCGGCGTTCAACCTGGTGGCCGACAACCTGTTCCGCTCCACCGCTGCCAACCCGGAGCCCTCGCAAGGCATCGAGATTCTGCTGGGCAACGACAACAGCGTGGTGCGCAACCGCTTCGAGAACTACTCCGACGGCCTGCAGATCAACTGGGGCAAGCGCAATTACCTGGCAGCCAATACCTTCAGCGGCAACTCGATCGGGGTCAGCGTGACCGGCGAGGGCAACGTCCTCGACGGCAACCTGATCCACGGTAACCGCATCGGCGTGGCCCTGCGCCCGGAGCCGGACACGACCGCCACGCGCCTGAGCGCCAACCGCATCTGGGGTAACACCCAGGATATCCGCCGCTGCGAGGCGGGCGGCTCCTGCGTGCCTGACCAACGCACGGGCGCCATCGTGTTTGGCGTCCCGGCGCAGGCGCATGCGCTGTATGTAGGTTCGCGCGGGGTGGGGGCCGATTTGCCCAAGCAGGACCAGGCGATCATCTGTGATGCCAAGGGCGAGCCCAAGCCTTGCCAGCCGCTGCCTAACCACAACCAACAGGCGCCACGGCTGATGGCGCTGGAAGGCAATGTATTGCGCGGCGAGGTGCAGGGACCGGTGTCGAGCCTGTTGCGCGTAGAGTTCTTTGGTAATGCCCAAGCCGATGGCACCGAGGCGGAGCAGTACCTTGGGGACGTGCTGGTGAACAGTGACGAGCAGGGGCAGGCGCGGTTTGCCCAGGTGCTGGAGAACATCGGCGGGTTGCGCAGCTTTACTGCAACCGTGACCACTGCCGATGGGGCAACCTCCGAGTTGAGCCTGCCGGTTCGGCGGTAAGGCTACTGGCCTCTTCGCGGGTAAACCCGCGAAGAGGCCGGCACAGGCACCGCAAATCACAAACCTTGCCCCGCCCCGTGCCACCCCTCACAATGCAGGCCTTCATAGCGTCAACCCGCAGGAACCTGCATGAAACTCGACAAACCCGCCGCCATCGCCCGGCGCAACGAAGCATTGGCCCGGCCGGTGCTGACCAGCAGCAACACCCTGTTCGCCATCCTGGACAACAAACGCAACCTGTGGTGGTTCGAAGTGCCCGTGGCGCTGTTGGGCAAGGGCCAGGCCGACTGGGTCAACCTGCTGTTGCACACGCCAGAAAGCGATGAGCTGCAGCACCTGAAGGTGCCCACCAACTTCCTCAAGGCTCACCTGGAGCAGATGGAAGTGCGCAAGCCCGGCAAGCGCCGCTCGACCATCAGCCTGGCCCTCAGCGCTGACCGCGACTCGCTGCTGCGCGACACCCGTCCGGGTGGCGAGCAACTGGACTTCCGCAACTTCGTACAGGCGTAAGGGCAATCAGACCTTTTCGATACGGTCGTCATGGATGACGATCAGGCCCTGCTTGAACAACCCGCCAATGGCCTTCTTGAAGTTGCCTTTGCTGACGTTGAACAGCTTGCTGATCAGCGCCGGGTCGCTCTTGTCGCACACGCCCAATACCCCACCTTCAGCCTCCAGGCGTGCCATGATCTGTTCTTGCAGGCTGTCGGACAGGGCCGCGCCCACTGGCTGCAGGCTGAGGGCGATCTTGCCGTCGTGGCGCACTTCCTTGATGAAGCCCTTCTCGTGCATGCCCGAACGCAGGAACTTGAACACCTCGTTCTTGTGAATCAGGCCCCAGTGACGGTTGTTGATGATGGCCTTGAAGCCCATCGGCGTTTCACCGGCGACCAGCAGCTCGACCGGTTGCCCGACCTTGTAGTCAGCCGGGGTGACGTCGAGGTAGCGGTCCAGGCGTGAAGTAGCGGTGATGCGGCGGGTGCGCTTATCGAGGTAGACGTGCACCACGCAGTAGTCGCCGATCTTCAGCGGCCGTGCCTCTTCCGAGTACGGCATCAGCAGGTCCTTGGACAGACCCCAATCCAGGAAGATGCCGGCACCGTTGATATCCTTGACCTTGAGGCTGGCGAATTCGCCGACCTGCACCTTGGGCTTTTCGGTGGTGGCGATCAGCTGGTCTTCGCTGTCCAGGTAGATGAACACGTTCAGCCAGTCATCCACCTCGGTTTCGGCGTTTTTCGGGATGTAGCGCCCGGGCAGCAGGATCTCGCCGTCGGCACCGCCGTCCAGGTACAGGCCGAAGTCCACGTGCTTCACGATTTGCAAACTGTTGTAACGCCCAAGCAGAGCCATTTCTGATGATCCTCAAGACAAGGGGGCTATTCTACACCTGAAGCCATCACACCGTCCGACCGCTGATGCAGTGGAACCGTCCGTGCTCCTTGGCGTCTACGGTCTGGCCCGATTCGGGAAGGAACAGTACATGCCTGCACGCCTGTCCAAAGCCCTGCTTGTCGCTATCGGCTTCGCCCTGGCCTTGGCCGCCTGCAGCCGTATCGACCTGGCTTACCGCAACCTTGATCGCCTGGTGCCGTGGTCGCTGGGCGATTACCTGGACATGAACCGCGAGCAGAAGGCCATGCTCGACGACCGCTTGCGCGAGCACCTGGCCTGGCATTGCAAGACCCAACTGCCCGGTTACCTCGACTGGCTGGACCGGGTACGCGGCATGGTCGCTGACGACCAGGTGACCGACCAGGCCCTGCAGCAACGTACCCATGAGGCCCGCGAGGCGATTGGCCGGGTGGCAGAGGAAATCACCCCGTCGGCCACTGAACTGTTGCGTGGCATGAGCGACACCCAAGTGGCGGAAATGCGTGATGCCTTTCGCGACGACATCAGCGAACGGCAGAAGCAGTATGTGGATACACCGCTGGCCAAACAGATCGCCCGCCGTACCGAGCGCATGGAAAAACGCCTGACGCCATGGCTGGGGGAACTGACACCAGTGCAGAAACAGCGGGTGCAAGCCTGGTCGCAGGCGCTGGGTGACCAGAACCGCGAATGGATCGCCAACCGCGCCCACTGGCAGCAGCAATTGCTGCTGGCGATGAACCAGCGCAATGACGCGAGTTTCGAGCCGCGGCTGGCGACGTTGCTGCAGCGCAAGGAGAGTTTGTGGACGCCGGCGTATCGTGCGGCGTTTCAGAATACCGAACGACAGGCCCGGAGTTTACTGGTGGACCTGGTGCAGCAAAGCACGCCGCAACAGCGGCGGTTTTTGCAGGATAGGTTGGCCAAGGTGCGAACGGATTTCAGTGAGTTGAAGTGTTTGAGGGGATAATTGTGCTCAACAGGCCTGGCCTCTTCGCGGGCCTGCAAAAACAGGTTTACCGAGCCTTGCGCCGATAAGGAAACACATCAATCACCTTCCCTTCCCTGATCGCCGCCTGCAACCCCTTCCAGTAATCCGCGTCATACAACTCCCCATGCAACCGGCTGAACAACCGCCGCTGGCCGATATCGGCAAACAGAAACGGCGGAAACTCTTCGGGAAACACATCATGCGGGCCGATCGAGTACCACGGTTCGCCCGACATTTCGTCTTCCGGGTAACGCGGCGGCGGGATATGGCGGAAATTCACTTCGGTCAAAAAGCTGATTTCGTCATAGTCGTAGAACACCACCCGGCCATGACGCGTCACCCCAAAGTTCTTCAGCAACATGTCACCCGGGAAGATGTTCGCCGCCGCCAACTGCTTGATGGCCAAACCATAGTCTTCCAGCGCCTCATGCACCTGGCCTTCGCTGGCATGCTCCAGGTACAGGTTCAGCGGCGTCATGCGCCGCTCGGTCCAGCAGTGGCGGATCAGCACCGTGTCACCCTCCAGCGCCACGGTCGATGGCGCCACCTCCAGCAGCTCGGCCAGGCACTCTGGCTCGAACTTGTCACGCGGGAAGCGAAAGTCTGCAAATTCCTGGGTATCGGCCAAACGCCCGACACGGTCGACACTTTTCACCAGCCGGTACTTGTCGATCACCGTGGCGCGGTCAACGGTTTTCGAGGGCGAAAAACGGTCCTTGATGATCTTGAACACCGTATTGAAGCCCGGCAGGGTAAACACGCTCATGACCATGCCACGCACACCGGGTGCCATGACGAAGCGGTCGTCGCTGCTGGCCAGGTGGTTGATCAGCGCCCGGTAGAACTCCGACTTGCCGTGTTTGTAGAAACCGATTGAAGTGTACAGCTCGGCAATGTGCTTGCCGGGCAAGATGCGCTTGAGGAAGTTGACGAACTCGGCCGGCACCGGCACATCGACCATGAAGTACGAGCGGGTGAAGGAAAAGATGATCGACACCTCGGCCTCGTCGGTAATCAGCGCATCGGCCTCTACACCATGCCCTTCGCGGTGCAACAGCGGGATCACCAGTGGCCACTGCTCGTCGCTGTTGTAAAGCCGACCGACCAGGTAGGCCCCCTTGTTGCGGTACAACACCGGTGAAAACAGCTCCACCGCGAGCGTCGGGTCCTTGCAGACCCAGTCCGGCAGGCATTCGCGCAGTTGCTCCTCAAGGCGTGACAGGTCGCTTTCAAGGTCGCCATAGACGAATGCGTAGTCGGCGAAGATCGCGCGCAACAGGCCCTTGAGGCTGCCATCGGGGCAATAGGTACGGGTTTGCGCAGCGCGCTGATGGCTGCGGATCGACGGCCGGGTGGTGTGGATGAACATGCAGCCGTCGCTGATCTGGTCATGGCTGAACAGGCTGCAGAACAGCGAGTTGTACCAGGTCTCCGACAGTTCATCGTCCAGGCGCGGGTCGATCAGGCCTATGTAGGCACTTTTCACCAAGGGCCACTGGCCGACCTCCAGCAGCACCTCGTCATCGAACGCATCCCGCAACCAGCCGTTGACCTCGCCGACCTTCTGCTCATACAGGTTGATCCGTGCGGCAGCGGCGCGCTGGCACGCTTGCCAGCGCGCCTGTTCGAAACGCTCACGGGCACCGAGGGTGATGCGGCGAAAATGCTCGCGATAGTCGTCAAAGCCATCGAGGATCATCCGGGCGATCTCGCCGGCAGGCCAGTGCTGGGTCATGCGGGACACCTCGGTGCGGGGTGAGATAGACAGCTTAGCCGCACAGGATTACACCGCAAGAAAGCACAAGAATCTCCCCGCCCCCTCGCGTAAACTCGCGCCCCTGCCCTGCCTCCGGAGACCGTTGTGAGCCCCATCGCCCTAGCCCGCCTGCTAACTCTTGCCGCCGTCTGGGGAGCGAGTTTCCTGTTCATGCGCATCATCGCCCCCGAGTTGGGCACGGTGCCGACCGCGTTCTTCCGTGTGTCCATCGCTTGCCTGGGCCTGGTCGCCATCGTCGCCGCCGCCCGCGTACGCTGGGATTTCCAGGGCAAGCTCGGCGCCTGCCTGGTGCTGGGCATGATCAACTCCGGCATCCCCGCCACCTTCTATTCCGTAGCGGCCCAGGTATTGCCGGCTGGCTATTCGGCCATTTTCAACGCTACCACGCCGCTGATGGGCGTACTGATCGGCGTGCTGTTCTTCCGCGAACCCATGACCCTGCCCAAGCTCTGCGGCATTTTCCTGGGCCTGTTCGGGGTCGGCATCCTCAGCGGCGCTGGCCCGGTGGCACTGGACATGGCCTTGGTGCAAGGCGCCCTCGCCTGCCTGGCGGCCACCACCTGCTACGGCTTTGCCGGGTTCCTCGCCCGCCGCTGGGTCAGTGGTCTGGACAGCCGCCTGTCAGCACTGGGCAGCATGCTCGGTGCCACCCTCATGTTGAGCCCGCTGTTCGGCTGGAGCGCACTCACCCAACCGCCCGCCAGCTGGGGGGGCTGGCAGGTATGGCTGTCGCTGCTGGGCCTGGGCCTGCTGTGCACTGCATTCGCCTACATCCTGTACTTCCGCCTGCTGGAAGAAATCGGCCCGGTAAAAGCCAGCACCGTAACCTTCCTGATCCCGGCATTCGGCGTATTGTGGGGGGCGTGGTTGCTGGACGAGCCGCTGTCGATGGCACACCTGTACGGCGGCTTGCTGATTGGCGTGGCACTGTGGCTGGTGCTGCGCCCGGCGCGCAGTTGAAGCGGGGTACACGATGAACAGCGCGTACAAGAAAGTCCTGTTCCGCCTGGAACAGGACGAGACCGGCTACCCACCGGCCTCGGTCGAGGGCCTGTGGGCAAAAGCCGTGGAAGGTGGCTATGCCGTCGACAATATTCCCTTCCACGTTTACGGCATCGCCCCGGGCGACGTGATCGGCACCCGTGAAGACGCCGGCGAGACCTGGTTCGCCGAACTGCGCCAGCGCAGCGGCAGCTCGGTGTTTCGGGTGGTGGTCAAACCGCCGGAAACCCTGGACCAGGTACGCGCAGCCTTGCAGGACTTCGGCTGCAACTGCGAAACCGAGCAGGCCGTGAAGATGCTGGCTGTCGAGGTGCCATCGCAGCGGTCGCTCGATACCCTGCTCTACTACCTGCTCACCCAGCGCGAAGCCGGCCTGCTGGACTTCGAGGAAGGCGTGCTGCGCCACACCATCCCCGAAGAGTTCCGCTAAGGCTTACGCCTCGGCCAACCGGGCAGCGGGTTTGCGAAACACGAACAGCAGGCCCACCACGATCAGCCCCATGCCCAGCAGGCTGAGCGGTGCCAGGCGGTTACCGAAGATCAGGAAGTCCATCACTGCGGTCACTGCCGGCACCAGGTAGAACAGGCTGGTGACATTGACCAGGTTACCCTTGGCGATCAGCCGGTACAGCAGCAGGGTCGCCAGCAACGAGACCACCAGGCCCATCCACAGCAGCGCGCCGATGAAGCCGCCGGTCCACTCGACCTGCAGCGGTTGCAAAGGCGCGAACAGCGCACACATGGCAAAACCGGCCAGGTACTGCAGCGGCAGCGTGCCCATGGGGTTGTCGGTGATGCGCTTCTGCAGGATCGAACCCAAGGTCATGCTGGTCAGCGCCAGCAGGGCGAACAGCATCCCCGCCAGCGACACGCCGCCCAGGTTGATGCCCTGGTAGACCACCATGATCAAGCCAGCCAGGCCCAGCCCCAGTCCGAACAGACGGCTCCAGGAACGTTGCCGCTCCATCAGCACCACGGTAAGGATGGGTTGAACCCCCATCACCGTGGCCATGACGCCCGGGGTGACATGGGTATTGAGCGCCAGCAAATAGAAGATCTGGTAGGCGCCGAGCAGCACACACCCGGTGCCCAGGGCACGCAGAATGGCCCCACGGCTACGCGGCCAGCGCAGCCCCAGCAACGGGCCGATCAACAGCAGGCCCGTCAGCGCCAGCGCCGAGCGCAACAGCAGGAAGGCAAACGGGCTGGCATGCGCCAGGCCCAGCTTGGAGACGATCGCCCCGCTGCTCCACAGCAGGACGAACAGGCTGGTAGTGGCCGCCGAGGCCACGGATGTTTTGGAAAAGACAGACATGTATGCACCTGTATTCGGGCAAATAAGCCGAACGGTGGGCGTAGACTTCAGCAGGGGAAGTAGCCGACCGTGTTCAGTAGGTTGCGTGTGCGAAAGGGTTCGGCCAGAAGCCGATCAGCCCAGCACGACCACGCAAGGAGGCGGTGCTACGCCGCCTACAACGCCACTGACAGGTGGTGGGTAGTGACTGATCATGGCCGGCTGCTGGCTGCCACGCACGACCATGCCCGCGACTGGCGCGATGGCAAAGTTTGCGGTGGAAGGGGTGGCTGGCATGTTCAGGTCTTCAGGGAAGATATGTGTTTCGGAATATAACGGTGAATGCTGGATTGGGCAACAACCTGAGCCGGCCAGTTCGCGGCTAAACCCGCAAAGAGGCCGGCCCTGCCGGTCAGAACAACCAACGATAAAGCAAATAGGCCACCAACACCGCCAGCACCGGCCGCAGCACGCGGTAGGCCTTGGGGTTGGCGCGCTTGAACTGCTTCACATGGCCGCTGATCCTGTTGCTGAAGCGCTTGCTCCAGGCATACGCCTGGTTGATCCCGCCCACGCGCTCGTCATCGGTATTCTGCGGCGCGGTGGCGCGACCGAGGAAGGCACTGACCTGGCGGTTGATGCGGGTCATCAGCGGGCTGCTCAGCGGGCGTTCGATGTCGCAGAACAGAATGACGCGGGTAACGTCGGTCTCGTTCTTGACCCAGTGCACATAGGTTTCGTCGAACATCACGTCTTCGCCATCACGCCAGGCATATTCCTCGCCATCGACGTAGATGCGGCAAGCATCGGAGTTGGGGGTGGACAGGCCCAGGTGGTAGCGCAGGGACCCTGCGAACGGGTCACGGTGCGGGTTCAGGTGGCTGCCGCCAGGCAGCAGGGCAAACATCGCACCCTTGACGTTGGGGATACTGCTGACCAGCTCGACGGTGCGTGGGCACAGCGTTTCGGCCGAAGGCAGAGGTTTGTCGTACCACTTCAGGTAAAAACGCTTCCAGCCTTTCTTGAAGAACGAGCCGAAACCGGCGTCATTGTCCTTCTCGGCGGCGCGGATGTAGCCCTCGTCGAACAGGCGCATGGCCTCTTCGCGGATTTCCTGCCAGTTGTCTTTCAACACGTCCAGTTCAGGGAAGCGCTGACGGTCCAGGTAGGGCTTGGACGGCACGCCGGAGAACAGGTACATCAAAGCGTTGTACGGGGCGAACAGCGCCGAATGGTTGACGAACTGGCGCAACACCGGCAGGCGGGCCTTGCCGCGCAAGTGCACGAACAGCACGCTGCCGAAAAACACCAGCAAGACACCCGCCTTGGCTGCAAAGGAAAAGGTCATGCTTTCACTCCTTGGGGAAGAGCCAGGGCTGCGCGTCCTGCTCTCCTGAAAATCATCCTGCCATCATAAACCGATCCCGCCGAGGTAAAAACAACCCGGGCGGGATCGCATTCATGAAGATTTTGCAATAAACCAGGCCGCCGATTGTTGCGCCGGGTCAGCGGCGAGGCCGATTACTGCTGGTTTTCCTGCTCGCTGAACATGTCGCTGAACAACATGCTCGACAGGTAACGCTCGCCCGAATCCGGCAGTATTACGACGATGGTCTTACCTTGCATTTCCGGCTTTTCGGCCAGGCGCACGGCGGCAGCCATGGCTGCGCCACAGGAAATACCGCAGAGGATGCCCTCTTCCTGCATCAGGCGGATGGCCATGGCCTTGGACTCTTCATCGGTTACCGTTTCCACCTGGTCGACGATGGACAGGTCGAGGTTTTTTGGCACGAAACCGGCGCCGATGCCCTGGATCTTGTGCGGGCTGGGCTTGAGTTCTTCGCCGGCCAGGGTCTGGGTAATCAGCGGCGACGACGCCGGCTCAACGGCCACCGACAGAATGGCTTTGCCCTGAGTGTGCTTGATGTAGCGCGATACACCGGTGATGGTGCCGCCGGTGCCCACACCCGCCACCAGCACGTCGACTGCGCCGTCGGTGTCGTTCCAGATTTCCGGACCGGTGGTTTTTTCATGGATGGCCGGGTTGGCCGGGTTTTCGAACTGGCCCGGCAGGAAGTACTGGGCCGGGTCGGACGCGACGATTTCGTTGGCCTTCTCGATGGCGCCTTTCATGCCCTTGGCCGGGTCGGTCAGTACCAGTTCGGCGCCCAGTGCCTTCAGTACCTTGCGACGCTCCAGGCTCATGGAAGCGGGCATGGTCAGCATCAGTTTGTAACCACGGGCAGCGGCGACGAAGGCCAGGCCGATACCGGTGTTGCCCGAGGTGGGTTCGACGATGGTCATGCCCGGTTTGAGCTTGCCGCTGCTCTCGGCGTCCCAGACCATGTTCGCACCGATGCGGCACTTGACCGAGTAGCCTGGGTTGCGCCCTTCGATCTTGGCCAGGATGGTCACGCCACGTGGGGCGATGCGGTTGATCTGCACCAGCGGCGTGTTACCGATGGAGTGGGCGTTGTCTGCAAAGATACGGCTCATGGCAGGGGTCCTTGGCATGAAAAAGAGCAGGGAAAGACCTCAAGGGTAAGCCCCGGCCAGTGGCCCGTAAAGCCTGTTCGAACTCAACCGGGGGCATTGCGGTCAACCGCACATCCCGCCTTGGAGACGCCCCGATGAGAGCCCGTTATCGCTGGCCGCTGATCGGCATATGCAGCCTGGTCGTGCTGTTGGTAACGCTGCACCTGGCCCTGCCCTACCTGGTGCGCGACTACCTGAACGACAAACTGGCCAACATGGGCGACTATCGGGGCCAGGTGGCCGACGTGGACCTGGCCTGGTGGCGCGGCGCTTACCAGATCAACGGGCTGAAAATCGTCAAGACGAGCGGCAGGGTTCCGGTGCCCTTCCTTGACGCACCGCTGATCGACCTGTCGGTGAGTTGGGCCTCGCTCTGGTACGACAAGGCCGTGGTGGCCACAGTGACCTTCGCCCGTCCTGTGCTGAATTTCGTCGACGGCGGCAGCAAACAGGCATCGCAGACCGGCCGGGGAACCGACTGGCGGCAACAACTGGAAAAACTGCTGCCCATTACGCTCAACGAGGTGCGTATCGACAACGGCGTGCTGACCTTCCGCAACTTCAACTCCAAACCACCGGTCGACCTCAAGGCCACCCAGCTCAATGCCAACATTCGCAACCTGACCAACGTGCGCAACAAGCAGGGCCGGCGCGACGCCAGTCTGGAGGCCAGTGCCCTGCTGCTGGGCGATGCCAGGGTCGAAAGCCGTGCCACATTCGACCCGTTCAGCGATTTCGACGACTTCCAGTTCCGCTTGCGCGCCACGGGCATTGAGCTGCGCAGGCTCAATGACTTTTCCAGCGCCTACGGTAAGTTCGATTTCAATGCAGGCCATGGTGACCTGGTGATCGAGGCGCAGGCCGAGAATGGCCGGCTTACGGGGTATATCAAACCGTTATTGCGTGATGTGGACGTGTTCAACTGGCAACAGGACGTGCAGGAAAAGGACAAAGGCTTTTTCCGCTCGGTGTGGGAGGCGCTGATTGGGGCGACCGAAACTGTACTGAAGAACCAGCGCAAGAACCAGTTCGCCACCCGTGTGGAGCTCAGTGGCAGTGTGCGTAAACAGGATGTCAGCGCATTCGAGGCGTTCTTGCAGATACTGCGTAATGGCTTCATCCAGGCGTTCAATGCGCGGTATGAGCAGCCCAGGCCGGATTCCGACTGAGTGAGCGTGACGGGGCATTCAGGGACTGAATACCCGGTCTGCGTTTTCAGCCAGCCAACCCCGCGTTATAGTCGGTAACACATCAAAAACTGGTGTGTGTGTACTGGCCCTATCGTCGACAAGCCAGCTCCCACAGGGACCCCACGGTTTTCAAGACTTGTGCAGTACCTGTGGGAGCTGGCTTGCCGACGACAGGGCCAGAACAGCACACCCGCAGAGGACACACCCATGAAGTTCGAAGGCACCCGCGACTACGTCGCCACAGACGACCTGAAACTGGCGGTAAACGCGGCCATCACCCTCGAACGCCCGCTGCTGGTCAAGGGCGAGCCCGGCACCGGCAAGACCATGCTTGCCGAGCAACTGGCTGCCTCGTTCGGCGCGCGCCTGATCACCTGGCACATCAAGTCCACCACCAAGGCCCACCAGGGGTTGTACGAGTACGACGCAGTGAGCCGCCTGCGTGACTCGCAACTGGGCGTGGACAAGGTGCACGATGTGCGCAACTACCTGAAAAAGGGCAAGCTGTGGGAGGCCTTCGAGGCCGAAGAACGGGTCATCCTGCTGATCGACGAAATCGACAAGGCCGACATCGAGTTCCCCAACGACCTGCTGCAAGAGCTGGACAAGATGGAGTTCTACGTCTACGAAATCGACGAGACCATCAAGGCCAAGCAGCGCCCGATCATCATCATCACCTCCAACAACGAAAAGGAGCTGCCGGACGCCTTCCTGCGCCGCTGCTTCTTCCACTACATCGCCTTCCCTGACCGCACTACCCTGCAGCAGATCGTCGACGTGCACTATCCGAACATCAGCCAGTCGCTGGTCAGCGAGGCGCTGGATGTGTTCTTCGATGTGCGCAAGGTACCTGGCCTGAAGAAAAAGCCGTCCACCTCCGAGCTGGTCGACTGGCTGAAGCTGCTGATGGCCGACAACATCGGTGAAGCGGTGCTGCGCGAGCGCGACCCGACCAAGGCCATCCCACCCTTGGCCGGTGCGCTGGTAAAGAACGAGCAGGACGTGCAACTGCTGGAGCGCCTGGCCTTCATGAGCCGGCGCGGCAACCGCTGACAGGAGCCGGGCCATGCTGCTCAACCTGTTCAATGAAATGCGCGCGGCCAAGGTGCCGGTGTCGGTACGCGAGTTGCTGGACCTGCACCAGGCCCTGCAAAAGCGCGTGGTGTTCGCCGACATGGACGAATTCTACTACCTCGCCCGCGCCATTCTGGTGAAAGACGAACGCCATTTCGACAAGTTCGACCGGGCGTTTGCCGCCTATTTCAAGGGCCTTGAAAACCTCGACCGGCACATCGAGGCACTGATCCCCGAAGACTGGCTGCGCAAGGAATTCGAGCGCTCGCTCACTGACGAAGAGCGTGCACAGATCCATTCCCTTGGCGGCCTGGACAAGCTGATCGAAGAATTCAAGAAGCGCCTTGAGGAGCAGAAGGAGCGCCACGCCGGTGGCAACAAGTGGATCGGCACTGGCGGTACCAGCCCGTTCGGCTCAGGCGGCTTCAACCCCGAGGGTATCCGCGTGGGCGAAGCCGGCAAGCGCCAGGGCAAGGCAGTGAAAGTGTGGGACCAGCGCGAGTACAAGAACCTGGACGACCAGGTGGAACTGGGCACGCGCAACATCAAGCTGGCCCTGCGCCGGCTGCGCAAGTTCGCCCGTGAGGGGGCTGCCGAAGAGCTGGACATCAACGGCACCATCGACCACACCGCGCGTGATGCCGGGTTGCTGAACATCCAGATGCGCCCTGAGCGGCGCAACACGGTGAAGCTGCTGTTGCTGTTCGACATCGGCGGCTCGATGGACGCGCACATCAAGGTGTGCGAAGAGCTGTTTTCGGCGTGCAAGACCGAGTTCAAGCACCTGGAGTACTACTACTTCCACAATTTCGTGTACGAGTCGGTATGGAAGAACAACCTGCGCCGCACCTCGGAGCGGTATTCCACCTTCGACCTGTTGCACAAGTATGGCGACGACTACAAGGTGGTGTTCGTGGGTGACGCGGCCATGGCGCCCTACGAAATCACCCAGCCGGGGGGTAGCGTGGAGCACTGGAACGAAGAGGCCGGGTATGTGTGGATGCTGCGCTTCATGGAGAAGTTCAGGAAGATCATCTGGATCAACCCGTATCCGAAGCAGGCCTGGGACTACACCGCTTCGACCCATCTGGTGCGGGATTTGATCGAAGACAAGATGTATCCGCTGACCTTGCAGGGGTTGGAGGAAGGGATGCGGTACCTGTCCAAGTGAGTATGGGGCCGCTTTGCGGCCCCATAGATCTCAAAGCCAACGCACTCCAAAAGCCTGCTGCTCTCGCCACGCCTCATCCTGCACCACCGCCCTGAACCGCACCACTGCCCCCGGCATGCACTGCGCCAGTTGCGCCAACGCCAGCGGCGTCAACGCCCCCAGCCTCGGATAACCACCAATGGTCTGCCGGTCATTGAGCAGCACGATCGGCTGCCCATCTGGCGGCACCTGCACGGCCCCCAGCGGTATGCCTTCGGAAATCATCGGCGCGCCCTGATAGACCAGCTGCGGCCCCAGCAGGCGGATGCCCATGCGGTCGGCCCGGCTGTCCAGCGCCCAGTCACTGTTGAACGCCTCGAACAGGCTGATACCACTGAAGTCGCCGATCTGCGCGCCCATGACCAAATCGAGCACAGGCTTTTGTGCGTACTGCGGCCGCAACGCATGCGGCACCTCGCGCAGGGTTGCATCGCTACCGGTGAACGCTAATGCCTGGCCTTTAACCAGCGCAGCCCCTTGGCCATCAATGCCACCCAGTTCTTCACGTACCACCGTGGCACAACTGCCCAGCACATCTTCGCCCAGGAACCCGCCCGGTGCCGCCAGATAAGCCCGAACGCCCTGCTTAGGCTGCTTCAGGGTCAAGCGCTGCCCCTTGGCCAGGGCAAAGCTGCGCCAGGGGGCCAAAGGCTGATCATCAACCCGCGCATCCAGATCGGCACCGGCCAAGGCCAGCACACACGCCTGTTCGGCCACCACGCAGAACCCACCCAGCGCCACCTCGACCACCGGCGCCCCCAACGGGTTGCCGAGCAGCCAGTTGGCCCAGTGCATCGCCACCCAGTCCAGCGCACCGCCCTGGGTTACGCCCAAGTGGCGCACGCCAAAGCGCCCGGCGTCCTGCAACTGGCACAACGGCGTACTGGCCTCGATCTTCAACTGCTTCATCCCTGCGCCTCCACATCACCACCCAAGGCCAGGAATTCGCTGCGCGAAACCGGCACGAAGCGCACCCGGTCACCGGGTTGCAACAGGCTGTAGCCCTCGCGATCCCGGTCGAACAGGCGCACCGGGGTACGGCCAATCAGGTTCCAGCCGCCCGGCGATACCGCCGGATACGCTGCCGTCTGCCGCTCGGCAATGCCCACGCTACCCGCCGCCACGCGCTTGCGCGGGGTGCTCAGGCGCGGGCTGGCCAGGCGCTCGTCCACCAGGCCCATAAAGCCAAAACCTGGGGCGAAGCCCAAAGCGAATACCGGATAGTCGCGCTCGCTGTGCAAGCGGATGACATCGGCTTCATTCAAGCCGCTGCGGGCCGCCAGAACGGGCAGCTCCGGGCCGACGCTGGCGTCATACCAGACTGGAATCTCATGACGCCGACCGCCGCTGCCGGTGTCTGGCTGCAAACCGTCCAGGGCCTGGAAGATCAGCGCCCTCGCCTCACCCGGCGGCAAGTCGAACTGCACCATCAGGGTTGTATAGGACGGCACCAGGTCCAGCAAGTGCTTACCGAACGCGGCGCTCAGGCGCTGACTGGCGGCGAGCATCCAGGGCATGTTCGCCTCGTCGATACGATCGAACAGGCGCACCATCAGGCTGTCGATGGCCACCGTTTCGATGCGCGGCTTCATCGTGCCTCCATGGCATCAAGGGCCTGGCGTATCTGCCGCACCGCTGCCACCGAACTGTCGTTGTCGCCATGCACGCAGAGGGTGCTGGCGTGCAGGCGCAGGGCACTGCCATCGTCCGCCACCAGAGTGTCGCCCCGAGCCAGACGCACGGCCTGCTCAACGACCCGTGCCGGGTCGTGATGCACCGCCCCAGGCAGGCGTCGCGACACCAGGTGGCCGCTGGCGGTGTAGGCGCGGTCGGCGAACGCTTCGAACCACAGCGGCACGCCGACTTCATCGCCCAGAGCCTGGGCAGCACGGTTGTCGGCAGTGGCCATGAGCATCAGCGGCAGGTTGCTGTCGTAGGCTGCCACGGCCTCCAGCACGGTGCGCAGCTTGAGCGGGTCGGCCATCATGTCGTTGTACAGCGCGCCATGAGGTTTCACATAGGCCACGCGGCCCCCCAGCACTTTGCAGATACCCGCCAACGCACCGATCTGGTAGTGCAGCAGGTCGCGGATTTCTTCCGGGCTGCAAGCCATGGAGCGGCGGCCAAAGCCGACCAGGTCCGGGTAAGCGGGGTGCGCGCCGATGGTCACCCCATGCTCCAGCGCCAGGGCCACGGTTCGGCGCATGATGCCGGGGTCACCTGCGTGGTAGCCACAGGCGATGTTGGCGCAATCGATGTAGGGCATCACCTCGGCGTCCAGGCCCATGCGCCAGCTGCCGAAGCTCTCGCCCATGTCGCAATTGAGTAGCAGGCGTTCCACCACGCGGTCTCCCTTGTTGTTGTCCATAGCCCTACCTTACCGCGCCTTGAGCTGTTTGCCGCAGGTTTCCGGCAGGCTCAAGGCGGCCACGATGACAATCCCGTAGGACACAGCAGAGAACACACCGATACCCAAGCCCAGCGGCACATTTTGGCCAAGCATGCCGATCAGCAACGGGAACAGTGCCGCAACGACCTTGCCGATGTTGTAGCAAAAGCCCTGCCCCGAACCGCGAATGCGCGTAGGGAACAGTTCGGTGAGGAACGCCCCCATGCCGCTGAAGATGCCCGAAGCGAAGAAGCCCAGCGGGAAGCCCAGCCACAGCATCACGCCATCGCTGACCGGCATTTGCGTGTACAGCAGCACGATGACGAACGAGCCCACGGCGAACAGGATGAAGTTCTTCTTGCGCCCCAGCAGGTCGGACAGGTAAGCGCTGACCACATAGCCCACGTAGGAGCCGACGATCACCATGGCCAGGTAGCCACCTGTGCCCAGCACGCTCAGGCCGCGCTCGTTCTTGAGGAAGGTCGGCAGCCACGAAGTGATGGCGTAGTAGCCGCCCAGTGCGCCGGTGGTCAGCAAGGACGCACGTACAGTGGTCCAGAGCATGCCCGGGGCGAAGATTTCGTAGAAATGCGAAGGTGCCTCGGCGTTTTCCACCGCCTTGGCCTCGCGGTACACCTCAGGGTCCTTGACCAGGCGACGGACGAAGATCACGAAGACAGCGGGTACCAGCCCCAGCAGGAACAGCGCACGCCAGGCCTGCTCTGGCGGCAGCCAGGAGAACAGCAGCGCGTAGAGAATCGCCGTAAGGCCCCAACCGATGGCCCAGCCGGATTGCACCATGCCCACCGCCTTGCCACGGTCCTGGGCGCGGATGACCTCGCCGATCAATACCGCGCCAGCAGTCCATTCACCGCCGAAGCCAAAGCCCATCAGCGTCCGGGCGATCAGCAACTGTTCGTAGTTCTGGGCAAAACCGCACAGGAAGGTGAAAAAGGCGAACCACAGCACCGTCAGTTGCAGGGTACGCACCCGGCCGATGCGGTCGGAGAGGATGCCGGCGACCCAGCCGCCTACGGCCGAGGCGATCAACGTGCTGGTGTGGATCAACCCGGCTTCGGTGGTGGTGATGCCCCACAGCATGATCAGCGTAGGGATGACGAAGCTGAGCATCTGCGTGTCCATGCCGTCCAGGCCGTAGCCGATCTTGCAGCTCCAGAACGTGCGCCGTTGCTGTTTGTCGATATCGCGGTACCAGGCGAAAGGCCCGGACGAAGGTGGGGAACTGACCTGCTGCTGCACGCCGGTGGGGTTCATGGATGCCTCGGCTTGTTGGTATTGTTTTATGGGCGACATAAAGCGTCGCGGCCTGGGCACCATTGTTCAGAGGCCACGCCGCCTGCGTCCAACGAGAAAAACCGCCGGTCTGGAACAAGAAAAACTGATCATGAACCTTCGCTTCCTCGAAACCTTCGTCTGGGTCGCCCGGCTCAAAAGCTTCCGCCTGACCGCAGAAAAGCTGTTCACCACTCAAGCCTCGGTGTCCAGCCGCATTGCCGCGCTGGAGGCAGACCTTGGCGTGAAGCTGTTGCTGCGCGACTCACGCGGGGTCAGCCTGACGCCGGAAGGCGGCAAGGTGCTGGAATATGCCGAACGCATGCTGGAAACCGCCAAGGCCATGAAACAGTCGCTGGACAGCGACCGGGCCAAGGTTGGGCGCATTCGTATCGGGGTGATGGACACCGTGATCCACACCTGGATGAGCGCACTGGTGGCGGAGCTGACCGAGCGCTACCCACAGGTGGAAATCGAACTGGTGGCCGACACTGCGCTAAACCTGCGCGAGCAGCTGCAGAAGGGTTTTCTGGACGTGATCCTGCAGACCGACCTCCTGCGCGAGCAGTCGATCCGCAGCCTGGACCTGGCGCGTTACCCGATGGGCTGGGTAGTGGCCGCAGGCTCGCACCAGCACCGGGACTATGCGTCGCTGGCCGAGCTTGGGCGCGAGCGCATCATCACCTTTTCGAAAAATTCGCGGCCACACCAGGAGGTGCTGAGCTTGCTGCAAGCTGCGGGGGCTGAGGCACCGCGGCTGAACTGCGTGAACTCGGTGGCGGCGATTACCCGGCTGTTACGCGATGGGTTTGGTATTGGCGCGTTGCCGCCAGCGTTGGTGGATGCCGAGTTGGGCCGGGGTGAGTTGGTGTTGCTGGAAGGGCTACAACCCCCGCCCAGCCTGGAGCTGGTGGTGGCCTGGCAGACCGGGGTGGCGCTGGTGGATGAAGTGGTCGGGGTTTGCCGGCAGGTACTGGAGCTGTATGCCCGAGATGTGGGTGGGCAGCGGATTGTGCTAGCTTCGTAGCTGTTCGCCGTTAGGTTTTCCGAGCCTGTGAGATCGAGGCGAACGTCAGCGCCAGCTCTCTTTCACCGCGCCACGCCGCCCGCCCAGGATCACCCAGCCAATCCCCAGCAACAGGCTCTCAACCACAAAGGCCAGCACAAACCCGGCCCCTACCCCCCAGCCGACCGCCTCGGGGACCAACAGAATCTGGTAGCTGTAGCCATTCAGCGTTTCTTCCCGCAACTGCGGATCAGCCTGCACCAGCACATGCCAGGTACGCTGCGCCCACGGCCCTTGCAACGCTTGCCATTCGTTTTCCAGCAGTTCGTTGCGGATCATCAGGCTTTCGATGCTGTTGGCATCACTGTTGAACACCGGGTCGTCACTGCTGCGGTAATGCTGCAGCAGCGCCTGCAAGTCGCCCTTGAAAAAACGCTCGGCCGTTTGCCGGAAGCCATCCAGCGCCTCGCGCGATTCGAACAGGTGCGCCTCGACCCGCTGGCTGTAGTCCTTGACCAGCCCCGGGACCTGAATACCGGCCAGCAGGCCGAAGGTGAACAGCAGCAACCGCAGGTAACTTCTGAACATGCAGCGTCCTTAGCTCTGGCCGTGCGCCACGCACTCGCCGTGCCGCCACAGGGCCCACTGACCCGGCTCGTAGCGCTGCCAGGTCTCATTTTCGGTCAGGGCCTCGGTGGCGATCACCGTGACCACGTCGTTGGGGGTGGTTTCGGTATGGAAATCGACGATCAGGTCGACATCCTTCAACCGCGCGGCACCAAAAGGCGCACGTCGGGTAATGTGTACCAGCTTGGTCGAGCAGAAGCAGAACAGCCAGTCGCCGTCACTGAGCATGCAGTTGAACACGCCCTGGCCACGGTAGCCGGCACAGGCTTCGACCAGCACCGGCAGCAGCTGTTCCACCGGCACCGGCTCGGGGAACGCACTGCGGATGCGGTTGAGCAGGTCGCAGAAGGCCGCTTCGCTGTCGGTGTCGCCGACCGGCCGGTAGAAACTGGCCAGGCCTTTGAAGTCGCCCAGCTGGCCGTTGTGCGCGAAGCACCAGTTGCGGCCCCACATTTCCCGCACGAACGGGTGGGTGTTGGACAAGCACACCCGGCCGACGTTGGCCTGGCGGATGTGGCCGATCACCACCTCGCTCTTGATCGGATAGCGCTGCACCAGGTTGGCCACCTCCGATTCGCTGCTAGCTGCCGGGTCCTGGAACAGGCGCAGACCACGGCCTTCGTAAAAGCCGATGCCCCAGCCGTCACGGTGCGGGCCAGTACGCCCGCCGCGCTGCATCAGACCGGTGAAGCTGAAAACGATATCGGTGGGGACGTTGGCACTCATGCCCAGCAGTTCGCACATAGGCGTGTCTCCTGCGCTTACAGACGGGGCTCGACCCGGCCATTGCCGCGCGGTGCGGCAGGGCGTGGGTCGTCGCGGTAACGGTCACCGCGATCGGCAGCCAAGGGCGCCTGGGCGGAGAGCTGGTCATCTTCGGTCGCCTGGCGATGGGCAGCAGCCTCGGCTTGCGCACGGCGCTCGCGGGCGCGCTTTTCCAGTGGCCAGCGCAGCAACACGAAGAGGAAATACAGGCCGAAGGCGATCATGCCGTACATGGCGAAGTCGGACACCGCACGCCAGGCGTTGTTGCCGACCTTGAACGCGACATCCAGGGCCGTGATGGCGATGGCCGGGGCGAAGCTGTCCTTTACCGGGTCGACCACGGTCGGGGTCAGCAACAGCACCGCCAGCACCACCCGCAGCGGTTCGCGCAGCCAGCGCCACATCCAGCCGGTGAGCTTGAAGCCCACCAGCAGGCAGCCCAAAGCGGCCACAGCGTACAGGCCCCAGGCGAAGGTGTAGTCGTTCTCGGTCATGGTGTTCGTGCAAGCCAGGCAAAGAGACGCCTATGATAAACACTTTTCCGGGCGCAGACAGTGTTTGCCTGTCCCTAGCCAAGAGATCACCAATGCCCAACAAGCCCCAGCCGCCCATCGCCCACGCCGACAACACCACCGACCCGTACGCCTGGCTGCAACAGCGCGACACGCCCGAGGTGCTCGCCTACCTGCAAGCCGAAAACGCCTACCAGGAAGCCTGCCTGGCTGACCAGGCCCCCTTGCGCGAGCAACTGTTCGAAGAAATCAAGGGCCGCATCCAGGAAACCGACCTGTCGCTGCCGTCTCCCTGGGGCCCTTACCTCTATTACACCCGCACCACCGCTGGCGACGAATACCCACGCCATTACCGCTGCCCTCGTCCGGCCGACGACGCCAATACGGTCGATGAAAGCCAGGAGCAACTGCTGCTCGACCCCAACGCCCTGGCCAAGGGTGGTTTCCTGTCGCTGGGCGCCTTCAACGTCAGCCCCGACCACCGCCTGCTGGCCTACAGCCTCGACACCAGCGGCGACGAAATCTACACCCTGTACGTCAAAGACCTGGCCAACGGCAACGTCACTGCCCTGCCCTTCGACGACTGCGACGGCAGCCTGACCTGGGCCAACGACAGCCAGACGCTGTTCTTCGCCGAACTGGATGACACCCACCGGCCATGGCGCCTGCGCCGCCACACCCTGGGCAACGACGGTGCCCAGACCGTGTTCGAAGAGCCCGACGGGCGCTTTTTCCTGCACTGCTACCGCACCAGCTCCGAGCGCCAGCTGGTGCTGCTGCTGAACAGCAAAACCACCAGCGAAGCCTGGGTACTGGACGCCGAAACTCCACAGGCGCCGTTTACCTGCCTGGCCCCGCGTGTCGAAGGCCACGAGTACTTCCCCGACCACGGTCAGCTCGATGGCGAATGGCGCTGGTTTATCCGCACCAACCAGGACGGCATCAACTTTGCCCTGTACCACGCACCGGCCACGCCCGTACCAAGCCGTGAGCAATGGCAGGTGCTGGTGGCACACCGCGACACGATCATGCTCGAAGGCCTCAGCCTGAACGCCAGCGCCCTGACCCTGAGCCTGCGCGAAGGCGGCCTGCCGATCATCGAAGTACGCCCGCAGGCTCTGCCGGCCTATCGCGTCGAACTCCCAGACGCGGCCTACAGCCTGTACGTGCAGGACAGCCTGGAGTTCGCCAGCACCCGCATACGCCTGCGCTACGAGGCACTCAACCGCCCAGCCCAGGTGCGCCAGCTGGAGCTGGCCACAGGCGCCCAGGCCGTGCTCAAGCAAACCCCTGTACTGGGTGCGTTCAATGCCGATGACTATGTGAGTGAGCGCCTGTGGGCAAGCGCAGCAGACGGCACCCGGGTGCCGATCAGCCTGGTGCGTCGCCGCCAGGACCTGGGCAAGACCGTGCCGCTCTACCTGTACGGTTATGGTGCCTACGGCGAAAGCCTCGACCCGTGGTTCTCCCATGCACGTCTGAGCCTGCTGGAGCGCGGCGTGGCCTTTGCCATCGCCCATGTGCGTGGCGGCGGTGAACTGGGTGAGGCCTGGTACCGCGCCGGCAAGCAGGAGCACAAACACAACACCTTCAGCGACTTCATCGCCTGTGCGCAGCACCTGATTGCCGAAGGCGTCACCTCATCTGACCGCCTGGCCATCAGTGGCGGCAGCGCCGGTGGCCTGCTGATGGGCGCGGTGCTCAACCTGCGCCCCGAGCTGTTCCGCTGTGCAATTGCCGAAGTGCCGTTCGTCGACGTGCTCAACACCATGCTCGACCCCGAGCTGCCGCTGACCGTGACCGAGTACGACGAATGGGGCAACCCTGAAGAGCCCGAGGTGTATGAGCGGATCAAGGCGTATGCGCCGTATGAGAACGTGAAAGCCCAGGCCTACCCGGCGATGCTGGTGGTGGCGGGTTACAACGACAGCCGCGTGCAGTACTGGGAAGCGGCCAAATGGGTGGCGCGGTTGCGTACCCGCAAGACCGACAGCAACCTGCTGCTGCTCAAGACCGAGATGGGTGCTGGCCATGGGGGCATGAGCGGCCGGTACCAGGGGCTCAAGGATGTGGCGCTGGAATATGCGTTCGTGTTTGGCGAGCTGGGTATGATGTGAGGTTTGGAGGGTTCGCCGACAGGTTTTCTGCGCCTGTGAAACCGAGCGCCGCCGGCGCGGCGCTCGATCTCACAGGCGCCAAAAAACTAAAGCCGTATAGCCCTAATCATCCTGCACCGCCGGCTTCGGCGGCTCCGGCCGCAACCCCGGCAACGGCTGATCCTTCGGTGGCCCCGGCACCGGCATGGGCGGCAACAGCGGCGCCCCCGGCTGGCTGTCATAAGCCTTGGGCGGCGTACTCGGGGTAACCTGCGGGTATGGCGTGGGCGTCGGCGTACCCGGTGCACCAGGCACAGGCGTCGTCAACCGGGGTGGCGTGCTTGCCGCTTCGGCCAGCGGCAAGCCAACCAACAACAGCACGGTGAGGATCGCGTGAACCATCAGCAACCTCCTGTCGGGAACCTTCCTACAGGCTACGCCTAAATCAAAGCTTTCGCCTGTCCGCCCGCCCTGCTAGCGCGCTAGACTCAATGACATAACCGTCATTTGCCTGATCAGAACAAAGGAAACACCATGAGCTCCACCTCTTCCGCCGCCGCCACCGCGCGCCTCGACCGCATCCTGGCCGATGCCAAGCGTGACAAGGAAATGGGCTACCGCGACAAGGCCCTGAGAATGTACCCGCACGTGTGCGGCCGCTGCGCCCGCGAGTTCTCAGGCAAGCGCCTGAGCGAGCTGACCGTACACCACCGCGACCACAACCACGACAACAACCCGCAGGACGGCTCCAACTGGGAACTGCTGTGCCTGTACTGCCACGACAACGAGCACTCGCGCTACACCGACCAGCAGTACTTCAGCGAAGGCTCCACCAGCACCCCGAGCATCGCCAAGGCCACCCACAACCCGTTCGCCGGGCTGGCGGGCATGTTGAAGAAAGACTGACCATCGATTCGCCCCCCCGCTGCTACCGGGCAGCCCGTATAATCGCGCTTTTTTCGCGAAGGGCCCCGGTACGTGGCAAACAAACGATACAGCTGCATCGGCCTGTTCAACCCCAAGTCGCCAGAAAACGTCGGCTCGGTGATGCGCGCGGCGGGCTGCTACGGCGTCAATTCGGTGTTCTACACCGGCAAACGCTACGAACGCGCGCGTGACTTCGTCACCGACACCAAGCGCGTGCATTACGACATTCCGCTGATCGGCATCGACGACCTGCAACGCATCATCCCGCTAGGCTGCACGCCGGTGGCGGTGGAGCTGGTGGAAGGTGCGCGGCCATTGCCGGAATACACCCACCCGGACCGTGCCATCTACATCTTCGGGCCAGAGGACGGCTCGTTGAGCGAGGATGTGCGGGGCTGGTGTGAAGAGACCATCTACATACCGACCGAAGGTTGCATGAACCTGGCGGCGACGGTGAATGTGGTGTTGTACGACCGCATGGCCAAGGGGCTGAATACCCGCTCGGGGCCGAAGTTCAAGTAATAAAAAGGCCGCCACTGCAATAGCAGGGCGGCCAGGTGCCGAACTCCGTCAGAACAGCACCGGTCTTGCTCTTCTGGATCGAAACCCAGCGTGGATGAGCCTTCTGCACGACACGGGATGTCGCCGGGCGCACCGACTGAACCCTGGCGAGGGTGAAAGGGTCAGCTGCTTACACTTCACAAGGAGGCCTTGCCATGCTTGATATCCATAACGCGACGTCGTCGCAGCACAATGTCCATGGCCTGGAACGGGTCGGCTCGCTGGCCGGTGGCGCGTTGATGTTCAGCAAGGGGCTGCGCCATGGCGGCCTGATTGGTTTGCTGCAAATGGTGGTGGGAGGCGTTGCGGTGGCACGCGGGGTCAGCGGGCATTGCTCGACCAAGGCGTGGTGGCAGCGGCATCGGCAGGAATATCACCGGTTGCGTTCGGACATAGAACGCAGCGCGGCGGAGCTGGAGGCGTTGAAGGCCAGTGCCAAGGCCGCGACCAGAGGGGTGTCGGTGACTGGGCAGGATCCGTTGGCTGGACGTTGATTTCTGCACTGCCCGCGCAGAGGCCGGTACAGGCGATGCAGATATCTAGCGCAACGCCTTGCTCTGCAACACCTCTGACTTGCGACCCAGCACGTTCTCGCTGATTTGCACGAAGTCTTCGGTGCTCACGCCGGGCAGACGCATCAACCCGCGTACCACATCGTCCAGCGAACGCTTGGCCTGGGTATGGATACGGATTTCCTTGTCCAGTGCCTGCAACAGCATCACCCCGCGCGCCACCTGAGCCGGGCTTGCGCGCACGCCCTTGAGCCGGGTGACCTTGGCGCCCTGCTTGCTCAGGCGTGCCTGCCAGGCCTGGTAACGGTCATCGCTCACCCCGCCCGAGCGGCGCAGCAACTCGCTGGCGTAGTAGTCGGTCAGGCTTTCCACCAGCCAGTCACTGCCGTCACGCCCATGGATCTGCGCAAACAACTGAACCACTTCGCGCAGCAACGGGCTGCTGCCGTTCTCGCTTACCATCGGCCGGGCGCTGTGCAGGTACAGCGAACCCTGTGCCGCCATTGCACCACGCCACATGCCGTCACGGGCACCAACCAGCAGCAGCTTCGGCGGATTGCGCGGGAACACCGCCTGCAACTGCGGCCATATGAACGTCAGCAGGGTCAGGCTGTCCATACGCCGCATACCCTGCCCCACCGGTGCGGCCACGGTGACCTCGGTATCGCCAAGGCGAGCACGGCGGCTGCCAAGATCGCCAGCCAGCATCCAGCCAGTGGGGCGGTCGAACAGGCGCGAAACGTTGTCGATGCGGAACTTGTCCTTGCCGATGCGCGGCCAGGAGGTCTCGATACTCTTCCAGCCCTCGGGCAGGTCGAACGCCAGGCGTGCCACCAGCTCGGTGCCATCCTGCTGATCAAGGCGCGCGGGCGGCACCAGCTGGTCACCGAGGAACAACGCCCAGTGCGGGGTAACACGCGAAGAATAGGCACCGCTGGCGAGCTTCTGGTCCAACTGCACGCGGTAGGTGAGACTGGTCTTGCCGGCCGCCGGCTGCCACACACCGCGCTGCCCCTGCAGTTGCCATTGGCCATCAGCCTGGAAGCCGCTGTAGGCCCCGGCCTTGCCCAGGTCGAAGTCCAGGCTGCGCACGGCGCTGCCTTCGGCCAATGTGAGGCGGACTTCAGCCTGGCCACTGGCCGGCAACAAACGCACCTGGTAGTCGAGGTCGACCTTTTTCGCCCAGGCCGGCGAACTGGCCATCAGGCCCAACAACAGCAACAGCTGGCAACGCATACAGAAACTCCTTGTTTCCCCGTGGCAGCGGGCCGCGCCGGTCAGCTGGCGCGGAAGATCAGGTGGTCTTCCCAGTCGTCTTCGTGCACATCGTGTTCACTGAGCATACGCCCCGACTGGGAAATGCGCTGTTCATGGACTTGCTGGCGGTCGCCGCAGACCAGGTGGTGCCAGGCTGGCAAGTCCTTGCCCTCGCTGACAAGGCGGTAACCGCAGGTACTCGGCAGCCACTTGAACTGGTCGGCCTTGCCCGGAGTGAGCTGGATGCAGTCCGGCACGTGGGCAAAGCGGTTGGGGTAGTCGCTGCACTGGCAGGTGTGCAAGTCCAGCAGCTTGCAGGCGATGCGCGTGTAATAGACGCTGTTGTCGTCCTCGTCCTCAAGCTTTTGCAGGCAGCACAGGCCGCAGCCGTCGCACAGCGACTCCCACTCTTGTGGGCTGAGTTGTTCGAGGGTCTTGCGCCGCCAGAACGGCGCGTTTTCAGCGATCATCACACGGTTTCCTGCATTCATCGATAGGCCACGGCGCGCGGCGGCGCCAGTCTAGAGCCTGACCTTGCGCAAAGCCAGACCGCTTGTCAGTCGCGACGGGACGCAGTAGCGTGCGGGTTTCCCGTCCTTTTGCAGGAGCTGTCATGAGTGCCAACCCTCGCATTGCCGATTACGCCATCAACGAGCAGTTCATCAACCGCTGGTCGCCGCGTGCTTTCACCGCCGAGCCGATCAGCGAAGAGACCCTGCTGAGCTTCCTGGAAGCCGCCCGTTGGGCTCCGTCGGCGTACAACTCGCAGCCTTGGCGCTTCCTGTATGCCCGCCGCGACACGCCAAACTGGGAGCGTTACCTGAACCTGTTGGTGCCGTTCAACCGCAGCTGGGCACAACAGGCCTCGGCGCTGGTGCTGATCATTTCCAAGACCACCTTCGCCGCCCCGGGCGCCACGGAGGAAAAGCCGGCGCTGTGGCATACCTTCGACACCGGTTCCGCCTGGGGGCACCTGGCCCTGCAGGCCAGCATCAGCGGCTGGCACACCCATGGCATGGCCGGCTTCGACCAGGACCTGGCGCGTCAGGAGCTGAAGGTTCCTGAAGGTTATGTGCTGCATGCCATGGTGGCGATCGGCAAACTGGGTGACAAGGCCAGCCTGGATGAGGCGTTGCAGGCACGTGAAGTGCCGAGCCCGCGCAAACCATTGAGCGAGCTGGCTGCCGAGGGTGATTTCAGCCTGTAAGCCCTGTGATGGCCTTACTGGCCTTTTCGCGAGCATGCCCGCGAAAAGGCCAGTACAGGCACTACAAATCAATAGCCCCGGGCAAAATCCACTTCACCCCGCAACCCCTGCCCCGCTTCATACGCCTGCATATTCTCGACAAACAGCCGCACCATCGCCGCCGGCGAGGTAGGTGCCGAGCTGTGTCCGGTCAGCAGCAAGCCCCAGGCGGTCCAGAACGGGTGCTGTTTAGGCAGTGGTTCCTGGCGGCACACATCGATCACTGCACCGGCCAGATGCCCTTCCTTCAGCGCCTCGACCAGGTCCGCATCCACCACCGCCGCGCCTCGCCCGGCATTGATGAACAGCGTGCTCGGCTGGAAGCACTTGAACAGCGCCGCGTCATACAGGTCATGGGTCGCCGGGGTATCCGGCAACAGGTTGAGCACGTAGTCGACCTGGCCAACAATGCGCGGCAAGTCGGCCAGTGCCGCCACCTCGACGAACGGTGCCTGCTCCCGGGCACTGCTGGCAACCCCATACAACACCACACCAAACGGCTGCAGGAACTCGGCCACGCGCTGGCCAATATCGCCGGTGCCCACGATCAGCACCTTGCGCCCTTCCAGCGTACGTCCTGGGCGAGCGTCCCAGCGCCGCTCCACCTGGCTGACCAGGCGCGACAGCACCTCGCGTTCGTGGCCGAGCATGTAGGTAAGCATGTACTCGGCCATCACCTGGCCAAAGATGCCTACTGCGCGGGTCAGGCGATAGTCACGCGGCAAGCCATCGGCCAGCAACGGCGTGATACCCGCCCAGGTCGACTGCACCCAGTCCGGCTTGTGGCCTTGGCGCAGCAAGCTCGCCAGCAGGTCCGGCTGGCCCAGCCACACCTTGCACTGTGGTGCCAGGCGGGCCAGTTCGGCGGAATCACCGCTGGTCAGTACTTCCAGATCAGGCGCGGCTTCACGCAAAAGCGCGGCGTAACGAGCATGATCATGCTCAGCAATCAGTACGCGCATGGTCAGACCGGGTCGTTTCGGCGCAGCAGCTCTTCAGGCAGGTGCTCGATGTACTCGTCTTCCGCCGGCGGCATCTGCAGGTGGTAGCCTTGGTTGTCGAGGTTCTCCAGCACCTTGGCGATGTCCTCGCGGGCCAGCTTGCGCTCCGGGGTGAGCACCAGGTCGAAGGCATGCACAGGGGTGCCGAAGAATGGCAGCAGACCTTCCGGCACGCGCTCCAGGCCCTCGGCCTTGAGCACATACAGGTACATTTCGTTCTTGCGGGGGCTCTTGTAGATCGAGCAAATGCGTTTCATCGGGTCTCTCCGGCACCTGCAAGGCTGTCCAGCAGGGCCTGGCCCATACGCTCACGGCGCCAGCCGCGCAGCGAATCGGGCAGTTGATAAGGGCCATTGGGGTAGCCGCTCTTGAGCAGCGCTTCCAGGGCTTTCTTGCGCAGCATCAGCTCGGGGGCGATCCCCAGGCGCTCGCCTTCGGCCTGGCCGATGGCACGCAGCTGCTTGAGGATGCCGGCGGCCTCGATCGGCAGCGGCTCGGGCAAAGGCGCGGGCCACTGCTCGGCAGGCAGGCTGGCGGCGCGCTGGATCAGCTTGATCAGGCACTCACCGTCCTGACGAATGGTGCGCGGGTGCATCTCGTCGATCCTGGCCAGCGCCGACAGGTTGTTCGGCTGGCTCTTGGCCATGGGCCACAGCGAGTGCTCCTTGAGGATGCGGTTGCGCGGTACATCGCGGCTACGGGCTTCACGCTCGCGCCAGGCGCACAGCTCTCGCAACACCGCCAGTTGCTGAGGGGCCAGCTTCCAGGCCAGCTTGACGTCGCGGTACAGGGTCTCGGGCTCGACCTCACGGCGCAACGCAGCCACCAGCTCGGCGCCGTCTTCCAGCACCCAGGCGTACTTGTCGTCGCTCAGGCGCGGGCGCAAGGCGGTGAACAGCTCGGCCAGGTGCACGGCATCTTCGGCGGCATAGCTGACCTGCGTGTCGGAGAGCGGGCGCTGCAGCCAGTCGGAGCGGGTTTCGCCCTTGGGCAGCTCGATACCCAGCACCTCCTGCACCAGGCGCGAATAGCCCATGGAGAAGCCCAGGTTCAGGTAGCCGGCTGCCAGCTGAGTGTCGAACAGCGGCTGCGGCAGCTTGCCGGTCAGGCGCAACAGCACTTCGAGGTCTTCGCTGCAGGCGTGCAGCACCTTGACCACACCGCTGTCTTCGAGCAAGTCGGCCAAGGGTTGCCAGTTACCGATCAGCAACGGGTCGATCAGATAGGCACGCTGGCCGTCGCCGATCTGGATCAGCCCGGCTTTCGGGTAGAAGGTGTCAACCCGCATGAACTCGGTGTCGACAGCGACAAAAGGCAGTTGGTGCCAGTCGCGGCAGTGTTCGGCCAGGCTCTGGTCGTCACGGATCCAGTGAATTTCGATGGCCACAAGGCTCTCCCACTAACATTGGCGCGCAGTATATACGGCGCGGGCACTGCTGGTGAAACCCGGGCCATCCTTGATATCGATAAGTGGTGGTGTTGTGTGGGTCAGCGTTTGGCCGCCAACCACGGACGGCAGCTGGCAAACATGTCCAGCGACTGCTGATACACCTCGGTACGCACCTGCAACAGGCCGAGCATGGAGTGGAACAGGTTGTCCTGCGACAGCGGCGCATCGCTGAGCTTGGCCAGGCAGTCGGTGTCGATACCGAAATCCTCTTTGTAGCTGTCGGAGAACCAGGTCAGCAATGGCACGTGCTTCTGCTGTTCCGGGGCGATGGCGTAAGGCGTGCCGTGCAGGAACAGGTTGTACTCACCCAGCGACTCGCCATGGTCGGACAGGTAAATCATCGCGGTGTCGACCTTGTCCTGTTTGCTGCGCAGGGTGTCGATCAGCGACGCCAGCACTTTGTCGGTGTAAGCCAGGGTGTTGTCGTAACCGTTGATGATGTCTTGCTCGCTGCACTGGTTCAGCGCGTTGCTCTGGCACACCGGCGTGAAGCGCTCACTGTCACTTGGGTAGCGCTTGAAATATTCCGGGCCGTGGCTGCCCATCTGGTGCAGCACCAGCACGGTGTCCTTGTCGAGGTTGTCGATCAGCGCGTCCAGCCCTTGCAGCAGGATCTGGTCATGGCATTCGCCATTGGCGCACAGCTGCGGGTCGTTGAGGTTGCTGACATCGATGAACTGCACACGGTCGCAGGTACCTTTGCAGCCCGACTGGTTGTCGCGCCACTGCACGGCCAGGCCGGCCCGCTGGAGGATATCCAGCAGCCCTTCGCGGTTCTTGGCCACGCGGGCATCGTATTCCTTGCGGGCCATACCCGAGAACATGCACGGCACCGAGACAGCCGTTTCCGTACCGCACGAATGCACATCGGAAAACGCCACCAGGCCCTGCTCCTTGGCCAGGTTCGGGGTGGTATCGCGGTCATAGCCCAACACGCCAAAGTGGTCGGCCCGCGCACTTTCACCCACCACCAGCACGGTCAACGACTTGCGCTCATGCTTCTGCCAGGCGACATCACGCTTGGCATCTTCGCCATAGTGCTGGAAAGGACGCGATGCCGTACCGACGCGTTCGCTGACATAGCCAATGGAAGCACCGACGATATTGCTGGGGGTCAGCATCAGGCGCAATTCGTGGTGGTTGCGAAACAGCGAGGACAACCCTTGATAGTTGACCAGCGCCACCGAGCCCAGGGCTACCACGCAGGCGCCACTGACTACCAGCTTGCCCAGCAGCTCGCGGTGCCAGGGACGGTAGGCAATGGGCGCCTTCCACAACAGCACCGAAGGCGCCACGCCCAAGCCCAGAATATACAAGCCAAACTTCAGCGAAAGCAGGTCGCGTACTTCGGTTACGTTGGTTTCTGCAATGTTGCGGAACATACCCGCATCTATAAGTACGCCGTATTGATTCATGAAGTAAGCCACACCCGCGCCACTCATGAACAACAGGATAAGTATCGGCTTCAATACATATCGGAAGGCAAACAACGTGAGGATGAGATTGAAAGCGAACAACATCAGCACGGCAAACGCCAGGCTCAGCCACAGCCCGGACAGGCCGGTAGGCACCACCTCTTGCAGGTGCTCCCAGAGGAACATGTTCAAGCCAATCAGCAGGTAAAGGCTAGCCAGCAGCGTGACCCATTCAGTCCGCAGGGATTTGAAGTTGAGCATTAGCGTTCGCAATCAAGAGTGATTATCAACCCCCAGGCCGGCTGGCACCGTGGGAAAGTTGGGCGAACTCTAGAAAGCGCGTCATCAATTTTTTGTGAAAAAGTTGGTAACAATTTCGTGAGGACGCGTCTTTCGGTGATTTACGGCGCTTCATTCAGCTGCCATTCAGGCTGGCCGACATCACCGGCCTGCGCAAAGGCGGCTATCCTCAGAGGTCAGGACCTTACCGACAACCCTGACAGAGGTGAAGAAATGCCAGTTCCGCATGATCTGCTCGCTGACCTGCACGTTACCGCCGATGCATTCCAGGCGCTCATTGACAAGGACCAGACGCTGCACTCACTGCACAAGGAATACAACGCCAAGGACAAGGAGGTGGTCGCCGCCGAAGTCAACGGCACCAACGACGACGCCGTCAACCGCCTGCGCAAGGAACGGTTGCTGATCAAGGACAAGATCGAACGGATCATTCATCCGCCGAAATCCTGATGGAAATGTATTGAATTCACTGGCCCCTTCGCGAGTTCACCCGCGAAGGGGCCAGCAACCCTTACACAGCTGCCGAAGCTTTCAAGGCGCCATCCAGATCCTCGATCAGATCACGGTAATCCTCGATCCCCATCGAAAGCCGCAGCAGGTTCTCGCTGATCCCCATCACCCCTTTCTGCTCCGGGCTCAGCGAGCAGTGCGACATGGTCCACGAGTGGTTGATCATGCTCTCCACCCCACCCAGCGAGTCGGCCAGCACAAAGATCTGCAACGCTTCCACCAAGCGGTTGAGCGCGGCGCGGTCGCCCTTGACCTTCATGGCCACCACCGCCCCGCCACTGCGCATCTGGCGTTTGCACAATTCGTGTTGCGGGTGGCTTTCCAGCCCCGGGTAATACACCTGCTCGATCTGCGGATGGTTTTCGAGGAAGCGCGCCACCTGCAGGGCATTGCCACACTGGCGCTCCATGCGCACATCCAGAGTTTTCAGGCCACGCAGGGCCAGGTAGCAGTCGAACGGCCCCTGCACCGCGCCAATTGCCATGCTGATGCGGCGAAGGCGCGCCAGCAGTGCATCGTTGGCCGCCACCACCACACCACCGGTGAGGTCGGAGTGGCCACCGATGTACTTGCTGGCCGAGTGCATCACCAGGTCCACGCCCAAGGTGATCGGGCGTTGGTTCCACGGCGAGCAGAAGGTATTGTCGATGCAGGTGAGGATGCCCCGGGCCTTGGCCAGGTCGCACACGGCCTTGATGTCGACCAGGTGCAGCAGCGGGTTGGTCGGCGATTCGATCCAGATCAGCTGGGTTTCCGGCTTGATGGCGGCAGCCACGGCCTCCAGGTCGTTGAGGTCGACATAGGTGGTAGTCAGGCCCGAGGTGCGGCTGCGGTAGTCTTCCAGAATACGGAAAGTGCCGCCGTACACGCCGTTCATCACCACGACATGGGCATCCTTGGGCAGCAGCTCCAGCACCGTCGCGGTAGCGTTCACGCCCGAGGCACAGGCAACCGCGCCCACGCCCTCTTCCAGCGCGGCGACACAGGTTTCGTAGGCATGCCGGGTGGGGTTGCCAACGCGGCTGTAGGAGTATTCCGGTTTGTCATCCAGGCTGCGTTTGGTGAACGAGCTGGCGGTGACGATGGCTGGAAAAATGGCGTTTTCAGCGACGCTGAACTGCTCGCCGGCGTGAATGGTACGGGTGGCGAAATTGCGCGGCTTGTCGGACATGGTCAGGCCCATTGGCAGAGTTAAGGCTGCAACTATCGCACAACCCAAATGTTCTGGCCTTGGGGTAATCTGTGAAAAATTTTCTTCACGGCCCGCGCGCGATATGGACAGTTTCGACCAGCACATTCTTACCCTGCTTCAGCGCGATGCCTCGATATCGCTCAAGGACCTGGCCGAGGCCGTCAACCTGTCCACCACGCCCTGCTGGAAGCGGGTCAAGCGCCTGGAAGAAGAAGGCTACATTCTTGGCCGCGTCGCCCTGCTCGACCCCGAACGGCTTGGCCTGGGGCTGACGGTGTTCGTCCAGCTCAAGACCCAGCGCCACGACAGCGCCTGGCTTGAGCAGTTTGCCGCGACCGTGACCGGGTTCGAGGAAGTGATGGAGTTCTACCGCATGTCCGGCGACTGGGATTACATGCTGCGGGTGGTGGTGGGGGATATTGCGGCGTATGACCGGTTCTACAAAAAGCTGATTACCCGTACCGATGGGCTGTCGAACATTACGTCCAGTTTTGCCATGGAGCAGATGAAGTACACCACAGCGTACCCGGTGCATCGATCCTGAATCGGTGATGGATTCTTCGCGGGCAAGCCCGCGAAGAGGCCGGTACAGGCAACCAATCAGTTAGCCGCCAGCACCGCCGCAATCCGGTTCCCCGCCTTGGCTTTCTCAACCTTGATCGCCACAAACTTCGACGTCGGTGTATAGGTCCCCTCGCCATAACTCTCCAGCGGCACCAGCGGATTGGTCTCCGGGTAATACGCCGCCGCCTGCCCTTCAGGCACGTCATACGCCACCAGGCGGAACCCCGACACCCGCCGCTCGACGCCATCCTCCCACAGCGACACCAGGTCCACATGCTCACCCGGCTCGAAGCCCAGGCGACGAATATCGGCCTCGTTCACGAACACCACTTCACGCAGGCCGAACACGCCACGGTAGCGGTCGTCCAGGCCATACAGCGTGGTGTTGTACTGGTCGTGCGAGCGCAGGGTCTGCAGGATCAGGTCGGGCTTGTCACCCCGCGCCAGCACCTTGGCGTTGATCAACTCCTCTGGCAGCGCGTGGGGCATGAACCGTGCCTTGCCCGTGGCCGTGCGGAAGTTGCGATCGGCGGCATTGTTGCCCAGGTGGAAACCGCCCGGGCTATGCAGGCGTTCGTTGAAGCCGGTGAAACCAGGGATCACGTCGGCAATCATGTCACGAATGCGGTTGTAGTCAGCCACCGCATACTCCCAGTCGATTGGCTGATTGCCCAGCGTGGCCTTGGCCATACCGGCGATGATCCAAGGCTCCGAGCGCATGTGCGGTGAACGCGGGCGCAACTGGCCGTTAGAGATGTGCACCATGCTGAAGGTGTCTTCCACGGTCACGCCTTGAGGCCCTTCGGCCTGCAGGTCGATTTCGGTCCGGCCCAGGCAGGGCAGGATCAACGCATCGCGGCCAGTGACCAGGTGCGAGCGGTTGAGCTTGGTGGAAATCTGCACGGTCAACGCGCAGTTCTGAAGCGCCGCGTGGGTGCGCGGGGTGTCCGGGGTGGCTTGGGCAAAGTTGCCGCCCAGGGCGACGAACACCTTGGCCCGCCCCTCTTCCATGGCCTTGATCGCCAGCACCGCGTTGTGCCCATGGGCACGCGGCACACGGAACCGGAAGCGTTTTTCGAGGGCATCGAGCAGCGCCGGTTTGGGCTTTTCGTCGATGCCCATGGTGCGGTCGCCCTGCACGTTGCTGTGGCCACGTACCGGCGACAGGCCAGCGCCGGGTTTGCCGACGTTGCCGCGCAGCAACTGCAGGTTGACGATTTCCTGCACGGTAGGCACCGAATGGCGGTGCTGGGTGACGCCCATGGCCCAGCACATGATCACCCGCTCTGCCTTGCGGTACATGCGGGCCGCCAGCTCGATCTCGGCCAGGGTCAAGCCCGACTGCTTGACGATGTGCGCCCAGGAGGTGGCGTCCACTGCCGCCAGGTAGTCATCGACGCCACTGGTGTGCTCGGCGATGAAGGCATGGTCGAACACCGCCGGCTCACCGTTGGCCTGGGCTTCGCGCTCCCACTGCAACAGGAATTTGGCAATGCCACGCATGGCCGCCATGTCACCGCCCAAGGCCGGGCGGAAGTAGGCGCTGGAAGTCGGCTCGGAGCCGTTGCTGAGCATTTCGAACGGGTGCTGCGGGTGCTGGAAGCGCTCCAGGCCACGCTCTTTCAGCGGGTTGAAGCACACCACCTGAGCCCCGCGCTTGACCGCCTCACGCAGCGGTTCGAGCATGCGCGGGTGGTTGGTGCCTGGGTTCTGACCGATGACAAAGATCGCATCGGCCAGCTCCAGGTCGTGAAACACGACAGTGCCTTTGCCCACCCCGAGGGTTTCCGACATGCCTGCACCACTGGCTTCGTGGCACATGTTCGAGCAATCGGGGAAGTTGTTGGTGCCGTAAGCGCGCACGAACAACTGGTAGAGGAACGCCGCCTCGTTGCTGGCCCGGCCCGACGTGTAGAACTCGGCCTCGTCTGGCGACTGCAGCGCACGCAGGTGTCTGGCGACCAGCTCGAAGGCCTCCTGCCAAGTAGTTTCGACATAGTGGTCGGTGGCAGCGTCGTAGCGCATCGGGTGCGTGAGGCGGCCCTGGTATTCGAGCCAATAGTCAGTCTGGTCCTTCAGCGCGCTGACGCTGTATTTGGCGAAGAAAGCCGGGTCAACCGAGCGGCCGGTGGCTTCCCAGTTGACCGCCTTGGCGCCGTTTTCGCAGAACTTGACCATGTCGCTTTCCGGCGACTCCCCCCAGGCACAGCCGGGGCAGTCGAAGCCGCCGTTCTGGTTGGTCTTGAGCATGGCCCGCAGGTTCTTGAAGGCATTTTCGCTGCCCAGCCAGCTTTTGGTCACGCTCTTGAGCGCTCCCCAGCCGGCGGCTGCGCCTTTGTAGTCCCTGATGTGTTCGTCCTGGCTCATGCGATGAATCCTCACGCTTCGATGCTTTTATTCAGCCTATTGAGCGTGGGGGTGGGGCGTCCAATCGAAAGATCTTACGGCGTGATAAGCGGTTTCGATCATGGGGTGGAAGCTTTGAGGCATCGGGCCTGCAGCCGTGATAGAAACCATCGATCAACCAGTCGGGCAAAGCAATTTGACGGCCCTGCGGCCAGGCTATAGCTTGGAGTGAACCCACCCCATTCGAGCGCGAACGTGGAACAGAACAGCCGGGCCCTGATCGACGGCTTCAACCGGAAAATCGACTACCTGCGGATGTCGGTCACCGACCGCTGTGACTTCCGTTGCGTGTACTGCATGGCCGAAGACATGCAGTTTTTGCCGCGCCAGCAGATCCTCAGCCTCGAAGAACTGTTCCAGGTGGCCGAGCGCTTCGTCGCCCTGGGCACCCGCAAAATCCGCTTGACCGGCGGCGAGCCGCTGGTACGCCAGGGCATCGTCGAGCTGTGCGGGCGGATTGCCGCCCTGCCCGGCTTGCGCGAACTGTGCATGACCAGCAACGGCTCGCAACTCGGGCGCCTGGCACAGCCACTGTTCGACGCCGGGCTGTCGCGCTTGAACATCAGCCTCGACAGCCTGGATACCGAACGCTTCAAGCAGCTGACCCGTACCGGCGACCTGCACCAGGTCATCGCTGGTATCGACGCCGCACGCCAGGCCGGCTTCAAACGCATCAAGCTCAACTGTGTAGTACTCAAAGGCCGCAACGACCACGAACTGGTCGACCTGGTACGCTTTGTCATCGATCGCGAGCTGGACATCACCTTCATCGAAGAAATGCCGCTGGGGGTAATCAGCGAACACGAGCGCGGCGAGTCGTTCTGCTCCAGCGACGAAGTACGCGAGCGCCTGGCAGAACAGTTCACCTTGGTGGAGTCCACCGAATCATCACAGGGCCCTGCCCGCTACTGGCGCCTGGCCGAAGCCGCCAACACCCGGGTCGGTTTCATCTCGCCGCACAGCCACAACTTTTGCGCCACCTGCAACCGCGTGCGCCTGACGGTCGAAGGCCGCCTGTTGCTGTGCCTGGGCAACGAACACTCGGTAGACCTGAAGCACGTGCTGCGTGCTCACCCAGGCAACCGCGAGCGCCTGGAAAAGGCCATCCGCGACTCCCTGCACCTCAAGCCCTACCGCCACCACTTCGAAGTGGGTGGCGATGTGCAGATCCTGCGCTTCATGAACATGACCGGCGGCTGAATGGCCGTCTCTGGATTTCCATGATTGTTCACCCAACCCCCGATGTACTGCGTGTGCTGTTCACCCTCAAGGGGTCGATCGTCAAGCGCATCGCCCTGCGCTGCCTGATGGTGACCCTGCTGGCCGCGCTGATAGTTCTGGTCGAGCGCCATTTCCCCGCGTTTTTCTACCCGGTCAGTGCCACGCCGTTTACGTTGCTGGGCCTGTCGCTGTCGATCTTCATGAGCTTTCGCAACAACGCCTGCTACGACCGCTGGTGGGAGGGCCGTAAGGCCTGGGGCAAGCTGATTATCGAAACCCGCTCGTTCGTGCGCGAAAGCGTGGTGATTGCTGACGAAGCGCTGCGCGCAGAGCTGCTGCGCAGCCTGTGTGGCTATGCCCATGCGCTGAATGCCCGCCTGCGTAACGAGGACGACCTGGCAGCCGCCCGGCCCTGGCTGGCCCGGCCAGAGACGATCAGCCCGCACAACGTGTGCGACGGCATCCTGCGCGACATCGGCCAGCATTGCTCGCGGCTGGCGGAACAACAGCACATCAGCGATTGGCGCTACAGCCTGCTGGAACAGCGGCTGGTAGGCCTGACCGAGGTGCAGGCCACCTGTGAGCGGATCAAGTTCACACCGTTGCCGTTCCCCTACACGCTGTTGCTGCACCGCACCATCTACATCTTCTGCCTGCTGCTGCCGTTTGCCCTGGCCGAGCCGCTGGGCTGGCTGGCACCGCTGTTCACCACCATCGTGGGCTACACGTTCTTCGGGCTGGATGCGATTGGCAACGAACTGGAGGACCCGTTCGGGCGGGATGAGAACGACCTGCCAACCGATGCCATGGTGCGGACGGTGGAGCGGGATGTGTTGGCGGGGTTGGGCGAGACACAGTTGCCACCGGCGTTGTTGCCGGTGGAGCATGTGTTGAGCTGATAGCCGTCACAGGAGAAAACTCACCCCCGGCTGGCACAGGCCTCGATCGGCAGCAGGTGTTTGACGAAATTGCACGGCCGGTGCCGGGCATCCAGCTGCTCCGCCAGTATTCCTTCCCACGCCGTACGGCAGGCGCCGGTGGAACCCGGCAAGCAGCACACCAACGTGCGGTTGGACAACCCGGCCAGCGCTCGGCTCTGCACGGTAGAACTGCCGATATCCAGAATCGACAGCGCCCGGAACAGCTCGCCAAAGCCATCGATGCGCTTGTCCAGCAGGCACTCGACCGCCTCCGGTGTGCTGTCACGCCCGGTAAAGCCGGTACCGCCGGTAATCAGCACCACCTGCACCTGCTCGTCGGCAATCCAGGTGGCGACCTGGGCGCGGATCTTGTACAGGTCGTCCTTGAGCAACGCCCGCGCCACCAGCCGGTGGCCGATCTCGACCGACCGGCTGGCCAGCAGCTCGCCGGAGGTATCGTTGTCGTAGGTACGGGTGTCGCTGACGGTCAGCACGGCAATGTTGAGCGGTACGAAGACCGCATCGGGTTGGACGCGCACAGTAAAAGCTCCTTGAATGGCATTGTCACCACGCTAGAGGCGTGGCGCGGGGGCGTCCAATCGTTATGGCTTACCGGCCGATCAATGACATCTATCGCAGACGTGGGTTATGGTCTGCACAACCATACGCCAGGCACTTTCATGGACATCAAGCAGCTCAAGTTCCTCATCGCCCTCGACCAGACCCGCCACTTCGGCCAGGCGGCGGCGCTGTGCCATATCACTCAGCCGACGCTGTCCATGCGCCTGCGCAACCTGGAGGACGAGCTGGACCTGGTGCTGGTCAAACGCGGCCAGCGCTTCGAAGGCTTCACCGAGGCCGGCGAGCGTATTCTGGCCTGGGCCCGCACCCTGCTCGCCGCCCACGACGGCCTGCAGGCCGAGGCCGCCAGTTGCCGGGGCCAGGTGGTCGGCAGCCTGCGACTGGGCACAGTGCCGCTGGCCAGCTTCAACCCCATGCACCTGCTGCTGCCGCTGCGCGAAAAATACCCCGAACTGCACTTCCAGCTCAGTTCGCTGAGCTCGGAGCAAGTCATCGACGGACTGAGCCGCAACCAGCTCGACCTGGGTATCTGCTACCTGGACCAGGTCAACACCAGCTTCTTCGAAGTACTGGAACTGGGCACCACCACCATGGGCCTGCTGCACGACACCCGGCACTTCCAGTTTGACAGCGACACCCTGCGCTGGGACGCGCTCAGCGACATACCGCTGGGCCTGTTGAGCAAGGGTATGCACTACCGACAGTCGCTGGACCTGAGCTTGCGCAGCCGTGGCCTGGAACCGCATGCGGTACTGGAAAGCGACTCGACTTTCCAGCTGATACAGGCCATCAACACCGGCATGTGCTGCGCGATCATGCCGTTGGACTGCGGCCTCGAAGACCTCAGCGAGCACCTGCGCATTCTGCCGGTGGCCGACGCTGCCATCCACAGCCCGGTCGGCCTGTTGCTGCGCCGTAGCGAGCCGCGCTCGGCGATTGCCGAGCAGTGTTTTGCCGAGGCACGGGCGCTGTTTCAAGCCACCTGATCGCTGGTTGCCTGGCGGTACTGGCGCGGGGTGAAACCAGTCAGTTGCTTGAACTGGCGGCTGAAGGCGCTGTGGTCGGTGTAGCCACAGCGCATCGCCACGTCAGTGATCGGCAGGTCCGAATGCAGCAGGCGGTGGGCGTGCTCCAGGCGCGCCTTGTGGATCATCTGTCGGGGCGTGAGGTGAAATACCCGCTTGCAGTAGCGCTCCAGCTGAGCCACGGAAATGCCAGCGATGCGGGTCAGCTCGCCCATGCTGATCGGCTGGTGAAAGTGCTGGCGGATATGCTCGTCCACCGCGGCCAGGCGCTGGTAGGCAGGGTGAGTGTCGGCGGCTGATTGCAGGTCGACCGAAATGCCTACCAAGCCGATGATCTCGCCCGCCTGGTTGTACAGCGGGCGCTTGTGGGTCAGGCACCAGCCGGGCTCGCGGCTGCCGTACAGGTGCAGCTCCAGCTGGTCGTCCAGCACCAGCCCTTCCTTGAGTACGCGGCGGTCCTGCTCGGTGTAGCCGGGGCCAAGCTGTGCCGGGAAGACTTCAGCGCTGGTCTTGCCGAGCAACGGCTGCAAGCGCTTGAGGCCGCAACGCTGGACCAGGGTGTTGTTGGCCAGCACGTAGCGGGCGGCCGGGTCTTTGATGAAGATGGCGGCGTTGGGGATGACGTCGAGGATCGGCAATAGCAGGGAAACGCTGGCCAGCAGGGCCTCAAGGCTCGCGGGGCGGTGAAGGTCGAGAGACTGGTACAGGGTTGCCAAGGGATTGTCGGTCATCTTCGGTTCTCTGCTGGCTGTGCCCGCGAAGAGGCCAGTACTACCAACACATCTCTACAGCCCTTATTCGCTAAGGCCTACAGCCTATCCAGCACCCCACCCTCGCCGCCAGCATTTTTTGCAACTGTGCCGATTTCGTCATCCCCCTTGCAGAAAACCATCAAGAACCGCCGCCCCGACCGGTTCACTCTATGCCCCACGCAAGCCGCCCAAGTCCTACAAGAGCGCGGCCCAAAAAGCCGCATCTCGTGACATCAGACCTGCCTATCCAATAACCAACAAAAAGGCGAACCCATGTCAGGCAAATTCAAGAAACAGTTATCACTGCTGGACCTCACCTTCATCGGCCTGGGGGCCATTTTCGGCTCTGGCTGGCTGTTCGCCGCCAGCCACGTCTCGGCCATCGCCGGCCCGGCGGGCATCCTGTCCTGGTTCCTCGGCGGTTTCGCCGTACTGCTGCTGGGCATCGTCTACTGCGAACTGGGCGCCGCCCTGCCCCGCGCCGGTGGCGTGGTGCGCTACCCGGTTTACTCGCACGGCCCGCTGCTGGGCTACCTGATGGGTTTCATCACCCTGATCGCCTTTTCCAGCCTGATCGCCATCGAAGTGGTCGCCTCGCGCCAGTACGCCGCCGCCTGGTTTCCCGGGCTGACCAAAACCGGTTCAAGCGACCCGACCGTGCTTGGCTGGCTCGTGCAGTTCGCGCTGTTGGGGCTGTTCTTCTTCCTCAATTACCGCAGCGTGAAAACCTTCGCCAAGGCCAACAACCTGGTCAGCGTATTCAAGTTCATCGTGCCGCTGCTGGTGATTGGCGTGCTGTTCACCTTCTTCAAACCGGAAAACTTCGAAGTCCACGGTTTTGCTCCGTTCGGCCTGTCCGGCGTAGAAATGGCCGTGTCGGCCGGTGGCATCATCTTCGCCTACCTGGGCCTGACGCCGATCATTTCGGTGGCCAGCGAAGTGAAGAACCCGCAGCGCACCATCCCGATTGCGCTGATGCTTTCGGTGCTGCTGTCCACCGCCATCTACGCCCTGCTGCAACTGGCCTTCCTCGGCAGCGTACCGACCGAAATGCTCACCAACGGCTGGGCTGCGGTCACCAAGGAACTGGCCCTGCCCTACCGTGACATCGCCCTTGCCCTGGGTGTGGGCTGGCTGGCCTACCTGGTGGTGGCCGACGCGGTGATCTCGCCCAGCGGCTGCGGCAACATCTACATGAACGCCACCCCGCGCGTGATCTATGGCTGGGCGCAGACCGGCACCTTCTTCAAGTACTTCACCCGCATCGATGCAGAGTCCGGCATCCCGCGCCCAGCGCTGTGGCTGACGTTTGGCCTGTCGGTGTTCTGGACCCTGCCATTCCCATCGTGGGAAGCACTGATCAACGTGGTATCCGCCGCCCTGGTACTGAGCTACGCCGTGGCCCCGGTCACCGTCGCCGCCCTGCGCCGCAATGCGCCAGACATGCCGCGCCCGTTCCGGGTCAAGGGCATGGGCGTGCTCGGCCCGCTGTCGTTCATCATCGCCGCGCTGATCGTGTACTGGTCCGGCTGGAATACCGTGTCGTGGCTACTGGCCCTGCAAATCGTGATGTTCGTGCTGTACCTGCTGTGCGGTCGCTTCGTGCCCACCCAGCACCTGTCGCTGGCCCAGCAAGTGCGCTCGTCGGCATGGCTGATCGGCTTCTACGCAGTAACCATCCTGCTGTCGTGGCTGGGCAGCTTCGGCGGCCTGGGGGTCATTGGCCACCCGCTCGACACCGTAGCCGTGGCGGCTTGTGCTCTGGGCATCTACTACTGGGGAGCGGCCACTGGCGTGCCTGCACACCTGGTACGCCTGGAAGGCGAGGACGAAAGCGAAACCACCGCTGACACCTATGCCGGCCGCCCTGCCGCCGTCGCCTCCTGATCTTTTACGCAAGGGACAAGCCCATGAAACAGATTCACGTCATCGACTCCCACACTGGCGGCGAACCGACCCGCCTGGTGATGAAGGGCTTCCCGCAACTGCATGGCCGCAGCATGGCCGAACAGCGCGACGAACTGCGCGAGCTGCACGACCACTGGCGCCGTGCCTGCCTGCTGGAGCCTCGCGGCAACGATGTGCTGGTGGGCGCGCTGTACTGCCCACCGGTGTCGGCCGACGCCACCTGCGGGGTGATTTTCTTCAACAACGCCGGCTACCTGAACATGTGCGGCCACGGCACCATCGGCCTGGTCGCCTCGTTGCAGCACCTGGGCCTGATCACGCCCGGCGTGCACAAGATAGACACCCCGGTCGGCCAAGTCAGCGCCACCCTGCATGAAGATGGCGCCGTCACCGTCGCCAATGTGCCCTCTTACCGCTATCGCCAGCAGGTGGCGGTGGATGTGCCCGGGCACGGCGTGGTGCACGGCGACATTGCCTGGGGCGGCAACTGGTTCTTCCTGGTTTCCGAACACGGCCAGCGCATAGAGCTGGGCAACCGCGAAGCGCTCACCGAGTACACCTGGGCCATGCTCAAGGCCCTCGAAGCCCAGGGCATCACGGGTGAAAACGGCGCCCCCATCGACCACGTCGAGTTGTTCGCCAACGACGCCAACGCCGACAGCCGCAACTTCGTGATGTGCCCCGGCAAGGCCTACGACCGCTCGCCCTGCGGCACCGGCACCAGCGCCAAGCTGGCCTGCCTGGCCGCCGACGGCAAGCTTGCCGAAGGCCAGACCTGGGTGCAGGCCAGCATCACCGGCAGCCAGTTCCACGGCCGCTACGAGCGCGACGGCGAACACATTCGCCCGTTCATCACCGGCCGCGCCTACATGACCGCCGACAGCACCCTGCTGATCGACGAACAAGACCCGTTCGCCTGGGGTATCTGACCCCGGCTTTTTCCGACTGAACATTGCGAGGAGTGACAACAATGACTGACAACATCTTCACCGGCACCATGCCCGCCTTGATGACCCCATGCACCGCCGACCGCAAGCCGGACTTCGACGCCCTGGTACGCAAGGGCCGCGAACTGATCGAGGCCGGCATGAGCGCCGTGGTGTACTGCGGCTCGATGGGTGACTGGCCACTGCTGACCGAAGCCGAGCGCCAGGAAGGCGTCGCGCGCCTGGTGGCCGCCGGCATTCCGACCATCGTCGGCACGGGTGCGGTGAACACCCGCGAAGCGGTTTCCCACGCGGCCCATGCCGCCAAGGTCGGTGCCGCCGGCCTTATGGTCATCCCCCGCGTGCTTAGCCGTGGTGCTTCGTTGATCGCCCAGAAGCACCACTTCTCGGCCATCCTCGCCGCCGCGCCCAAGCTGCCAGCAGTGATCTACAACAGCCCCTACTACGGCTTCGCCACCCGCGCCGACCTGTTCTTCGAACTGCGCCGCGAATTCTCCAACCTGATCGGCTTCAAGGAGTTCGGCGGTGGCGCCGACCTGCGCTACGCCGCCGAGCACATCACCTCCAAGGATGACGATGTGACCCTGATGGTCGGCGTGGATACCCAGGTGGTGCATGGTTTCGTCAACTGCAACGCCACCGGTGCCATCACCGGCATCGGCAACGCCCTGCCGCGTGAAGTGCTGCACTTGGTGAGCCTGAGCAAGCAGGCGGCCAAGGGCGATGCGAAGGCCCGTCGCCTGGCGCGTGAGCTGGAAGCGGCACTGGCGGTGCTGTCGTCGTTCGATGAGGGTTGCGACCTGGTGCTGTACTACAAGCACCTGATGGTGCTGAACGGTGACCGCGAGTACAGCCTGCACTTCAACGAGACCGACGTGCTGACCGATGCCCAGCGCAACTATGCCGAGCAGCAGTACGCGCTGTTCCGCAGCTGGTATGCCAGCTGGTCGGCTGAGCAAAACGTCGCCTGACTTTGGACCTGCGCGGACTCTTGTAAGAGCGGCCTTGTGTCGCGAACGGGCTACCAAGCGGCCCCGGGATTTTCGCGCAGAGGCACAAATTGCTGGGGCTGCTTCGCAGCCCTTTCGCGACACAAGGCCGCTCCTACAGGGGCTGCGGTTTCCCTTGATACCCGTATTTGATTCCAAGGAGGCTACATGCCCCTCACAGGCAACCTGCTGATCGGCCAGACGCCGGTAACTGGCAGCCGCGAAGCCATCCACGCCATCAACCCGGCTACCGGCCAAACGCTGGAACCGGCCTACCTCGGCGGCACCGGCGAACACGTCGCCCAGGCCTGCGCCCTGGCCTGGGCGGCGTTCGATGCCTACCGCGAAACCTCGCTCGAACAACGGGCACAATTTCTCGAAACCATCGCCGCGCAGATCGAAGCCCTCGGCGATGCCCTGATCGACCGCGCCGTGGCCGAAACCGGCCTGCCCAAAGCGCGCATCCAGGGTGAACGGGGCCGCACCTGCACCCAGTTGCGCACTTTTGCCCGGGTGGTGCGGGCTGGTGAATGGCTGGATGTACGGGTCGACAATGCCCAGCCCGAACGCCAGCCCCTGCCCCGCGCCGACCTGCGTCAGCGCCAGGTCGCCCTGGGGCCGGTGGCCGTGTTCGGCGCCAGCAATTTTCCGCTGGCATTTTCGGTAGCCGGTGGCGACACCGCGTCGGCATTGGCCGCTGGCTGCCCGGTGGTGGTCAAGGCCCACAGCGCCCACCCTGGCACCAGCGAACTGGTCGGCCAGGCCGTGACGCAAGCGGTGAAGCTGTGCGGTTTGCCGGCCGGCGTGTTCTCGCTGTTGTACGGCTCTGGCCGAGAAGTGGGCATCGCCCTGGTCAGCGACCCGCGTATCAAGGCAGTAGGTTTTACCGGCTCGCGCAGCGGTGGTGTCGCACTGTGCCAAGCCGCTCAGGCACGCCTGGAGCCGATCCCGGTGTACGCCGAAATGAGCTCAATCAACCCGGTATTCCTCTTCGAGGCCGCTTTGCAGGCCCGCGCCGAAGCGCTGGCGCAAGGCTTCGTCGCCTCGTTGACCCAAGGTGCTGGCCAGTTCTGCACCAACCCCGGCCTGGTGATCGCCCGGCAAGGGCCCGCGTTGCAGCGCTTCATCGCTGCCGCCAGCGAACACGTACAACAGGCCGCCGCGCAGACCATGCTCACCCCGGGCATCTTCAGTGCTTACCAGGCCGGTGTCGGTGCCCTGGCGGAAAACGCCAATGCCAAAACGGCAGCCAGTGGTCAGGCCGGGCAAGGCCCCAACCAATGCCAGGCACAGTTGTTCGTGACCCAGGCCGAAGCCTTCCTGGCAGACCCGGCGTTGCAGGCCGAAGTGTTCGGTGCTGCGTCGTTGGTCGTGGCCTGCGCGAGCGATGAACAGGTCCGCCAGGTGGCCGAGCATCTGGAGGGCCAACTGACCGCTACGTTGCAGCTGGACGATGCCGACATCACCAGCGCCCGCGCCCTGCTGCCGACCCTTGAACGCAAGGCCGGGCGCATTCTGGTCAATGGCTGGCCGACCGGCGTTGAGGTGTGCGATGCGATGGTCCACGGCGGACCGTTCCCGGCCACCTCCGATGCCCGCACCACCTCGGTGGGCACGGCGGCGATCCTGCGCTTCCTGCGTCCGGTGTGCTACCAGGACTTCCCCGATGCCTTGCTGCCGTCGGCGTTGCAGCACGGCAACCCGCTGCAGCTGCGGCGCCTGCTTGACGGTAAACGGGAAGGCTGAGCATGCTCGAAACCGCTGAAACCGATATCGCGGTGGTTGGCGCCGGCATTGTCGGCGTCGCTTGCGCACTGCAACTGGCCCGTCAGGGCCGCCGAGTGCTGCTGGTCGACCGTCAGGCGCCCGGCCAGGGCGCGTCCTATGGCAATGCCGGGCACCTGGCGACCGAGCAGGTGTTCCCGATCGCCGACCTGTCGATCCTCAAGCGCTTGCCGCGCATGCTGCTGGACCCGATGGGCCCGTTGCGCCTGGACTGGAAGTACCTGCCCAAGGCCATGCCGTGGTTCTCTCGCTTGCTGCTCAACCTGCGCCCGGCGCCGTTCCAGCGCAGCGTGGCCGGCATCCGCACACTGAACGAAGGCAGCCTGGGTGCCTGGCAGCGATTATTGGGCTCGATCGGGCGCAGCGAGCTGTTCCAGGAAGATGGCTCACTGCTGGTGTTCGAGAAGCCTGAATCACGCCAGGCGCTGGAGGCCTTGCGCGCACGCATGCAACAGCAGGCGGTGCCGGTGGACTTCTGGTCGGCCGAAGCCATACGCGAAGCGGCACCGCAGTTGAACCCATCATTGCTGGGCGGGCTGTTCTTTCCCAAGACCGGTCATTTCATCGATCCGTACAGGGTGGTGTGCGAGCTGTTCGACGCGGCCAAAGCCAGTGGCGTACGGTTTGCCCGGGCGCAGGTCGAGGGTGGCCGGTTGCACAGCGGCGGGGTCACCCTGGTCAGCGACCATGGCACGTTCAATACCCGTCAGGTGCTGATCAGCTGTGGTGCGCACTCTGCGAAACTGACCGCCGTACTGACGGGCAAGCGGGTGCCGCTGGACACGGAGCGCGGTTACCACCTGATGCTGCCGGGCGAGCGTCAGCGCCTGCCGTTTGCGGTCACGTCGCTGGAACGCAAGTTCATCATGACGCCCATGGCCGACGGCTTGCGCCTGGCCGGCACGGTGGAGTTCGCCGGGCTGGAGGCACCGCCGAGCATGCAGCGCGCCTGGCAGTTGCACCATTTGAGCAAGGGGCTGTTTCGGCAAGACTTGAGTGCCGAAGGGGCTACGCCGTGGATGGGCTTCAGGCCTTCGTTGCCAGACTCGTTGCCGGTGATCGACAGGGTGTGTGATGGGCGGGTGCTGCTGGCGTTTGGGCATCAGCATTTGGGGCTGACCCAGGCAGCGGTGACGGCGGAGTGGGTGGGGCGGTTGGCTGAGCAGGCCAGTGGGCCTGAGATGGGGGCCTACCGGTTGGATCGGTTTTAGATTCGGGGGCTGCTGCGCAGCCCCCGGCATCACTCAGCGATAGCGCTCAAGCCAGTGCGCATACGGCGCCGGCAAGGTCCAGGAGGCTTTTTCCACGCCCAGCTCCTTGGCCGCAAAGTACGCCCAGTGCGGATCAGCCAAATGCGCGCGCCCTACCGACACCAGGTCCAACTGGTTGGCCTGCAACGCGGCTTCAGCCAGTTGCGGCGTACCAAAGCCCCACGCCGAGGTCACCGGCAGCTTCGCCTCACGGCGCACGCGTTCGGCGATCGGCCCCATGAACGCCGGGCCCCACGGGATGTTGGTCTCGGGAATGGTGAAACCGACACTCACGCTCAGCAGGTCCAGGCCACCCGCCTTGAAGCGGCGCGCCAGCTCGATCGACTCTTCCAGGGTCTGCTCGTCGCGGCCGTCGTATTCCAGCACACCAAAGCGTGCGGTCAGCGGCAGGTTTTCTGGCCACACCTCACGTACCGCTGCCAGGGTTTCCAGCAGGAAACGACTGCGATTGTCGAAGCTGCCACCGTAGGCGTCGGTACGCTTGTTGGAGTGCTCGGAGAAAAAGCTCTGGCCCAGATAGCCATGGGCGAAGTGCAGTTCGATCCACTCGAAGCCGGCATCACGCGCACGGCGGGCGGCATCGACGAAGTCCTGCTTGACCCGGGCGATGTCGTCCAGGGTCATTGCGCGCGGCACGTTTGGCAGGTGCGCGCCAAAGGCAATGGCGGACGGGGCGATGGTCTCCCAGCCACGCGCGTCATCAGCACCAATGTGGTCGTCACCCTCCCACGGGCGGTTGGCGCTGGCCTTGCGGCCGGCGTGCGCAATCTGGATGCCCGGCACCGAACCGGCCGCCTTGATGGCCTGCACCACCGGCACGAAAGCCTGGGCGTGGGCATCGCTCCAGATTCCGGCGCAACCAGGGGTGATGCGCCCTTCCGGTGCCACCGCCGTGGCTTCGACCACCAGCAGGCCGGCACCGCCACGGGCCATGCTGGCGTAATGCACCTGGTGCCAGTCGTTGATCAGGCCATCCTCGGCCATGTACTGGCACATGGGCGGAATGGCGATGCGGTTGCGCAGGGTGACGTCTTTGAGGGTGTAGGGTTCGAACAGTGCGGACATGGGAAACTCCGGGCTCATCTGAATACTGTTGTTCGATCATAATCGAACTATGGCAATTAATGAAACCCCCGTTATCATGTGAGCCATGCGAGCCTACAAACACCCCACCGCTGAAGACCTGATCCTCGAACGCCTGCTCTATGCGCTGAGCGACCCCGTGCGCCTGGAAATCGTCCGACACCTGGCCGGTGTCACCGAAGCCAGCTGCGGCGAGCTGGATGGCGGCCGGCCGAAGTCGAGCATGTCCCATCACTTCCGCGTCCTGCGTGATGCGGGGCTGGTGCATACCCGCAATGTGGGGACGACCCACATGAACTCGCTGCGCAGCGAAATGCTGGGTGAGCGGTTTCCCGGGTTGCTGGAGTGCATTCTTCGGCAGAGCTGATTTTCCTGTACCCGCGAAAGGGCCCGAACAGGCAAAAAAAAGCCACGAGGTTTCCCCCGTGGCTTCTTTCACAACAATGGCCGATTACAGCGCCATGTCGTTCGCAGGCTTGCTCTCAACCGGCTCGCTCGGCGCGCCGTTGAAGTCAACGCTGGCATCGATCACCGGCGGTTTCTCCAGCTGCAGCACTTCAGCGGTGTAGTTCCACTCTTTCTGGGTGGCCGCTGCCGAATCGTTCAGCTTGGTGCCGTAGCTTGGCACGATTTCCTTGATCTTGGCCTGCCACTCAGGAGTAGCGACCTTCTCCTTGAACACGGTTTCCAGCACGTTCAGCATGATCGGCGCAGCCGTCGAGGCGCCTGGCGATGCACCCAGCAGGCCAGCAATGGTGCGGTCTTGCGACGCCACCACTTCAGTGCCCAGCTTCAGCACGCCGCCTTTCTCGGCATCACGCTTGATGATTTGCACACGCTGGCCGGCCTGCCACAGGCGCCAGTCTTCCTTCTTGGCGTTCGGGAAGTAGGTGCGCAGGGCTTCGAAGCGGTCATCATCCGACAGCATCAGCTGACCAGCGAGGTACTCGACCAGCGGGTACTGCTCGATACCCACCTTGGTCATTGGCCACACGTTGTGGGTGGTGGTGCTGCTCAGCAGGTCCAGGTACGAGCCGTTCTTCAGGAACTTGGTCGAGAAGGTGGCGAACGGGCCAAACAGGATCACGCGCTTGCCGTCCAGCACGCGGGTGTCCAGGTGCGGTACCGACATGGGTGGTGCGCCAGTCGAGGCGATGCCGTAGGCCTTGGCCATGTGCTGCATGGCAACGGTCGGGTTCTCGGTCACCAGGAACGAGCCGCCCACCGGGAAGCCTGCGTATTCCTTGGCTTCAGGAATGCCCGACTTCTGCAGCAGCTTCAGTGCGCCGCCACCAGCACCGATGAACAGGAACTTGGCGTCGGTGGCCGATTCGGTACCGTCCTTCAAGTTCTTGTACTCGACGTGCCAGGAGCCGTCCTTGTTGCGGGTGATGTCCTGCACTTCGGTGGACAGCTTCAGGTCGAAGCCTTTCTGGGTTTGCAGGTGGCCAACGAACTGGCGGGTGATCTCGCCGAAGTTCACGTCGGTGCCGATCGGCGTCCAGGTCACGGCCAGCTTCTGGTTCGGGTCGCGGCCTTCCATCATCAGCGGGACCCACTTGGCGATCTGCGCGTGGTCCTCGGAGTACTGCATCGGGCGGAACAGCGGGCTGGCCTGCAGCGCGTCGTAGCGCTTCTTCAGGAACTTGATGTTGTCATCGCCCCACACGAAGCTCATGTGCGGGGTGGTGTTGATGAACGAGTGCGGATTCTTCAACACGCCCTGGCGTACCTGCCACGACCAGAACTGACGGGAAATCTGGAAGGCTTCGTTGATTTCGATGGCCTTGGCGATGTTGACGTTGCCGTCTTTGTCTTCCGGGGTGTAGTTCAGCTCGGCCAGCGCGGAATGGCCGGTACCGGCGTTGTTCCAGCCGTTGGAGCTTTCTTCGGCCACGCCGTCCAGGCGCTCGACCATTTCCATCGACCAGCTTGGCTCCAGCTCATGCAGCCACACGGCCAGGGTGGAGCTCATGATGCCGCCGCCGACCAGCAGCACGTCTACTTTCTTGGTTTCTGCGGCGTGCGCTTGCATGAAGCTTGCAGCGACAGCCAGACCCAGCAAGGTCTTGCCAGCTTTCTTGAACATTGATCAATTCCAGTCAGGAGAACAGAGGGCGGGCCTGTGGCTGGCCCAGGTAAAGCGTGTTCTTCAGCGCAGGCTTGTTGTTGATCATTGTTCAGCAGCCAGAGAACCAGAAAACGACTCGGCCTTTTGTCGAATTGACCGACAACGCTGAATCGTTTTTCTGATTGTATATGAAATGCCAGCACAAACAAATTGCCCGCCCCGGCGTCAAGACGACGGGTTGCCCCAGTGGCAGATTGTCACGCCAAAAACAAAAACCCCCGGCCATCTACATGACCGGGGGCCTTGGATCACGCCGCAAGCGTCGCGATCAGGGTACCGCCAAGATTACTGCTGCTGAGGCAGTTTATCGATCGGGCCGCAGCCACCGATGATCTTGGAGATGGAAACCGAAGGGTGGAACAGGTAGTCGTAGGTGCAGTTTTTCGGCTGGTTGTAAACCTGGCCAGTGCAACCCGACAGCAGGGCAACACCCGAAACTACAGCAACGGCTACGGTGGCCTTGAACAGCTTTTTCATTACAAAGTCCTTTAAATGAATCATCTTCGACCATCGTCTGATGGCGGCGGGATGATACAGAAAACAGGCATTGGATCCAAGTCGTGCTTGGCAATGATGGATTGCGAATGTGCAACAACAGGTTGTAAAGCACGCTGTTGGCGACGATAGTCATGACTCTGCCTTTGCATTGCTCTACAGGAGTTCACCATGCTCGGCGTCACCGACTACGGCGCATTCGTCATCGCCTTCATCATTCTTCTGGCCATCCCGGGCCCGGGCAATTTTGCCCTGATCACTGCCACCGGCAAGGGCGGCATCAAGGCAGGCCTGGCCGCGACCTGTGGGGTGATCGTCGGTGACCAAGTCCTGTTGTGGCTAGCGGTAGCTGGCGTCGCCACCTTGCTGGCCACCTACCCTGCGGCCTTCCACATCGTGCAATGGGCCGGCGCCGCGTACCTCGCCTACCTGGGCCTGCGCATGCTGTTGAGCAAACCGGGTGACGCGCCGCGCACCAGCCGCATGGACAACGGCCAATACCTGCGCCAGACCATGCTGATCACCCTGCTCAACCCCAAGGCGATCATGTTCTACATGGCGTTCTTCCCATTATTCATCGACCCGGTGAAGCATCAGGGGTTGGTGACGTTCGGCTTCATGGCGGCAACGGTGGCGGTGATCACGTTCCTGTACGGGTTGATCGCCGTGGTGCTGACCCACCGGCTGGCCGAACGCATGCGCGCCAACCCGCGCATTACCAATATGTTCGAGCGGCTGGCCGGGGCTTGCCTGGTAGGGTTCGGCATCAAGCTGGCGGCGATGCGCTGAAACCTCTGATTCGCAGAATTGAAAAAGCCCCCGGCAACTCATCGTTGCCGGGGGCTTTGTTTATCAGCGATCAACCGGTCAATTGGTTTCCAGCTCATACGCCTTGCTCACGAACAACGCCGCAAACAGGCTCTTGCCTTCCTTGAAGGTGTAGTGCTCTTCAAACTTGCCATCCTCGACCAGCTTCTGCCCGATGGCACATTCCGAGTCGCTGTGGTTCTTGCCCTTGGCACCGAAATCACTGCTCCACATCGACAACCCGACCTGTTCACAGAAGGCGGCAAACTTCGCCTTCGGAACATTCTGCTGGTAGTCGCTGTAAGCCTCTTTCAGCGGTTTGAAGCCGCTGTAGCTCACGCTGTAGTTCTCCACCTTGGCCTTGCGTGCAAAACCACTCACCGCCTCGGCCAGTACAGCCTGACCGGTGTACGTGCTGTAGGCCCCGATCAGCATGGCGCTCAACGCACTCTTGAGTTGGGTTTCGACATCGTCGAGCTCCGGCAGCGACTGGAACTCGGCCTTGCGCACGATCTCACCCACCTTGGAGCCATCGTTACGGTGGGTCACGACGAACGCCATCGAGCCCTCGCCGTCACTGGAGCGCTTGAGGGTGAAGTCCACGTCTACCGTGGTGCCGAATTCCCCCGTGCTACTGACCAAAAACGCGCCGGTCATTGGCTGACGCACAACCATGTTACTACCCCAGTCGAAGTTCGACTGGGTGGCCCGGCCATTGGCGGCCAGTTCGGCACGCGGCTGGATCTCGTCGCTGACATCAGACACCAGCACCACTTCAGCGCCCTTGCTGGCAACGAAAGGGTTGCCCATCTGCATCCCAAGCAGCTGGATGTGGATCGTGCCGTCCTTGCTGTCACCATCGTGCGCCAGCTTCAGCGCATCGGCCTTCAGGTAGACGCCTGCAACATTGCCGCTGGCGTTGAGTTGGTACTTGGCCCAACCGGCCAGGCCTTCCTCCGCCGAGCTACCGCGAACCGACTCCATCAGGCCCGACAGGCCACGCATGAATTGCTGGGCACCGTTGGTCTGCGCGGCCGCCACGCGGATCTCGGGGTCGGCGACAGTCAGGTTGCCAGAGAACGCCGAGTAGGAAATATCACCTTCAGACAGCACGTCCTCAAGGAAGTAGCGCTCCTTGAAGTCGTCGTAGTAGGCCATCGCAGCCTTCTTGCCCGAGCTGGACAGCATCGCGTAACCACCGCCGAGCACCAGCACCGCTGCGGCCACACCGCCAATCAGCAGCTGCTTCTTGTTCATCTGTTTGATCATGGTGTTTGCCTCACTGGACCATGGCGGAAGCGTTGTTCCAGTCGTTCACGTACTTTTGGGAGACCTCGGGGGTCCAACTGAAATCGATACCGGCGTTAGGGAATTCCTTGGCCAGCACGGCGCCGAACGACACGAGGTCCGCACACTTGTCCTGTTTGCATGCCTGGGGCTCGCCCGCGTTATAGGCACGGTATGTGGGCACCGCGCGGCCATCGTCCAGCGGGTAGTACGGCGTGGCGTTGGCCACTTGCGCCACGTACCAGCCTTCGCTGTACTCCTCGTCCGCCACCAGGCGGCCCTTGCTCGGGAAGTCGATGGCGTAGAAGTCGCCCTGCTTGCCGGTGACGTGGACCATCATCGGCGCCACGCGGGCCGAGGTTGCCGGGTTTTGCTGTTCCAGCGGCGAAGCGAAGCGCACCTTGATGCCGGCCATTTGTGCCAGGGCTTCGGTTTCGCGCCCTTTGAACTCGCTCATGCCGTCTTGCAACTGCTGGTAACGCTCCAGTACGCGGGTGTGGACGCTGGCCAGTTCCTGTTGACGCAGGCGCGCCTCACGCACGCGCTGCTCCTCACGCTGAACCGCCCAGTTCGCGCCATCGCGCACATCGAAGAACAGGCCTTGGCGATTGATGCCGATGCGGTTGCGGGTGATCTTCTGCGCGTCGTTGCCCCACATGTTGTTCGTGATCGCCGAAATGTCTTTGACGATGAGCAGGTCGGCCACGTCGGTGGTGGTCGGCGAGGTGGTCTTGATCAGGTCAAAGATTTCCAGCGCAGCTTCCTTGTACTTGGCTGCGTCCAGAGCGAACGACTCGTCCGGGGTTACTGCCACGTAGTAAGGGTCGCTGCCGAACGGACGGAGCACGCCGTAGCTGCCACGGGTGAAGGCCAGGTACACCTTCATCTGCCGGCTGGGGATCTCGCCCACCAGGAATGCGGCCTGGCCAGCGTCTGCCGTGAGGTAGGAAACGGCCTTGTCCTTGACCGCAGGCTCGTAGACCTTGTTGAAAATCAGGCCGCTCGGGTGCACGTATACGCGGCTCCAGTTATCCCCACGGTAGGTGCCCACGGCCTTCCAGCTGATTTTTTCGAAGTTGCCTTCGCCAAAACCGGACGCCGGGCACGGCATGGCCGGGGTGGTGCCGAACGACAGGGTGTCACCGTTGCTGATGATCTCGCGGCTGAGTACCCATTTGCAGCCAGAACCGTCCGTTACCTGCATCAGGTTGCGGTTTTCCAGGACCACGGCGCGACCGAAATCCGAGGTGGGGGCTGCGGCTACTGCGGCGGCAGGGGCTGCGACGGGCGGAGCGGCAGGCGCTGCGGCGGGGGTTTCGGCTGCTGGTGCTGGTGCGGGCTCTGCGGCAACGGCTGGAGCTGGCACTGCAGCAGGGGCTGCTTCTACTTTCGCAGGTGTCGGTTCGACTACCGCAGGAGCTGGCTCAGGCGCTGGGGCTGGAGCAACAGCCGCCGGGGCTTCTGCCGGTGCAGGTGCCGGGGCTGGCGCAGACGGAGCGGGTGCCGGAACAGCAGCGACAGCGGCAGGCGCGGCGGCCAGGGTCACCAGGCCCAGGTTGCTGGCATTGCCCGAACCGCTGGCGTAGAGGTTGCCTTTGGCGTCCACGGCTTTCCAGCTCACCTTGGCGGTCGAGCAGTCCTTGGCGAACACGAACGGCAGCTTGGTCAGCAAGCCCGATAGCAGCTCCTGGTTGTCCCAGGCCGGACGGGTGATGGTCAGCTCGACCTCGGGTTTGCACCAGGTGGTGGCGTCCCCAGGTACTTCGACCTTGATGTTTTCTTTCTTCGAGAAGGCCAGCTCATGGGCGAACGCCTGCGGTACCAGACCACAAGCGCCGATCACAGCCAGCGCGAGCGCGTGCTTTTTCATGGAGTTCCTCAGATCAGTTCCCAGGTGCCGTTGGCTTGTTTGCAGAAGGTGTTCTGCTCTTGCTCGGTCTTGCCGCTTTGCGACTTCAGGTTGACCGTGACCGGGCGGCAGGCCGCTTCGGCAGCGACGGTTTCGGTCGGCAGCGACTGCACCGAGTCCAGGTCGAAGCCTTGGGTTTCCTTGCTGGCGGCTACGTCCAGTTCGTCCAGGTTCACTGCCGGCGTTACGCGCTTGGCAACTGCCTGCGCCTTCGGTTCGACGTAGTTCTTGTGCACATAGCCAACAGTCACGCCCTTGCGGCCGACCAGGATCCAGTCACCCGTGGAGCCGACGGCGGTGAACTCGGTGTGGTTCTTCAGGCTGCCGACTTTTTCACCGTTCTGGTTAGCCGCGGCACGCACGTTCAGGTTGTCGCTGATGGTCACGTAGGGTTCGTTGATCAGCTTCATCGACGGCACCGCCTGAATCTTCGGCGCGCGCTTGACCTCGACCTTCTTGGTCTGGGTGTATTCCTTGCCCGGCACGATCTGCGCGGTGGCGCCCGAGTGGTCGGATGTCCAGGTCACCGGCTGGGCGCTGGCGGTAGTCTGCTGTTGGCTCAACACTTCCTGGGTGCGCAGCGCCAGGGCCTGCTGGTCCTTCTCATCCAGCATGTGGCCAATGCGGTTGCCCACGTAGGCACCGATGCCACCTGCAATCAGGGCCGCGGCTATCTTGCCGTTGCCGCTGCCCATGGTCGAGCCGATGGCCACACCGGCCAGGCCACCGATCACGGTGCCCGCTTGCTCTTTGCTGATCCCGAGCTGTGCACAGGCCGTGGTAGAGGCGATGGCAACCGCCAAGAGGGACGCGACGAATTTCTTACGCAAGTGGAGCACTCCATTTTCGGTGGGGCGCACAGCCGCGTACCGCAGCCAGGGTCTGGCGGCAGCATTCGACGTTGTGCGGGGATTTCAGAGAGGGTGCAGCACTGGCTGCAGACGACAATTCAGCCGTCCAGCGAAGGGCATAGAGGGAGACCAGTACGGCGCGAAGCATCCAACGAATCCATGTCAGAAAAAGGTCATCGCCCAGCGCGTAATCATTACGGCGTTTGGTCTGGGCGTGAAAGGCGTATTAGAGGAGCGCATTGTAGCGCAAGGTGACATTGGCAGTTCAAGACAAAATGTTGCGAAAAACGGCTCTACAACAGGCCTGCTTCGCAGACCATCGCCAGCAAGCCAGCGCCCGACATCCCCTGCCAGGACGCTCGTAAACAGGCATCCGAACCGATGGGCTACGTCCGCGACCTGATCATCACCGGCTTGATGGACGACGACCGGAAACTGATCTGGGCTTCGCATTACCTCAGCGCGATGGCCAAGGCGCTGCTGGATGATGCTGAATTGGGGATGATGAAAAAATGAGCGGCGATATGCCGATTCTCGATGGTCCAGAACGAAAAAGCCCCGCAGATCTAAATCTGCGGGGCTTCTCGATGTATGGCGGAGAGATAGGGATTTGAACCCTAGGTACTGTTGCCAGTACAACGGATTTCGAATCCGTCCCGTTCGACCACTCCGGCATCTCTCCAATGCCGCGCATCTTACCAGCGTTTTTTAAAAACGCAAACCTTTTTTTCAAAAAAATCGCGTGGTATCAGGCGCTTGCGTGAACGCGCCGCTTACAGCGGCACGCCCAGGCGCTTGGCAACTTCTTCGTAGGCTTCGATCACGTCGCCCAGGCCCTGGCGGAAGCGGTCCTTGTCCATCTTCTTGCGGGTTTCTTTGTCCCACAGGCGGCAACCGTCCGGGCTGAACTCGTCGCCCAGCACGATCTGGCCGTGGAATACGCCGAACTCCAGCTTGAAGTCGACCAGCAGGAGGCCGGCGTCATCGAACAGCTTGCTCAGCACTTCGTTGACTTTCAGCGACAGCTTTTTCATTTCCACCAGCTGCTCGGCGGTGCCCCAGCCGAACGCGACAACGTGGGATTCGTTGATGAAGGGGTCGCCCTTCTCATCGTTCTTCAGGAACAGCTCGAAGGTGGACGGCTCCAGCTTGATGCCCTCCTCCACGCCCAGGCGCTTGACCAGGCTGCCGGCGGCGTAGTTACGCACTACGCATTCGACCGGGATCATGTCCAGCTTCTTCACCAGGCACTCGTTGTCGCCCAGCAGCTTGTCGAACTGGGTCGGCACGCCGGCTTCTTCCAGCTTCTGCATGATGAAGGCGTTGAACTTGTTGTTCACCATGCCTTTGCGGTCGAGTTGTTCGATGCGCTTGCCGTCGAACGCCGAGGTGTCGTTACGGAACAGCAGGATCAAGCGGTCGGCGTCGTCGGTCTTGTAAACCGATTTGGCCTTGCCGCGGTAGAGTTCGTCGCGTTTTTCCATGATTGGGCTCCGCTTGCTTGAGGTGTTGGGCTAGGCGATTTCGCGCCAGTCGAGCCCGTGTTCCTGATTCGCCACCTGGAGCCAGTCCGGGTCGCACCCAAGGGTGTCGACGAAGCACTGGCGAGCCAAGTGTGGCAGGTTGTTCTTGCTGCTGAGGTGGGCCAGCACCAGGTGTTGCAGGTTGTTCCAGCCCAACTCGTGCACCAGGCGCGCGGCCTGGTGATTGTTCAAATGCCCTTGCATGCCCCCTACCCGCTGCTTCAAGAAGGCCGGGTAGTGACCGCGTGCCAGCAGGTCGCGGCAGTGGTTGGCCTCGATCAACAATGCATCCAGGCCCTGGTAACGCTCCAGCAACAGCGCGTCATAAGAGCCCAGGTCGGTCAGCATACCGAAGCGCCGCTGGCCATCGCTGATCACGTATTGCAACGGCTCGTAGGCATCGTGCTCGACCCGCGCGGCGGTCACTTCCAGGCTGCCGATACGCAGGCTTTGGCCACAAGCGAGAAAACCGGCCACCTCCACCGGCTTGCGCATGCCGCGCAACGTGCCTTGGCTGAGGTAGACCGGTACATTGTAGCGCCGCGACAGCAAGCCCACCCCATGCACGTGGTCGGCATGTTCGTGGGTCACCAGCACCGCACTGAGCTGAGCCGCCGATACACCGAGCAGCGCCAGGCGCCGCTCGGTTTCGCGCAGGGAAAAGCCGCAATCGACCAGGATGAACGTGTCACCACTGGCGATCAGCGTGCCGTTCCCTTGGCTGCCGCTTCCGAGTACCGCGAAGCGCACTTAGCCCAGGTGGTCCTGAATGGCGCTCAGCACGCGGCGGGCGACATCGGCCGGGGCAACGGTGTTGATGTTTTTCTCGACCGTGACCTGCACGCTATCACCCACCTTGCTCAGGCGAACCTGGTAGCGCTCGGCACGGGCTTCACGCTCTTCCTTGGTCGGCTCGCTGCCGAACATCCGGCCGAAGAAGCCAGGCTGGTTCTGCTTGTCGTCCGGTTTTTCCGACAGGTTGATGTAGTACAGGCCCAGGCTGCGGTTGATGTCTTCAACACGCCACTCGCCACCCTGCTCCAGGGCACGGCCTACGCCAGACCAGGCACGGTCCAGGTCGGAACCCAGGTACAGCACCGGGTTGCCGCTGCCGTCTTCGCTCAGGCTGACACGGCTTGGCGCGTCGAAATCGCGCGCGGCCAACAGCGATACCGAACCGCCTTTCTCGGCGCTGCGGTTCATGCTGGCGAGCATTTCGTCGACCAGCAGGGCATCGGCACCCGTGTTGCTGGAGGTGGACGGGAAGTCAGGCTCGGCGGTGCTGCCGGCCGGGCGCTCGACGCTGACCACATACACCTCGGAGGTGTTGCGCTGCACGCCCGGCTCCATGCGGACACGCACGCGCACTTCGCTGTCACCGCTGCTGGCGGTGCTCGCCAGGCGCTGGCCAAGCGATGCCGACAGCTCGTCGAAACGCTGCCAGGTGGTGTTGAACTCACCGGTCTGCGGGCGCTCCTCAGCGATGCGGAAGCCATTGTCCTCGAAGAACTGGCGAGCCACCGGCCACACTTCGGCTGGCGAGTGCTGGGCCAGCACCCAACGGCTGCTGCCGCTGCGTTGCAGGCTGTAGTCGGTGACCTGGGCGGCACCGCCGGTCAGGGGTTGCGGGCGCGGCACTTCGAACTCGCCCGTGACGTGATCGTCGGCGACGTTACGCGGAATGGGCAGCAGCGGGTCAAGGCGTTTGACGTTGCTGGCGTCCGGCGGCAGCTGCATCGGCGCAGTCGGGTGCGCCTGCAGGTAGTCGCTGCCGCGGTCGCGGAAATAGCCATCCTCGCCCCACAGCCAGCCACACCCACTGGTGCTGGAGATAATCAGGGCAAGGGCGGAAAGACCAGCCAGTCGCTTCATGCGGTGTACTTCCTCTTAAACCAGTACGCCGGACTGGCGCAAGGCAGTACGGACTTTTTCGTGGCAGCCTTCGCTTAGCCAGGTCAGTGGCAGGCGAATGCCCTTTTGCATCAGGCCCATTTCGACGAGCGCCCACTTCACCGGGATCGGGTTGGCTTCGCAGAACAGGTCTTTGTGCAGCGGCATGAGTTTTTCGTTGATCGCGCGGGCCTTCTCGGCATTGCCCTCAAGGGCGGCCTCGCACAGATCGGCCATTTCACGCGGGGCGACGTTGGCGGTAACAGAAATGTTGCCCTTGCCGCCCATCAGGATCAGCTCGACGGCAGTCGGGTCATCGCCGGACAGGACGATGAAGTCCTTGCTGACGCCATCGAGGATGGCCTTGGCGCGGACCAGGTCGCCGGTGGCTTCCTTGATGCCGATGATGTTCGGCACGGTCGACAGGCGGATCACGGTCTCGGCCTGCATGTCGCAGGAGGTGCGGCCGGGTACGTTGTAGAGGATCTGCGGAATGTCGACGGCTTCGGCAATGTGCTTGAAGTGCTGGTACAGGCCTTCTTGCGTCGGCTTGTTGTAGTACGGCACTACCAGCAGGCAGGCATCGGCACCGGCGCTCTTGGCGTTCTGGGTCAGGTGCACGGCTTCGGCAGTGGCGTTGGCACCGGTACCGGCAATGACCGGAACGCGGCGGCTGCTGCGTTTGACGCGCTCGACCACGTGCTTGATGACCAGGATGTGTTCTTCGACATCCAGCGTGGCGGACTCACCCGTGGTGCCTACAGCGACGATCGCATGGGTGCCGTTTTCCAGGTGGAAGTCTACAAGTTTGTCGAGGCTGCCCCAGTCCACACGCCCTTGTGCATCCATGGGTGTGACCAATGCCACCATACTGCCCGCAATCATGTAACTGCTCCTGCCGGAAAAAGAGAGCCGTAATGGTACTGGGGGCATCGGCCTTGCACAAGCGAAGCAGGCAGGCGGAGCATTCCCCTCGGCGCCTTATTTCGCTACCCTTGATCCTTTGATCGGTGCAGCGCGGCCCGCCGGGCCGTCGACCTTGCTCCCCGCCAGCGTCCACGACCTCGCATGCGAGCCCCGGGCCCTGCCGACAGGAGGCTTTCGCCCGTCCTGTACCGACCGCTCATCGCTTTAGGAATGCTGCATGTCCACCCCCACCGTCCGCGAACAATTCCTTGTCATCAGTGCCTTGGGCCCGAACCCCATGGAACTGGCCAACGTCCTCAGCCGCGCCGCTTTCGAAAACCGCTGCGCGGTGGTCACCTCGCGCCTGAGTCGCCACGGCGAGACCAGCGCCCTGGTGCTGCAAGTGGGCGGCAGCTGGGACGCCCTGGCGCGCCTGGAGTCCACCCTGCCGGGCCTGGGCAAAAAACATGGCCTGACCCTGGACGTGGTGCGCAGCGCCGACCAGGAAGTGCGCCCGCAGGCCCTGCCGTACGTGGCCTACGTCAGCGCCGCCTACCGCCCGGACATCATCAACGAGCTGTGCCAGTTCTTCCTCGACCACCGCGTCGAGCTGGAAGCCATGACCTGCGACACCTACCTGGCTCCGCAAACCGGCAGCAGCATGCTCAACGCCCAGTTCACCGTGATTCTGCCGGCCGGTACGCAAATCAGCTGGTTGCGTGACCAGTTCCTGGACTTTGCCGATGCCCTGAACCTGGATGCGCTGATCGAACCTTGGCGCCCACAGAACCCCATGTAAGGAAACCACCATGGCTGTAGCACTCGACCAACCTGTTGCGGACTTTCAGGCCCAGGCCACCAGCGGGCAAACCGTCAGCCTGGCCGAACTCAAGGGCCAGCAAGTGGTGGTGTACTTCTACCCGAAGGACAGCACGCCGGGCTGCACCACCGAAGGCCAGGGGTTCCGCGACCAGCATGACGCCTTTGCCGCCGCCAACACCGTGGTGTTCGGCGTGTCGCGCGATGGCATCAAGTCGCACGAGAACTTCAAGGCCAAGCAAGGCTTCCCGTTCGAGCTGATCAGCGACAAGGACGAAGCCCTGTGCCAGCTGTTCGACGTGATCAAGCTGAAGAAGCTGTACGGCAAGGAATACATGGGCGTTGACCGCAGCACCTTCCTGATCGACAAGAAGGGTGTACTGCGCCAGGAATGGCGTGGGGTGAAGGTGCCAGGGCACGTGGATGCCGTATTGGCAGCAGCCCAAGCGCTGAACAAGGCTTGAGATCGTTTGGGGCCGCAAAGCGGCCCCAATCAGATCAAAGCATCGGTGAAACGCTAGGCTCCTGCCGCGGCCAGGCATCCAGCACGGCCTTGATCAGGGTCGCCAGCGGGATGGCGAAGAAAATCCCCCAGAACCCCCACAACCCGCCAAACAGCAGTACCGCGCAAATGATCGCCACCGGGTGCAGGCTCACCGCCTCGGAGAACAGCAACGGTACCAGCACGTTGCCATCCAGCGCCTGGATGATCGCGTACACCGTCATCAGGTAGATGAACTGGTCGCCCCAGCCCCACTGGAACAGCGCAATCAGCGTCACCGGCACCGTCACCACCACCGCCCCCACGTAGGGCACTACCACTGACAGCCCCACCAGCAGCGCCAGCAGTGCAGCGTAGTTGAGCCCCAGGCTGATGAAGGCGATGTAGGTGGCAATGCCACAAATCAGAATTTCGATGCCCTTGCCACGGATGTAGTTGGCGATCTGCCGGTTCATCTCGCTGCCCACGCGGTTCAGCAGGGTGCGCTGGCGCGGCAGATAGCCACTCACCCAGCGCCCGATCAGTTCGCGGTCCTTGAGGAAGAAGAACACCAGGATCGGCACCAGCACCAGGTAGATCATGGCATTGACCAGCAACGGCAGGCTCGACAGCGAGAAGGTCAGCGCCCACTGGCCAAACTTGCCGATTTCGCCACGTACCGACTCGATGGCATGCAGCACCTGCTCGTCCGACACCAGGTGCGGGTAGCGCTCGGGCAGCAGCAAAAGCAGCGACTGCCACTTACCGAGCATGCCCGGCAGCTCGTTGAACAGGGTAATAAGCTGGTGCCACAGCAGCGGCACCAGCACCAGCATGAACAGCGCCAGCGCACCCATGAACAGGGCGAACACCAACATTACCGCCAGCCGCGTCGGTACCCGCACACGCTCCAGGGCGTTGACCAGGCCCTGCATCAAGAACGCCAGCACCATACCCGCCAGCACGGGCGCGAGCATGCCGCCCAAGGTAAGAACAGCCGTGAAAGCCAGAAACAGAAGGACCGCCAGCACCACTGCTTCTTCATCGGAGAAGTAGCGCTGCATCCAGTCGCGAAGCACTTTGAACATTGACGATCCTTGGTAAAGACTCAGGCCTTGCGCAGCCAGTAAGTGTAGGTGCCGGCCTCGGCCGTTTCACGCAGCAGGGTATGACCGGCCAACTGGGCGAAAGTGCGGAAGTCACGCTGCGACCCGGCATCCGTGGCGATCACCTTGAGTACCGCGCCACTGGCAAGGCGATTGAGCTCCATCTTGGCTTTGAGCAGCGGCAAAGGGCAATTCAGCCCGCTGGCGTCCAGTTCGGCATCGCAGGTCAGGGTGTCACTCATCGCAGGGTCTCCAAAGGCGTTGCCAGACTGCTTGCTGACAGGGTCGGCTAGGATAGCGCCACTGGTCGCCAACGTGTGAGCCCGCTACAGTAGGTATCTTTGACCGACGCGAGCTTCATGCATGAATCTACTGCGCCCTACCCTGCTGACGCTGGCCTGCCTGATGGCCCTTCCCGGCCATGCTGACGACCTGCCATCACTGGGTGACGCCAGTTCCGCGATCGTTTCGCCGCAACAGGAGCACCAGCTGGGCCGCGCCTGGCTAAGCCTGCTGCGTGGCCAGGTCAACCAGCTGAACGACCCACAGCTCAAGGACTATGTCGAAACCAGCGTCTACAAACTGGCCGAAACCAGCCAGCTGCAGGACCGGCGCCTGGAATTCATCCTGATCGACAGCCGCGAGCTGAACGCCTTTGCCGCCCCGGGTGGCATTGTCGGGGTCAACGGCGGGCTGTTCCTCAACGCCCAGACCGAAGGCGAGTACGCCTCGGTACTGGCGCACGAACTGGCGCACTTGTCGCAGCGCCACTTCGCCCGAGGCGTCGAGGCGCAGCAGCGCATGCAGCTGCCGATGATGGCGGCGTTGCTGGCCGGTATCGTGCTGGCCGCCGGTGGCGCCGGCGATGCGGGCATCGGCATGATTGCCGGTACCCAGGCGGCGGCGATCCAGGAACAGCGCCGGTTCTCACGCCAGAACGAACAGGAAGCCGACCGTATCGGTATCCAGAACCTGGAAAAGGCTGGCTACGACCCGCGCAACATGCCGACCATGTTCGAGCGCCTGGCACGCCAGTATCGCTATGACGCCAAGCCGCCTGAATTCCTGCTGACCCACCCTGTGACCGAATCCCGTATCGCCGATACCCGCAACCGGGCCGACCAGGCGCCCAAGGGCGGCATTGAAGACAGCATGCGCTACCAGCTGATTCGCGCCCGGGTGGCGCTGACCTACGAAGGCACACCAGGGCTTGCCGCCAAGCGCTTCCGTGCCCAGCTGGACGAAGACCCGAAACTGGACGCCGCGCGTTACGGCCTGGCCTTGGCTCAGATCAAAGGCGGGCAGCTGAACGAAGCGCGTGAAATGCTCAAGCCGCTACTGGCCAAGGCACCCAACGACATCACCTACAACCTGGCGCAGATCGACCTGGACATCACCAACAACCGCCTGGCCGACGCCCAGCAGCGGGCCGAACGGATGCAGGGGCTGTATCCGGGCAACTACCCGCTGAAACAGGTCCGCGCCGATTTGCTGGTGAAGCAGAACAAGCCTGCCGAAGCGGAGAAGGTGCTCAACGAACTGGTCAAGAGCCGGCCGGATGACCCGGACGTGTGGTATGACATGGCTGAAGTGCGGGGCTTGTCGGGCAATACCATTGGCCTGCACCGCGCACGGGCCGAGTATTTCACCCTGGTGGGGGACTTTGACCAAGCGATCCAGCAATTGGATTACGCCAAGCGCCGGTCGGGCAGCAACTTCCCGCTGGCCTCGCAGATTGACCAGCGCCAGCGCGAGATCATGGAGCAGCAGCGCATGGTGCGGGAAATGATGGGGCGCTGAAGGCCATTCGCGAGCACGCCCGCGCCCACAGGGATCGCACCGCCTGCGAGCGCTGCGCTGTATCTGTGGGAGCGGGCGAGCCCGCGAAGAAGACGACGCGGTCTGTCGTCAGGCGTTACCGGACAGTTTCAGCCTTGCAGCCTGGGTAAAGTCCAGCATCCGGTTCAGCGGCTTGATCGCCTTGGGCACCAGCGCCGGGTCGACGAAAATCTCATCACCGCCATTACGCAAGCAGTGCAGCACGCGCTCCAGGGTATTCATCGCCATCCACGGGCAGTGCGCGCAGCTGCGGCAGGCCGCGCCATTGCCGGCAGTAGGCGCTTCGACGAATTCCTTGTCCGGGCACAGCTGCTGCATCTTGTAGAAGATGCCGCGATCGGTGGCGACGATGAAGGTCTTGTTCGGCAGGGTCTGCGCTGCCTTGATCAGCTGGCTGGTAGAACCCACCGCGTCGGCCAGTTCGATGACCGCTTCCGGCGACTCAGGGTGCACCAGGATCGCTGCGTCCGGGTACAGTGCCTTCATGTCGGCCAGCTGGCGCGATTTGAATTCTTCGTGAACGATGCAGGCACCGTCCCACAGCAGCATGTCGGCACCGGTCTGCTTCTGAATGTAACGGCCCAGGTGCTGGTCCGGCCCCCAGATGATGGTCTCGCCGTTATCCATCAGGCTTTCGACGATTTCCAGCGCGCAGCTTGAGGTCACTACCCAATCGGCACGGGCCTTTACGGCAGCGGACGTGTTGGCGTAAACCACCACGGTGCGTTCAGGGTGCTGGTCGCAGAACGCAGAAAACTCTTCGACCGGGCAACCCAGGTCGAGCGAGCAGGTCGCCTCCAGGGTCGGCATCAGCACGCGCTTTTCCGGGGTGAGGATTTTTGCCGTTTCGCCCATGAAACGCACGCCAGCCACGATCACGGTCTCGGCCGGATGGTTCTTGCCGAAGCGGGCCATTTCCAGCGAGTCGGACACGCAGCCGCCGGTTTCTTCAGCCAGCGCCTGGATGACCGGGTCGCAGTAATAGTGGGCAACCAGCACTGCGTTCTGGGCCTTGAGCTCGGCAGCGATGGCCGCACGGTATTCGGCCTCCTGCTCGGCTGTCAGCGGGTTGGGCTGCTTGGCGTCGAGGTGGGCCTGAACCAACAGGCGTTCGGAAATCTGGGTCATGATCGCTGGACCTGCAGGCGCGCGTGCGCGTCAAATCGAGTGTATCACCCGGCCCTGACAGATCGGCTAAGGGCGCCGGACGGCATACTGCCCGCCACGGCCCTCTGCGGGCACGGATTATTATCGGAGGCCGAAGGCTACAGACAATCCAGCGATTACTAAAGTGGTTTTTGTGTTGCCTGTGCCGGCGACAGGGCCAGCACAGGCAGAACCAATCAACCCTGCGGCGACAACGCGGCCAGGTGCGCCGCCATCAGCATGGCGAACTCTTCCACGGTCATTTTCCTGCCGTTGAAGTCAACCATGCCATCGGCATAGTGCAGGCTGCTCACCACATCATTACCTTCGACAGTCGCCATGCCACTCTGCAGCGCCATCATGCCAACCATCTCCCCAGCCTGGCTGGACTGCATGGCAATCGCCTGAGCGTCAGTCTGACCATCCAGCAGCGCCTGCAAGGTCGCCAGGTCACCCATCATCGACTTGGACAACGACAGCTTGCTCTTCACCTCGGTGATCATCTGCTTGCTCAACTGGTCCGGCGGCAGGTCGAAGCTGGACGGGGCGGCAAAGTCCATCGACAGGTTGAAGCGGCTCTCGCCATTGGCGGTCTTGAACGACAGATTTTCAATCGCCACCTTGGGCCTGGCGGCGAGCAGCTTCTGCAGATCACCCTGGAAACGGGCCTTCTCGGCGTCGTCCATCTGGATTTGCGGCACCGGCTGGCCGGCGTCGGCGGCGGCCTCGAACTCCGCCAGATGCGCCTGGTACCACTTCGACAATGCCTGCAGCGCCGGTGCATTGACCGAAGTAATGCTCACCGCCATCTGTGCCTTACCCACTGCACGGCCATCCCAGGTGATGTCGCCAACCTTGTACTCCACGCGACCGCCCACGGTATCCGGACCATCAAGGGTTTGCAGGGCATTTTGCTCGAAGCCCTTGATCAGCATTACCTGCTGTTTGGGCCCCAGGGTGACCTTGGTTTCAGCCAGCGCCAGGTCGGCATTACCGACATAGATGGCGTCGTGCGCGGTGGCTGCCAGGTTACCGCCAATCTTCAGGCCTTTGAGCTCGAACGTGGCAGGCGGCTGGTCGTCATGCACCAGTTTCATCACGAAGCGGTCGGCCTGGCCTTGGAATTTGGATGCCTTGCCTTCCTTGTCGCCACTGACCTCCAGCTGCATGCCCGAGAAGTCGAGGCTGTTGCCATCCGCTTCGTCGAACTTGACCGGCGCCAGCCGAACCTGGCTGACCACATTACCGCCGTAGCCCAAGCTGGTTTGGGCGCTGACCGGCGCCTGCTCACCCGCTGCGGCAAACCACGGTGCGGTGGCTTCGTCCTTTTGCAAACTACTGTTGCTGACCGCCAGCACCGGCATCAGCTTGAACGCCTTGACCCGTGACCAGGGGAACGGGCCGTGCTCGATCTGGTCGGTCACGCCCACGTCGAAACTCAACACCTCGCCGTCACCCACGTTGATGTCGCGTGCTTTCAGGCGGTACTGGGCGGTACTGCTGAAGAAATGCTGCTCCAGCGACACCCGCTCGATGCTCATGCTGCCACCGGTGGTCACCAGGGCTTTCTTCAGCTCGGCGTTGCTGCGGGCAAGGGCATTGTCCAGCTCGGCCGGCAGCTGCTTGCCGGTGTACCAGGCGCCAGCGGTGGTTGCGACGGCAATGGCGATAGCCAGGCCGGAAAGGATGCCAACTGATTTCTTCATGAATAGAACCGAATGCTGTCCGTAAGGGCTTGTTGGGCGATCAACGCCCACGCTGCGAAGATTACCACTGCAATAGGTACACAGGCGGGTGCGGATCGAGAAATGGCATTTTTGGGAAGCGTCTGACACCCAGCCCATGGACGATGCCCAATCGTTAATTTTTACGAACATTCAAATTGATCATAACCGCAAAAAACCGCGCAAAAACCGAACAAAACAGCCTTTAAATCGATAAATGTTTCAATTCAGTAACATCTTGTCATGTTTAACTTGACACCCACCTACCCATCGTTTTTTATTTTCACCACTTTGCGCGCCCCCCGCGCCTTCCGCCGCTCCAACATAAAAGGTGAACAACATGGAGCCCACCCGCTCGCCCTTGCCGCATGCGCAATACACCGTGCCCGCCGTTTACGCCCAGCAGCAGGAGCCATGCCAGCATGCAGCATGACCACAGCGCTACCGGCAACGGCCAACTTCGCAAAACCCTGCGTCTCTGGCATGTGATCATCATCGGCCTGGCCTACCTGACACCGATGACCGTGTTCGACACCTTCGGCATCGTCAGCGGGATTACCGCCGGCCACGTACCCAGCGCCTACATCCTGGCGCTGGCCGGCATCCTGTTCACCGCCGTGAGCTATGGCACCCTGGTAAAGCGCTTCCCGCAGTCAGGCTCGGCCTACACCTACACCCAACGCGCCATCAACCCGCATGTAGGCTTTCTGGTCGGCTGGTCGTCGCTGCTGGATTACCTGCTGCTGCCGATGGTCAACGCGTTGCTGGCCAAGCTTTACCTCTCGGCCATGTTCCCGGAAGTACCAGAGTGGATGTGGGTGGCCGGCTTCGTCACCCTGATCAGCCTGATCAACATGCGCAGCGTGAACCTGGTGGCGCACTTCAACCTGTTGTTCGTGGGCGTGCAGGTAGCGATCATCGCGGTGTTCATCTACCTGTGCGTGCGCGGCCTGGACCACGGTGAAGGGCTGGGTACCGCCTGGAGCCTGGTCCCCTTCGGCGACAGCCAGACCCAGTTCAGCGCCCTGGCCGCTGGCGCGACCATCCTGTGCTTCTCGTTCCTGGGCTTTGACGCGGTTACCTGCCTGTCCGAGGAAACCCGCGATCCGAGCAAGACCATCCCACGTGCCATTTTCCTCACTGCGCTGATCGGCGGCGTGGTGTTCATCACCGTGTCGTACTTCATCCAGGCTTATTTCCCGACCATGGCGCGCTTCCACGACCATGAAGCGGCCCTGCCGGAAATCGCCCTGTACGTGGGTGGCAAACTGTTCCAGTCGATTTTCATCGCCTGTACCGTGATCAACACCATCGCCTCTGGCCTGGCCTCGCAAACCAGCGTGTCGCGCCTGCTGTACGTGATGGGCCGCGACAACGTGATCCCGGCCAGCGTCTTCGCCCGCCTGCATTCACGCTACAAGACGCCCGTGCTGAACATTGCGGTAGTGGGGCTGATTTCGCTGTCGGCAATCTTCTTCGACCTGGTGACCGCCACCTCGATCATCAACTTCGGCGCCCTGGTCGCGTTCAGCTTCGTCAACCTGTCGGTGATCAACCACTGCTACCTGCGCGAAGGCAACCGCAAAGGCCTGGCCAACCAGCTGAAATACCTGGTACTGCCGACCGTCGGCTTCTGCATCATCGTCTCGCTGTGGCTGGACCTGAATGCGCATTCGCTGATGTTTGGCGGCATCTGGGCTGCGCTCGGGCTGTTCTACCTGGGCTGGCTGACCAAAGCCTTCCGGTCGGCACCGCCCAACTACGTCGCCGAATGACCCACGCTGCCAACAACGCCCGCGCCTGACCGCGGGCGTTGTACTTGCTCGAAAAGGAAAGCCCTCATGCCGCTGCGTCGCCTCTCCATCCAATGGAAGATCACCCTGCTCGCCGGCTTGTGCCTGCTGGCCATCGTCGCCTTGCTGGTGGCCACATCGCTGACCCAGGCACAACGCAGTGCCGCGCTGGTCAACCAGGCCAACACCGCCATGCTCGACAGCAGCGCCCGCCAGCGCCTGCAGGCCCATGCCGAAACCCAGGCCCTGCGTATCCAGCGCTACTTCATGGACGCTTACCAGTACGGCAATGGCTTTGCCCGCCTGGTACAAGTTCTGAAAGCCCGTGGCGGCAGTGACCTGCGCGCCGAGCTGACCCGCCAGGCGCGTGCCAGCCTGGCCGGCAACCCGGACGTGATCGGCCTGTACCTCGTGTTCCGGCCCAACGCGCTGGATCAGCAGGACAGCCAGTTCGTCGGCCAGGATGCCGCAGGCAGCAACGACAGCGGGCGCTTCTCGCTGTACTGGTCGCAGCCCAGCCCCGGCGCACTGGAACGTGAGGCCATGCCGGAATCGATGCTCGGCGACGCCAGCATCGGCAGCAACGGCGCGGCGAAGAACCGCTGGCTGACCTGCCCGCAGGACACTGCCAAAACGTGCATGCTCGAGCCGTATCTGGACGACGTCAACGGCCGCCAGGTGCTGATGACCAGCATCGCCCTGCCGCTGCTGGAGCACGGCAAGGTAATCGGCGTGGTGGGCCTGGACATTGGCCTTGCCAACCTCCAGCAACTGAGCGTGGAGGGCCGCCGCGAACTGTTCGATGGCCAGGGCCAGGTGAGTATCGCCAGCGCTGCCGGCCTGCTGGCAGGCAACAGCCGCGACGACAGCGCGCTCGGCCAGCCCATGGACAAGGCGGTAGCCGACGGCCTGCTGCGCGTGGCCCACCCCTTCACGCCTATCCCTGACGCAGCCCCGTGGCAGGTTTTGCTGGAGCTGCCGGAAAGCGTGCTGCAGGCACCCGCCGTGGCCCTCAATCAACGCCTGGACGCACACAACCAAAGCGCCAACCTCACCAGCCTGCTGATCGGCCTTGGCGCGGCGGTGGTGGGTTTGCTGCTGGTATGGCTGACCGCACGCGGCGTTACCCGGCCCATCCTGGCCGTGGCTGCGCGCCTGAAAGACATCGCCAGCGGCGAAGGCGACCTGACCCGCCGCCTGGAATACGCCCGCGACGACGAACTGGGCCAGCTCACGGGGTGGTTCAACCGCTTCCTCGACAAGCTGCAGCCGATCATCGCCCAGGTCAAAGGCTCGTTGCTGGAGGCCCGCAGCACCGCCGACCAGTCAGCCGCCATTGCCAGCCAGACCAGCAACGGCATGCAACAGCAGCACCGCGAAATCGAGCAGGTGGCCACGGCTGCCAACGAGATGAGCGCCACCGCCCTGGATGTCGCCCACAACGCCTCGCAGGCGGCTCAGGCCGCGCGCGCCGCCGACCAGGCCAGCCGCGAAGGCCTGCAGCTGATCGACAGCACCCGCCAGGGCATCGACCGCCTGGCTGCCGGCATGGACATCGCCATGGACGAGGCACGTGCCCTGCAAGACCGCAGCGGGCAGATCGGTACGGTGCTGGAAGTGATCCGCACCATCGCCGAGCAGACCAACCTGCTGGCGCTGAATGCCGCCATCGAAGCGGCCCGTGCTGGCGAGGCCGGGCGCGGTTTTGCCGTGGTCGCCGATGAAGTACGCGGGCTGGCCCAGCGCACGCAGGTGTCGGTGGAGGAGATTCGCCAGGTCATCGAAGGCTTGCAGCAAGGCACCCAGGATGTCGTGGGCGCCATGCACGAGGGCCAGCGCCAGGCACAGGACAGCGCAACGCGCATGGAACAGGCGCTACCGGCACTGCAGCGCATTGGCGAAGCGGTGACCGTGATCAGCGACATGAACCTGCAGATTGCCTCGGCCGCGGAAGAACAGAGCGCGGTGGCTGAGGAAGTGAACCGCAACGTAGCCGGCATTCGGGATGTGACCGAGTCGCTGGCGGGCCAGGCCGACGAATCGGCCCGCATCAGCCAGGCACTGAACCGGCTGGCCAATCAACAACAGGCGCTGATGGAGCAATTCCGCGTCTAGCCTATAAGGGCCAATGCGCCTTCTTCGCGGGCTTGCCCGCGAAGAGGCCCCTGCAGACACCACAGCATTATCGTTTTCCAGAGCACAATTCATGCAAACCGCAACCCGATCCACCTTTTTCGACATCACCAGCGAACAGGGCCTGTTACGCACCTCGATTGCCGTCACCCTGTTCATCGCCAGCATCGGTATCGCCTTCGGCGTGGCCTCTGGCTCCTACTCCATCGTCTTCGACGGCGTCTATTCGCTGGTCGATGCCAGCATGAGTGGCCTGTCGCTCGTTGTGGTCAAACTGATCACCTCGCACACCACCAGCGTGCAGATGTCACGCAAGCTGCGCGAGCGCTTCACCATGGGTTTCTGGCACCTGGAACCCATGGTGCTGGCACTGAACGGCATTCTGCTGAGCGGCGTGGCCATCTACGCACTGATCAACGCCGTCAGCAGCCTGCTGCAAGGCGGCCGTCACCTCGAATTCGGCATTGCCATGATCTATGCGGTGCTGACCGTGATCACCTGCGTGACCATCGCCGTGATCGAAGCCCGCGCCAACCGCAAGCTGAAATCAGACTTCGTGCGCATGGACGTCAAGGGCTGGGTGATGTCGGCCAGCATCACCGCCGCGCTGCTGATTGCGTTCTGCTTTGGTTACGCGGTGCAGGGCACGTCGCTGGAGTGGGTATCACCGTACATCGACCCGGCCGTGCTGGCGCTGGTGTGCCTGGTAATCGTGCCGTTGCCGATGTCGGTGGTGCGTCAGGCGCTGTCAGAAATATTTCTGGTCACCCCTGGCGACCTCAAGCTGCACGTGGATGAAGTGGCCAAGGCTTTCGTTGCCCGCCACGGGCTGCAGTCATACCGCGCCTATGTGGCCAAGGTCGGGCGCTCGCGGGAGATCGAGCTGTACTTCATCGTGCCAAAGGCCATGGCGGCGAAGACCATCGATGAATGGGACGCATGGCGCAACGAGATTGGTGATGCCGTCGGTGGCGAAGGGCCGGACCGCTGGCTGACGGTGGTGTTCACCGGGGATCCGGAGTGGGCTGAGTAAGCTGGGAGCGCATGACGCGCTGAGGACGAAAAAGCCCGCGACCGTTGCCGGTAGCGGGCTTTGACGTATTGAGTATGGTGGGTCGTGTAGGATTCGAACCTACGACCAATTGGTTAAAAGCCAACTGCTCTACCAACTGAGCTAACGACCCGTTGGATGGCGCGTATAATACTGATTTCTAACGGGAAATCAACACTTCATCAAAGGTTTTTTGTCAAACATACCGTGTCGGGTCTTCGACACCGGCTGCCTTGAAGCCATCTGCACGCAGGCGGCAGCTGTCACATTTGCCACAGGCACGGCCTTCATCGTCGGCCTGATAGCAGGAAACAGTCAAACTGTAGTCCACACCGCGGGCGATACCAGCCTGCACGATCTGCGCCTTGCTCATGTTCTGCAGCGGCGCCTGAATGCGGAAGCCCTGCCCCTCTACGCCCGCCTTGGTCGCCAGGTTGGCCATACGCTCGAAGGCCTCGACGAACTCGGGGCGGCAATCCGGGTAGCCGGAGTAATCCACGGCATTGACGCCGATAAAGATATCCCGCGCCTCCAGCACTTCCGCCCAACCCAACGCCAGTGACAGAAACACGGTGTTGCGGGCCGGCACGTAGGTGACCGGGATACCTTCACTGGGGGCTTCCGGCACGTCAATGCTGCTGTCGGTCAACGCCGAACCACCAATACCGTCGAGGTTAAGGCCAATCACCTTGTGCTCGACCGCACCCAGGTCGCGAGCCGCGCGTGCGGCTGCGTTCAGCTCGGCACGGTGGCGCTGGCCGTAGTCGAAGCTCATGGTGTAGCAGCTATAGCCTTCTGCTTTGGCCATGGCGACCACGGTGGCGGAGTCCAGGCCGCCGGACAACAGGATTACTGCGCGCTTTTCTGTCATGTGTACTTGCTCCTCAATCAACGTCCGGGTTCGTCGTTCCACAGCAGCTTGTGCAACTGCAACTGGAAGCGTACAGGCAGGTTGTCCGCGACGATCCAGTCTGCCAGGTCGCTGGCATTCACCTGATGGTGGCTCGGCGAGAACAACACCTCGCCGGCACGCTCGGCCAGGTTGTACTGGATCAGCTTGGACACCGCCCAGTCGTAGTCCTCTCGGGAACAGATAACGAACTTGACCTGATCATTGCGGGTCAGCAGCTCGATGTTCTCGTAGCGGTTACGGTGCGACTCCTCAGAGCCCGGGGTCTTCAGGTCGACTACGCGGCTAACGCGCGTGTCGGTGCCAGCGATATCCAGCGCGCCGCTGGTTTCCAGCGACACCTCGTAACCGGCGTCACACAGGCGCTGCAGCAACGGCAAGGCATTCGGCTGGGCCAATGGCTCGCCGCCGGTGACACAGACATAACGGGGCTTGAAGCTGGCAACCTGCTCAAGGATAGAATCGAGGGTGCGAATGGTGCCGCCGGTGAAGGCATAGGCACTGTCGCAGTACTGGCAGCGCAGGGGGCAACCGGTGAGGCGCACGAAAACCGTGGGCAGCCCAGCCGTTCGCGTTTCACCCTGCAAAGAGTAAAAGACTTCGGTGATGCGTAGTGTGTCTTGCATGCTCGCCACGGGCGTGACAGCTAAACAGGCTGTCCGCCTCCGTCAGGCACTGTCGCGGACTCGACATAGCGTTATCCGCAGCAGCGTGTTTACGAAAAAAGGGCATTGATTCTAACGAAAAAACCCGCGACTGGCGCGGGTTTCTTTCGAAAGGTACAGCTACAGCGCTTAGAGCTTCTGCAGGTCACGCTGAGCCAGTTGCGCGGCGGAGGTGCCGGGGTACTGGGTGATGACCTGTTGCAGGATGCCCTTGACCTTGTCGGTGTGCCCCATGCGACGCTCGACATCGGCCAGCTTATAGAGCGAATCCGGCACTTTGCTGTGTTTCGGGTACTTCTGGCTGACCTGGGCAAAGGCCTGGCTGGCACCTTGCAGGTCGCCCTTGGCCAGGTTCACTTCACCCAACCAGTACTGGGCATTGCCGGCGTACTGGCTGTTGGGGTATTTGCGCAGGAAGGCATTGAACGCCTGGCTGGCCTTGTCGAAGTCTTTCTGCTTGATCAGGTCGAAAGCGGCATCGTAGTAGAGCTTTTCTTTCGCCGGATCACCGGGCTCGCTACTGGCGGCCGGTTGTTGCGCAGCAGCACCTGCTGCTGCATCGGGGGCGGCATTGGAAGCACCACCACCGGAGGAATTGTCAGGGGTTGCGGCAGGCGCAGCGCCACTGTTGATGCGACGGTCCAGGTCCTGGTATCGCTCCAGGTTTTCCTGCTTCATGCGCGACACATCGTTTTGCAGCTCTTCGATGATGCCTTGCTGGCGGGAAAGCTGATCCTGCATCTGTTGCAGCTGCATGAACAGCTGGCCCTGTGCAGAGGCAGGGGCCGAAGCCCCCGACCCGGCATAGGCGCCGCTCGTGCCATAACCCGCAGGCGGATAAGCGCCTGCGTTGTCATCTACTACAGGGACCTCAGCCCAGGCCGCGAGCGGCAGGCTGAGTGCGAGGACGGTTACTACACGGCGGCACATACGCATAAGAACTTACTTACGCAGTTCTACGCGACGGTTCTGAGCCCAGGACTGCTCGTCGTTGCCGGTGGCAACTGGACGCTCTTCGCCGTAGGAAACCAGTTCCAGCTGAGCAGGGGAAACGCCCTGCAGAACCAGGTAGCGCTGAACGGCTTTCGCACGACGCTCACCCAGAGCCATGTTGTACTCGCGGGTGCCGCGCTCGTCGGTGTTGCCTTCCAGAACAACGCGGTTGCCGTTGGCTTTCAGGTCCTTGGCGTGAACGTCCAGAGCGCGCATGGCTTCTGGCTTCAGGTCCGAGCTGTCGTATTCGAAGTAGAAGGTGGTGATTGCGCGCAGGGCAGCTTCTTCGCTCAGGGAGCCGTCAACTGCGCCAGTGTTGGCACCGTAGCCAGCGTTCGGGTCTACAGCAGCGCCTTCGCCTGCATTGTCACCGCCCTTCGAGGAGCAACCTACAGCTACGGCCATGGCCAGAGCCAGCGCAGCAAATTTACCAAACTTCAGCATTTCCATCGTGAAACTCCTAATGAAACCCCAGTGTGTTAAGCAAAACGTATTACGCCGCAATCAGTTCAGGTAAGGGGACCAGGACGGTTCTCTGACTTCGCCTTGAGCGGTAGGAAGTGGGAGCCTCACGCGGCCATTAAGCGACACGAGCATCAAGACTCCCCGGCCCTGCTGGCGGGTGGCGTAGATTAGCATGGTGCCGTTGGGCGCAACAGTGGGAGACTCATCAAGACTTGTTTCAGACAGAATCTTTACACTTCCGCGCTGCAAGTCCTGTGCCGCCACTTTAAAGTTGGTAAAGCCCTGTTGGCGATGGATCATCACCAAGGTTTTTTCGTCCGCCGAAAGTTTCGGGTTGGCGTTGTAGTTACCCACGAAGGTTACACGCTCGGCACCACCACCACCGACCGACTGTTTGTAGATCTGCGGTTTGCCGCCACGGTCGGAAGTGAAGTAAAGCGTGTTGCCATCTTTACCCCAGAATGGTTCGGTATTGATACCCGGGCCGGCGGTAACACGGCTGATCTGGCGCGATGCCACGTTCATAACGTAGATGTCCGGGTTGCCGTCTTTCGACAATACGAACGCCAGGCGCGAACCGTCCGGCGACCAGGCTGGCGCACCGTTCAGGCCTTCGAAGTTGGTCACCTGCTCGCGGCGGCCGGTATCGATGTTCTGGATGAAGATGCGCGGGCGCTTCTGCTCGAACGACACATAGGCGATACGCTTGCCATCCGGCGCAAAGCGCGGCGACAGGATCGGCTCACGCGATTGCAGCAGGGTAACTGCACGCGCACCGTCGTAGTCCGAACGCTGCAGGGTGTAGCGGGTGTTGTTGGTGGAGAAACGCTCGGCCGTCACGTACAGCATGCGGGTGGAGAACGCACCCTTGATGCCGGTGAGCTTCTCGAACGACTGGTCGGCAATGTAGTGCGCCATGTCGCGCAACTGGTCGGTGCTACCCGCGACGCTGCCGGTCAGCACTTGCTGCTCGGTAGCGACGTTGAACAGCGCGTACTGCACCTGCAGACGACCGCCTGCCGGCACGATGCTGCCCACCATCACGTACTGTGCACCCAGCGCTTTCCAGTCGCGGAAGATCACTTCGCTGGCCTGCGACGGCTGGCTGATCATGTTCTGCCGCGGAATTGGCGAGTAGTAGCCAGAGTTGCGCAGGTCGTTGCCGATGATATCGGCAATGTCTTCTGGCAACACGCTGCCGCCCTGCAGACCGAACGGCACTACCGCGATCGGGGTTGCCCGGTCGCTGCCGCTGGTGACCAGGATGTTCTTTTCCTCTGCCACAGCCATGCCTGCCACGCAGCACAGCATGACCAGCAGTCCTCTAAGACGTTTAATCACAACGCTAGATCCTCAGGTGTAAATGTCATCTTGAACGAACGATATTGGTTGAAATCGCTCGGCTTCATACCCTGCATCTCGGTCAAACGACCAATGTTCTTCACCGCAGCCACCGCCGAACTGTCGTACGGGCCGTCACCACTGGAACGGGCCACGCTGACACTGGTGATGGTACCGTCCGGCAACATGTTGATCTGCAGGACCACCGTCATGCCCTTGCGCGCGGAAGGCGGACGCGCCCAGCCTTCGGCCGCTCGCATGCGGATCAGGTCGTCGAAGTCGCCGGCCACCTGGTCACCCTGCTCGTCGGCCAGCGCTTGCTGCCGCTCGGTGGTGTCGGACAACAGCTCGGCCAGGGCCTGCGCTTTTTTGTCTTCTGCCGCCTTGCGGGCCGCTTCCTGTGCCTTTTTCTTCTGGGCGTCTGCAGCGGCCTTTTTCTTGGCCTCTTCAGCTGCCTTCTTCTTCGCGTCCTCGGCCGCCGCTTTCTTCTTGGCGTCCTCGGCTGCTTTCTTCTTGGCCTCTTCGGCTGCCTTTTTCTTGGCGTCCTCGGCGGTTTGTTTCTTCGCCTCTTCAGCGGCCTCTTTCTTGGCCTCTTCTTCGGCTTTTTTCTTGGCTTCTTCCTCGGCCTTCTTCTTGGCGATGTCGGCCTGCTGCTTCTCGGCGGCCTTCTTCGCCTCGTCGGCCTTCTTGGCTTCGGCGGCTTTCTTGGCCTCGGCAGCCTTGGCGGCTTCAGCGGCCTTGGCAGCGTCCTCGGCTTTTTTCGCCTCGGCGGCTTCGCGGGCCTCTTCGGCCTTTTGAGCAGCGTCGGCTTTCTTTTGTTCCGCGGCCTTCACGGCCTCCTGCTCGACCTTCTTCTGCTCCAGCTGCTCGACCTCGGTCTGGCGCGAAGCCGTTTTCTTCGCTTCCCCGGCAATCTTCTGATTGGTCTGGGTAGTCGCCTGGCTCTTGGACTTGAGCTGGTACAGGGTAGCCTGAACAATCGGCTTGGATGGCGGCAGCTCAGGCGTCATGGCAAAACTGACGAACAGCAGGGCGAACACCAACACATGCAGGCCGATGGCCCAGACACTGGGCCAGAAGTAGCTTTCCGAGGCGGATGGCTCTCGCTGTTGCATCAGGGCGCCTCGGTAATCAGGCCAACGTTACCGACACCGGCCTTCTGCAACCCGCCCATGGCACCCATGACCGCGCCATAGTCGACAGCCTTGTCGCCACGAATGAACACCTGGGTCTGCTTGCCCTGGTCACGACCGGCAGCAATGATCTTGGTCACGGCGTCGGTCATGGCGGGCAAGGTCATGGCCTTGTCCATCTGCTTGTCGGTATCGACTTCGCTGCCGAGGTTCCAGTAATAGGTTTTATCGGCCTTGATGGAGATGGTGAGGATCTGGACGTTGTTGTCCTGCGGCAAGGCTTCGCTGGAAACCTTGGGCAAGTCGACCTTCACGCCCTGGTTGAGCATGGGCGCCGTCACCATGAAGATGACCAGCAGCACCAGCATCACGTCGATGTAGGGCACCACGTTCATCTCGGCGACGGGCTTGCGTTTGTGGCGAACTCGGGCCATGGGCTTCTACCTGATTACTCTTCGCTGGTGTGCACTTTGCGGTGCAGGATCGCCTGGAACTCGTCGGCGAAGGTGTAGTAACGACCGATCAGCACTTCACTGCGCGCGGCGAAACGGTTGTAGGCGATGACCGCCGGGATTGCCGCGAACAGGCCGATGGCAGTGGCGATCAGCGCTTCGGCGATACCCGGGGCCACGGTGGCCAGGGTGGCCTGCTGGGCGCTGGCCAGGCCACGGAAGGAGTTCATGATGCCCCATACGGTACCGAACAGGCCGATGTACGGGCTGGTCGAACCGACGGTGGCCAGGAATGGCAGGCTCTGCTCGAGTTTTTCTTCCTCGCGCGAAATGGCCACGCGCATGGCACGGCCAACGCCTTCCATGACCGCATCCGGGTCAACACCCGGCTGCTGGCGCAGGCGCGAGAACTCCTTGAAGCCGGCACGGAAAACCTGCTCTACACCGGAGTCCGGGTCTGGGTTGCTGCCTGCCTGGCGGTACAGCTTGGACAGGTCGATGCCCGACCAGAAGCGCTCCTCGAAGGCATCCAGCGCACGACGACCGGCGCGCAGCATGGTGCTGCGCTGGAAGATCATGATCCATGAAGTGACCGAGGCGGCCACCAGGGTCAGCATTACCAGCTGTACCACCACGCTGGCATTGCTGACCAGACTCCACATGGAGGTATGGTCGACGACGTTAGCTTCCACGCTTATTCTCCTGCATTCGATTGATTACCCGAGCCGTCCGCCGCAAAGGCGTCGCGCAGCTGGGGGGGTATGGCTCGGGGTTTGAAAGTGTCGGCGCGCACGGCGGCCACCAGGAACTGCCCTTCGCAAAGCAGCGTTTCATCCTTTTCCCGCCAGACCTGCTGCACGAAACGCAGGCTGGCGCGATTGAGTTCAAGTACTTGCGCGGTTACCCGCAATTCGTCATCCAGCCGCGCCGGCGCGTGATAGCGCGCTTCGCTGGAATGGACCACGAACAGCAGGTTGTCTTCGGCCAGTTGCGACTGGGAAAAGCCCAGGTGCCGCAGGCGTTCGGTGCGCGCGCGCTCCATGAATTTCAGGTAGTTGACGTAATACACCACGCCGCCCGCATCGGTATCTTCGTAATAGACGCGACAACGGTGTGCGAACGGTTCGAGCTGATTTTGCGCGCGCATACTCTAGTGCTTACTCCTCAGCTTGCCAATCCGCTGTGGCAACTGTTTTTTCTTCATTAATGTCTGATTGCCAGCACACCCTGGGCATGCCAGCGGTAGGACCACGAAAAGTCGCATTCGATCTGTCATTCATCACCTGGTTCTGAAAAATCACCGCCCTCCCCCAAGCGCCCGGGAATATTCAGGCCAAAGTGCAGATAGGCATGCCGGGTAACAACGCGGCCGCGCGGCGTGCGCATGATATAGCCCTGCTGGATCAGGTACGGTTCGAGCACATCCTCGATGGTGTGGCGCTCTTCGCTGATCGCCGCCGCCAGGTTGTCCACGCCTACCGGGCCACCATCGAACTTCTCGATCATGGTCAACAGCAGGCGGCGGTCGGAATGGTCGAAACCGCGCTCGTCGACGTCCAGCAGGTTCAGCGCCATGTCGGCCACGGCCTTGGTGATCTGGCCCTTGCCGCGAACCTCGGCGTAGTCGCGCACGCGGCGCAACAGGCGGTTGGCGATACGTGGCGTGCCACGGGCACGACGGGCAATTTCGTAGGCGCCCTGATCTTCGATGACCAGGCCAAGGATGTTCGCCGAACGGCTAACGATGGTGGCCAGGTCTTTGTCGCTGTAGAACTCCAGACGCTGCACGATACCGAAGCGGTCACGCAGCGGGTTGGTGAGCATGCCGGCACGGGTAGTCGCGCCGACCAAGGTAAACGGCGGCAGGTCGAGCTTGATCGAACGGGCGGCCGGGCCTTCGCCGATCATGATGTCGAGCTGGAAGTCCTCCATGGCCGGGTACAGCACCTCTTCGACGACCGGTGACAGCCGGTGGATCTCGTCGATGAACAGGACGTCGTGCGGTTCGAGGTTGGTCAGCATGGCCGCCAGGTCACCTGGACGCTCAAGGATCGGGCCCGAGGTGCTTTTGACCGAAACGCCCATTTCCTGGGCGATGATGTTGGCCAACGTGGTCTTGCCCAACCCGGGCGGTCCAAAGATCAGCGTGTGGTCGAGCGACTCGTTGCGCCCACGAGCGGCCTGGATGAACAGGGCCATCTGCTCGCGCACGACCGGCTGGCCGATGTACTCGTCCAGGCGCAGCGGGCGAATCGCCCGGTCCTGGACTTCTTCACGGTCGCGGCCACTGGCGGCGATCAGGCGGTCGGCTTCGATCACTTGGTAATCATCCCTTTCAGGCTGCGGCGGATCAGTTCTTCACTGCTCAGACCGGCCTTGTCCTTGATCGCGGCGATTGCCTTGCTGGCTTCCTGCGGCTTGTAGCCCAGCGAGACCAGCGCGCTGACCGCATCGGCCTCGGCAGTGGACTCGCTGGCGAGCGGCAATGGCCCATCGGACACCAGGGTGAACATGGCTGGCGAAGTTTCCCAGGCCTTGAAGCGGTCTTTGAGCTCGACCAGCAAGCGTTCGGCGGTTTTTTTGCCGACACCGGGCACGCGCACCAAGGCCGAAGTATCCTGGGCTTGCACGCAACGCACCAGTTCGTCGACTTCGAGGCCGGACATCAGCGCCAACGCCAGCTTCGGGCCCACGCCGTTGAGGCGGATGAGCTCCCGGAACAGCTCGCGCTCGCGCTTTTCGGCAAAGCCATATAGCAGGTGAGCATCTTCGCGCACCACCAGATGAGTGTGCACGGTGACGCTTTCGCCCACCTTGGGCAGACGGTACAGCGTGGTCATGGGAACTTCCAGTTCGTACCCAACGCCGTTGACGTCGATAATCAGGTGCGGCGGCTGTTTTTCCGCCAAGGTGCCGCGCAAACGTCCAATCACGTTCCGATCCTTCCTCTCGGGGAGCCGGTCAAAGACCGCTCAACCCTATCAGCAAATGCAGCGGGTGAACGCATCACCCGAACAAAATGTGTATCAGCGCATGAAGCGCCTACAGACGCAAGCGCCCGCCACGTCGCCGTGCCGTGCTCAGGCCATGCGGTACCAGGCTTGAACGGGTATGCGCATGGCACAAGGCGATGGCCAGCGCATCGGAGGCGTCAATCTGCGGCTTTTGCGTCAATTTCAACAGGTGCATGACCATCATCATCACCTGCTCCTTGTTAGCCCCACCGGTACCGGCTACCGCCTGCTTGACCTGGGTGGCGCTGTATTCGGCGATTTCCAGGCCGGCTTCGGCGGCCGCGACGATGGCCGCACCGCGGGCCTGGCCGAGCTTTAGCGCCGAGTCGGCGTTACGGGCCATGAACACCCGCTCGATGCCCATGGTGACCGGGCCGTGCTGGGCAATGATTTCACTGACACCACGAAAAACGATCTGCAGCCGCTCGTGCAACTCGCCGCTGCCGGTGCGGATACAGCCCGACGCCACGTACTCGCAACCACGGGCGGTTTGGCGTACCACGCCATAGCCGGTGATGCGTGAGCCGGGGTCGATACCAAGAATCAGAGTCATAGTGCCTGTTTGTTCAAAATGTACGGCCCTTTCGCGGGCAAGCCCGCTCCCACAAAGACCGCACGGCCCCTGTGGGAGCGGGCTTGCCCGCGAATAGGCCATCAAGGCCAACGAAAGAACCTTAGCCGAGGTTTTCCATGATCTCATCGGAAATCTGGGCATTGGAGTAGACGTTCTGCACGTCATCCAGGTCTTCGAGCATGTCAATCAGCTTGAGCACCTTTTCGGCACCCTCCTGGTCGAGCTCGGCGCTGGTGGTCGGCTGCATGACGATTTCTGCGTCAGCGGCCTTGAAACCCGCCTCTTCCAGGGCGTTGCGCACGGCATAGAAGCTGTTGAACGAGGTGAACACGTCGAACGAGCCGTCGTCGTTGGCCACAACGTCGTCGGCATCAGCCTCCATCGCTGCTTCCATCAACGCGTCTTCGTCCACGCCCGGCGCAAAGCTGATCTGGCCTTTGCGCTCGAACAGGTAGGCCACCGAACCGTCGGTACCCAGGTTGCCACCACACTTGGTGAAGGCATGACGCACGGCGGCGGCAGTACGGTTGCGGTTGTCGGTCATGGCTTCGACCATGATCGCCACGCCGCCCGGACCGTAACCTTCATAGCTGAGCTCTTCGACGTTATCGCTTTCGTTGGTGCCGGCACCCCGAGCCACGGCGCGATCGATGATGTCGCGGCTCATGTTGGCGCCCAGCGCCTTGTCCAGCGCCAGACGCAGGCGCGGGTTCGATGCCGGGTCAGCACCGCCTTGCTTGGCCGCAACGGTCAGTTCGCGGATCCACTTGGTGAAGATCTTGCCTCTCTTGGCATCCTGGCGCTCTTTGCGGTGCTTGATGTTCGCCCACTTGGAATGACCAGCCATAACGACTCCGAATCCTTTGTTTCACAAACAGCCCCGCCCCTGTACGGGGCGGGACGGAAAAATACCTGCGCCGAAACGCAAAGGCGCATCCATATGGATGCGCCCGGGACTGCTTACTCGACCTTGGTCTGCTCGCGCAGTCGAATGTGCAGCTCGCGCAGGGCCTTGGCGTCGACCATGCCAGGGGCCTGGGTCATGACGCATGCAGCGCTCTGGGTTTTCGGGAAGGCGATCACTTCACGGATCGACTGGGCGCCGGTCATCAGCATGACCAAACGGTCCAGGCCGAAGGCCAGGCCACCGTGAGGCGGAGCGCCGAACTTCAGGGCGTCGAGCAGGAAGCCGAACTTCTCTTCCTGTTCTTCTGCCTCGATACCCAGCAGACGGAATACCGCCTGTTGCATCTCTTTGCGGTGAATACGGATCGAACCGCCACCCAGTTCGGTACCGTTCAGAACCATATCGTAGGCACGCGACAGGGCTGTAGCCGGGTTGGCCTCGAGCTCTTCCGGGGTGCACTTCGGCGCGGTGAACGGGTGGTGCAGCGCGGTGAAGCTGCCGTCTTCGTTTTCTTCGAACATCGGGAAGTCGACGACCCACATCGGCGCCCACTCGCAGGTCAGCAGCTCGAAGTCGTGACCCAAGCGGATACGCAGCGCGCCCAGGGCTTCGCTGACCACCTTGAACTTGTCTGCACCGAAGAACACGATGTCGCCGTCTACGGCACCGACGCGGTCGAGGATGGTGTTGAGGTTGGCCTCAGGGATGTTCTTGACGATCGGCGACTGCAGGCCCTCGACGCCCTTGGCGCGCTCGTTGACCTTGATGTAGGCCAGGCCCTTGGCACCGTAGATGCCGACGAACTTGGTGTACTCGTCGATCTTGCTGCGCGGCATGCTGGCACCGCCAGGCAGGCGCAGGGCGGTCACACGGCACTTAGGATCGTTGGCCGGGCCGGCGAACACTTTGAAGTCGACGTCTTTCAGCTGGTCGGCAACGTCGACCAGTTCCAGCGGGTTACGCAGGTCTGGCTTGTCGGAGCCGTAGCGGCGCATGGCTTCTTCGAAGGTCATGTGCGGGAATTCGCCGAACTCCAGGTCCAGCACTTCCTTGAACAGCTTGCGGATCATGCTTTCGGTCAGGCCCATGATCTCGCTTTCATCGAGGAAGCTGGTCTCGATGTCGATCTGGGTGAATTCCGGCTGACGGTCGGCACGCAGGTCTTCGTCACGGAAGCACTTGGCGATCTGGTAGTAGCGGTCGAAGCCGGCCACCATCAGCAGCTGCTTGAACAGCTGGGGCGACTGCGGCAGGGCGAAGAAGCTACCGGCGTGGGTACGGCTTGGCACCAGGTAGTCACGCGCACCTTCGGGCGTGGCACGGGTGAGGATCGGGGTTTCGACGTCGAGGAAGCCGTTTTCGTCGAGGAAGCGGCGGATGCTGCTGGTGATGCGCGAACGCAGGCGCAGCTTGTCGGCCATTTCCGGGCGACGCAGGTCGATGAAACGGTAGCGCAGGCGGGTTTCTTCGCCAACGTCGGAGTACTCGTTCAGCGGGAACGGCGGGGTTTCCGCTTCGTTGAGCACGTTCAGCTGGTAGCCGAGGATCTCGATGGCGCCGGAGGCCATGTTGGCATTCACCGCACCGTCTGGGCGCTTGCGCACCTTGCCGGTGATCTGCACGACGTATTCGCTGCGCACGCGGTCGGCGGCGGCGAAGGTTTCGGCGCGATCCGGGTCGAACACGACCTGGGCCATGCCTTCGCGGTCACGGATGTCGAGGAAGATCACCCCGCCGTGGTCGCGGCGACGATGGACCCAGCCGCAAAGGGTGACTTCCTGGCCGTCCAGGCTCTCGTTCAGTTGGCCGCAATAATGGCTGCGCATCATGATGGTGGTTTCGCTTCTCGTGATTCGTGTATTCGGTGGAGGCCTTGGCCGCCCGGAGGGCTAATACTGCAAGACCCGGTCACAGCATTCAACTCAGTCGGCCTTGTCGCCGCCTGCCAGATTCTTTTTTGCCCCGGTCTTGAAGTCGGTTTCGTACCAACCATTACCGCTCAGGCGGAAGCCTGGCACCGACAGCAGCTTTTTCAGCGCCGGGGCCTGACAGGCCGGGCAATCGGTCAGCGGCGCGGCGCTGATCTTCTGCAGCACTTCCATGCGGTGCTCGCAGGATGCACATTGATAGTCATAAAGGGGCATGGGTGTCTCTCGTCAACCACAACGCTGGCTGCCGGGGCAGCAAAAAGCGGGATTATATATGGTTAACAGGCACTGCGCAGCCCGCCCGGCGATCAGCGCACACTTGGCGGGTTTTGCAGCCAGGCGACGCAGATGACCCGGATCAGCCCACTGAAGTTACGCACCCCACCCTGGCGCAAGTGCACTTCGCGGTCCACGTAGGACAACACCGCACTGACCGAACAGCGGTTAGCAGCGGCGATACGCTCCAGGATGCCCCAGTAGATGGCCTCCAGACGCAAGCAGGTGGAAAACCCGTTCAACCGCACCGAACGCGACACCGGCTGGATCTGCAACATGTCGAAATCCGCCTTGAACGGATCCATGCACTGCTTTGCCGGCCAGCTCCCCTGCCCAGCCATACGCTTGCTCGCTTGCATCATGCGCCCTACTTCCTCATCACAGGTAACAGGTGACGTATGAAGCGCTGATAGCCGGGCTTGGAGCAGCGGCAAAATCTTCCTGCACAAATACTTAATTTCTTAAACGTGAAGCAGAAACTGCGGGAGCGGGCACGCCCGCTCCCACAGTGTCAGGTGACAGCTTTGGATAACTATTTGCCGTCGAGCAGCACCCGCAGCATCCACGCGGTTTTTTCGTGCACCTGCATGCGCTGGGTCAGCAAGTCGGCAGTAGGTTCGTCACTGACCTTATCCACCACCGGGAAAATGCTGCGCGCCGTGCGCACCACGGCCTCCTGCCCCTGTACCAGCTGGCGGATCATCTCGTCCGCCGGGGGTACACCTTCCTCCTCCTTGATAGACGAGTGCCGCGCATAGAATGCATACGAGCCCGGCGCCGGGAAGCCCAAGGCCCGGATACGCTCGGCGATGGAGTCGACCGCCAGCGCCAGTTCGTTGTACTGCTCTTCGAACATCAGGTGCAGGGTACGGAACGACGGGCCGGTGACGTTCCAGTGAAAGTTATGGGTTTTCAGATACAGCACGTAAGTATCCGACAACAGGCGGGATAGCCCATCGACGATGGACTTGCGATCTTCTTCGCTGATACCGATATCGATTGCCATGAAGCTCCCCTTTCCATAAGGCTTGAGACTCAAGCGGACGGGGACCACTGTAGCAACACTTCGCCCCTGCCGCATGTGACATGGCGCAACACATTGCCCGCCGGGCGGCCTGCGGTTTGAGTAGCCTGCGGCTTTACTGTTAAATAGGCACCGTGCCACCCGTGCGGACTGTCATTGCCGGGTGCATAGGCTGGCCTGCCACGTGTTCGCGCTCTACACCTCATGCGCACCGTGCTGCCCGCTCTTCCTGTGATCGGCCTTATCAACTGTGAGCCAACCCCATGTTCAAGATCGTCCATCTGGTGACGGGCGTGGCAGCCTTGCTGCTATCGCTCATACCCAGCCTGAAAACCGACGCGACACCCTTCCTGCAACAACCTGACGCGGTCTACCTGACACTCCTCGGCCTGCTCAACCTGGTTCTGGCCCCGGTCGTGCCCCTGTACTACCGCGGCGCGCGGCAGCAGTTGCAGCACCTTGCCTGCGCCCTGCTGGTGGTGGCGGTGGTACTGCAAACCCTGACATTGCTGGCCCGCCCGGAAATGGGCAACCTCGCCGCACTGGTCTGCGCGGCACTGGCAGTGGCCCTGCACCTGGCCGTGGGTTTTGCCCGCAGCCCGCGCAGGGCACGCAACAGCCAGCATGCCGCTCAGGATGCCGGCAATCGGGATACCGGCACCGTCAAGTGGTTCAACACGTCGAAAGGCTTTGGCTTCATTTCCCGCGATTCGGGTGATGACATCTTCGTGCACTTTCGCGCCATTCGCGGCGAAGGCCATCGCATTCTGGTCGAAGGCCAGCGCGTTGAGTTCTCGGTGATGCACCGCGACAAGGGCCTGCAGGCCGAAGATGTGGTTGCGGTCACCCGCCGCTGATTGCCACTTCATCCAGAGGCATATTTACCGGCATGCCGGCGAATATGCCTCTGCGATGCATCAATAATGAGGCGGTGGCGCCTCCTCCCCTTCGCTGCCGTACTGGCCGACCATCTCTTCATAACGCTTGATCAGCTCGGCCATCTGCGATTGCAGCCGCTCGATCACCCGCGCCTGCTCGACCACCACGTCATTCAACGCCTGGATAGTGTCATCCTGGAACGCCTGGCGGGTTTCCAGTTCGACAATACGTAACTCCAGCGACATCTCAGGCCTCCTGATAACCAGCAAGTTGCAGCCCACGCAGGCGCTGGCGAATGGCATTCAACTGATCGTCGCTGTAGGCCACCGCCGGGCACTTGCCCCACACCGGTGCCGGCCAGGCAGCATCGTCACGCTGGCGCACAATAACGTGCATATGCAGCTGGCTGACCACGTTGCCCAGGGTGGCCACGTTCATCTTGTCGGCGCCGTAGCTGGCTTTCAGCGCCTCAGCCAACAGGGTTGTTTCCTGCCACAACTGCTGCTGCTCCGCCACTTCAAGCTCGAACATTTCGCTGATGCCGGCGCGCTTGGGCACCAGGATGAACCATGGGTAGTTGGCATCCTTGCTCAGCAGCAACTGGCACAGTGCAAACTCCCCCAGCACCAGGGAATCCTGCTGCAAACGCGAATCGAGGACGAACACGGCATATCTCCTTCAGGCAAAACCAACCCGCTTCAAGCGGAAATCAGGCCTGCAAGGATACCTTGCACACTCCCGGTAACACAGCGCTACTTTTCGCACCAAAATGAGGCCTTCTGTCCACACTCTCCACACCTGTCACCCCACAAACGACTCTGGATGAACAAGTTGCGGTAACACATTGACTTTAATGGCAGCTTTTTAAATTTTAATGATTCTCGACTCCAACACGGGCGCGAGCCGGCTTCACCCCGTGTTTACGGGACTTTCTGACCCTCGGTAGCAGGTTTTGTGAAAATTTCATGAAGTGTTGCGAATTTTGAGCACGCTTGTTGCATTCCCTTCACGCCAAGTCGGCACGACATCTGCAATGGCAGGTGAACGCGACAAATAACAACAGCGGCATTGGTTACCAGGGAGTTCCCCTAACCGAAACCGGTAATTACAGGTTTGTTACGGTGACAGGAACAGCGCTGGCGTTGTACGGCCCTAAACCGGGGCGTGATTTGCGACATGGAAATACCTAAAAGCGACAGGGTGAAAAAGTTCCGAAAAGAGTGCTTATAGCCATATCGCCAACAACAGTCAGCGTGCTATACATTTTCGCCGACATAACAAGAAAGAGCTGCTCCATATAACTAAAACACATGGATGCAGCGGTACTCTTCCTAAAAACCAAAGGAGCAAATCACGATGCGCGTGATGAAGTGGAGCATGATCGCCCTGGCCGTTGCGGCAGGGACCTCGCAGTTGGCAATGGCCTCGGCACAAGACGAGTCCAAAGGTTTCCTCGAAGACAGCAAGCTGAACGTAAAAACCCGCATGCTGTACTTCAGCCGTGACTTCCGTAACAACGACAGCGGCAAGAGCCGCGTCGAAGAAACCGGCCTGGGCTTCCTGGGTACCTTCGAGTCGGGCTTCACCCAAGGCACCGTGGGCTTCGGCGTTGACGCCATCGGCATGCTGGGCCTGAAACTGGACAGCGGCAAAGGCCGCGCCGGCACCGGCCTGTTCCCGACCGGTTCCGACGGCCGTTCGCAAGATGATTACTCCGAAGGCGGCGGTGCAGTTAAACTGCGCGTCTCCAATACCGTGCTGAAGTTCGGCGACCAGTTCACCGCCCTGCCGGTATTAGCCACCGACGACAGCCGACTGCTGCCAGAAGTTGCTGAAGGCGGCCTGATCACCAGCAACGAAATCGATGGCCTGACCCTGCACGCCGGTCACTTCACTGCCCTGAACGCGCAGGCCCAGACTTACCACGACAGCCTGCGCCTGACCGAGGCCAACGTCTTCGGTGGCACCTATGCCATCAACGAAAACCTCAGCACCAGCGTCTACTACTCGCGCATCGAAGATCACTTCCGCAAGTGGTACGGCAACATCAACTGGGCGCTGCCGATCAGCGACAAACAAGGCCTGGTGTTCGACTTCAACATCTATGACACCAAGTCCATCGGCGACAACCTGACCGGCGCCTTCGTCAGCAAGGCTGACGGCAGCAACGAACTGGACAACATCGCAGCCAGCCTCTCGGCCGCCTACAACATTGGCGCCCACACCTTCACCCTGGCTTACCAGAAAGTCAGCGGCGACGGCGACTACGCCTACGGCGTCGACGGTGGCGGCACCATCTTCCTGGCCAACTCCGTTGCCCGCTCCGACTTCAACGCCGAAGACGAGAAGTCCTGGCAGGCTCGCTACGACCTGAACTTCGCCGAATACGGCGTACCTGGCCTGACCTTCATGACCCGCTATGTGCGCGGTTCCGGTGCCACGACCGAAAGCACCAACAACGGTAAGGAATGGGAACGCGACGTAGACGTCAAGTACGTGCTGCAAAGCGGCCCGGCCAAAGACCTGAGCTTGCGCGTACGTCAGGCCACCTACCGTTCCGCCGACGGCGTTTACTACGGTTCGAGCTCGATCGACGAGCTGCGCCTGATCGTGGAGTACCCGCTGAGCATCCTGTAAGCCTGGCTTGCAGTGCCCCGCACCTGAAAAAGCCCGGCGATCACGCCGGGCTTTTTCTTGGCTGACAAGCGTCACGCCCTGGGGCATCCTGTACGCCTTCGTTTCCCACCCGTACAATGCGGGGCTATTTCAACGTCTTAGGCAATCGACACGGCTAACCATGCGCACCAGTCAATATTTGCTCGCCACCCAGAAAGAAACCCCTGCCGACGCAGTGGTCATCAGCCATCAGCTCATGCTGCGTGCCGGCATGATCCGCAAACTGGCCTCCGGCCTGTACACCTGGCTGCCGATGGGCCTGCGGGTAATGCGCAAGGTCGAAGCCGTGGTACGCGAGGAAATGAACGCCGCCGGCGCCCTGGAAGTGCTGATGCCAAGCATTCAGCCCGCCGAGCTGTGGCAGGAGTCCGGCCGTTGGGAACAGTACGGCCCAGAGCTGCTGCGCCTGAAGGATCGCCACCAGCGTGATTTCTGCGTTGGCCCGACCCACGAAGAAGTCATCACCGACCTGGCCCGTAACGAGCTGTCCAGCTATAAACAGCTGCCGCTCAACCTGTACCAGATCCAGACCAAATTCCGTGACGAGATCCGCCCGCGCTTCGGCCTGATGCGTGGCCGCGAGTTCATCATGAAGGACGCCTACTCGTTCCATGCCGACCAGGCTTCCCTGCAGGAAACCTACGACCGCATGCACCAGGCGTACAGCAACGTGTTCACCCGCCTGGGCCTGGACTTCCGCCCAGTGCAGGCCGACACCGGCTCGATCGGTGGCAGCTATTCGCACGAATTCCACGTACTGGCCGAGTCCGGCGAAGACGACGTGATCTTCAGCGACAGCTCCGACTACGCCGCCAACATCGAGAAGGCCGAGGCCATTCCGCGTGAAACCGTGCGCCCTGCCCCTACCGAGGAGCTGCGCCTGGTCGACACGCCAAACGCCAAAACCATCGCCCAGCTGGTGGAAAACTACGGCCTGGCCATCGAGAAAACCGTCAAGACCCTGATCGTGCGCGGCGCCGAAGAAGGCAAGCTGATTGCCCTGGTCGTTCGTGGCGACCACGAGCTGAACGAAATCAAGGCCACCAAGCTGGAACAGGTTGCCGACCCACTGGTCATGGCCACCGAAGCCGAACTGCGCGACGCCATCGGCGCCGGTGCCGGCTCGCTCGGCCCGCTGAACCTGCCACTGGAGTGCATCATCGACCGTTCGGTTGCCCTGATGAGCGACTTCGGCATCGGCGCCAACATCGACGACAAGCATTACTTCGGCGTGAACTGGGAGCGTGACCTGCCAGTCCCTCAGGTGGCCGACCTGCGCAATGTGGTCGAAGGCGACCCAAGCCCGGACGGCCAGGGTACCCTGGTGATCAAGCGCGGCATCGAAGTGGGCCACATCTTCCAGCTGGGCACCAAGTACAGCGAAGCGCTGAAGTGCCAGGTACTGGGCGAGAACGGCAAGCCGGTAACCCTGTCCATGGGCTGCTACGGCATCGGCGTGTCCCGCGTGGTCGCCGCTGCCATCGAGCAGAGCTATGACGACAAAGGCATCATCTGGAACGACGCCCTGGCCCCGTTCCAGATCGCTCTGGTACCGCTGCGCTACGAAACCGACGTGGTCCGCGAGGCAACCGACAAGCTGTATGCCGAACTGACCGCCGCCGGCTTTGAAGTGCTGCTGGACGACCGCGACAAGAAAACCAGCCCAGGCATCAAGTTTGCCGACATGGAGCTGATCGGTATCCCGCACCGCATCGTCGTCAGCGATCGCGGCCTGGCCGAAGGCAACCTTGAGTACAAGCACCGCACCGAGCAAGACGCCCAGGCGTTGCCGCTCAATGAAGTGCTGAGCTTCCTGCAGGCCCGCGTTCGCCGCTGATAACCAATGCACGAGTGATCATGTTCAAGCGAAGTACCTTTACCCTGGGGGGCGCCGCACTGTGCGGCGCCCTGCTCGTCAGCGGCTGCGCCAACCAGATGTCCCAGCGCAGCGACCATGAGGAGCGCGTCGAGCGCAAATTGCTCGAGCACACCCTGCAGATCGATGTCGGCGAGCCGAAGGTGATGGAGCTTCCGCAACGACGTGTGCGTGTGCATGAACAGAAGCGCTTCGAAGTCACCGAGTTCGAAGTTACCCGTCGTTACGACCGCTACACGCCGTACCAGCCCTGGCGCGAGATCTACGAGATCCCGCTGGGTGCCGTGGCCGTGGTGGCGGGCGTCGGGGCCAACGTGGTCAACGTCTTCGCCTTGGGCAACCTGCCGGAAAGCATCACTCATGACTGGCTCAGCTACGGCGTGGACGGGCTCAACCCGTTCATGAACGTGCCGTCCAACGGCCGCGCCCAGCAGAACCTGGCCGGGATCAGCGAGGTGCAGAAAGGCAAGCGCGAGGAATCGACCAGCGTGCCCTGGAGCGAACGCCTGGTCGAGGTCAAGGCTGGCAAGATGACCCACGAACTGACTACCGACAGGAACGGCGTGCTACGCCTGAACCTGCTCGACAGCCCGTTCTCGGAGCAGAACCTCAACCACATCGGCACCCTGCACCTGCAGGTACTCGACGAGGACAACGCGGTGCGTGGCGATGCCAGCCTGCTGGTCAGCGCCACCCTGCGCAACAAGCTGCTCGAAGCCCATGAGCTGATCTTCGACGACCTCGAAGATGACGATGTCGGCCAATGGGTCCACCGGGTCAAGCGCCTGTCCGAGCTGGGCCTTGAAGAAGAAGCCAGTGAAATGGAACAAAGCCTGATCGAGCTGACCCGCAACGATCCGGAGCTGCAGCAGGAGTTTCTACAGTCGCTGACCAAGGCCACTGGCCGGTTGGTGGCTGACCCTGGACTGTAGGAGCGAGCTTGCTCGCGATGGGCCGCATATGCGGCCCTTTTTATTCAGGTACAAACAATTCCAACTGCTCATGCGCCCCGCGCAAATCGCGCAACCTCACCCCCACCCCCAGCAAGCGTACCGGTTTGCCTCCACGGGCGAACGCCTGCCCCAGCAACTGTCGATAGCTTTCCAGGTCCCTGCCCGCGCCGGCCTGCTCCAGGGTTGTCTGGCTGAAGTCATGGAACTTGACCTTGACGAAGGGTTTGTCCGGCCGGTAACTGCTGTCCATGCGGGCGATGCGTTCATTCAGGCTTTCCAGCAGCTCAGGCAGCCGAGCCAGGCAGCTGGCCAGGTCTGGAAGGTCGGTGTCGTAGGTGTTTTCCACACTCACCGACTGTCGACGGCTGTCGTTGTGCACCGCACGTTCGTCGATCCCCCGCGCAAGCCCCCACAAGCGCTCGCCAAAACTGCCAAACTCGCGCACCAGCGCCAGGCGCGACCATTCGCGCAGTTCCAGACAGGTTTCAATACCCAGCCGTGCCAGTTTGTCTGCCGTCACCTTGCCCACCCCGTGCAACCTGGCCACCGGCAAGGCAGCCACGAACGCCTCCACTTCACCTGGGGTAATCACGAACAGGCCATTGGGCTTGCGCCAGTCGCTGGCAATCTTGGCCAGGAACTTGTTCGGCGCCACCCCCGCCGATACGGTGATATGCAAGGTACGGGCGACCCGCCGGCGAATATCCTCGGCAATACGCGTGGCGCTGCCCGAGTACCAATGGCTATCGCTCACGTCCAGATAGGCTTCGTCCAGCGACAACGGCTCGATCAACTCAGTGTAGTCGCGGAAAATGCCATGGATTTCGCGCGAGGCCTCTCGGTAAGCCTCGAAGCGCGGCTTGACGATCTGCAAGTCGGGACACAGTTTAAGTGCATGGCGCGACGACATGGCCGAGCGCACACCATAGGCACGCGCCTCATAGTTACAGGTGGCGATCACCCCACGGTGGTCGGGTGAACCTCCGACCGCCATGGGGCGCCCCGCCAGACGCGGGTCGTCACGCATCTCGATTGCAGCGTAGAAGCAATCGCAGTCGACGTGGATGATCTTGCGCAAGGACATGGATGGCCGTCAGCACTGTAAATTCATACAGATAGTATCGCATGCACCCTGCCCTGAAACAGCTACCCGCGCCAGCATTCGACAATTGGCCTGAAAGCCGCGCCGCGCCTGAGCTGCATCTTGCCGACGAGTGCTAAGGGTTTGAACAAAAAAGGTTTTTCCTGAATATTTGCTTGACAGCAGGAAGTAAATCCGTAGAATTCGATCTCACAGGCGCGGGATGGAGCAGCCTGGTAGCTCGTCGGGCTCATAACCCGAAGGTCGTCGGTTCAAATCCGGCTCCCGCAACCAGATTCGAGAAAAGGCCACTGTTAACGCAGTGGCCTTTTTCTTTGCCTACTGAAAGGCAATTTCAAAAAAATCTCGAAAAATCAAAGCGTAGCGCTTGACATACACATTACAAACTGTAGAATTCGCCCCACTGACGCGGGATGGAGCAGCCTGGTAGCTCGTCGGGCTCATAACCCGAAGGTCGTCGGTTCAAATCCGGCTCCCGCAACCAGATTCAAGAAAAGGCCACTGCTAACACAGTGGCCTTTTTCTTTGCCCACTGAAAAGTACGGCGAATAAAACACGTCAAATCGAAGCCAAATGCTTGACATACGATTGGCAGACTGTAGAATGCGCACCTCTGACGCGGGATGGAGCAGCCTGGTAGCTCGTCGGGCTCATAACCCGAAGGTCGTCGGTTCAAATCCGGCTCCCGCAACCATATTCGTCAGAACAAACCCCGCCTGTTTAACAGCAGCGCGGGGTTTGTTGTTTCTACGCCCCTGCATTTCATCGCTTCCTTTTCCCCGCCCCTCCAGCCATCCCGCAGGCTTGAGGCATCGTACCCCGGATGAACTATCTTTAACCCTGCCAGGCCGCTGAAAGCGCCTGAGGCCGGAGTAATATTGGATACGTTTTCCTAAGGGACTCTCACTTGGCCGCACCTTCTCTCCACCTCGCGCAGCATGCCCGGGGCAACTCATGACTTCCCATAACCCCGAACCTCCGGTGCCACTCGCCTCGGCACTGCCCGGTGCCGTGCAACGCCTGCCCTTGCTCGAACGCCTGAGCCGCTACCGCCAGCCCATCGGCCTGGCAGTGACCTTGGTGCTGTTCACCATGGCTTTGATTGCCTGCCGCCACCTGCTGAGCGAGCTGGATATCTATGCCTTGCACGACGCCATGCTCAGTGTGCCGACCCAGTCGTTGCTGGGCGCCTTTGTGGCGACGGTGGCGGGCTTCGTGATCCTGCTGGGTTACGAGTGGTCGGCCAGCCGCTATGCCGGGGTGAAGTTGCCAGTGCACAGCCTGGTGCTGGGCGGCTTCAGCGCCTTTGCCATCGGCAATGCCATCGGGCTGTCGATGCTGTCAGGCGGATCGGTGCGCTACCGGCTCTATGCACGCCAAGGGCTGGGGGCTGGCGAAGTCGCTCGCATGACGGTGTTTGCCAGCTTGTCGCTGGGCTGTGCGTTGCCTCCCCTGGCAGCCTTGGCGACCTTGAGCGACCTGCCGGCAGCCTCGGCTGCACTGGGGTTGCCGCCGGGCCTGCTGGCAGGCATCGCCATTGCCGTGCTGGTGGCATCCGCCCTGCTGGTGTTCGGCTTGTACCGCCGGCGCCTGGCCGAGCAACCGCTGGCGAACAACCTGCTGGTACAGGTGGGCCGCCGCACGCTACGCCTGCCGGGTGCACGGCTGGCGGCCCTGCAACTGCTGATCACCGCGCTGGATGTGGCAGCCGCCGCCACTGTCCTGTATCTGCTGCTGCCCGCAGCACCACCTTTCGGGGCATTCGTGCTGGTGTACCTGCTGGCGTTGGCCGCTGGCGTACTCAGCCATGTGCCGGGCGGCGTCGGGGTGTTCGAAGCGATTCTGCTGGCAGCCTTTGCCGACCAGCTCGGTGCTGCACCGCTGGCGGCCGCCCTGCTGCTGTACCGGCTGATCTATGTGGTACTGCCATTGCTGCTGGCCTGTGTACTGTTGCTGGCTAACGAAGCCCGGCGCCTGCTGTTCGCACAGCAGGCCATCAAGGTAGCTTCCGGGCTGGCCGCACCGATTTTGTCGATTCTGGTATTCCTGTCCGGCGTGGTGCTGCTGTTCTCGGGCGCCACACCCGAAATCGACACGCGCCTGGAACACATGGGCTTCTTGGTGCCGCACCGGCTTATCGATGCCTCGCACTTCGGCGCCAGCCTGATCGGCGTGCTGTGCCTGCTGCTGGCCCAGGGCCTGCGCCGGCGCCTGTCCGCCGCCTGGTTGCTGACTACCGTGCTGTTATTGGTGGGCGCCCTGCTGTCGCTGCTCAAGGGGTTTGACTGGGAAGAAGCGTGCCTGCTGACCTTCACCGCGACCCTGCTTGCCCTGTTCCGTCGCTCGTTCTACCGCCCCAGCCGCCTGCTGGAGTTGCCCTTCTCGCCGGTGTTCCTGGTGGCCAGTGCCTGCGCAGTCGGCGCTTCGGTCTGGCTGCTGCTGTTCGCCTACCAGGATGTGCCCTACAGCCATCAGCTGTGGTGGCAGTTCACACTCGATGCCGATGCCCCACGCGGCCTGCGTGCCACCATGGGCAGCGCCTTGCTGCTGGCTGCCGTGGCGCTGACCTGGCTGCTGCGCACCGCCCCTCCTGTGATCCACCTGCCCGATGAAGAGGAACTGCAGCGCGCCAACCGTATTTTGCTGGCTTCCGACCAACCCGACGGCGGCCTGGCCCTGACGGGCGACAAAGCGTTGCTGTTCCACCCGCGTGACAATGCCTTCCTCATGTACGCACGGCGTGGCCGCAGCCTGGTGGCCCTGTACGACCCCATCGGCCCGGCCCAGGAGCGTGCCGAGATGATCTGGCAGTTCCGTGACCTGTGCGACCTGCACCACGCTCGCCCGGTGTTCTACCAGGTACGTGCCGAGAACCTGCCGTTCTACATGGATATAGGCCTGACAGCACTGAAGCTGGGTGAAGAAGCCCGTGTCGACCTGCGCCGCTTCGATCTGGAAGCCAAGGGCAAGGAGATGAAAGACCTGCGCTACACCTGGAATCGCGGTGGTCGCGACGGCCTGAGCCTGGAAATCCATGAACCCGGCCACGCCCCGCTGGCAGAGCTGAAGGAAATTTCCGATGCCTGGCTCGGCGGCAAGAACGTGCGTGAGAAAGGCTTTTCGTTGGGGCGCTTCAGCCCGGACTACCTGCAACACTTCCGCATCGCGCTGATTCGCTTCCAGGGCCGCCCGGTAGCCTTCGCCAACCTGCTGGAAACCCATGGCAACGAGCTGGCAAGCCTCGACCTGATGCGTGCGCACCCCGAAGCCCCCAAGCTGACCATGGAGTTCATGATGATCGGCTTGATCCTGCACTACAAAAGCCATGACTACGCCCGCTTCAGCCTTGGCATGGTGCCGCTTTCCGGCCTGCAACCGCGGCGAGGTGCGCCCTTGACCCAGCGCCTGGGTTCGATGGTGTTCCGCCGGGGCGAGCAGTTGTACAACTTCCAGGGGCTTCGCCGCTTCAAGGACAAATTCCAACCGGACTGGGAACCCCGCTACATGGCCGTGCCGGCCGGGCTCGACCCGCTGGTAGCACTGGCCGACACCGCCGCCCTGATTGCAGGCGGCCTGACTGGATTGGTGAAACGTTGATGACCCGACGCTATTGGCTGTACCTGCTGGTCCCCCTGCTGCTGGCCGCCCTGGGTGGCGCGCTGGCGTTCTGGCTGTGGACGCGCCCGGCCCCCGAGGCGCGCCTGGAGCAATTGAGCATCAATGACACCCACATCACCCGGGTGACCCCTGGCGTACACCCGAAGGCCCGGGTAGCCATTGGTGTGCCACAGGACCAAGCATTGACCGACAAGCAACTGCTGGACCTGAGCCAGGCCGGCGAAGCCCAGCTGGTGCAGGTGGTGCTGCCGCCGAACGACTGTAGCAAACAGCAACAGGCCATGGACCAAGCCCTGACCGAATTGTCGGCAAAGCCGACGCTGGTCGCCGGTATAGGCCCTGGTGCCGCCCAGGCCTGGCGTTGGCTGGCCAGCCAGAGCGATGACAAGGCGCGGGCCATTTCAGTGGACTTCAGCCTGGAGCAACCCGGCTGTCAGGCCCCGCTGCCCAAGGCGGCACCTCATGGCCACTGGAACGTCGCCTGGAACGACAACCCGGATGACGCCAGCGCCGCTTTCGTACGTGACCAGGCGAACGCCGAAACCAGCATCAGCGACTACGACATCCACCTGCCACAAGTGCTTAAGGCCCAGCTGACCCAGGCTCTGGTTGGCCGTGACGGCAACGCCTTGGCTATTCCGGTGGTCGAGGTCCCGGCCGGGCAGACCACCGACACGGTGACCCTGTTCCTCTCCGGTGATGGTGGCTGGCGCGACCTGGACCGTGATGTGGCCGGGGAAATGGCCAAGCTGGGCTACCCGGTGGTAGGCATCGACACGCTGCGCTACTACTGGCAGCACAAGACCCCGGAGCAAAGCGCCGCCGACCTGTCCGAGCTGATGCAACATTACAGGCAGAAGTGGGGCACCAAGCGCTTCGTGCTGACCGGTTATTCATTCGGTGCCGATGTGCTGCCGGCGATCTACAACCGCCTGCCTGCCGAAGACCAGCAGCGCATCGATGCTGTGATGCTGCTGGCGTTTGCCCGCAGTGGCAGTTTCGAGATCGAAGTCGAGGGCTGGCTGGGCAAGGAAGGCCAGGAAGCACCTACCGGGCCGGAAATGGCCAGGCTGCCAGCGTCCAAGGTGGTGTGCGTGTATGGCGTGGAAGAGACCGATGAGAGCGGTTGCACCGAAAAGACTGCGGTGGGTGAACGCCTGAAGTTGCCTGGGGGGCACCACTTCGACGAGAACTACCCGGCGCTGGCCAAGCGTTTGATTGGTGAGATCGAGACGCGCCAAGGCAAATCGAGCGTCGCCGAACAGAACTGACAATGACTGGGGCCGCTTTGCGGCCCCTTGGCAATCAGATCTCGACCTGGGTCCCCAGCTCGATCACCCGGTTCAGCGGCAGGTTGAAGAAGCGCAAGTTGCCGTTGGCATTCTTCAGCAGGAAGGCGAACAGGTTACCCCGCCAGCGCGACATCCCCTCCAGCCGTGAAGCGATCACCGTCTCGCGGCTGAGGAAGTAAGTGGTGCGCATCGGGGTGAAGTCCAGATCGTCCAGGTGGCACAGTTTCAATGCCGCCGGCACGTCCGGTTCGTCCATGAAGCCAAAGTGCAGCAGCACACGGAAGAACCCGTCACCGTATGCCTCCACCTCGAAGCGCTCGTGCTCCGGCACGCGCGGGCGGTCTTCACTGACGACCGTCAGCAGTACCACCTGGCTGTGCAGCACCTGGTTGTGCAGCATGTTGTGCAACAGCGCATGGGGCACTGCGTCGGCCCGTGCGGTGAGGAACACCGCCGTGCCTTCGACGCGATGGGGCGGCTGAATACGGATACTGCTGATGAACAGCTGCAGCGGCAGTGCGCCTTCGTCGATGCGTTCGACCAGAATCTGCTTGCCGCGCTTCCAGGTGCTCATCAGCAAGTACAGCACACCACCCGCCAACACCGGGAAGGCACCGCCCTGAACAATTTTCGGCACGTTGGCGGCGAAGAACAGCCCGTCGACCAACAGGAAACCCACCAGAATCGGCACCGCCAGCACAGGGGGCCATTTCCACAGCAGCAACATGACGGCCGACACCAGAATAGTGGTCATCAGCATGGTGCCGGTCACCGCCACACCGTAGGCCGCCGCCAGAGCGCCGGACGACTCGAAACCGATCACCAGCAGCACCACACCGACCATCAGCGTCCAGTTCACCGCGCCAATGTAGATCTGCCCCTGCTCGTCGCTGGAGGTGTGCTGGATCTGCATACGTGGAATGTAGCCCAGCTGGATGGCCTGGCGGGTCAGAGAGAACGCCCCCGAGATTACCGCTTGCGAGGCGATCACCGTGGCCATGGTCGCCAACCCGACCAACGGCAGCAACGCCCAGCCAGGTGCCAGCAGGTAGAACGGGTTACGGGCTGCGTCCGGGTTTTGCAGCAGCAGTGCACCCTGGCCGAAATAGTTCAGCACCAGCGCGGGCAGCACCAGGATGAACCAGGCCCTGGCGATCGGCTTGCGGCCAAAGTGGCCCATGTCAGCGTACAGCGCCTCGGCGCCGGTCAACGCCAGCACCACTGCGCCGAGAATGGCCACGCCCATGCCGGGGTGCACCACGAAGAAATTGATCGCCCAACCCGGGTTGAAGGCCTTCAGCACTTCCGGGCTCTGCGAGATGCCATGCACGCCCAGTGCGCCCAGCGCCACGAACCAGGTGACCATGATCGGGCCGAACAGCTTGCCGATCTTCTCGGTGCCGTGCTTCTGCACCAGGAACAATGCCACCAGCACCACCAGCGAAATCGGCACCACCCAATGGTCGATACCGTCAAACGCCAGGCCCATGCCCTCCACCGCCGACAGCACCGACACCGCCGGGGTGATCATGCTGTCGCCATAGAACAGCGAAGCGCCGATCAGGCCGCAGATCACCATCAGTGTGCGCAACCGCGGGTAGGCCGCCGTGGCACGCCGCGCCAGCGCGGTCAGCGCCATGGTGCCGCCCTCCCCCTGGTTGTCGGCACGCAGGATGAACATCACGTACTTGAACGACACCACCCACAACAGCGACCACAGGATCAATGACAGGATCCCCAGCACGCCATCATGGTTGACCGGCACCCCGTAACCGCCGGTGAAGACTTCCTTCAGGGTGTACAACGGGCTGGTGCCGATATCGCCATAAACCACCCCGACCGCCGCCACGAGCAGGCCCAGCGACCGCGCCGCGCCCTGCTTCCCCTCGTGCCCGCCCTCGGCGTGACTGCTTGCCTGAACCATCGACCACTCCCGCAGACGGCCATCACGGCCTTTAATATTCACTCTAGCGCCGGCCCCTGAAGGCACCTTCGCTCAACGGCGCGAAGCATAGCGCAGCGTTCGTCGTATTTCTGCTGGTCAAGCGACGTTACGCTCGCTAGAATTGCGCACTTTTTGATCAGAGGCGCCCAAAGCGCCCGTCAAGATCGCCCCCGATTCCGGCCGGGCGACCTGCATTCAATACCGAGGTTAGTCATGTCCACCACGCCCGCCACCCCCAAGGTAGGTTTCGTAAGCCTGGGTTGCCCTAAAGCCCTGGTCGATTCCGAGCGCATCCTGACCCAGCTGCGCATGGAAGGCTATGAAGTCGTGCCCACCTACGAGGACGCCGACGTGGTGGTGGTCAACACCTGCGGCTTCATCGACAGCGCCAAGGCAGAATCGCTGGAAGTGATCGGCGAAGCGATCAAGGAAAACGGCAAGGTCATCGTCACCGGCTGCATGGGTGTCGAAGAAGGCAGCATCCGTGATGTGCACCCGAGCGTGCTGTCGGTCACCGGCCCGCAGCAGTACGAGCAGGTGGTCAACGCCGTTCACGAAGTGGTACCGCCACGCCAGGACCACAACCCGCTGATCGACCTGGTGCCGCCTCAGGGCGTCAAGCTGACCCCGCGCCACTACGCGTACCTGAAAATTTCCGAAGGCTGTAACCACAGCTGCAGCTTCTGCATCATCCCGTCGATGCGCGGCAAGCTGGTCAGCCGCCCGGTGGGTGAAGTGCTGAGCGAGGCCGAGCGCCTGGTCAAGGCCGGGGTGAAGGAGATCCTGGTGATTTCCCAGGACACCAGCGCCTATGGCGTCGACGTCAAGTACAAGACCGACTTCTGGAACGGCCGCCCGGTCAAGACCCGCATGCTCGAATTGTGCGAAGCACTGAGCAGCCTGGGCGCCTGGGTACGCCTGCACTACGTGTACCCGTACCCGAACGTCGACGACGTGATCCCACTGATGGCCGCCGGCAAGATCCTGCCGTACCTGGACATCCCGTTCCAGCACGCCAGCCCGAAAGTGCTCAAGTCGATGAAGCGCCCGGCCTTCGAAGACCGCACCCTGGCGCGCATCAAGAACTGGCGCGAACAGTGCCCCGAGCTGGTGATCCGCTCCACCTTCATCGTCGGCTTCCCGGGCGAAACCGAGGAAGACTTCCAGTACCTGCTGGACTGGCTGACCGAAGCCCAGCTGGACCGCGTGGGCTGCTTCCAGTACTCGCCGGTAGAAGGCGCACCGGCCAACGACCTGGGCCTGGAAGAAGTGCCGGACGACGTCAAGCAGGACCGCTGGGACCGCTTCATGGCCCACCAGCAGGCCATCAGCGCCGCCCGACTGCAACTGCGCATCGGCAAGGAAATCGACGTGCTGATCGACGAAGTCGAGGAGCAAGGTTCGGTTGGCCGCAGCTTCTTCGATGCCCCGGAAATCGACGGCAGCGTGTTCATCGACGGCGATCATGGCTTCAAGCCAGGCGACAAAGTGCGCTGCCGTGTGGTGGATGCCGACGAATACGACATGTGGGCCGAGCCTATTTAAAGCGGCTGAAACACTGAAAAGCCCCTGCCCCGGTAGCCCGGCGCAGGGGCTTTTTTGTCAAAACGTGTGAAACAGCATCAGCCCCCCCTCTGCATCCGGGCTGGCATCCGAAAAGCCTTTGACCGCATACAGTTGCACTTTCCATTGCGGGTTGAGCTTGTGGGTCAGGAACAAGGTCAGTTCCTTGATCTGCGACCCTGTCGAGAGCACTTTCTGCCGCCAATCGTACGAAGCGCCCGCTGACGTGCCAGTAGCCACAGGTATGGCGAAGCCGAGGCTGACAAATACCGGGTCGTCGAAATCGCTGTCGGGCGGGTCGCCGAACTTCTTCCAGCCCAATGTCGCGAAGCCGGTGACCGGGCCAAAGCCCTTGGTGATGTCGACCTGGGTGGTGTAGTCGTATTCGCCGGTACCCAGGCACTGGTCTTCATCGGCGGTGGGGAATTTGACCTTGCCGATCAGGTCCAGCATCAGGCCGCCGTCGCTGCCATCGAGCAGGGCGTACCCGGCGCTGGCAACCGTGTCGCCCAGCCCGCTCTCCACATCCCGGCAACCGCCGGGCAAGGGGTCACCATTCGGGCCGACTTCCGGGTTGGTGATGCGTAGCCAAGGCACGGTGACCTTGTAGGTCATGGGGCCGGTTTCATACTTGCCGACCACGGGCACGTACCAGATTTCCGACGTGGTGCCCGTGCCATAGTCGCCGCTTGAATAGTCCATGCCGATGGCCGCACTGAAGGTTTCAGCCAAGGTTGACGCGCTGGTGCATGACAGCAGGCAGGCGAGAAGCGGGAGGGTCGGTCTCATCAGCACCTCGGAATCCCGTCGGGAAGTGTGAGCGGACATACCCAGCCTAGTTGCCTAACGCCCGGAACGCTCCGGATGCTCGACTTTTTCGGCGGTCTCTATCTTCTCCGGCTTTTCCACTTTCTCGACTTTTTCAACCTTCTCGACCTTTTCAGGCTTTTCGACTTTCTCTACTTTTTCGACCTTCTCTACCTTCTCGACTTTTTCAACCTTCTCCACCTTTTCAGGCTTCTCGACTTTCTCCACCTTTTCGACTTTCTCTACTTTTTCGACCTTCTCTACTTTTTCGACCTTCTCAACCTTATCGGCCTTTTCTACCTTTTCGACGTCGACCCGCTCTACCCGGTCAGAACGGCCGCTGTTGCTGCTTTCAGGCTGCTCCACCGTTTCGACATGTTCTGTCTTGCCAGACTTGTCCACGCTGTCTGACTTGCCATGCCCGCTGGCGTCCTCAATGCCGCTGCCACCGCTGCGATCCTCACGGCCTTCGTTGCCAACAGCGGTCGCTTCGCGTGTGCCATGACCACTGTTGCCGGAACTGCCGGAATCACTGCTGCCGTGCTCGCTGCCATGCCCCGAATGGCCTCTGTCCGGGTTGTCGACGCGGTCATCCTGGACCTCCACACGCGTTGCCCGCAGTTCGTGAGCGCCATTGAGTACGCCACTCACCCGCACACGCTGATCGAGCGCCAACGCCGCCGACGGCTTGCCAACGATCACGGTGCCCTGCCCCAGCGTCACATTGATGCCTGCGACCACCAGTTGCCGAGCCTGCGCGCGCTGCACCAGCCCTTCGACCACCGCCTGCTGCACACGGCCAGCAAACGGCAGGCTCGGGTCACGGCGGGTTTGCGCCACTTCCAGCTGACGCCCGGTCCACTGGCCGCGCACCAGCACTTCCCGTGCCGGGGCTACGCGGGTACCCAGTTGCAGCCCTTGAAGGCTACCAGGGCGATCAATCGCCCCAATGGCACTGGCCTCTCGCAGCCCCGGCGCCCGTTCGATACGGGTCGCCACCACTTCGCCCCTGGCATCGCGCAAGCCGCTGACCCGGACCGACTCGCCCAGGTGCAGCCCTTGCGCCACCCGCGCGCCTGCGGCAAGGCGCACCGGTTGCCCCATCACCCGCAGCGGGGCCGAAGCGCTGGGGAGCGCCGTCAGCGGCCCTTCGTAGGCGTTGAGGATCGAGATACGCCCAGCCTGCAGGCCGCGCTGGGTGGCAACGGCCTCCACCGCCACAACCTGCCCGATGGCCAGGTGAGCACTGCTGGCCGGTGCACCGTTCTGACTCACCGGTACGTCCTTGCCATAATGGACTTCCATACCATTGACGCAGATCGAGGCAAACCCGGTGATGGTGCCGACAATGCCGGTACCACCGGTACCGCCCGGGCGCAGGATTGGCGCACCGGTACCGCCAACACCACCACTGCTGTGATCGAAGTAGGTGCCATCCACACCCTCGGCCACTGCACCCGTACCGCCTGTGCCACCGGGGCGCTGCGGATGCGGTGCGCCAGTGCCGCCAACACCGCCGTTTTCACTGCGCACACCGGTGCCGCCCGTTCCCCCCGGAAACTGCATGCCTGCGGCACCGGCCATACCCACTTCATCACGGCTGACACACACCGGCGCTGCGGCCACCTCGGCAGGCGCCATCAGGTTCAACCCGAAAACCAGGGCGAGCGTGATGGCACTGAGGCAGCGCACAAGAGCAGTCATGGGCCGGGTGTCTTCGACAAATCGGGTTGGGTAGCTTCAGTGTAGAAATAAAGCCCTACGGTGATGCGCTGACGTTGCTCGACAGTGGGCTCATCAGCACCCTCCAGCTCTGCTGCAAGCTGGCTGAAAGCAAGCAGTGTCTGCATGCCATCCCTGGAGACCGCTTCACGCAAGTGTTCGACGCTGGCCAGGCTCAAGGCATCGTAGTGAACACTGCGCTCAAAGAACGGCTGGCCTTCGCCACTGAGGTTATGCACCGCTGCACAGGCATGGTCATGCAGGTTGTGGCCAAAGTAGGCGGCTTTTTCATCGAAACCCGTCTGCGGCACGAATGCCTGGGCCTCCAGGTGCACACAATCCTGCTCATCGAGCCGGACGATACCAAGGCGCAACCACTCATCCAGCACAACCCGGCCACGGATATCGGTGCTGACCTTGGCCACCAGGGCATCGAATGAACAGTCGCCGCCGACACTGGCCAAACGCGGCAGCGCCAGCGCCTGGCCAGGTGCCGAGCAGAACGGCGGGCTGGTGGTCCATACATTGACCAGCTGAGCACCCAGGGTGATGTTTGCCGGCAAGGCTGCGAGCACCGTGCCGGCTTCACTACGAATCCGCCGGACATCCTTGCGGTGCACGCCTGTGAGCAGGCTGATACGGCTGTCGGTGGGCGGGGTGCCGTCCAGGCGAAACTCGCGGTGGGCTACGTCGACGAACACGTCCTTGAGCAGGTCGGCGAACATCGTATAAGTCACCCCCTTGCGCAACATCAAGCGCACCAGCGGACGCATGACACGCCGCAGTGCGCTTAACATCGAAGGGGGAGAAGTTGGGCTGATCAACGCCTGTCAGCTCCTGCTATTGTCATCACCCGGTTCGCCACCCACATGGTTGCCGCGATCGTCACCAGGTTCACCACCCACGTGATTGCCGTGATCATCGCCAGGCTCGCCGCCGACATGATTACCATGATCATCCCCGGGCTCACCGCCAACATGGTTGCCATGATCGTCACCGGGCTCACCGCCAACGTGATTGCCGTGATCGTCACCGGGCTCACCACCCACGTGATTGCCATGATCGTCACCCGCTTCAGCATGGTTGCTGCTGCGACCAGCGTTTGAATTACCGTCGTGGCCGCTGCCACTGTTGCCGGCATGGCCGCCACCGTCTCCGCCACTGCCATGGCCACCACCGCCACTTCCGCTGCCACCACCGTGGCCGCCACCACCACTTCCACCGCCGTGGCCTCCACCTCCGCCACCACTCCCGCCGCCGCCGTGGCCTCCACCTCCGCCACCACTCCCGCCGCCGCCGTGGCCTCCGCCGCCACCGCCACCGCCGTGGCCGCCGCCGTGGCCGCCGCCTCCACCGCCACCGTGACCGCCACCGCCACCATGACCACCACCACCACCACCACCACCACCACCACCACCACCACCACCACCATCTTTGGCATAGGCGCTGGAGCCGTGAGAAATCGTGTCAGGGATCAAAACAATGGACGTCGAAAGCACGCCAGCTACGGCAACCGCCAGTAAGGCCTTCTTGAACAGCAGGTGGATTTGCATAGTCCGTCTCCAGGTCGTCGCCACGAGAACGCCAAATCAGTAAAAGTCTTGTTGTCAGTTTTAGCTCTTCTTTGCGTGGGATTTTTTCCCACGCTTAATTAATAGACCGCTACCCTCCGCCGTTCAAGCGCTACACAGACAAGCCGACCGGTGGTTGGGCTGCTATGTTTTCCCTATCGCCATGGAGGACCACCGGCATGCATGCGCCACTGACGTTGCAAACGCCGCGCTTGAGCGACTACAGCGAGCTGGTACAGGTGTGGGAGGACTCGGTGCGCGCCACCCATCACTTCCTGCCAGAGGGCTACATCCTGCTGCTGCGCGACCACGTGTTGCGCCGCTACCTGGATGCGGTGATGCTGGTCTGCTGCAAGGACCGGCAACGTATCTGCGGCTTCGCCGGGGTCGCCAATGGGCGCGTGGACATGCTCTTCGTCGCACCAGACTACCGTGGCCAAGGGGTTGGCAAGCGCCTGCTGCACTATGCGATCGACGAACTGAACGCCGAACGCCTGGACGTCAACGAGCAGAACCCGCAAGCCTTGGGCTTTTACCTGCATGAAGGCTTCGAAGTGTTCGGCCGTTCGGAAACCGACGGCCTGGACCAGCCCTACCCGCTGCTGCACATGCGCCTGCGCAAAACGGCGTAAATGACACAGATTCCCAGCCCCTCTGTCGCGCAGGCAGGTACAATGCGCGTCTTTCCCTGCCTTTGCGAATTACCGTCATGTCTGAACCCGTCCGCCTGTCCAAACGCCTTATCGAGCAGCTGGGTTGCTCCCGTCGCGAGGCCGAGTTGTATATCGAAGGCGGCTGGGTGACGGTCGATGGCGTGGTCGTCGAGCAGCCGCAGTTCAAGGTTGAGCAACAGCGCGTCGAGCTGTTGCCGGGTGCCCGCGCCGAAACGCTGGAGCCGGTGACCCTGCTGATGAACCAACCCGCCGGTATCGACAGTGAAACTGCCCGCGCCAGCATGAACAGGGGCAACCTCAGCGAGGCTCACCGCGAAGGCGTGCGCGCCCTGCACGGGCATTTTGCCCGGCAGGAGTGCGTGGCGCCGCTGGAGCGCGGCGCCACCGGCCTGCAGGTATTCACCCAGGACTGGCGGGTGACGCGCAAGATCAACGCCGACCTGCGCCGCCTGGAGCAGGAGTTCATCGTCGAAGTGCGCGGCGAAACCACGCCCCAGGCGCTGGAACGCCTGGCGCGCGGGGCCACGCGCAATGATCGCGAACTGCCTAAGACCAAAGCCAGCTGGCAAAACGAGACCCACCTGCGCATGGTGCTGAAAAACCCGCAGCCCGGGCAAATCGCCGAGCTGTGCGCCTACCTGCGCCTGGAGCTGTTAAGCATGCGCCGTATTCGCCTGGGTGGCGTATCGATGGGCAAACTGCCGCTAGGCCAATGGCGCTACCTGGCCACTACCGAACGTTTCTAAGCAATACGCCACGCACTCGCGTGGCACCTGAACAGGATTCTGCAGCAATGAACCACAACGATGTCCTGCGCAGTCTGCGCTACATGCTCAAGGTGAACGACGCCAAGATGGCCGAAATCATTGGGCTTTCCGGCCTCGAAGTGCATCCTCTGGTGCTGGCCACCTACCTGAAGAAAGAAGAAGAGGAAGGTTTCGTACGTTGCCCTGAACGGGTGATGGCGCACTTCCTCGATGGCCTGGTGATTCACCGCCGCGGCAAGGATGACAGCCGCCCACCGCAGCCGGTCGAGCTGCCGGTAACCAACAACCTCATCCTCAAGAAGCTGCGGGTGGCCTTCGAGCTCAAGGAAGACGACCTGCACGCGATCCTCAAGTCGGTCAACTTCCCGGTCAGCAAGCCGGAGCTCAGCGCGCTGTTCCGCAAGGCCGGCCACGACAACTACCGTCCGTGCGGTGACCAGTTGCTGCGCAACTTCCTCAAGGGCCTGACCCTGCGCGTGCGCGGCTGAGTGGCCATGCAGCACACGGTTGCCCCGGTCGGCATAGTGCGCTCCTGCTTCAAGGAGAAATTCGCCATTCCACGCCAGCCGCAGCTGGCGCCTGCGGCGCGCGGCGTGGTCGAACTGCTGCCGCCGTTCGACCAGGGTGATGCGGTCGAAGGGCTGGAGCAGGTCAGCCATGTCTGGCTGCTGTTCCTGTTCCACCAGGCCCTGGAAGACAAACCCCGCCTGAAAGTGCGGCCACCGCGCCTGGGCGGCAACAAGAGCATGGGCGTGTTCGCCACCCGCGCCACCCACAGGCCCAACGGCATCGGCCAGTCAGTGGTGCGTCTGGAGGGGGTAGAGCCTGGCCGCCTGTTGCTGTCCGGGATCGACCTGCTCGATGGCACGCCGGTACTGGACATCAAGCCCTATGTGCCCTACGCCGACAGCATCGCGGGCGCCAGCAACCAGATGGCCAGTGAAGCACCTGCTGCGATTGCCGTGCAGTGGGGTGAAAACGCCCTGCCCCAGGCTCGTGAGCATGCATTACGCCTGGCTGAGCCACTGGTAGAGCTGATCGAGCAATGCCTGGCCCAGGACCCGCGACCGGCCTATCAGATACCACCGGCCGAGCGGGTGTATGGGGTGAAATTCTGGGATGTGCAAGTGAGGTGGCATTACCCGCAGCCGGAGGTGATCCGGGTGCTGGAAGTGGTGCTTGCCTGAACGCGGCACGAACATGAAAAAGGCGACCTCAAGGGTCGCCTTTTTCATTTAGCCATCCCGCTATTAGCGAGCCGGGCCTTCGGCCACGCCAAGGTCATCGGTAGGACGGGTATCAACCAGCGGAGCACCACCGGAAGCCAGCTCCGAAGCGAGCTTGTCGTTGTCCATTTCCTTGACCCACTTGGCAACCACCACGGTAGCGACGGCGTTACCTACCAGGTTGGTCAGGGCGCGGGCTTCAGACATGAAGCGGTCGATGCCGAGGATCAGCGCCAGACCGGCAACTGGCAAGTGGCCAACAGCCGACAGGGTGGCGGCCAGCACGATGAAGCCCGAACCGGTAACGCCGGCAGCACCTTTGGAGGCCACCAGCAGCACCAGCAGCAGTGTGATCTGGTGAGTGATGTCCATGGTGGTGTCGGTGGCCTGGGCGATGAACACCGCGGCCATGGTCAGGTAGATCGAGGTGCCATCCAGGTTGAACGAGTAACCGGTCGGGATCACCAGGCCGACAACCGACTTCTTGGCACCCAAGCGCTCCATCTTGGCCAGCATGCGCGGCAGTGCCGATTCCGACGAGGAAGTACCCAGCACGATCAGCAGCTCTTCACGGATGTAGCGGATCAGCTTGAGCACGCTGAAGCCGTGGGCGCGGCAGATACCGCCCAGCACCACCAGCACGAACAGCAGGCAGGTGATGTAGAAGCAGGCCATCAGGTAGCCCAGTTGCACCAGCGAGCCAACGCCGTACTGGCCAATGGTGAAGGCCATGGCGCCGAAGGCACCGATCGGGGCCAGCTTCATGATCATGTTGATGATGTTGAACATGACATGGGCAAAGCGGTCGATCATGTCCAGCACCGGCTTGCCATAGCTGCCCAGGCGGTGCAAGGCGAAGCCGAACAGCACCGAGAACATCAGCACTTGCAGGATGTCGCCGTTGGCGAAGGCGCCGACCACGGTGTTGGGGATGACGTTGAGCAGGAAGCCGACGGTGGTCTGCTGCGCGCCGGCGGCGGCGTAGGCAGCCACGCTGCTGGCGTTCAGGGTACTGACGTCGATGTGCATGCCAGCGCCTGGCTTGACCACGTTGACGACGACGAGGCCGATGATCAGGGCGATGGTGGAGACGATTTCAAAGTACAGCAGCGCGTAGCCGCCGGTCTTGCCGACCGACTTCATGCTCTGCATGCCGGCGATGCCGCTGACCACGGTGCAGAAGATGATCGGGGCGATGACCATCTTGATCAGTTTGACGAAGCCGTCACCCAAAGGTTTGAGGGCGACGCCCGTTTCCGGGTAGTAGTGGCCGAGCAGAATGCCGATGGTGATGGCGACCAACACCTGGACATACAGGGATTTGTACAGCGGCTGACGTGTCGTCATGGCTCATTTTCCTCAAGTGTGCCGGCCCACCCTTCCCAGGGTGATGGGGCACCTGAATCGCTAACCCTCCTGCACCCGGAGGGATTTGTCGTTGTGTTCGAGCTGCCTGGGCAGGCCTCTGAAGGGATCAATAGCAAGGGTGGTGCCAAAATGCCCATGAAGGGTGCAAAGGCCGTATTAGCTAGGGATAAATGCCCAACGACGGGGCGATTTGCCTGAAGAAGGCTGGCGGATTTCCGCCCAGTGGCGGGATTTGTACAGGGGGCATGGCGGGAATCCGCCCGATGCGGTTTGCCTGTGCCGGCCTCTTCGCGGGTTTACCCGCGAAAGGGCCGGCAAAGCAAGCGAATCAATCGAGGTTGAAGGTGATCCTGAACGCCGCCCCGCCCAAGGGCGAATCCCCAAGGCTCAGCTCGGCGTCATAGCTGTCGACAATGTCCTTGACCACCGCCAGCCCGATACCCTGCCCCGGGTGCTGGCTGTCCAGCCGCTCCCCCCGCTCCAGGATGCGCTCACGCTGGTCGGCCGGCACCCCCGGCCCATCGTCCTCGATACACAAGGTCAACTGCCCGGGCGCCTGCTCCAGGCTTACCCGCACCTGGCCCAGGCTCAGCCGGTAGGCGTTTTCCAGCAGGTTGCCGAGCATCTCCAGCAAGGCGCCCTGCTCCATCGGCACCTGCGCCGCATCAGGCACCTCCAGGGCCACGTTCACCTGTTTGTCCCGGTAAACCTTGGCCAGCGTGCAGGACAAACTGTCGAGCAACGGCAGCAGCCTCACGCTGTGGCGCACCAGGCCGCTCTTGCGCAGGCTGGCGCGTTGCAGCTGGTAGTCGATCTGCTGGCTCATACGCTCGATCTGGCTTTGCAGCACCCGCGCCTGCTCACGCTCGCCGCTGCGCTGCTGCAGGCTCTCGCCCACACCTTGCAACACCGCCAGCGGCGTCTTCAGGCTGTGGGCCAGGTCATCCAGCGAATCGCGATAGCGTGTGCGTTGCTCGCGCTCACTGCGTAGCAGGCGGTTGAGCGAACGGGTCAAGCGCAGCAACTCGCGAGGGTGCTCGCCGCTCAGGCCGTCGCGTGCGCCCGATTCCACCTCATCCAGCTCGTGGCTGAGCCGCCGCAACGAGCGCAGCCCCCAGGTCAAGCCCGCCCATAACAGCACCATCAATGCCAGCAAGGCAGCACCAAAACCTAGGTAGAGCTTTTCTCGCAGGCCATTGAGGGTGGCCTTGTATTCGCTCACCGGCTGCAGGGCGACAATGCTGTAAGCGGCGCTTTGGCCGCCCAGCAGCTTGATCTCGACGTCATAAACGAAGAATTCTTCGCCATCGGACTGGTGAATGCGGGCAAACTCGTTACCCCGCCCGTCGTAGCGCGGGCTGTAATTGATGTGCCGGTCAGCAGTGGCCCGCGACTGCCAGACCAGGTTGCCGTCGCGGTCGAAGATGTAGCCCAGCAGGCCGGTATACGGCAGGTTGTAACGCTCGTCCGGCAGCAGCGTCGGCATCTGCAGTTGGCCATGCTCGATGCGCGCGGCGGAAATCAGAGTGGTCACATCCGAGGCCAACCGCTGCTCGATCGATTCCTGCAGGGCCAGGCTGAAGGCTTTCTGCAAGGCCGGCAATAGCGCCAGCATGAACAGCAGCGCCAGCACGGCGGCGGCCAACATCAGGCGTACCCGCAGGGAGCGGATCATCGGCAGCGCTCGGTGAACAGATAGCCCAGGCCGCGCACGGTGTCGATGGGTTTGAAGCCGTGCTCACCCTCAAGCTTGCGGCGCAGGCGGCCGACCAGCACCTCGATGACATTGGGGTCGCGTTCCTCGTCCCCCGGGTACAGCTGCTCCATCAGGCGCTCCTTGGCCACTACCTGCTGATGATGGCGCATGAGGTATTCGAGAATACGGTATTCGTAGGCCGTCAGCGCCAGTGGGTGTTCGTCGAGGGTGGCCTGTTTGCGGTTGAGGTCGAGCACCAGGGGGCCGGCGGCGATGGTCGACTGAGTGAAACCGCTGGAGCGGCGCAGCAGGGCATTCAGGCGAGCCTCCAGCTCTTCGAACTGGAACGGCTTGACCAGGTAGTCGTCTGCACCGGCCGCCAGGCCCTCGACCTTGTCCTGCCAGTTGCCACGGGCGGTGAGGATGAGGATGGGGAAGGTCTTGTCCTGGCTGCGCAGGCGCGTGATCAGCTCCAGGCCACTGATGCCGGGCAGGCCCAGGTCGATGATGGCCAGGTCAAAGTGGTATTGCCCGGCCTGGTACAGGGCCTCTTCGGCGTCGGCGACGGCCTCGACCACATGGCCGCTTTCGCCCAGTCGGGTGTAGAGGTGATGGCGAAGCAGGGCTTCGTCCTCGACCACCAGCAGTTTCATGTGCAGCTCCTTGATTTGTATTGCCTGTGCCGGCCTCTTCGCGGCTAAGGCCGCGAAGAGGCCGGCACAGGATAACCCGGCTCGCCCGTCAGAACTTGTAGCTAGCAGCCAGGTAGGTCTGCGCACTGCTGGTCAGGCGCAGGGTGCCGTCCTTCGGCCCGCCACGCTCGCCCACTTCGGTGGCGGCATTGGTGCGCAGGTAACGGTAGCCCAGTTCGACCGAGGCTTTGTCGGTGATGTCCTGGATCACACCCGCCTGCAGGCCATAGGCATAACCGTAGTCGGTATCGCGGCTGGCACCTGGCGAGTCCTGGGTCAGCTTGGTCACGCCCAGGCTGCCACCGCCAAACAGCTTGGTGGTATCGCTCACGGGCAGGAACAGGTCATAGCTGCCCAGCAGGTTTTCCTGGCGCAGCTTGAGGCCGCTGTGGTCGCCCGAGACATTGTCGTAGGTCATGTAGTAGCGGCCTTGGTCATTGATCTTGCCCAGACGCACGCCCCAGGTGTCGTCTTTGCCGATGATGCCATCGGCGTTGAGGTGATCGGTGTTGCGCTGCAGCAGGCCGGACTTGCGAACCTTGTCGCTGGTCTGGCCGTAGGTCAGGCTGGCGAAGTTGTCGTCGGCGGCCTGGGCGGTGGTGATGCCAGCGGCGCAGACGGCCATGGCGGCAAGCAGGGTGTTGAAGGTTTTCATGGCTGGATACTCCAGTTGGGTGCGCTGTTTCGGTCTGGAAGCTAGAGTAAGCAGGGCACCCTGAACCGCGACTGAACCCTGGCTGAACACCGGCTGAACGAACTGTCTGCAAGACAAGGAGTAGTAACCATGCGTGCCCTGCTGGCCCTGACCCTGATGTGCAGCGCCGCCTTAGCCCAAGCGGCGGTACAAACCCGTGAAATCCCTTACCAGGACGCCGATGGCAACCGCCTGGTCGGCTATTACGCCTACGACGACGCCATCGAGGGCAAGCGCCCCGGCATTGTCGTGGTGCATGAATGGTGGGGGCTGAACGATTACGCCAAGCGCCGCGCCCGCGACCTGGCCGCATTGGGCTACAACGCGCTGGCCATCGACATGTATGGCGACGGTAAGCACACCGAACACCCGCAGGACGCCCAGGCGTTCATGGCTGCCGCCATGAAGGACCCGGCAGCGGCGGCAGCACGCTTCGACGCCGGCCTTGAACTGTTGAAGCTGCAACCGAATACCAACAAGCATCAACTGGGCGCTGTCGGTTACTGCTTCGGCGGCAAGGTGGTGCTCGATGCCGCGCGCCGGGGCGAGAAGCTGGACGGCGTGGTGAGCTTCCATGGCGCACTGGCCACCCAGACACCGGCAAAACCGGGCGTGGTGCGGGCCGATATCCTGGTCGAGCACGGGGCGGCAGACAGCATGGTCACCCAGCAGCAGGTGGATGCGTTCAAGGCAGAAATGGAGGCGGCCAAGGTCAACTATGAATTCGTCAGTATTGAAGGCGCCAAGCACGGGTTTACCAACCCGGATGCCGACCGGTTGAGCCATGGCGAGCATGGCGGGCCGGACATTGGCTATAACAAGGCGGCGGATGAAAGCTCTTGGGCGGATATGCAGGCGTTTTTCAAGAAAGTGTTCAAGTAAAGATTGCCGGGGGCCGCTTTGCGGCCCATTGCCGGGGCAGGCACAATATGCCCCATGAACACACTCCCCGCCTGTTGCGCCCCGCTCCAGCACCACTGGCCCTTGCCCCGCCCACTACCCGGCGCATTGCTGGTCAGTTGCGCCTTTGACCCCGCCCTCCTGGCCGCCGATGACTTCCAGCGTGCCGGCATCGTGCCCAGTGCCAGCCTGCAACGCTCGGTGGCCAAGCGCCAGGCCGAGTACCTTGCCGGCCGCGTATGCGCCCGTGCTGCACTGCAACGCCTGGATGGCCGCAATTACGTGCCTGGCACCCACGAGGACCGCTCACCGATCTGGCCGGCAGGTATCCTCGGTTCGATCACCCATGGCAAAGGCTGGGCCGCCGCCGTGGTCGCGGCCCAGGGCAGTTGCCAAGGCCTGGGGCTGGATCAGGAATCCCTGCTGGATGACGAGCGCGCCGAACGGCTGATGGGCGAAATCCTTACCCCGTCCGAACTCGAACGCCTGGACCGTCGCCAGCTCGGCCTGACGGTCACCCTGACCTTCTCGCTGAAAGAAAGCCTGTTCAAGACCCTCTACCCGCTCACTCGCCAGCGCTTCTATTTCGAGCACGCCGAAGTGCTGGAATGGTCCGCCGATGGCCTGGCGCGCCTGCGCCTGCTCACCGACCTGTCGCCACAATGGCAGCACGGCGCAGAGCTGCAGGGCCAGTTCAGCCTGCAGGACGGCCACCTGCTCAGCCTGGTCAGCGCCTGACCTTTACAGAGGAGCCTGCTGGCGCGGCCAGTTCAGGCTGAAGCAGGCGCCGCCCAGCGCCTCGCTGCGCCCCACCGTGGCCCGGCCTGCGTGCCAGTAGATGATCCGCCGCACGATCGACAGGCCCAGGCCATGACCACCCGAGGCCCGTGTACGGCTGTCGTCGAGGCGGGTGAACGGGGTGAAAATACGGTCCCAGAAGCCCTCTGGGATACCTGGGCCGTCATCTTCCACATCAATCCGGCAGCGTTGCTGCCCCAGCTGGTAGCTCAGGCGCACTTCGCGCTCGGCATGGCGCATGGCATTGCCGACCAGGTTCTGCAAAGCCCGGTGCAGGTAACGCGGCTCGGCCTCGACCCAGGCACCGTCGGCATCCGCGCCCTGGCAGTCGCCACGCACCACCCGCACCTCGGCACGCAGTGGTGCCAGCTCTTCGATCACGCGGTCGAGCAAGGCGTCCAGGTCTACCCGCTGGAACTTCAAGGCCGGCGCGCCCTGCTCCAGGCGGGCATAGGTCAGCATCTCGTCAACCAGCTTGTCGAGGTCCTGGATATCCCCGTCCATGCCCGCCAGGTGCTTGGCCCGCGCCTGTTCGGTGGTGGCGCTTTCAATCATCTCCAGGCCAAAACGCAGGCGCGCAACCGGCGTGCGCAGCTCGTGGGACACCGCCCGCACCAGCTCACGCTGCATGGTCAGCGAGCGCTGCAAGTGCTCGGCCATGCCGTTGAAGGCAGCGGCCAGGCGCCCGACCGAGTCGGCGTCACCGGCGGGAACGCGGGTGTCCAGGCTGCCTTGGGCAATGCGTGTGGCGGCAACCTCCAGGCCCGACACACGGCGCTCCAGCTGGCGCACCAGCAGGTAGACCACCAGGCCGATCAGACATAGGCCAAGGAAGGCGATCAATATCAGCAACTGCGGCGGATACGGGTTGAGCTGGTACAACGGGCCGATCTCCAGTACCCAGGGCGAGCCTGATAGCCCCGCAAATACCCGGATAGAGTCCCCATCCCTGCCCAGCGCCATCACGGTGTCGCCCTCCTCGACCCGGCGCCGCTGGTCATCGTCCAGGCTTACCCGCTCGATGCGCTGCAGGGCGACACCAAAGCCGAAGCCTTTTTCCTGCTTGATCTGAGCCAGCCGCTGCTGCTGTTCGGTGATCGGGTAACGCACCAGCTCATCGGCCAGCAGGTACAGGGTGGCCCGCGCCAGCTGTTCGCTGATCTGTTTGATCTGCGCGACCAGCATCAGGTCCTCTTGGCCGACCTTGCGTAGCACTTGTGCCGCATGCGGGCCAGTCTTTTCTACCACCACCAGGCCACGGTACAGCCGCGCCCGCTGGCCACCGTCGAGGGTGCGCGCAGTCATGGGCTGCAACGCCAGCGGCACGCCCAGCAGGCGCTCCCAGATCAGCAGGGAGCGTTTGCGTTCGGTGTCATTCTGCTGTGCGAGGTTGTCGGCCATCAGGCTGAATGTGCCCTGGGCCAGGCCTTCGCGGTGCTGGGCGGCGCGCACTTCGTTGACCAGGTGCAGGCTGAGTATGCCAAGCAGGGCCACCAGCACCAGCACAGCCAGCATGCCGCCGTAGATTCGCAGGAAGATCGAGTTGTTCATGGCGCCTCGCCGACAAACAGGTAACCCTTGCTGCGCAGGGTTTTGATCAAGCGAGGCTGGAGTGGATCATCGCCGATCTTGGGGCGAATTTTTGAAATGCGGATGTCGATGGAACGGTCCTGGCCATCGTAGCCTACGCCGCGCAGCGCGGTGAAGATCTGCTCACGGGTCAGCACCCGGCCGGCGTTGCTGGCCAGCAGCCAGAGCAAATCGAACTCGGCGCCGGTCAGGTCGACCAGCTGTTCACCCAGGCGCGCCTCGCGCAGGCGGTTGTCGATACGCAGCGCGCCGAAGGCCAGCGCCTGGCGCTTGTTGTCCACGGTTTCGCTGCGACGCAGCAGGGCCTGGATTCGCGCCAGCAGCAGGCGTGGGCGCACCGGTTTGCAGACGTAGTCGTCGGCCCCCAGGTCGAGGCCCTGGACCTGGTCGAGTTCGTCGCTGCGGGCAGTGAGCATCAGGATCGGGCCCGGGTACTGGCTGCGTACACGGCGGCAGATGCTCAGGCCGTCCTCGCCGGGCAGCATCAGGTCGAGGATGACCAGGTCGGGCTGGCCGTCGACGATGCGCCGTGCTGCCCGGGCGCCATCGCCCTCGACGCTGACCTCGAAGCCGTTGGCCTGCAAGTACTCGGCGGTGAGCTCGGCCAGGCGTTGGTCGTCTTCGACAATGAGGATGCGGGGGGTGGGATGGTCCATGGCTTAGGCCTTCGCTTGTTGTTTTTCTTCTGCCTGTGCCCGCGAAGAGCCCGGCACAGGCAACATACCCCTTTAACCAAAAGGCAACATCTGCCTCGGATACTACGTCCCGCCCCCGGCACTGCCAAGCCACTCACAGCCCCCTCGACTGAACCGTTTTTTGTGATACGGTTCGCGCCCGAAAAAAACTGCCCCGGGGCAGCAAGGCGCAGAAAAATACTGCAAACCACTTGGCACAAGGCCTACAGCGAATACCCACCATTCACACACAAAGTACGCACAAGTTATCCACAGGCGCTCGCCTTGCAAAGGCCCCAATACCGCATTATCTTGTATCCCGATCGCAGCGAACCACTAGATGTTGGGGTTCGTGCAAAATCACACACAAAAGTCAACCCGCAAAATCGAGCGATTTCAGGGCTGAACTTCAAGTGATTCCAGCAGCCAAACCGCTCCTGCGGAGGCGACCGAGGCAAGCCCTTACAGGGCCTTGTTCGGGTATGGGTGTTGCAGGCCAGGCCTGACACCCATCAGCAACAGATTTTGGGCTCAGGCCCAGAACCTTTGACTTCGGCCAGGGAGCGGCGAGCTATTGCCCTTATTCCTGAGTCTGTCCCGAAGTCGGTACGCCCGCGCGGGCGGATGCGCATGCATTGCGCATCCCCGCCGGGGCATCGAGCAAGTGGACGGAACGGTGGGCGCCCAAAAGGCGCCTGAACACTATAGAAACTGTGGAGACACCCACCCATGCAAACCGACACAACTCGCGAGAACCCGCAAGCCAAGGTGCCGCAAGCTGCCGATTCCAACCAGGATCTGGCCGCCACCGCCCCTGGCCAACTGCGCGTGATCAAGCGCAACGGCACTGTCGTCCCTTACACCGACGACAAGATCACCGTGGCCATCACCAAGGCGTTCCTCGCAGTTGAAGGCGGCACCGCTGCCGCTTCGTCGCGCATCCACGACACCGTCGCGCGCCTGACCGAGCAGGTTACCGCCACGTTCAAACGTCGCATGCCATCGGGTGGCACCATCCACATCGAAGAAATCCAGGACCAGGTCGAACTGGCCCTGATGCGCGCCGGCGAGCAGAAAGTCGCCCGTGACTACGTGATCTACCGCGACCAGCGTGCCAAAGAGCGTGCCACCCGCGCCAACACCGATGCCGTGGTCGAGCCGCACCCGTCCATCCGCATCACCCTGGCCGACGGCAGCCTGGCGCCGCTCGACATGGCCCGCCTGAACACCATCATCAGCGAAGCCTGCGAAGGCCTGGCCGAAGTCGATGGCGACCTGATCCAGCGCGAAACCCTGAAGAACCTGTACGACGGCGTGGCCATCAAGGACGTCAACACCGCCCTGGTGATGACCGCCCGTACCCTGGTTGAGCGCGAGCCGAACTACTCGTTCGTCACCGCCCGCCTGCTGATGGACACCCTGCGCGCCGAAGGCCTGGGCTTCCTGAATGTAGCCGACAGCGCCACCCACCACGAAATGGCCGACCTGTACGCCAAGGCTCTGCCGGCCTATGTCGCCAAAGGTATCGAGTTCGAGCTGCTGAACCCTGCCCTGGCTGACTTCGACCTGGAAAAACTGGGCAAGGCGATCAACCACGAGCGCGACCAGCAGTTCACCTACCTGGGCCTGCAGACCCTGTACGACCGCTACTTCATCCACAAGGATGGCGTACGCTTCGAGCTGCCGCAGGTGTTCTTCATGCGTGTGGCCATGGGCCTGGCGCTGGAAGAGAAAGACAAGGAAGCCCGCGCGATCGAGTTCTACAACCTGTTGTCGTCCTTCGACTACATGGCCTCGACCCCGACCCTGTTCAACGCCGGCACCCTGCGCCCGCAGCTGTCCAGCTGCTACCTGACCACCGTGCCGGACGACCTGTCGGGCATCTACCACGCGATCCACGACAACGCCATGCTGTCGAAATTCGCCGGTGGCCTGGGCAACGACTGGACCCCTGTTCGCGCACTGGGCTCCTACATCAAGGGCACCAACGGCAAGTCCCAGGGCGTTGTACCGTTCCTGAAAGTGGTCAACGACACCGCCGTTGCCGTGAACCAGGGTGGCAAGCGCAAGGGCGCCGTATGTGCCTACCTGGAAACCTGGCACCTGGACATCGAAGAATTCATCGAGCTGCGTAAAAACACCGGTGATGACCGCCGTCGTACCCACGACATGAACACCGCCAACTGGATCCCGGACCTGTTCATGAAGCGCGTCTTCGATGACGGCAAGTGGACCCTGTTCTCGCCTTCGGAAGTGCCAGACCTGCACGACCTGACCGGCAAGGCCTTCGAAGAGCGCTACGAGTACTACGAGGCCCTGACCGAGTACAACAAGATCAAGGTGTTCAAGACCATCCAGGCCAAAGACCTGTGGCGCAAGATGCTGTCGATGCTGTTCGAGACCGGCCACCCGTGGCTGACCTTCAAGGACCCGTGCAACTTGCGTTCGCCGCAGCAGCACGTGGGCGTGGTCCACAGCTCGAACCTGTGCACCGAGATCACCCTGAACACCAACAAGGACGAGATCGCAGTCTGCAACCTGGGCTCGATCAACCTGCCGAACCACATCGTCGACGGCAAGCTGGACACCGCCAAGCTGCAACGCACCGTTAACACCGCCGTGCGCATGCTCGACAACGTGATCGACATCAACTACTACTCGGTGCCGCAAGCGCGTAACTCGAACCTCAAGCACCGCCCTGTCGGCCTGGGCATCATGGGCTTCCAGGACGCTCTGTACCTGCAGCACATCGCCTACGGTTCCGATGCTGCGGTCGAGTTCGCCGACAAGTCGATGGAAGCGGTCAGCTACTTCGCCATCCAGGCTTCTTGCGACCTGGCCGATGAGCGCGGTGCGTACGAGACGTTCCAGGGCTCGCTGTGGTCCAAGGGCATCCTGCCGCTGGATTCGCAACAGATCCTGATCGAGGCCCGTGGCCAGAAGTACATCGACGTCGACCTGAACGAGACCCTGGACTGGGCTCCGGTACGTGCCCGCGTACAAAAAGGTATTCGTAACTCGAACATCATGGCCATCGCGCCAACCGCGACCATCGCCAACATCACTGGCGTTTCGCAGTCGATCGAGCCGACCTACCAGAACCTGTACGTGAAATCGAACCTGTCGGGCGAGTTCACCGTGATCAACCCGTACCTGGTCCGCGACCTGAAAGCCCGTGGCCTGTGGGACTCGGTCATGATCAACGACCTGAAGTACTACGACGGTTCGGTGCAACAGATCGAGCGTATTCCGCAAGAGCTGAAAGACCTCTACGCCACTGCGTTCGAAGTGGAAACCAAGTGGATTGTCGATGCTGCCTCGCGTCGCCAGAAGTGGATCGACCAGGCTCAGTCGCTGAACCTGTACATCGCTGGCGCTTCGGGCAAGAAGCTGGACGTGACCTACCGCATGGCCTGGTACCGTGGCCTGAAAACCACCTACTACCTCCGTGCCCTGGCCGCGACCAGCACCGAGAAGTCGACCATCAACACCGGCAAGCTCAACGCCGTTTCCAGCGGTGGCGACAGCGCCCCGGTCCAGGCAGCCGGCCCTGCGCCAGTGCCGAAGGCCTGCGCGATCGACGAGCCTGACTGCGAAGCCTGCCAGTAAGGCCTGGATGCCGCGCGGGGTGCCCAAGGGTGCCCCGCGCGGCATTTTTGTATCTGCGTCACTGAGAAGCCCTGCCCTTTTCCCGCTGCGTATACGGTTCGGTAAAAGGACTGGACCTCTCTAAAAAGGACGCAAGCCCATGGCGCGGAAAAAAGTGGTAACTCGCAAGATTGGCCGTAACGCAGAAACCGGCCGCTTCACTTCGGTCGAAGCAGCACGCAAGCAGCCCAAGACGCACATTGTCGAAACGCTGCATACCCACCGCAGCTAATGTTGCCGGGCCTCATCGCCGGCAAGCCCGCGCTGAGGCCCGTTCGGCTAACACATCCTTTGACAAAAACACCATATGATGTGCCTACAAATTTAAACTGGCACAACATATAGGTTGGCGCTACACTCTCCCCCCGTAGACGAACACAGCCATTTCGTGAACGGACGCACGCAAAACCGGTCGAAAAAGTTACCCTCGCCGGCAACACACGCGCCCCGATCGAAGGTGAATTCCGGTATACTTTGCGCCCTCTGAAAAGAGCACCATTCAATTGTCCTGGCCCCTCCCCGAGGCCTGGCCAGGTACAAGCCAGAACACATTTAGATGTTAACGAGAGTCAGCCTCTCCAAGCTGTCCATTCGCCGCTACCGGCCGTGCGTCAGGCATCACATTCTTAAAATCCAACCGGTTGCCCCAGGGCGACCCTCAAGCAGGAGCCAATCACCATGCTGAGCTGGGACGAATTCGACAAGGAAGACGGCGAAGTAGCCGCCAAAGGCAACACCCCTGCGCAGGCCACTGCCGCTGCCACCCTCGACAAGCTCGACAGCGCCGGTGGTGCCGCCGCCCTGGAAGCCCGTGCAGCCACCGCGTCTGACTCCGAAGCGGTCAAACGTGCCAAGGCCGCCCTCGACGCCCTCGACATTGCCGAAGGCCTGGCTGAGTTGGAAGGTTCCTCTGCCCGCGTTGCGGTAGACGAAAAGCGCATGATCAACTGCCGCGCCGACCTGAACCAGCTGGTACCGTTCAAGTACGACTGGGCCTGGCAGAAGTACCTGGACGGCTGCGCCAACCACTGGATGCCGCAGGAGGTCAACATGACCGCCGACATCGCCCTGTGGAAGAGCCAGGACGGCCTGACCGAAGACGAGCGCCGCATCGTCATGCGCAACCTGGGCTTCTTCTCCACCGCCGACTCGCTGGTTGCCAACAACCTGGCCCTGGCCGTGTACCGCCTGATCACCAACCCGGAGTGCCGCCAGTACATCCTGCGCCAGGCCTTCGAAGAGGCGATCCACACCCACGCCTACCAGTACTGCATCGAGTCGCTGGGCATGGATGAAGGCGAGATCTTCAACATGTACCACGAGATCCCGTCGGTCGCGAAAAAAGCCGCCTGGGGCCTGAAGTACACACGCGCCATCTCCGACCCGGAATTCAACACCGGCACCGTCGAAACCGACAAAGAACTGCTGCGCAACCTGATCGCCTACTACTGCGTACTGGAAGGCATCTTCTTCTACTGCGGCTTCACCCAGATCCTGTCCATGGGCCGCCGCAACAAGATGACCGGCGTGGCCGAGCAGTTCCAGTACATCCTGCGTGACGAGTCGATGCACCTGAACTTCGGTATCGACGTGATCAACCAGATCAAGATCGAAAACCCGCACCTGTGGGACGCGGCGATGAAGGAAGAAGCGACCCAGATGATCCTGCAAGGGACCCAGCTGGAGATCGAATACGCCCGTGACACCATGCCTCGCGGCGTACTGGGCATGAACGCGGCGATGATGGAGGATTACCTCAAGTTCATCGCCAACCGTCGCCTGACCCAGATTGGTTTGAAAGAAGAGTATCCGGGGACTACCAACCCGTTCCCATGGATGAGCGAGATCATGGACTTGAAGAAGGAGAAGAACTTCTTTGAGACGCGGGTGATTGAGTATCAGACCGGTGGGGCGTTGAGCTGGGACTAATTTAATTTTCCCACAATTTAGTGTAGCTGCATCAATTGCAGCTACACATCGACCGCAATACAAAGAACATTAATAAGAACCAACCCCACATCAAGCAAACATGGTTTCATTATGCAACCTGAATTTGTACATGATGCAAAATCTATTGAACTAAAATTAAAAAATCAATTTGAAGTACTAAAACGCATAGACACCTATATTGGCTCCACCAACACCAAGTGCACCATTGTAATGTCCTACTGCGCAGCAGCAATCGCGCTTATCTTCACCTTACTGGGCAAAATCAGTTTTGCCACCTCACAGATGCCATTTGTTGTCTCAATAGCGCTAGCATCTGGCATCAGCCTGATACTCGCCGGGATCTGCATGGTTTTGGCATGCACTGTTATTTTCCCCGTAACTTATAGTAGAAAGAGTGCCTTCCATGGCAATTCTCTGATTTTCTTCGGAGATATTGCTAACCATCACAAGAAAGAAGACAGCTTTGAGAGAAGCTTCCTAGAAATCTCCGACATAGATTACCTCAAAGATCTGACCACACAGGTCCACACACTTGCAACAATAGCCTCCAAAAAATTTCAAAAAATACAAGTCATAACATCGATCCTTATCATCCATTTTTTAGCAATTTTCATTTTTTTATCGCTATGCTTCTTTGGCTCATTCGGGTAAAAAACCATGAAAAAAAGTATCTCTCGCGACACATTTTCTCGAATGCTAAACAGCGAGCGAAAGAAAACCATAGCAAAATCCATATATGCAGCCGAGAGTTTCTCTGGTCGAGCATTCGATAGCGGCATTGCCACTGCCACAAATTCTTCATCTCCCGCCGAACTTAACCACCAAAATATCCAAACTGATATCCGCCTAGCATTTGGCAAACCTGGAACCAATAACGGAACCATTGGTACGCACCCAGACTTTGCCGAGCTTGCCGACACGGAAAATCAAGAAAACCACTTTATATGCTCGCTTTTCTTGGACATAAAAAACTCAACACGCCTTACTTTCATTTATGAGCTTCATGAAGTTGTCGCCATCAAAAACACCATTTTGAAAGCCGCAGCTGATACTGTCCGAGCCATGGATGGGCACGTTCACAGGTTTATGGGGGACGCAATGCTTGCGTTCTTTGGTGGTAAAAAACAGTCCATAGAAGATAGCATTGTTAATGCTATAAACTGCACCTCAGTTCTTGAGGCGCTAATGACGGGCACAATAATCCCGGTGCTCGAGCAAACATACTATCAAGATCCGAAAGCAGATTATTTGGGTTTCCGCATTGGCTTAGACTTCGGTTCAACTGAAAAGGTCCTATGGTCATCATACGGACTGCGCGGCGTATCCGAGGTAACGCCAACTTCATTTTACGTGGATGTAGCCTCAAAACTGCAAAGCATTGCAGGAAAGAACAAAGCAATGTTGGGCGATAGCATTTTGAGCGAAATTGATTTCCCTGCTGACTACAGGAAAGTTAGATCTCGCACGCAGACAAACGCCAAAGGTGAACGCGAGATTATTGACACCCCAACCCTCCCTCGAACCTACACCGACAGAGAGGGCAAGCAGCATACATATAAAGTTTGGGAACTATCCCACGAAAAGTATAGAGACATCCTGCCTTTCGACCCAGAGCTTAAGGAGTCCTTCACAAGCTCCAATTGTTTAAGCTGTAACGGCATAACCTACAAGTGCTATAGATCTATAGGTGAGCACTTAATTGAATACCCATCGGTATCATCAACACTTGAAAAGAAAGAGAGCCTGAGGTTCAAGATAACACTGGGCCGGGATGTATATCAAACGCAAAAATTCCCACTTGAGCTTCAACTCATTAAGACCAACCATGGGAAAGAAGCTCAGCTCTTTAAAAGCATGGGAAGATACCTCTATCCAAAGAAGACGATTTTTCGAGATACAAATTCACAGTCGCCCTTCTTCACTGGTGACAGCCATGTACACCATGACTCAACTGCTTACAGAGGGTTACACACAATGGAAGCAGTCATAAAAGATGCTGATGGGGAAATCATATTCAGAGATTACATCGGCGTCTATATAAAATAGATTTTCAGACAACTCCTACAAATATTAATCTTGACCATCCTTCCACCAAAGCTTAGATTTGTGATGGCGCCTAAGAAACGCCTCACGTAGCGGTCAATCCGCCCCGACAGATGCGGCATTTTTTTGCCTGTGGTTTAATCCTGCGCGCAGAAAACGTGTTATGTCGGGAGCGGACTAATACAAGACCCGAAAGGGGAATACGTCCGGTCCGCTACGTGGGATTTCTTAGCTCCCGACACCCAGCCCTAAGAAAGCTGAAATCACGTAGAGGTAACGGAAATGCCTACCAAATCAAACAATCCTAGGCGCTTCGCACATGCGTCTCGCCTGCTCAGTTCTCAGAGGATTAAGGAGGCCAGCCATGACTGACCTTCAAACACCCACCCTCTTCACCCGCCACAACCGCCCTCTCCACACCCTCTGGCTCGAATCCCAAGCCTGGTTCTGCGCCCACGAACTCGGCCGGCTGAGCGGTCACTTCTTCGACGAACACTGCATGCGCAAGCTCGACCCGGACCAGTACCGCACTGTGCGGCTGGTGCGCTATGGCAAGTACCAAGAGACCACCATGGTCAGTGAGTCCGGGGCGTATACCTTGTTGGCGCATCACCATGTGCCGGAGAACCGCCATTTGCGCTGGTGGCTGACGCATGAGGTGGTGGCGGTGCTGCGTGATGCTCAGGCTGATGGCGTGGACGATGCGCCGCGGCTGGGGCAGATGTGCTGGCCTGGTGGGCGAAGCGTGACGCTGTTGTATTGGCAGAGCGAGCCTTGGATGAGGATGCGGGATATGCCGGTGGTGCTGGCCGGGGAAGTTGAGCTGCCGGGGCCGGTGGAGAAGCGCAAATTGAGTTGGCGGGAGTGCGCGCAGCGGGCGCTGCGGATGCATGGGGTTTAGCGTGCGATTTTTGCCTGTTCTGGCCCTTTCGCGGGTGAACCCGCTCCCACACCGAACTCGGATGCCTGGACTGATTCCGTTAGCCTAAACAGCGTTTGCGTGCTCTGCTAATACGCGGTTCCGGCTATTGCAGAACCAGTGGAAGCGGGATCAGTCTACTGCCGGTCAGTGGGCCAATTGGGGCCGTTTTGCGGCCCTTCTTGGGCAAGTCGTGCTGCTTTTGTAGGATTTTGATTCAACACTGCCCGCAAAAACCACACTCGCGGCCTTCTGGTTACCTGCCAAGGCTATTACACTGATGAGCAATCAATCTACGCGTGTGATCAAACCAGGAAAAGCTATGGCAACCTTGCGCGAAAACCAGCTTAGCGACAAGGCTATCGAGAATCTGGAGAACCAGATCCCAGAGATGGCTGCAGCTGCTACACGCCTTGCGTATTTCCGGGCTGTTGCAGCGGGGCATACGGTTGTCACCGTCGATAACAACCACATCATCGCAACCCACGCTGACGGGCATGTTGAAGTGCTTGCAGAAACCAAGCCGGGGCTGAAGGTGAAAACCGGACAGCGCTTCACCGTGCGCAAGCTCAGTGGGCGCGCCTAAGCTTCGCGTTTTTGCCGGCCCTAATGGGTCTGGCAAAAGCACCATCAAGGACCAGATTCCGGCTCGGCTGGTCAACCTTTACGTCAATGCTGATGAACTGGAAAAGTCTGCCAAAACGACAGGGTTTATCGACCTGAGTGATTATGGCCTTGAGCTCACCGAGCAGGCATTACGGATGTATCTCACACAGCATCCATTGATCATAAGGGCAGGCCTGCAGGAGAGCACAGGCCAGCTAACACTCTCAGGCCAAAAAATCGACCTCCGAGGCGTGGATATAAATTCCTACCACGCTGCAGTCATTGCAGACCTCATCCGTCATCAATTGCTCGAACGCGGAATCAGCTTCACGTTCGAGACAGTAATGTCTTCTTCGGAGAAGGTTCGATTCATGGAAATGGCCCAGCAGATGGGCTACCGAACCTACCTGTATTTCGTTGCCACCGACTCACCGCAGATCAATATTCTTCGGGTAGCAAACCGGGTCGATGATGGCGGGCATGACGTCCCGATAGACAAAATTATCCAGCGCTATGCTCGTACACTCTCATTACTTCCCGAGGCCATTTCCGCAGCAAATCGGGCTTATATTTTCGATAACTCCGGAGATGAGTCTGTATTTCTTGCAGAGATTACTGATGGCACCACGCTGGAGTTTCATCAGGACGACATGCCAGATTGGTTCATCAACGCCTACCTGAGCCGGGTTTGGGAATCTTGATGAACTGGCTGAAGGAAAGAGGCGCGCTACGGCGCAGGTCCTGCGTTCTTGCATGAACTGCGAGGGCCAGGGAGCGCTCGAACTTATCCAGCAGTCGCTGCGCAAATGAGGAGGCCCCGCCCACGCCGACAAGGGGGTACGGCACAACGAGGTGCCGGGACTGGACATGCCAGTCTACGTGGTCGAGGGCGAGGCCAGATCTGAAGATAGCGCAGGGTCGTGGCAGGGTCCATGGGCAATTGGTTTGGAGTTGTAAACCATGTCTCCGGTTTGCGTTGTAAACGATGTGTTCGGTTTTCAGGTGCATACCTGTGGGAGCTGACTACGCGGTGGATGGCACCGGCTTTGCCGGTGTTCGCGGGACAAGCCCGCTCCCACAGAGATCGCGCCAGCCTTCACGTTTTGTATAAGACATTGTCACCACAGGAGATCGCCCCCGCTGCTGGAGCGGTGTAAGGGGCTACCTCAGTCGTAATATGTCTATAGAGCGCTCACGGTAGCGCTTCCGCAGCCATTTTTGTGCTGTATCTGCCCATGATTGCTCAGCCATTATGCATTGACAGCCCATCTCCCCCTTGCTAATAATCGCCCACAGTTGTACGACAACACATAACAAAAACAACAATCAGTGGACGAACTCATGTCGACACCCGATCCGCTACACCCACGTCTGTTGCACCCCCCTATTCCCCAGACCTGCCTGCGTACAACCGCCAGTACGTAGCACCCGGTTACCGCGCATTCACCCCCGGCCCTGACCGGCCCGTTAACGACCCGCCCCTGCCGCAGGCCGCTTGTGCGTGCCCGGTGGATGGGCTGCCACACCCTTCGGGAGCACAACAATAATGAAAATCTGCCAAACCCTGCCCTTCGCCCTACTTGGCGCCGGGGTCATCGCCGGCCTGCCGGGCACCAGCCTGGCTGCGGGTTTTGTCGAAGACAGCAAGGCCACCCTCGGGCTGCGCAACTTCTACATCAACCGTAACTTCACCAACCCCAGCAACCCGCAAAGCAAGGCCGAGGAATGGACACAAAGCTTCATTCTCGATGCCCGGTCGGGGTTCACCGAAGGGCCAGTCGGGTTCGGGGTGGATGTGCTGGGGCTATGGTCGGTCAAGCTCGACGGCGGCGGCGGCACCTATGGCACGGCGTTGCTACCGCGCCACGACGATGGCAAGCCGGCGGATGACTACGGACGTTTGGCAGTCGCCGGCAAGGCGCGTATCTCCAAGACCGAACTGAAGATTGGCGAGTGGATGCCGGTGCTGCCGATTCTGCGTTCGGACGACGGGCGCTCGCTGCCACAGACATTCCGTGGCGGGCAAATCACCTCCAACGAGATTGCCGGGCTGACCCTGTATGGCGGCCAGTTCCGCGGCAACAGCCCGCGCAACGACGCCAGCATGGAAGACATGAGCTACGGCGGTGGCGTGTCGGACCGCTTCAACTTCGTCGGTGGCGAATACAAGTTCAACCAGGACCGTACGCTGGTGGGGCTGTGGAATGCGGTGCTGAAGGATGTGTACCAGCAGCAGTACCTGCAACTGAGCCACAGCCAGCCGGTGGGCGACTGGACCCTGGGCGCCAACCTGGGCTACTTCCATGGCGATGAGGATGGCTCCGAACGTGCCGGCCAGCTGGACAACAAGACCTATTCGGGGATGTTCTCGGCCAAGTACGGCGGCAACACCTTCTGGGTGGGTCTGCAGAAAGTCGATGGTGATACCTGGATGCGGGTCAATGGCACCAGCGGCGGGACCTTGGCCAACGACAGCTACAACTCCAGTTTTGACAATGCCAACGAGCGCTCGTGGCAGGTGAGGCATGACTTCAACTTCGTCACGGTCGGGGTGCCAGGGTTGACCTTGATGAACCGGTATATCAGCGGGCGTGATGTGCATACCGGGTCGGTTACCGATGGCAAGGAGTGGGTGCGCGAGACGGAGCTGGCGTATGTGATTCAGAGCGGGGCGTTCAAGGATTTAAGTGTGAAGTGGCGTAACTCGTCGATTCGGCGGGATTACAGCAATAACGAGTTTGATGAGAACCGGTTGATCTTCAACTATCCGCTATCGCTGCTCTGATCAAGACCTGCGGCTGGATGGCACGGGCTTCGTCCGTGTTCGCGGGTTGACCGCGAAGAGGCCGGCAAAAGAGACGCAGGCCTCATTGACAACACCCGAACCCACCGCCAATAATCACCGAAGTCATACGACAACCTACAACAATCAACAACAAGAGCCGGCCATGACCCCTACTCCCCTCAATCGCCTGCTGCTCACCGGAGCCGCAGGCGGCCTGGGCAAGGTTCTTCGCGAACGCCTGCAAGGCTACGCCGAGGTCCTGCGCCTTTCCGACATCAGCCCCATGGCACCTGCTGCAGGCCCGCATGAAGAAGTGATCACCTGCGACCTGGCCGACAAGGCGGCGGTACATGCCCTGGTCGAAGGCGTTGACGCCATCATCCATTTCGGCGGCGTGTCCACCGAGCATTCCTTCGAAGACATCCTCGGCCCCAACATCTGCGGCGTATTCCATGTCTATGAGGCGGCACGCAAGCATGGGGTGAAGCGCATCATCTTCGCCAGCTCCAACCACACCATCGGTTTCTATCGCCAGGATGAGCGCATCGACGCCCACGCCCCGCGCCGCCCCGACAGCTACTACGGGCTGTCCAAGTGCTACGGCGAAGATGTGGCCAGTTTCTACTTCGACCGCTACGGCATCGAGACCGTCAGCATCCGTATTGGCTCGTCGTTCCCGCAACCCCAAAACCCACGCATGCTCTGCACCTGGCTGAGCTATGACGACCTGCTGCAACTGATCGAGCGTGGGCTGTCCACGCCCGACGTTGGCCACACCATCGTCTACGGCGTCTCCGACAACCGCACCGTGTGGTGGGACAACCGCCATGCCGAGCACCTGGGCTATGTGCCCAAGGACAGCTCCGAAGCCTTCCGCGCCGCCGTCGAAGCCCAGCCGGCGCCCGCCGCCGATGACCCGAGCATGGTCTACCAGGGCGGCGCCTTCGCCGTGGCCGGCCCGTTCAACTGACCCCACGCACGCCAGGAGGCACGGCCATGAACTGCGAACTGATCGTCGACGCCCGCAACGGCACTGGCGAAAGCCCCGTGTGGCACGCCGCTGAACAGGCCCTGTACTGGGTCGACATTCCCGCCCGCCAACTGCACCGCTGGCACGCGGCCGATGGCAAGCACCAGGTCTGGCAGGGCGACGAGATGCTGGCCTGCATCGCCCGCAGCAGCCAAGGCTGGGTTGCCGGCATGGAAAGCGGCATCTTCCAGCTTCAGGCCAAGGCCGACGGCAGCCTGGACAGCCGGCTGCTCAGCAGCGTGGCACATGCCCAGGCAGGCATGCGTTTCAACGATGGCCGCTGTGATCGCCAGGGCCGCTTCTGGGCCGGCACCATGCTGCTGGACATGCAGCAAGGTGCCCACGTGGGCGCGCTGTACCGGCATGACGGCGAAGGCCATCTGCACCTGCAGCAGGACGGCATGATCGTCCCCAACGGCCTGGCTTTCAGCCCCGACGGCGCACGCATGTACCTCTCCGACTCGCACCCCAACGTGCAGAAAGTCTGGGCCTTCGACTACGACACCGACAGCGGCACGCCGCGCAACAAGCGGCTGTTCGTCGACATGCGCGGCTACCCCGGCCGCCCCGACGGCGCGGCTATCGACCAGGACGGCTGCTACTGGGTTTGCGGCAACGATGCTGGGCAGATCCACCGTTTCACCCCCGATGGCCGCCTGGATCGCTCACTCAACGTACCGGTGAAAAAGCCGGCGATGTGCGCCTTCGGCGGCGCCAACCTGGACATCCTGTACGTCACCTCGATCCGCCCTGCAGGCATCGACCTCAGTGACCAGCCGCTGGCTGGCGGGGTGTTTGCCCTAAACCCTGGCACCAAAGGCCTGGAGGAGCCTGCCTACCGGGGCTGAAGGCCCCTTGCCGTACCCACACTTGCACGCCCGAAACCAGATAATAAAAACCACGGAGTTTCATCATGACGTTCAAACGCAAGCTGCTTCTTGCCGTACTCCCCTTCGCCTTCAGCGTGGCCATGCCCGCCTCGGCACTGGACATCAAGTTCGCCGAAATCCACCCGGCCGGCTATCCCACCGTGGTGGCCGAGCAGAACATGGGCAAAAAACTTGAAGCAGCCAGCAATGGCGATATCACCTTCAAGATGTTCGCCGGCGGCGTGCTGGGCTCGGAAAAGGAAGTGATCGAACAGGCGCAGATCGGTGCCGTACAGATGACCCGCGTCAGCCTGGGGATCGTTGGCCCGGTGGTGCCGGATGTAAACGTGTTCAACATGCCGTTCGTGTTCCGCGACCATGAGCACATGCGCAAGATCATCGACGGAGACATCGGCCAGGAGATCCTCGACAAGATCACCAACTCCGACTTCAACCTGGTGGCCCTGGCCTGGATGGATGGCGGCTCGCGCAGCATCTACACCAAGAAGCCCGTACGCAGCCTTGAAGACCTCAAGGGCATGAAGATTCGCGTTCAGGGCAACCCGCTGTTCATCGACATGATGAACGCCATGGGTGGCAACGGCATCGCCATGGACACCGGGGAAATCTTCAGCGCCCTGCAAACCGGCGTGATCGATGGCGCAGAGAACAACCCGCCGACCCTGCTCGAACACAACCACTATCAGAACGCCAAGTACTACACCCTGACCGGCCACCTGATCCTGCCGGAGCCGGTGGTGATGTCCAAGACCACCTGGAACAAGCTCACCCCCGAGCAGCAGGCGCTGGTGAAGAAGGTCGCGCGTGAGGCGCAGATGGAAGAGCGCGCGCTGTGGGACGCCAAGTCCGCCGCCAGTGAAGAGAAGCTCAAGGCCGCCGGTGTCGAGTTCATCACCGTCGACAAGAAGCCGTTCTATGACGCCACCGCCTCGGTGCGTGAAAAATACGGCGCGCAGTACGCTGACCTGATGAAGCGCATCGACGCCGTCCAGTAACAGCGGCCCCTTTCTGAACGACCTCGGCAGCGCGGCGCCCGTCGCCCTGCCGCTTTGGTGATGCCCATGAAAAACCTTGTCCTGCGTGTGAACGACACGCTGTACCGCAGTTGCATCTGGGTCGCCGGCCTGTCGATCCTGGCGATGTCGCTGATCATCCCCTGGGGCATTTTTGCCCGCTACGTGCTCGGTACTGGCGCCAGCTGGCCGGAGCCGGTGGCCATCCTGCTGATGGTGGTATTCACCTTCGTCGGTGCCGCCGCCAGCTACCGCGCCGGGGCGCACATGGCGGTGGCGATGATTACCGATCGCCTGCCACCGCTGCAGCGCCAGCTGGTCGCGCTGCTGGTGCAGGTGTTGATGATTCTGGTGTGCGTATTCATGACCTACTACGGCACCAAGTTGTGCATCACCACCTGGAACCAGTTTCTGGCGTCGCTGCCGGGTGTGCGGGTGGGTATGACTTATGCGCCGATCCCGGTGGGCGGCGTACTGACCTTGGTCTTCGTGCTGGAAAAACTTCTGCTTGGCGACCAGAGCCATCGAAAGGTGGTGCGTTTCGACCACGCAGAAGAAAGCGAAGGAGTGGCGTAAATGGATGCGTTCATTCTGTTGGGCAGTTTCGTTGCGCTCATCCTGCTGGGCATGCCGGTGGCCTATGCACTGGGCCTGTCGGCGTTGATCGGTGCCTGGTGGATCGACATCCCGCTGCAGGCGATGATGATCCAGGTGGCCAGTGGGGTTAACAAGTTCTCGCTACTGGCCATTCCGTTCTTCGTGCTGGCCGGTGCGATCATGGCCGAAGGCGGTATGTCACGCCGGCTGGTGGCCTTTGCCGGGGTGCTGGTGGGCTTCGTGCGTGGCGGGCTGTCGCTGGTCAACATCATGGCTTCGACCTTCTTCGGCGCGATTTCGGGCTCGTCGGTGGCCGACACGGCCTCGGTGGGCTCGGTGCTGATCCCGGAGATGGAGCGCAAGGGCTACCCGCGCGAGTTCTCCACCGCCGTGACCGTCAGCGGCTCGGTGCAGGCGCTACTGACCCCACCCAGCCACAACTCGGTCCTGTACTCGCTGGCCGCTGGCGGCTCGGTGTCGATCGCCTCGCTGTTCATGGCCGGGGTGATGCCGGGGCTGCTGCTTAGCGCGGTCATGATGGGCCTGTGCCTGCTGTTCGCGAAAAAGCGCAACTACCCCAAGGGCGAAGTGATCCCGCTGCGCCAGGCGCTGAAAATTGCCGGTGAGGCGCTGTGGGGCCTGATGGCCATGGTGATCATCCTGGGCGGCATCCTGTCGGGCGTTTTCACCGCGACCGAATCGGCAGCCGTGGCGGTGGTGTGGTCGTTCTTCGTGACCATGTTCATCTACCGCGACTACAAGTGGCGCGACCTGCCCAAGCTGATGCACCGCACGGTTCGCACCATCTCCATCGTGATGATCCTGATCGGCTTTGCCGCCAGCTTCGGCTACGTGATGACGCTGATGCAGATCCCGTCGAAGATCACCACGGCGTTCCTGACTCTGTCGGACAACCGCTACGTGATCCTGATGTGCATCAACTTCATGTTGCTGCTGCTGGGCACGGTGATGGACATGGCGCCGCTGATCCTGATCCTCACACCGATCCTGCTGCCGGTCATCACCGGTATCGGCGTGGACCCGGTGCACTTCGGCATGATCATGCTGGTGAACTTAGGGATAGGCTTGATCACCCCGCCGGTGGGGGCGGTGCTGTTCGTGGGTTCGGCCATCGGCAAGGTGAGCATCGAGTCGACGGTGAAGGCGCTGCTGCCATTCTACCTGGCGCTGTTCCTGGTGCTGATGGCGGTGACCTACATTCCAGCCATTTCCCTGTGGCTGCCTAGCGTGGTGCTTTAACTGAACCCGGGGCCGCCGTGCGGCCCCGGGTTCTCTCTGCGAATGGACCCTGCACATGGCTGTTCCCTCCTCTGCTGCCCCCTTGTTCCCACGCAAACTGGCCATCGCGTTGCTGGCCCTGCTGGCCTGTTCATTCGCCGGCAACCACATCGCCGCTCGCATCGCCTTCGATGACGGCACTGGCGTGCTGCTGGCGATTCTCTGTCGCTCAGGCATCACCTTGCTGGTACTCGCCTGCCTGTTGCTGTGGCAACGCCAGGCGATAGGCCTGCCTGCGGGCACCCGGCACTGGCAGTTGCTGCTAGGCCTGCTGATCGCCACCCAGAGCCTGTGCCTGTACTCGGCAGTGGCGCGCATCCCGGTGGCCCTGGCGCTGCTGGTGGGTAACACCTTCCCGATGTTGCTGGCATTGCTTACCTGGGCGCTGGGTGGCGCGCGACCTAGCGGCCGCACGGTGCTGTTCATGGGCCTGATTCTGTGCGGTCTGGTACTGGCGCTGGATGTGCCGGCTCGCCTGGCCGACAGAGGCGCGGCCAACCCGCACTGGGCGCTGGGCGTCAGCCTGGCCTTTGGTGCCGCCTGTGCGTTTGCCTGCGCGTTGTGGATCACCGACCACAAACTGGCTGCCGTACGCGGGCCAGTGCGCAGCCTGCTGACCTTGCTGATCGTGTTTTCCAGCATGCTGGTTGCAGGCGCAAGCGGTGTGATGCCGTCGGGCTTGTCACTGCCCGGCAGCAGCGGTGGCTGGGTCGCCTTGGGCAGCCTGGTGGTGCTGTACGGCCTGGCCTTCACCTTGCTGTTTGTGTGTGTGCCAAGGCTGAACATGGCGCAGAACGCACCGGTGATGAATGTCGAACCCATCGCGACACTGCTGCTGGGCTGGGCGTTGCTCGATCAGCACCTGAGTACCCCGCAACTGATCGGCGCCGCCGTGGTGGTGTGCGGCATCGTGCTGCTGACCTACCGTCGGGCTCATTGATTGTTCATTTGAAAGGAGCCTTGAATGGCTGTAACCGAGCTGCACCTGCAAGACAACCTGACCCGCCTGAGCCTGGCCCCCGAACTGGGCGCCAGCCTGGTCAACTGGGAAGTGAAGGCAACCGGGCAGCCCTTGCTACGCCATTCCGACGCGGCCGCGCTGGCCACCGGTACCCCACGACGACTGGCCTGTTACCCGCTGGCGCCGTGGTCCAATCGCATTGCCGAGGGTGGCTTTTCCAGGCCCGAGGGCTGGCAGGCACTGGTGCCCAATACCACGCACGACGCTTACCCGATTCATGGCAGTGCCTGGCAACAACCCTGGCAGGTGGAGCACCACAGCGAGCGGCGCGTACGCCTGACGCTGCACAGTAAAGTGCCGTTCGCCTACCAGGCTACGTTGGATGTGCATTTGCACGAGGGGTGCCTGAACCTGGACCTGCATGTCACGCATCTGGATGAGCAGGCTAACTGGTATGGGTTGGGTTTGCATCCCTACTTCCCGCGGTATCCCGATACCAAGCTGTATGCAGCCGCGCGCAAGGTTTGGTTGGCCGAGGAGGGGCGACTGCCTTCGTATGAGGCCGAGATACCAGAGCAGTGGAGTTTTGAACGCATGGGAGGCTTGCCTGACACGGTCGTGGACCACGCCTTCAATGGCTGGCCGGGGGACTGCGTGATTGAACAGCCCGGTGCCGGATATCGCTTGGCATGCAGTGCCAGTGGGGCTGAGCATTTCTTGCTGTTTTGTCCGCAGGGACAAGGTTTTTTCTGCTTTGAGCCGGTTACTCACCCGGTCAATGCGCATCACCTGCCGGGGCGTCCGGGGCTGAGGTTGTTGCAGCGTGGGGAGGCTATGAGCCTGGGGTTCAGGATGCAATATCAAACGCTGTAATCGTGTCGCCTGGAATTGGGGCTGCAAAGCAGCCCCAAAATCTCAAGCCCTACGCAACTGCCTCAACGGGTGTCGCCATCGGCTTTTCAGCCGAGGTACCCCGTACCTCGCGCGCCACCTTCCACACCAACATCGCCGCCACAATATCGAACGCGGCCAGCACCACGAACAACGGGCTGTAGCCAATCTGTGTGACCAGCACGCCGAACACCAAAGTAAACGCCGCCGCACCCAGATACCCGCACATGCCGCCCATACCGGTCGCCGTGGCCACCTGGTCCTTGCTGAACGAGTCGGAAGTGATCGCGTACAGCGCACCCGACAGCGTCTGGTGGGCAAACCCGCCAATGCACAGCAACAGGATCGCCGTGTACGGGCTTTCCACCAGGCCAATGCAGGCCGGGCCGATCATGCAGCTGGCGCCGAACACCAGCACCATCTTGCGCGAGGTGAACAGCGACACCTTGAAGTAACGGTGGAACAGCGGGCTGAGATACCCGCCCAGCACACAGCCGATGTCCGCCGCCAGGAACGGCAGCCAGGCGAACATCGCCACTTCCTTGATGTCCATGTGCCGCTCGGTCATCAGGTACAGCGGAATCCAGGCATTGAAGGTTTGCCAGGCAGGCTCCGACAGGATCCGCGCCGACGCGATGGCGTAGAAGTTGCGGGCCTTGAAGATACGCTTCCACGCGCCCTTCTCGCGGGTGTCCTGCTTGAAGTGCGCTTCCTGCCCGGCCAGGATGTAGTCGCGCTCCTCGTCACTCAGGCGTTTCTGGTCGCGCGGGTGCTTGTACAGCAGCATCCACAACAGGGTCCAGACAATGCCCGAAACGCCAACGATCACGAACGCCAGCTGCCAGCCACTGTGCAGGATCGCCCACACCACCAGCGGCGGCGCCAGCAAGGCGCCGAGCGACGAGCCGATGTTGAACCAGCCAATCGCCACCGATCGCTCCTTGGCCGGGAACCACTCGGTGGTGGCCTTGACCCCGGCCGGCAAGCCGGCGGCTTCGGTCATGCCCAGCAACCCACGCATGAACGCCATGCTTTGCCAGCCGGTGGCCAGGGCCGCGCCGGCACAGGCCAGCGACCAAGCCATGGCGAACACGGCAAAGCCCAGCTTGGTGCCGATGAAGTCGATGAACCAGCCGGCAATCGGCTGCATGAGGGCGTAGCACACCTGCCAGGCAGCGACGATCTTGGCGTATTGCTCGGTACTGATGGAGAGGTCGGTCATCAAGGTGGGGGCAACCACCGAGAGGGTGTTGCGGGCGAGGTAGTTGACGACGAGCCCAGCCGTGACAAGGCTGACCATCCACCAACGGATGCCTTTCATCTTCATGGTTCACCTGAATTTCTTGTTTTTAGAGTGACGAACGTTTGGCGCAAGCGCCGGCAGGGCTATTTGCGACAAATTGTTTCAGGCGAAAGAGTGCCACGTCATAGGTCATCGTACAACAAATATTATTTCAAGCTATTTTTACCTGCGTTGTACGATCTCAATCGAGTTGCTGTGCTCGCAGTGTCTGCGCCAGCATGTCGATGAAGGCCCTGACCTTGGCCGAGCCATACTTGCTCTCCCGGTGCAGCACATGAATTGGCCAGGGCGCCTCTTCGTACTCGGCCAGAATCACCTGCAGTTGTCCGTTGTCCAGTTCATCGGCCACTTGGTACGACAACAACCGGGCAATACCCAGCCCGCCACTGGCAGCCGCGATGGCCCCATCGTTGCTGGTGACCGTCAGCCTCGGCTTCATGCGTACCATGGTCGGCTCTTCTGTCACCCCAAAGCGCCAGCCGGCACGGGGCGACAGGTTGGTGGTGCCGATTACCGCATGCCCGGCCAGCTCCGAGGGATGTTTCGGCACGCCATGTCGCGCCAGGTAATCGGGGGATGCGCACAACATGCGCCGCACCCTGCCGACCCGCAACGCCTTCAACCCCGAGTCGGGCAACGGGCCGATGCGCACCGCAACGTCCATGCCCTCCTCGACCATGTTCACCACGCGGTCCAGGAAGTAGGCAGACACATCGACTTCAGGGTACTGCTGCAGGTAGCGGACGATGCACGGCATGACGAACTTCTTGCCGAACAGGATCGGCGCGGTAACCGCCAGGTCGCCCTTGGGGGTGGCGTTGATGCCCGCAGCGGCGGCGTTGGCCTCGTTGATGCTGGCGAGGATATGCCGGGTGTCTTCCAGGTAGCGGCCTCCCGCTTCGGTCAGGCGTACGCTGCGGGTAGTGCGCTGCAGCAGTTTTACCCCAAGCTGGTCTTCCAGGGCGCAGACGGCGCGGGTGACGGCGGCCGGGGAAATATCCAGGCGCCGGGCAGCAGCGGCGAAGCTTTCCAGCTCACCTACGGCGACGAACACCTTCATCAGGTGGATCTGGTCCATGCGGGCTCCTGAGGACATGAGGTGCCGGGATTATTATTCATCTGGGCATTTTGTGCTGCCCGCGAAGAGGGCGGGACTGGTTTGTCAGATGTCCAGCACCAACGCCTGTAACCTCTCCTCCACCTGCGCCGGCACCGCACAACAGATCAACACAGACCCCGCCTCCGGCAGCTCTGCCGGTGGATTCGGATAATGCACCTGGCCACTCACAAGCTTGGTCTTGCAGGTACCACACGAGCCACCCCGACAACTGAACTCCGGCGTCAGCCCGCGCGCCTCGGCCAGCTCCAGCAAGGTACCGCTACCGGGTGCCCAGCGCGCTTCCTTGGCTGACGCCGCAAAGTACACCGGTACTGGCTCGCTGGCGGCGGGCGGCTGTTGCAAGGTAGGCTGGTCGGCGTCCGTGTGCCGCCGCAACGTCGACGGCCCAAAGGCTTCTGCGTGAATCCGCGCATCCGGCACATGCACGCCCCGCAGCCCTTCATACAGGTCCTGGGTAAAGCTGCCTGGCCCACACAGGTAGAAATCGTAGTCATCCAGCGCCAGCGTGGCCTTGACCTGCTCGATGCCCAGACGCCCGGCAAACTCGTAATCTCGTCCAAGCAGCGCATGTTCTTCCGGCTGGCTCAGGGCGCGATGGACGTGCAGCAGGCCTCCCGCCTGTTGCCGCAAGCTCGCCAGCTCCTGCCCGAACGGCAGGTCGGTCAGGCTACGCGCGCCATGGAACAAGTGGATATGCCGCGTCTGAGCCTTGCTCAACTGCTCGCGCAGCATGGCCAGTAATGGCGTGATACCCACCCCCGCGCCAATCAGCACCAGCGGCCGCGTGCTCTGCACGTCCAGCGTGAAACTGCCCATGGGTGGACGCACGTTAAGCACATCGCCTGGCGCGATGCGCTCATGCAAATGCCGGGAAACCGGGCCCTGGGCTTTGACGCTAATGCGCAAATAGCCGTCGGAAGGTGCACTGGACAAGCTGTAGGTGCGGATCAGCGGCGTTTCACCGTCGCGCTGTACCTGCACCGGAACATGTTGCCCGGGTGCAAACACTACAGCGCCATCGCTGGGCGGCTGAAGGTAGAACGAACGGATATCGCGGCTCTCCTGCTCCACTCGCAGCACGCGCCAGGCTTGCCATTGGCGCTGTTGCTGACGTTGCTGCAAACGCGCATCGGCCTCGGCCCAAATGCCGGTCATCAGGCTGGTCGGTGCGTACTCCTTGAAGGCCCAGCGCAGGGAAACCGCAGCCGGCCGCCACACCACCTGCTCGACCTCCAGCGTCCACAGCCGCTCTGCACCTTCGAAAGCCTGGATGGCCGGGCTTTCCAGCAGCACCTCGGCACGGCCACACACCTGCAATACGTTGCCGTTGCTGAAGTCGATGAACAGCAAACCTGCCCTCGGGTTAACCAACAAGTTGCCCAAGGTGTTGAAGTGCAGGTTACCGGCGTAGTCGGGAATGGTCAGCGTGTTGCCTTCGACCTTGACGAACCCTGGCCGACCGCCACGGTGGGAAACATCCACCGAGCGCTGGCCGCCTTCATGCTCGACATAGCTGGCGACGAAGAATGTGTCAGCAGACTGGATCATGCTGACGGTCGTGGCATTCAGTGTTGTGGCATCGACGCGCCCTTGGGCCGGTTCGGTGACGCGGGTGTAGTCGCGCAGCTGGATGTACTGCGGGCAGTTGCCGAACGACTGGTCCACCGTCACCTGCAATTGCCCTGCAGCAGCCTGGCGGATCTGCCCGTTGAGGCGGTTGCGCCGGCGGGTGTGCAGTTCGATGCCCAGCAGGCCGATTGCCTGCCCGGCGACCAGCCCCGGGGTGGCTGGGTCATCTGCCGGTACCCTGGTGTCAATCGTCAATTGGCGTGGGTCGGGCGAGCTGACGAAACCTTCCGGCCCTTCCAGCAGCGTCGCCCAGGGCCGCCCCTGAGCGTCAACGCTGGCCGCCACCATGAACGGCAACTGGTGATAGAACGTGCGGTGCTGGTCGGGCATGTAGTCACGAATGACCTTTTGCCCGAACGCCTCCATGCGCTCTGCTACACCGACCTTTTCCTGCAGGGTTTTCTCGCCCGCATGCCAGGGCGAGGGGCGTTGGTCCGGCGTCTGTTGCATGGCGGCGTTCCTCCCGAGGACGGGGTGTCAGGCGCTGGTCTGCAGCCCGATCACGGTACGTGGCATGGGCACGAAGCCCGGCAGTGACTCGATCCGTGCCAGCCAGCTACGCACATTGGCATAGGGCTCCAGCGACACATTGCCTTCCGGTGCGTGAGCGATGTACGAGTAGTTGGCGATGTCGGCGATAGTGGCTGTGTTGCCAGCCAGGAAGGGCGACTTGGCCAGCTCGGCATCGATCACCTTGAGCAGGGTGTGGGCGCGAGTGATCACTTCGTCGGTGTTGAACGAAGCACCGAACACGGTCACCAGGCGGGCGGCGGCGGGGCCGAAGGCCAGCGGGCCTGCAGCGACCGACAGCCAGCGTTGAACGCGGGCGGCAGCGGCTGGCTCTTCGGGCAGCCAGGTGCCGTTGTCATATTTTTTGGCGAGGTAGACGAGGATGGCATTGGAGTCTGCGATCACCGTGCCGTTGTCATCGATGACCGGTACCTGGCCGAACGGGTTAAGGGCCAGGAAGTCCGGTTGCTTGTGCGCCCCTTTGGCCAGGTCGACGAACACCAGCTCGGTAGGCAGGTTGAGCAGAGACAGCATCAGTTCAATGCGATGGGCGTGGCCAGACTTCGGGAAGTTGTAAAGCTTGATCGGGTTCGACATGGGCTTGGCTCCTGGTCAGCACCGGAGTGGGCTGATGGAGCACATGCTGCACCTGATCGGCGCAGAGCAGAATCCGTGTGATGAGGAAACCATAATTTCGCTGCGCGAAATAATTCGCCAGATCGGTCATGCCAAGCACCAATTGCCGCGCCAGCGCGACGCCGCATCCCCGAGCGCTTGGCTGCCACACTGTCGGCGTTCGAGATCCGCCCCAAGCACCTCTGAGCCAACTGTGTGCTGGATCTGCTGGTCTCTTCGCGGGTTACCTGCGAAGAGGCCAGCAGCCTTATTGCATACTCCGAATCAGTGCAGCTTGTTGAAATACCGGTACAGCCCCCGCGCGGCCTCGACCACCTGTGGCACGCACGCCTGGATATCGGCTTCGCTCATCTGGTCCAACAACTCGAAGTTGTCCTCCAGCCCATGCAGCGAAATAGCCTTGAGCAGTTGATCCTGCTCCGGCGGCAACGCCTCCCAACCGGCAACCTGGGTACCGCGCATGTAACCGAAGCACCACTCTTCCATGACGATCACATTGCCTTGCTCACCTTCGTTTTCTTCGAATAGCGGCTCGAAGTGGTCGACGTCATCACCCAGCTCTTCTGCCACCTGGTTGGCATAGCGCAGCATCAACGCGGTGTACGCTTCTTCGTGCGCAGGCTTCTTGAACTTCGGTACCTTGCCACCGGCTACCGCAGGCAGCCATTGCTCGGGGTAGACGGTGACCGGCGAGCTGGCGAGCGCGGTGAAAAAACCATTGAGTTCGGCCAGGTTCAGCACCGAGTAGTCGTTGCCGTAAGTGATCAGCAGGTCTTCGAGGCGGGCGAGTTCTTTTTCGCTGAGAGCGGGGAGCATGGGCGTACATCCTGAGAAGCAAAAGTGTGTGCACCCTAGCACAGCAACGCTTGAAGGGTTGCCCGTGCGTGCCACAGCACGGGCAGATTTTTCAGGAGGGCAGCCAACCCGGCAACTCATGCTGCCGGTCGGTGCCAGCTTGAAGCTACGCCTTACACCGCCAACGCGCGCTCACGTAGCTCGCTGTTAAGGATGCGGTCGTTTTCGCTGTAATCGACCGGGCAGTCGATCACATGTACGCCTGGGGTCTTGATGCAGTGCTCCAGCAGCGGCAGCAGGCCTTCGGCGCTTTCCACGCGGTGGCCGTTGGCACCGTAGGCTTCGGCGTATTTGACGAAGTCCGGGTTGCCGTAGTCCAGGCCGAAATCGGTGAAGCCCATGTTGGCCTGCTTCCAGCGGATCATGCCGTAGCCGTCGTCACGCAGGATCACCACGGTGATGTGCATGCCCAGACGGACTGCAGTTTCCAGCTCCTGGCTGTTCATCATGAAGCCGCCGTCGCCACATACCGAAATCACCGGGCGGTCCGGGTGCACCAGGTGCGCCGCCATGGCCGATGGCAAGCCGGCGCCCATGGTCGCCAGGGCGTTGTCCAGCAGCACGGTGTTTGGCTTGTGCGCCTTGTAGTTACGGGCAAACCAGATCTTGTAGATGCCGTTGTCCAGGGCAACGATGCCTTCGGACGGCAACACGCGACGGATGTCGGCAACCAGGCGCTGCGGGTAGACCGGGAAGCGGTCGTCGTCGGCGCCTTCGGCGATTTGCGCTTCGTTGGCTTCACGGATGGCCATCAGGCGAGTGAAGTCCCAGTGCGAGGTCTCGGTGAGGGCTTCGCTGATCTGCCACACGGCGTTGGCGATATCGCCGATCACTTCGACCTGCGGGAAGTACACAGCATCGACTTCGGCGGAGCGGAAGTTGATGTGGATGACTTCGGTGCCACCACGGACCATGAAGAATGGCGGCTTCTCGATCACGTCGTGGCCGATGTTGACGATCAGGTCGGCGGCTTCGACGGCGCGGTGCACGAAGTCACCGGACGACAGGGCGGCGTTGCCCAGGAAGCGCGGGTGGCGCTCGTCGACCACACCTTTACCCAGTTGAGTGGTGATGAACGGGATGCCAGTCTTGTCGATCAGTTGCTTGAGGACCTTGGCGGTCATCTTGCGGTTGGCGCCGGCACCGATCACCAGGATCGGGTTACGGGCGTTATGCAGTTTCTGCACGGCGGCTTCGATGGCCACATGCTCGGCCAGCGGGCGGCGGTGCAGGCTGCGCGGGATCGGCAGTGCATCGGTCTGCTCGGCGGCGATGTCTTCCGGCAGCTCCAGGTGTACCGCACCCGGCTTTTCTTCTTCGGCCAGGCGGAAGGCTTCGCGCATGCGCGACGGGATGTTGTCGGCCGAGGCGAACTGGTGGGTGTACTTGGTGATGGGGTCCATCATGCCGCACACGTCGATGATCTGGAAGCGGCCCTGCTTGGACTTCTTGATCGGCTTCTGGCCGGTGATCATCATCATCGGCATGCCGCCCAGGTAGGCGTAGGCGCTGGCAGTAACCAGGTTGGTGGCGCCAGGGCCGAGGGTCGACAGGCTGACGCCGGTCTTGCCGGTCAGACGGCCATAGGTGGCGGCCATAAAGCCTGCAGACTGCTCGTGACGGGTCAGTACCAGCTTGATCTT
>NZ_FWXQ01000018.1:0-16207 GCF_900176445.1 Pseudomonas sp. URIL14HWK12:I5
GGACTGGTGTGTCAGGTCGTTGCCCTGGGCACGCTGCTCCAGGCGGTACGCCGGGTGGATGAAGGTGTAGTCGCGCTGCACCTGGCGGGCGGTTCGCACTTGTTCGCTGTAGCGCAGGCGGCGCAGGCAAGGCCCGGCCTGATTGCCGCCGCTGGTGGCGTGGTAAAGCACCTGGTTGGGGTCGATGTCGTCCGGCTCGAAGAAACCTTCGTCATCATCGTCGGCCTGAATGGCGCCTCGGCTGATCTGCCCCAGCGCCAGCAACCGGTCGGTGATGATCAGCGTGTGGCCTTTTACCGTGTGTTCGAAGCGGTAGACGAAGCCCTCTTCAGCGGCCAGGCGGGCAATGAAGTCGAGGTCGGTTTCACCGGCTTGCACGCAGAACTCGCGCACCTCGTGTTTGTCGATGCTCTTCAGCGTGTAGCCGGTGATGCCCTGGCGCTCGAGCATGATCTGCAGAATCTGTGGCACGGTTTTCTGCTGGAAGATGCGCCAGTTCGAACGCAGCCCCGCGCGGGCCAGCACGGGCTCGACCAGAGCGCGGTAACGGGTGCGGTGGAACCCCGTTTCGCCCTGGCTGAAGGTGCTGACCAGCCCGTGCACGTAGCGCAACGGGCGCTCACCACGCCAGATCGTGAACAGCACCGGCTTGTCGAGCAGCTGGCCGAAGTCGACATCGTCTTCGAAGCTGATCAGTTCCAGGTGCAACTGGAACGGCGTGCTGATGGCCTCGTCCAGCTCGAACGACACCACCTCGAACTCGCTGCGGCCAACCAGCGGCTGGAAGGTAAAATGCAAATCGGTTTGGCTAGGCATGTGGCGTCCCCGCTACTGCTGCAAGATGGCGTCGAGCGATTGCAGGACTTCGGCGGTGATCAGGTCGAGGCGGTAGCTGTAGTAGCTGTAGGCGCAGACCATGGCGATGGCCGAGAGCACCAGTGGGCTCCACCAGGGCCACTCCCAACGCCGCCCGCGGTAGGGGCGATGGACGACGTTGGTGTAGGGGTCGCATACGTCTTCGGGGATGGGGCCGCGCAGTTCGCGGATGACCTTGTGCATGCGCGAGATCAGGGCCTTGATGATGTCGTCGCACCTGGGGTCGAGGGCGTGCTTGCCGCGCAGGCCCAGGCAAATGCTGAAGTACAGGAACTCCAGTACATCCTGGAATTCCTTGGGCGACTGCATGACGCGCTCGAGCAGCACGAAGATTTTTTCACCGCCCTGGGATTCGTCATGGAAGATGCTGAGCAGCGGTTCGTGGCTCCAGCACGAATTGTTGCCCCACGGGCGGCTCATGACGGCCTCGTCCAGGAACAGGCACAGGGCGTAGGAGTAGGCTTCCTGCTGGGCAACGGGGTAGCCGTGCTGCCGGATTTCTTCGCGGATGTTACTGACCTGGTTTTGCACGGCCTTGTGCACGTAGGCGATGTTGGGCAGGTCATCCAGCGTACGCAGGCGAATGACCAGGCCGAACAGCGGGGTTGCCGCATCGAGCATCAGGTTTTTGAAGCCGCCACGTAGCTGGAACTGCGGGTCGGCGGGGTAGCCGAGCGGCTCCGTAGCGTGTTCAGGGCCAGCCCCGCTGTGAGGCTGCTGGGCAGCCTCTATATCCTCAAGCAGAATTGGCTTTTTCATGGCGGGCACAGGCTTGTCAGTGCCGTCGGACTGTCTGGACATCCATAATCCTCGTCAGTTAACAGATCAGGCTCACGCGATGACCGCGCACTTTCCATGCGGTCGCGCACAAGTATCTTGCGAAATCCTGAAGACTAACGAGGAATCAATAGGCAGGGGAGATTGAAACTTCCTAAAGCGCTGTAGGAAGTTTCGCTAAGGTTTATTTTGAAAGTATTATTAGCAACTAAGTGGATAACAAGTGCCTGTCAGATTCCACTATGCCCCTTGCTGAGAGACAAGGCCGCTCTACAAGGGCTGCGCCATGGCAGCGTCATGAATGACCGGGCTGTGTTCTGGCGCCTGCAACGCGATGCGGCCATAGAAGAGCAACGCCGTTACCCAGGTTGTCAGCCAGACAGAAATCCCCGCCCAGAATGTATGGGACATATAGTGCCAGCCCTGCAGTACCCGTGTTGTGCCGTACACGAACCCGATCAGCAGAATGATCACCAGCAACTTGCGTGCCTGTGCCCAGCGATGACGCAATGCCACGAAGTACAGCGCCAACAAGGTAAATCCGCTGGAGGCATGGCCACCCGGCCAGCAGCGGCCAGCGCCGGCCTTGTTCCACCAGGAGAAGTTTTCGAACCATTCAACGCGGGCCTGCGTACCGCCATATAGCGTGGTTTCGACAGGGCAATACACACTGGTGTGGCTTTTCAGGTAATGAATCACGGTCGTGCTCAGTGCAAACGCCACGACCACGAACAGCAAGTCGCGGCGGTGTTGGGTGGTGAAGCGCAGCACGGGTGCGATACGGGCTTTTTCCAGCACCCGGGTCAGCCCCAGTTGGGGACGGTTGGCCAAGCGCGGCCAGATGAACGACAGCAAGCTGCCGATGACTGCCAGTTCACCTGTCCAGTCCGGCAGGATGCGCGGCCACTTGTGGGTGACCTTCTCGAACCACTGATTGTGCAGCAGCGGGAACTGACCGGTGGCGGGGTCGAGCAGCAGGTTGCTGATCCAGCGATCGAACTCGGTGAGGTCGAATGCCACGAACACGATGGCGGCCAGCAACAGCGGCAGTAGCAGGTTGTTGCGGTAGAAAGCGGTGCGGGACGGCATATTCACAGCTCCTTGGCATCAACAAGTTTGCGCCATTCACTGGCAGCCATCTGGCCCAGCAGCGTTGCCTTGCCATCGCTGCCCTGGGTGATGAACAGGGCACTGGCATAGCTGTTCGACGTCGCGCTGACGGGTACCTGAAGCGCTTGCTCCAGCTGTTCCATGCAACCGCTGTGGCTGACCAGCACGAGGTTGTGGCCGGCCCGCTTGTGGCTAAAGGCGTTATCGGCAAAGTGTCCGTCACACTGGTTAAGCCAACCTTGCGTGGCCATGGTTTTACCAAACATGGCTTGTGCGGTTTGTCGGGTGCGCACCTCCGGGCTGGTCCACACGTCGGATGACGCCAGGCCAAGGTGTTGCAGGCCTTGGCCTACAGCGGCGGCCACCTGGCTGCCCGCAACCGTAATGCCGCTGGGGTCACCCAGGCAGGCACCTCTGGACCGGTCGCAGCGTTCGGCATGGCGCAGTACCACAATCACTGAGCCTTTTGCCCAAGCGGCCTCCAGCCCACTGCGTTGCAGGTGGTGCGGGTTGCCCAGGTTGGGGACGGCCGTGCGGGCATGCGCGCAGGCTGCTGCCACGCCCAGGACGAACAGCAGGCACAAGACTGCGAATAGCGCTGTGCCCCAAGGTAACCGGTGTACCTGCACGCGGCGTGAGGCGGGGGATTTGTCGATAACGCCTTGCAGCATGTTTGCCACTCCAGTCAGCTCGCTCCATTACGAGAGCGTCGGCACTGTAGGTAGCAGGATGTCGGTAGAGAGTGAGGCAGATGTGAAAAAAGCCTTGGCCCGACAGCGCTCTGGCCTTGCGGCAGAGACGAGAAGTCAACTATGAAACCGGTTTCAAAACATTTCTGAACGCGCTAGATTATCCGGCTGTCTTCTTGATGGCCTATCAAGATCACCTCTCTATTGAAAATCAGATGGCGCTTATCAAGGCCGCCCCAGAGCCGATGAGGATTCCCGATGCCTGAGCATGCCCCAGACAACCCGCGCAGGGATTTTCTGCGCAAGACCTTGACCCTGATCCCTGTCGTTACCGTGGTCAGCACAGGGCTGGGCGTGGGTGCCAGCCAACTGCTTGCCGCCCCGCAACAGCAGCAACAGCAACAGCCACCGAAAGTGCCGGCCACGCCACCGGCGGGTAACTATCAGCCGACATTTTTCAGCGCTGAAGAGTGGGCGTTTCTACAAGCCGCCGTGTCCCGCATCATTCCGGCCGATGAACTTGGCCCCGGCGCGCTTGAAGCCGGCGCTGCCGAATTCATCGACCGGCAGATGAACACGCCGTACGCCACTGGCGCACAGTGGTACATGCAAGGCCCTTTCAACGCCGACGCTGCGCCCGAGCTGGGTTATCAGTTGCAGCTCAGCCCGCAACAAATCTACCGCTTGGGCATCGCTGCCGTGGACGACTGGTGCAAGGCCAATTCCGGGCAGGTTTTTGCTGTACAAGATAGCGCTACCCAAGACCGTATTCTCGCCAAGATCGAGGCCGGAGAGCTGGTTTTCGACACCGTGCCGGCCAAGGTGTTTTTCAGCTTGCTGGTGCAGAACACCCGCGAAGGTTTTTTCTGCGACCCGATCCATGGCGGCAACAAAGGCATGGTCGGCTGGACCCAGATCGGCTTCCCCGGCGCCCGCGCCGACTTCATGGACTGGGTCGAGCGCAACGAGCCTTACCCGTTCCCGGCTGTATCGATCCGCGGCGAGAGGGCCTGAGGCATGGCGACTGTGTTGAACAAAGTGGATGCGGTGATCGTCGGCTTCGGCTGGGCCGGTGCGATCATGGCCAAGGAGCTGACCGAGGCCGGGCTGCAGGTGGTGGCGCTGGAACGTGGGCCGATGCAGGACACCTACCCGGAAGGCAGCTACCCGCAGGTGATCGACGAGTTGACCTACAGCGTGCGCAAGAAGCTGTTCGTCGACGTGTCTAAAGAAACCGTCACTGTCCGCCACAGCATAAACGATGTGGCACTGCCCAATCGCCAGCTTGGCGCTTTCTTGCCGGGCAAAGGCGTGGGCGGCGCGGGCTTGCACTGGTCGGGTGTGCACTTTCGGGTAGACCCGGTCGAGTTGCGCATGCGCAGCCACTACGAAGAACGATACGGGCGAAAGTTCATCCCCGACGACATGACCATCCAGGACTTTGGCGTCACTTACGAGGAGCTGGAGCCGTATTTCGACTTCGCTGAAAAGGTGTTCGGCACCTCTGGCCAGGCCTGGACCGTCAACGGCAAGGTCGTGGGCGAAGGGAAGGGCGGCAACCCCTATGCGCCGGACCGCTCCAGCCCGTTCCCGCTGCCCGCGCAGAAGAACGTGGTGTCGGCCAGGTTGTTCGAAAAGGCCGCCACCAGCCTGGGCTACAAACCTTACAACCTGCCATCGGCCAACACCTCCGGGCCATACACCAACCCCTACGGGGCACAGATGGGGCCGTGCAACTTCTGTGGTTTCTGCAGCGGGTACGTGTGCTACATGTACTCCAAGGCCTCGCCCAACGTGAACATTTTGCCGGCGCTGCGCCAAGTGCCTAACTTCGAGCTGCGGCCCAATGCCCATGTGCTGCGGGTGAACCTGGACGACAGTAAGCGCAAGGCCACCGGCGTCACCTACATCGATGCCCAGGGGCGCGAGGTAGAACAGCCGGCGGAGTTGGTGATCCTGGCGGCGTTCCAGTTCAATAACGTGCGCCTGATGCTGCTTTCCGGCATTGGCAAGCCTTACGACCCGGTGAAGAACGAAGGCGTGGTGGGGCGGAACTTTGCCTATCAGAACATGGGCACGGTCAAGGCGTTCTTCGACAAGGACACCTACACCAACAACTTCATCGGCGCGGGCGGCAACGGCATCGCCATCGACGATTTCAACGCCGACAACTTCGACCATGGCCCGCACGGCTTCGTCGGCGGCTCACCGATGTGGGTGAACCAGGCGGGCAGCCGGCCGATTGCCGGCACCGCCAACCCGCCGGGCACGCCAGCCTGGGGCAGCGCCTGGAAGAAAGCCACAGCCGACTACTACACCCATCAGGTATCGATGGACGCCCATGGCGCCCACCAGTCGTACCGTGGCAATTACCTGGACCTGGACCCGACTTATCGCGACGCCTATGGCCAGCCGCTGCTGCGCATGACCTTTGACTGGCAGGAAAACGACATCAGGATGAACCAGTTCATGGTCGACAAGCTGAGCAAGATCGCCCAGGCGATGAACCCCAAGTCCATCGCGGTACTGGGCAAGAAGGTCAAGGACCACTTCAACACCGCCAGCTACCAGACCACCCACCTGAACGGCGGCGCGATCATGGGCACCGACCCCAAGACCAGCGCACTGAACCGTTACCTGCAAAGCTGGGACGTGCATAACGTGTTTGTCCCGGGCGCTTCGGCGTTCCCTCAGGGCCTGGGGTACAACCCGACCGGGCTGGTGGCCGCGTTGACCTACTGGTCGGCCCGCGCCATCCGCGAGCAGTACCTGAAAAACCCCGGTCCGCTGGTCCAGGCTTGAGGAGCGATGAGCATGAAGACAATGTTGATCGCAACCCTGCTGCTGGGGGCCACGACGGCTGTACAAGCCACCGCGAATGATGATGCCCAGGTGCGCCAGGGGGAGTACCTGGCCCGTGCCGGTGACTGTGTGGCCTGCCATACCGCCAAGAACGGCCAGCCCTTTGCCGGTGGGCTGCCGATGGAAACGCCGATCGGCACGGTGTACTCCACCAACATCACCCCGGCTGCCAGCGGCATTGGCCAGTACAGCTTCGAAGACTTCGACCAGGCCGTGCGCAAGGGCATCCGCAAGGACGGCAGCACCCTGTACCCAGCCATGCCATACCCGTCTTACGCGCGCGTCAGCGAGCAGGACATGCAGGCGCTGTACGCCTACTTCATGAAGGGCGTGGCGCCCGTCGAACAGGCGAACAAGGCCAGCGACATCCCCTGGCCGCTGAGCATGCGTTGGCCGCTGGCTGTCTGGCGCGGCCTTTTCGCGCCAGAGGCCAAGCCTTGGCAGGCAACGGCTGCTGCCGACCCGGTGGTAAACCGTGGTGCGTACCTGGTCGAGGGCCTTGGCCATTGTGGTGCCTGCCATACGCCGCGGGCGCTGACCATGCAGGAAAAGGCGCTTAGCCCGGCAGAGGGTGAGCAGTTTCTGGCCGGCAGCGCACCGCTGGAAGGCTGGATTGCCAAGAACCTGCGTGGTGACCACAAGGACGGCCTGGGCAGCTGGAGCGAAGCACAGCTGGTGCAGTTTCTCAAGACTGGGCGCAGTGATCGCAGCGCCGTGTTCGGTGGCATGAGCGACGTGGTCGAGCACAGCATGCAGCACCTGAGTGATGCCGACCTGACCGCGATCGCCCGTTACCTGAAGACCCTGCCGCCGAGCAACCCTGAAGACCGGCCACACGTCTACGACAAGCAGGTGGCGGATGCGCTGTGGAAGGGCGATGACAGCAAGCCAGGGGCGGCGGTGTACATCGACAATTGCGCGGCCTGCCACCGTACCGACGGCCAGGGTTACACCCGCGCGTTCCCGGCTTTGGCCGGCAACCCGGTGGTGCAGACGGCGGATGCCACGTCGCTGATCCATGTGGTGCTGGCAGGGGGCACGGTACCGGCGACGCACACGGCGCCTTCGAATTTCACCATGCCGGCGTTTGGATGGCGCCTGAGCGACCAGGAGGTTGCCGAGGTGGTGAACTTCATCAGGAGCAGTTGGGGCAACCAGGGAAGCGCCGTCACGGCCGATGATGTGAAGTCGCTTCGCTGACTTCTCCAGCTGCACCCTGATCCTCTGTGGGAGCGGGTTTACCCGCGAATGCGATGTCGAATCTACCGCCGCATTCGCGGGTGAACCCGCTCCCACAGTTTTTTGGTTGAAATTGTATTTGCATCAATCATTTAATTTGCTTATCTAACCTCGAATATCATGTTTATTTCCACATTGCCGACCAGTGGAAGGTTGACGAACTGCCGCAGTTTTGCTGTATTGAAACCGGTTTCATCGCTATCACAACAATCATAAGGACTGCCCATGACCGACGCGCCTGCCCATGCCCGCGAACGGGTCACCATCAGCGAAGTAGCGCGTGTCGCTGGCGTTTCCAAAGCCACCGTTTCCCGTTACATCGGTGGTGATCGCCAGTTGCTGGCCGAAGCCACGGCCAAGCGCCTGGAAGACGTCATCGAACGGCTTGGCTATCGCCCCAACCAGATGGCCCGTGGCCTCAAGCGCGGCCAGACGCGACTGATCGGCATGCTGGTAGCCGATATTCTCAACCCCTACTCAGTGGCCGTGATGCATGGCGTGGAAACCGCCTGCCGTCAACACGGTTACAGCCTGGTGGTGTGCAACACCAACCGCGACGACGAGCAGGAGCGTCATCACCTGGTGGCCCTGCAGAGCTACAACGTCGAAGGGCTGATCGTGAACACCCTTGGTCATCACCCCGGCGAGTTGCTCAACCTGCAGCGTGACATTCCCATGGTGCTGGTCGATCGGCAATTGCCCGAGCTGAATGTCGACCTGGTTGGGCTGGACAATGCCGATGCGGTCGAGCAGGCCCTCGACCACCTGCAGGCACAGGGCTACCGCGATATCCTGGCGGTCAGCGAACCCCTCGATGGCACCAGCTCACGCCTGGAGCGGGTGCAGGCATTCGGCACGTCGGTCAGCCGTCGGGCCGGCATGCGCCAGCAGGTGCTGGAAATCGGCACCGGGCTGGAGGGGCAGCTGGCGTCATTCCTGGCCAGCCGTGGCCATGGCCCGCAAGCCATCTTCACCTTCAACGGCGTTGCAACCTTGGCGGTGACCCGGGCCTTGCACGAAGCAGGGCGCAACCTGTTTGCCGACGTCGGGTTGATCGCCCTCGACGACCTTGACTGGTACCCCTTGGTCGGTAAAGGCATCACTGCACTGGCGCAACCCACCGAGCGTATCGGTGTGGCGGCTTTCGAAAGCCTGCTTGGCCGCCTGCGCGGCAACAGCGGGGCGGCCCGGCGCATCGACTTCAAGGCCGAGCTGATCATCCGAGGCTCAACCCAACCCCAATAAGCAACGGCAGGCTGGCGCCTGCTGCTGTCGATTAAAAATGAAACCGGTTTCATAAGGACAAGAACAATGCACACGAACCCCGTTTCCATCAGCCTCTCCAGCTACGGCGCCGACTTCGTGCGGCAACGTGGTCAGGAGCAGTTCCTTGACCTGCTGGCCGCCGCTGGCGTTAGCCGTGTGGAGTTGCGCGAAGAACTGTTTGCCAGTGCGCCGGACGCGACAGCGCTGGGTGCTGTCATTGCCGCATTGCGCCTGGAATGCCTGTACTCGACACCCCTGGAGTTGTGGACCGCGCAAGGCGTACCTGACCCACTTGTGGTGCAGAAGCTGGAGCTCGCCCGCGCGTTTGGCGCGGTAGCGCTCAAGGTGTCCTTGGGGCACTTCAACGAGCGTTGCGATGTCACCGCCCTGGCAGCGCTACTGCCCGCACAGGGGCCGCTGTTGCTGGTGGAAAACGACCAGACTGAACACGGTGGCAGGATCGAACCGCTGCTGCAGTTCTTCCGGCATGCCGACCTGCTTGGGCTGCGCCTGGGCATGACCTTCGATATTGGCAACTGGCAATGGCAAGACGAGTCTGCGAGGCAAGCCGCGCGTCAACTGGGCCGCTGGGTGCGCTATGTGCATTGCAAGGCTGTGGAGCGCCGGGCCGATGGCCGACGGGTTGCCATACCGCCGCAAGCAGCTGACCTGCAAGCGTGGGCAACGCTGATGGCCGAGTTCGCCCCCGGCGTGGTGCGCGCTGTCGAGTACCCCCTGGTGGGCGACGACCTGCTGGCGCTGACCCGTGCCCAGGTGCGTAGCCTGTCTGCGCTGGGGGAGGAGGTGGCCCATGCATGAGCATGACGTGCTGTGTTTTGGTGAAACCATGGCCATGTTCGTTGCCGAGCAAACCGGCGACCTGGCCAGTGTCGGCCAGTTTGGCAAGCGCATTGCCGGCGCCGACAGTAATGTGGCGATCGGCCTGGCGCGGCTGGGGTTCAAGGTGCGCTGGTTGAGCCGGGTCGGTGACGATTCACTGGGCCGTTTCGTGCTCGACAGCCTGCAACGCGAAGGCCTGGACTGTTCTGGTGTCGAAGTGGATACCCACTGCCCCACGGGCTTTCAGCTCAAGGCCCGCTGCGATGACGGCAGCGACCCGGCTGTGGAGTACTTCCGCCGTGGTTCGGCGGCCAGCAAGTTGTCACCCCAACTGCTGCGTGCAGACCTGTTGCAAGCGCGGCACCTGCACGCCACTGGCATTCCGCTGGCGCTGTCGGATAGCTGCCGGGCCCTGTCACACACGTTGGTCGACGCCATGCGTGCAGCCGGTCGCAGCATCTCGTTCGACCCCAACCTGCGCCCCTCGTTATGGCCTGATCAAACCAGCATGGTGCGCGAAATCAATGCCCTGGCGGTCAAGGCCGACTGGGTTTTACCGGGCCTGGAAGAGGGCCGGTTGCTGACCGGCCGGCACACCCCGGCAGACATCGCCGCGTTCTACCTCGACCGAGGGGTTGAGTTGGTGGTGATCAAGCTGGGTGACGCCGGTGCCTACTTGCGCAGTGCCAATGGGGAAGGCCAGGTAGCAGCCGTGCCCGTCAGCCGTGTCGTGGACACCGTCGGCGCCGGTGATGCCTTTGCCGTCGGCGTGCTCAGCGCGTTGCTGGAGGGCCGCGCAGTGGCCGAGGCGGTGGCGCGCGGCAACTGGTGCGGCAGCCGTGCCGTGCAGTCACGAGGCGACATGGAAGGGCTGCCGCTGCGCCACGAGCTGGAGGCCTTCGACCTGCGCAGAAGCGCGTGACCCCTTGACCCCGAATCACCTGTTGCAACAAAAACAACAAGCTCAGGAGAAACAAACCATGCAAAGCCAAAGCCTGGCACCTCGCCGCTGGTGGTACATCATCCCGATTGTGTTCGTCACTTACAGCCTGGCGTATCTGGACCGCGCCAATTACGGTTTCGCTGCAGCGTCCGGCATGGCCGAAGACCTGCATATCACCCCGGTGCTGTCTTCGCTGCTGGGCGCACTGTTCTTCCTCGGCTACTTCTTCTTCCAGGTGCCTGGCGCCATCTACGCCGAAAAGCGCAGCGTGAAGAAGCTGATTTTCGTCTGCCTGATCCTCTGGGGTGGCCTTGCCACACTCACGGGCATGCTCAGCAACGTCTACATGCTGATTGGCATCCGCTTCCTGCTCGGGGTGGTGGAGGCCGCCGTCATGCCGGCGATGCTGGTGTACCTGTGCCATTGGTTCACCCGTGCCGAGCGTTCGCGTGCCAATACCTTCCTGATGCTGGGCAACCCGGTGACCATTCTGTGGATGTCGGTGGTGTCGGGTTACCTCATCAAGCATTACGACTGGCGCTGGATGTTCATCATCGAAGGCCTGCCAGCCGTCATCTGGGCGTTCTTCTGGTGGCGCTTGGTCGACGACCGCCCGGCCCAGGTGAACTGGCTGAGCGAGCAGGAAAAAGAAGCCCTGCAGCAGGCGCTGGCTGCCGAGCAGCAGGGCATCAAGCCTGTGAAGAACTACCGCGAGGCGTTCCGTTCGCCGCAGGTGATCATCCTGGCGCTGCAGTACTTCTGCTGGAGCATCGGCGTCTATGGCTTCGTGCTGTGGCTGCCGTCGATCCTCAAGCAGGCGGCCAATGTCGATATCGTGCAGGCCGGCTGGCTGGCCTCGGTGCCTTACCTGGCGGCGGTACTGGCGATGGTGGGCGTGTCCTGGGCCTCCGACCGCCTGCAAAAGCGCAAGCGCTTCGTCTGGCCGCCGCTGCTGGTGGCCGCAGTGGCGTTCTATGGCTCGTACGCCTTGGGCAGCGAGCATTTCTGGTTGTCGTACGCGCTGCTGGTGCTGGCCGGCGCCTGCATGTATGCACCCTATGGCCCGTTCTTCGCGATCGTGCCCGAGATCCTGCCGGCCAACGTCGCAGGCGGGGCCATGGCGCTGGTCAACAGCATGGGCGCGCTGGGTTCGTTCGGCGGTTCGTGGCTGGTGGGCTACCTCAATGGCGCCACTGGCGGGCCGGGCGCTTCTTACCTGTTCATGTGCGGCGCGTTGCTGACCGCCGTGGCGCTTACCGCCGCACTCAATACGTCACAGACATCTGGCCGGGCCAAGCGCAACAGCACGCGGCTGGCCATGAACCCTTAGGAAACCTGCAATGAAGAAGCGAATCGTCCTGTATAAACGCCTGTCTGACGACTTGATGACCCGCCTGCAAGACCGCGTAGAGGTCACCTGGGTGGATACCGCCCGGCCCGATGGCCTGGCCCGCCTGCGCGACGCGTTGCCGGGCGCCCATGGCTTGCTGGGTGCCAGCCTGCGCCTGGATGCCAGCCTGCTCGATCTGGCGCCACAGCTGGAAGTGGTGTCCAGCGTTTCGGTCGGCGTGGACAACTATGACATTGCCGAGCTCAGCCAACGCGGCGTGATGCTGACCAACACGCCCGACGTGCTGACCGAAACCACTGCCGACACGGGTTTTGCCTTGATCCTGGCCACTGCCAGGCGGGTAGTGGAATTGGCGAACTGGGTACGCGACGGGCACTGGCAGGCCAACCTGGGCCCGGCGCATTTTGGCTGTGACGTGCATGGCAAGACGCTGGGCATCGTCGGCATGGGCCGCATCGGCGAGGCCTTGGCCCGGCGAGCGGCTGCCGGCTTCGGGATGCGCGTGCTTTACCACAGCCAGCGGCCCAAGCCCGAGGTGGAGGCGCGCTACGCCGCGCGCCAGTGCAGCCTGGATGAATTGTTGCAGCAGGCGGATTTCGTGTGCCTGACCGTGCCGCTGAGTGCCAGCACCGAAGGCCTGATTGGCGCACGAGAGCTGGCGCTGATGAAACCTGAGGCGATCCTGGTGAACATCTCGCGTGGGCGCGTGGTGGATGAGCCTGCGCTGGTCGATGCGCTGCGGGCCAAGCGCATACGGGGTGCGGGGCTGGATGTATTCGTGCAGGAGCCGCTGTCCACAGACTCGCCGCTGTTGCAGCTGGATAACGTGGTAGCGACCCCCCACATCGGCTCGGCGACCCAGGAGACACGCCAGGCCATGGCGCGCTGCGCGGTAGACAACCTGCTCAGCGCGCTGGCCGGCGAACGGCCGGCGAATCTGGTGAATGAGGTGTGCAGGTCGTGAGAGCAAGGGGCCGCCATACGGCCCCTTTGCGGTGCAGCTGAGCGGGCACTTATCGGCAGTTACCGGCTTTGCGATAGCCCGCAGCTTGAGCCTCACCCTCGGTGGCGAAGGTCACCTGGTTCTTCGCTGCTACCTGGTTGTAGCCCGGGCAGCCAACAGACAGGTGATAAACATGGCTGTTGCGGTTGCCAAGCACAGCCCCGACCGGCGCGGCGCTGGCCAGGCTCGGGTTGGCCTGCGCCTTGGTCGCTTTCACCGGCACCGCTTGCACCACACCACTGCCAGCCGGCTTGTAGTCGGCAGTCCATTTGCGTTCGCCACTCACGAACGGGTTGGCATGGCCCATGATCGCGGCAATACGGCGGTCGCGTTCTTTTTCCCAGGCCGACACCGGGTGCTGCTTGTCCCACGCCATCAACAGCTGTTGCTGCTGGCGCGACATGCTCAGTTGGTATCGGTCGAACATGTAGAACGTGGTACGCGCCACCAGGCCTTTAACTTCATCACGCGGCTCTGCAGCGCGCTGGACGAAATCGACCTTGGTGGTGCACTGGCCATATTCGCCGGCATTGCCGGCAACCATGCCGTAGTTGAAGTTGCTGCGGTCACCATTCACCTCGCCCACTGCCGGGTACAGGTTGAACAGATCGGCCTCCATGGCACGGAACACCGGGTCGTTGTCCACGCAGTGCTCGCGGCCGCCGTTTTTCCAGCACTGACGCTGGTTGCCGAAGGTGTAGGCGGGCACGATGTGTTCCCACTCGGTACGCTCGGCGCGGTTCTGCTGCTTGCGGGTCTGGTAACCACACGAGGCCGCATCGATGCGCCCACCGGACTTGCCCACCCAGGTCCACTTGCAACCGCAGTACAGGTCGCCCATGGCGCTGCTGGCCTGGTCCAGGTACACCTTCTGCTTGGCCACCACCTTGGCTTCGCTGAAGGTTGCCGGCGGGTTGGCCAAGGCAGGCAGGGTAAAGGAAAACAGTAAGGTTACGGCGTAAAGCAGTGATTTCATGAGAAAAACATATTTCAGGATGGGGTGCGCATTGTAATGGTTTCCCCGGGGCTGGCCAGCTCGCGGAGCCAGACCAAGGGTCGGCCTGGGTCGTCGCTGGCCATATGGTTGAACGTGGCTGAGTCGAGCATGTCCCTGACCTGGGTGCCCATGCGCAGCAGGCGCTCGATGAAACCGGCGCCGACGTCGCCATAGTCTTCCAGTGAAACGCCGCTCTGGTTGTGCTGGATGGCCAGGTGGTAGTGGCTGACCCCGGCACCGTTGCCACTGCCGCCCAGGACCACCGTGAAACGCGGGCCGAGCAGGTTGGCCAGGCGCTGCTGGACCAGATCGAGTAGCGCGAGCGGGACTTCATCGTGTCGCAATGCGTTGGGCAAGCAAGGTGTGAAAGGTGGCATGGGCGTGTCCTGCTGGGCGGCGTTCGAATGCCGCCCAGCTTAGGCAAGGTGACTGTCAACTTGGGTTAAGCAGGGGTAAAAGCAGGTAATGTCGGTGCTCAGAAGGTCTGCCCCAGCGAGAACTGGAAGATCTGCGTTTCTGCGTTGTCCGGTTTCTTCAGCGGTGCCGCCAGGCTGAAGCTCAGCGGCCCCACCGGGCTGTACCAGGTCACGCCAACCCCCAGCGACACGGCCATCTGCGCCAGGTCCACGCTGCCGCAGCCCTGGGTGGTCGACAGATAGCAGGTGTCGGCATACACGTTGCCTGCATCGACGAACACCGAACTGCGCAGCTGGCTCTGGTCCTTAACGAACGGCAACGGGAAGATGTACTCGGCGCCACCGGTAATCAGGATATTGCCCCCTAGCACATCGGTATCGCGGTCGGAGTAATAGGCTTGGCCGGCGCTGGCATAGGTGCCGGTGGCCGGCGTGTTGCGCGGGCCGAGGCCACCGTCCTTGAAGCCGCGCACCGAACCCAGCCCACCTGCGGTGTAGCTTTCGTAGAACGGCAGGCCATCGGTGGAGCCGTAACCGTTGCCGTAGCCCAGGCTGGTGTGCAGGCGCAGCGCGGTTTTGGCGGTCACCGGCAGGTAGGTCTGGCCGTTATAGTCCAGTTTGTAGAACGACAGGTCGCTACCAGGGGTGGTGGCCATCAGCGTCAGGCTTTGCGAGTGGCCACGGGTGGCCAGCACGCCTTTGTTGAGGGTGGATTCAGACCAGCCGATCGACGCTTTGAGGTTGTTGAAGCTCTTGCCTTCCCGGGCGATGAAGTCGTAGATCTCGTCGGCGCTGTAGGTGCCGGGCGAGATGTCGTCGTGTTGCAGGGTCAGTCCATAGGTCAGGCGCGATGTTTCGTTGATCGGGTAGCCAAAGCTGACCCCGGCGCCGTAGCTGTTGATTGCATAGTAAGAAACACCATCGTCGTAGTAATCGCTGTAGTCGGTGCTGCTGTAGAAGGCGTTGTAGCCCAGGCTGACGCCGTCGGCGGTGAAGTAGGGGTCGGTGAAGCCGAAGTTGTACTTGGTCTGGTATTCGCTGCGGGTCAGGCCGATCGACACCTTGTTACCGGTACCGAGGAAGTTGCTCTGGCTGATCGAACCACCGAGGATCAGGCCGGCGCTCTGGGCGAAACCGACGCTGGCGGTGATCGAACCGGAGGCCTGCTCTTCGACGCTGTAGTTGACGTCGACCTGGTCGTCGGTGCCTGGCACCGGCGGGGTTTCTACGTTGACTTCCTTGAAGAAGCCCAGGCGCTCCAGACGGGTCTTGGACTGGTCGATCAGGTAGGTCGAGGCCCAGCCACCTTCCATCTGGCGCATTTCGCGACGCAGCACTTCGTCTTCGGTCTTGGTGTTGCCGCGGTAGTTGATACGGTTGACGTAGGCACGCTTGCCCGGGTCGACCACGAACATGATGTCGACCGTGTGGTCCTGATCGTTCGGCTGTGGCACGCCGTTGACGTTGGCGAAGGTATAGCCTTCGTTACCCAGGCGGCGGGTGATCAGATCGGATGTGGTGGTCATCACCTTGCGCGAGAACACCTGGCCCGGCTGCACCAGCAGCAGCGACTTGACCTGGTCTTCCGGCACTTTCAGGTCACCGGACAGCTTCACGTCGCGAACGGTGTACTTCTCGCCTTCGTTGATGTTGACGGTGATGTAGACGTGCTTCTTGTCTGGCGTGATGGACACCTGGGTGGAGGCGATGTCCATGTTGATGTAGCCGCGGTCCAGGTAGTAGGAGCGCAGACGCTCCAGGTCGCCGGACAGTTTTTCGCGGGCGTACTTGTCGTCGTTCTTGAAGAACGACAGCCAGTTGGTGGTCTTCAGCTCGAA
>NZ_FWXQ01000019.1:0-13612 GCF_900176445.1 Pseudomonas sp. URIL14HWK12:I5
AGTGAAACGATGCATCGCCGATGGTAGTGTGGGGTTTCCCCATGTGAGAGTAGGTCATCGTCAAGATTCAAACCCAAAGCCCCTGTCTGCACTGCAGACAGGGGCTTTGTCTTTTCCGGGTACCAATACCGTTAGAACTGATAGCTGACCGTGGCGCTGACGTTGCGTTCTTCACCCATGTAGCAGTAGTTCAGGCTGGCACAGGAAGTGATGTAGCTTTCGTTGGTAAGGTTGTTGGCGTTAATGCGCACATCCACACCCTTGAGCCCCACCTTGCCCAGGTCATAGCCGATCGAGGCGTCGAACAACGTGTAGGAAGGCACCTTCATGCTGTTTTCCGCATCCACCCAGCTGTACCCCACATACCGCACGCCACCGCCCAACCGCAGGCCATCCAGGGGCCCCTGGTGGATGTTGTAGTCGGCCCACAGCGAGAACATCTGCTTCGGCGCCTGGGTTGGCGAATTGCCTTTGTTGTCCAGGTTGCCCGACACCAGGCTCGGCATCGCCTTGGCGTACTCGATGTCGGTAAAGGTATAGCCACCCAACAGCTTCAAGCTGTCGGTCAGTTGCACATGCGCCTCCAGCTCTAGCCCCTGGGAACGTACTTTACCTACAGGGCGATAGAAGTCTTCGTCAGGCTGCTTGGACGCCAGGTTCTCTTGCTCGATACGGAATACCGATGCGGTAAACAAGTTGTCGCTGCCTGGCGGCTGGTACTTGATGCCAGCCTCCCATTGCGTGCCCTCCGTCGGTGCCAGCGGACGGCCTTCCTGGTCGGACACGGTATTGGGATTGAACGACTCCGAGTAGCTGACATAGGGTGCAATGCCGTTCTCGAACAGGTAGAGCACCCCGGCCCGGGTAGTCATTTTGGAGCGCTGATCGCTGACCTTGGTATCGCTGTCGCGATTCTCTTCAGACACCTTCACCCAGTCCTGGCGCAGCCCCAAAGAAAAGCGCCACTGGTCCAGCTCTACCAAGTCCTGCAGGTACACGCCCGTTTGCTGCAACCGCCGCAGGTAGCGGTTCTCGCCCAGTACCTGAAGGTTGCCATTGCCATACTGCGGGCTTCCGGCATCCAACGGGTCGACCGTGCCATAACGCCAAGTGACGTCAGCCTTGCGCCGCTGGTAGTCTGTGCCCAACAGCAGGGTGTGTTTGGCAGCACCCGTGAAGAATTCCGCCTGCAGCATGTTGTCGATGATGTACGAATGCAGGCGCTCGTCGCCGCCGGTGTAGGCACGGTTGAGCATATTGCTGTCGGCGTCCGCCCAACCGGCCGAATACACCTGGTCCATGGATACGTCGGAATCCTGGTAGCGGAAGTTCTGCCGTGCGGTGAACACATCGTTGAAACGATGCTCGAACTGGTAGCTGAAGGACTGCTGTGTGCGCTCGTAGTTGTCGATGCCCGGCTCACCCTCGAAGAAGTGATCCGACAGGCGCAAGCCGTTGCGCTTGTGCAGCATGCCGTCTGCAGGGTTGCCGCCGTGGTAACCACCGTTAGGGTCATGCTGCAGATACGCTTGCAGTGTGAGCGACGTGTCTTCGGTGAAGTCGATGCTGATCGCCGGTGCAATGGCGTAGCGTTCTTCCTTGCTGTGGTCGAACTGTGTGTCGGAAGCATCCGCCAGGCCTGTCAGTCGATAAGCGATACGCTTGTCATCGTCCACAGGGCCGCTGAAATCAAAACCCGTCCCGCGCTGGCCCTGGGTACCAACCGTGGCCTGAACCTGATAGTAGGGGGTAAACAGTGGCTTCTTGGTGGTCAGGGCTACCAGGCCACCCGGTGAGCTTCGCCCGTACAGTACCGAAGACGGCCCCTTGAGAATGTCGATGCGCTCAAGGAAGTACGGGTCCACCTGCATGGTGCTGTAGGTGCCGTTGTCGCCCATGGACTTGAGCCCGTCGACATAGATGTTATCCACAGAGCCGTCGTTGAAGCCGCGCATGGCCACATAGTCGTAGCGGTGGGTCGCACCGTAAGGGTTAGTCAGTACTCCAGGCGTGTAGCGCATGACCTGGGCAACGGTCTGTGAGCCCTGATCGTCCATCTGCTGGCGGGTAACCACCGACACCGATTGGGAGGTCTCGACCAACGGCATGCTGGTCTTGGTCGCCACCTGGCTGTGGGTGGCGTTGTAGCCCTCCATGCTGCCCAGTGCATTGCCGAGGGTGAAGCTACGGATATCAGTGTCGGGCAATGACAGTGCGGCGCTCTGGCGCTGTGCCTGCAGCACATAGCTACGTCCGTCCTGGCTGACGGCCTCCAGGCCGCTGCCATTGAGCAGTTGGCGCAGGGCCTGATCGTTAGCGTACTGCCCCTGTAGGCCGTTGGACTGCAGGCCATCGGTAAGCTGAGGCGTACTCGACAGGGTAATGCCGGCCTGGCGAGCGAACTGATTGAGCACCTCAGCGAGCTGGCCGGACGGGATTGCGTAGTGATGACTCATTTGGGCCGTTTCAGCTGCTACGGAAAGCTGCGAAGCGGATGCCAGGCCCAAGGCGGTTCCAAACAGGGCAGCCCGGATGGCTTGGCGTAAGCGTACCGATTGCAGGGCAGGTCGAAGATCGCTTGGTTGGAACGTGTGCATTAACAACGGGTTGATAGACATGAAGGGTCCGTTGGAGGGTTGAGGGCAGAAGGGGTCGCTTACTGTCCTAGCCGGACCGGGATTCAAAACCCGCCAGAAATCGATAAGGCCTTATCAGGCCAAGCGCTCTACACGTACCCACCAGCGTGTACGTTGACGAAGCTTCACGGGCAGCGTTTGCGGCAGCAACTGCAGCAGTTGCTCCGGGTCTTCGAGACGGAACACCCCCGACAAGCGCAGATCGGCAACCTCGTCGCTACAGCCCAGATAACCATGACGATAACGGCGGACCTGCGCGAGGAAGTCGGCCAAGCGCATGTCCTGGGTCACGATCAGCCCTTCGGCCCATGCCATCGCATCCATGTCCATGTGTGCGAGCCGGTGCGCGCCTTGAGCATCCAGGCGCCAGTTCTGTCCGCTTTCGATCCACAGCAGCTGGCCATTGCCAGGTCGATGAATCGCGACTTTGCCGTGGCTGACGCTTACGCGCGTACAGTCGCTGTCCTGGTAGGCCACAAAGCGCCCTTCGAATCCTTCCAGCAGCGCGTCACGTGTTTGTACCAGCAAGGAATGCCGAGGGCCGCAGGTGATCATCATCTCCCCGTGCTTCAGGCGGACCAGACGCTGTTGGTCACTGAAGGCCAGGTCCACTGCACTGTGGGTATTGAGTTGCATCAATGAGCCATCGGGCAGCGTGAACGCGCGTCGTTCGCCCGTGCCGGTGGCATAGTCCGAGGCCCATGCACTGACGGCATCGATGTCTTTGGCCAGCCATGTTGCCGACCCCGCCATGACAACGCCGCCGAGTAGCTTCAGCGCCTGCCGCCTGTGCAGGCGTTGCTGGCTGGTTTCCAGGGTTTGCAACGCCAGCCCGGCACCGGGTATGGCACGCAAGTCGAGGTCTTGATGCAGATGTGTAAGCCGTTGCCAGGCTCGCTCGTGTTCGAGCCGAGCATTGCGCCATTGTGCGCATTCCAATTGTAGAGCCGGGTCATGCCCGCTTTCACGAAGCCGTAGCATCCACTGGATGGCCTGCTTGACCACTTTTGCATCAGGGCGTGCGGCGGCCATCGCTTCAGCACTCGTCTTCGTAGCGCAGCACGTAGCAGTGGTAGAGCGCATCGGCAATGTAGCGTTCTACCGTGCGGACGGAGATTCCCATCTGTTCGGCGATGGCCTGGTGCTTCAGCCCCTCGCATTGGGCCAGCAGGAATGCGCGTCGTACCTTGGGTTTGAGGCCGTCGAGCATGCGTGCAATGCGCTCGAGCAACTCCAGCAGCAGCGCGCGGGTTTCTGCAGAGGGAGCCTGCGCTTCCGGTACATGGGCCAGCGCCTCCAGGTAGGCCCTGTGCAGCTCCTCGCGGCGCCAGTGATCGATTACCAGTCCACGCGCGACTGTGCGCAAGAAGGCCCGGGGAGCATTCAGCTGCAACTGCTCACGGCGCTGCAGCAGGCGTACGAAGGTGTCATGGGCAAGGTCTGCGGCATCGGCGGCGTTGCCGAGCTTGCCGCGCAACCAGTTGTGCAACCAACCGTGGTGGTCACTATAGAGCGTTTGCACGCAGTCGTTGCTGGGCATGGAGGAGGGCGCCGGCATCAATGGACAAGAATGATAATTAGTCTCATTGTTGGCGGGGCAGGATCAATTTGCAACCCATCAGCTCGCGTCGCCCCCTCAAGCCGGCGACAGATTAACGCCCCAACTGTGTATCCAGGTAATTACGGATTACCCGCGCGCCACTATTGAGGTGCTGTTCCAGCACTGTTACCGCCTCATCGACCAGCTTGTCACTGGCCGCATCCACCAGTGCGTTGTGATCATCCTGGGTGAGTTTGCCCAAGCCCATGGAGGAAAGATGAAAACGCAGGAAGCGTTCTTCTTCGTTCAGTTCGTTCTCGATCAGGCGCAGCAGTTTTTTATTTGGCGCCTTGCTGTACAGCGACATGTGGAACAGGCGGTTCAGGCGGCCAATTTCGGCATGGCGGGTTTCGTTTTCCAGCAGTTGGATATACCCACGGGCGCTGGCGATGTCGCTGGCATCCAGCAGCGGGATGGACTGGCGCAGCGCCTCGCTCTCAAGCAGTACACGAAGGGCATAGGTGTCCACCGCATCCTCGCCGATCAACGGCGCAACCACCGCACCTTTGTGCATTTCCACTTTCAGCAGCGATTGTGCTTCCAGCTGGCGCAGGGCCTCGCGCACGGGCATGCGGCTGACGCCGAACAAGGTGGCGAGTTCTTGCTGGCGCACGGCAGTACCTGGTGGCAAGCGGCCATCGAGAATGGCGGTACGCAGGCGTTCTTCGATCACGCCACGGGCCTGGTGCGGCAACAGCTGCTCGCTGGCCAGCACATTGCTCAATTTGATTTTCTCGGCCACGCGACGTCTGCCTCAACGATGACTAAAGTTGGATCCAATGACACTAGTTACAGCCCATGGGGATTGTCAAACCTGTACCCGTGATGGAACGGGCGCCCCAAAAGCGCGGCTATGGTGGATGAAGTCGCCTGCCAAAGGAAGCGGCCTATATAAGGTTATAAACAGAAAGTGTAGGCGGGCTGACAAGCGGGTGCATGATTGCAGCGTGCCATTGTCTTTTACTGTGGCAAGCCCCACCATCGCTGCTTTCGACTGATCTGAACAGGGCTTCGCAGTGGCGATATCCTGGGTGCTCAAAACCGTTATGCGACGTGTCGGCTTTGCCGCGCTGCTGGGCAGTCTGCTGCTGGGCGGCTTGCACGCGGATTGGGATTTTTCCCAGATCAGCCGCAAGTCGCAGGCCCTGTATGGCCCCTTGGGGGCCGGGAAGGGGCGCATCGATGCCTGGCAGAACCTGATGGCTACCCAGAAGCAGGGGGCTGAGCTTGAGCGGCTGCAAGTGGTCAACCGCTTCTTCAACCAGCAATTGCGCTATGTCGAAGACATCGACCTCTGGCATGAGGTCGATTACTGGGCCACACCGGTGCAGGCCTTGATCAAGGGCGCCGGGGACTGCGAAGACTACGCCATCGCCAAATATTTCAGCCTGCGGCGCATGGGCATCCCCAGCGAAAAACTGCGCATCACCTACGTAAAGGCGTTGCGACAGAACCGGGCACATATGGTGCTGACCTATTATTCAAGCCCACAGGCCCAGCCTTTGGTGCTCGATAGCCTGATGGACGCCATCAAGCCGGCCAGCCAGCGTACCGACCTGTTGCCGGTATACGCCTTCAATGGCGAGGGGTTGTGGCTGACGGGCGCCGCGGGCAACAAGAAGGTCGGCGATACCAAGCGGCTGTCACGCTGGCAGGATTTGCTGAAAAAAATGCAGGCCGAAGGGTTCCCGGCCGAGCCTGTTTACTGAAGGAGCACAGATGTCACTGTTCAAACAATTGCTGTTGGCCATTTGCCTGTTCCTGGTGGTCGCCTTCAGTGGCAGTTTCATGGTCAGCCTGGAAAGCTCGCGCAGCCAGTACGTCAACCAGCTGCGCTCGCATGCCCAGGATGCCGCGACCGCATTGGCGCTGTCACTGACGCCTAATATCGACGACCCGGCGATGGTCGAGCTGATGGTCAGTTCGATCTTCGACAGTGGTTACTACTCCAGCATCAAGGTCGTCGACCTGGGTTCCAATGCCGTGCTGGTGGAGCGTCACGCCGAGCCGGACCCTGGCGGTGTACCCCGCTGGTTCGTGAACCTTATCGGCCTGGAGGCTGCCGGCGGGGACGCCATCGTCAGCCGTGGCTGGCAGCAGGCCGCGCGCGTGGAAGTAATCAGCCACCCGATGTTCGCCATTGCCAAGCTCTGGCAAAGCGCTCTGGGCAGCCTGGGCTGGCTGCTGCTGTGCGGTGCGGCCAGTGCCGTGCTCGGTGCCTTGCTGCTGCGCCGCCAGTTGCGGCCGCTGGACTACATGGTCGAGCAATCCCACGCCATTGCCCGTCGCGAATTCCTAAGCCTGCCCGAGTTGCCGCGTACACCGGAGTTGCGCCGCGTGGTGCAGGCAATGAACCAGATGGTCGAGAAGCTCAAGGCCCTGTTCACCGAGCAGGCCGAGCGCAGCGAGCGGCTGCGTGCCGAGTCGTACCAGGACAGTTTGACTGGCCTGTCCAACCGCCGCTATTTCGAGATGCAGTTGAACACCCGGGTGAGCAACCTGGAAGAAGCGCGCGCGGGTTACCTGCTGTTGCTGCGCGTTCAAGGCCTGGCGGGTTTGAACGCCCGCCTGGGTGGCCAGCGCACCGACCAGTTGCTGCAAGCTGTGGGTGAGCAGTTGCGCCGTACCTGTGCCAGTTTCCCGGAAACCAACGACCTGATTTCCCGCAGCCGTGGCGGCGAGTTTGCCGTGCTGGCGCCGGGCATGGTGCATGAGGAAGCGGTACACCTTGCCCAGGCGCTGGAAGCGACGCTGCAGAGCCTGCACGAGACCGGCGCCAGTGATATCGACCCGGTTGCCTGCATCGGCCTTGCGCCGTTCAGCCCCGGTGATGCACCACAGGCGTTGCTCAAGCTTGCCGACGAAGCCCTGGCCCGTGCCGAAAACCAGCCGACGCCAGGCTGGGTGTGCCTTGAACAAGGCGTGGCTGCTGTTGCGGCGGACAGCCAGCACGACTGGCATGAGCGGCTTGACCAAGCCTTTATCAACGGGCATTTCGAACTGTTCTTCCAGCCCGTGGTGGACTCCGGCACGGCACAAGGGGTGTTGCACCACAAAGTGATTTCGCGCTTGAAGGATGGTCAGGGCGAGGCGTTGCCCGCGGGCCGCTTCCTGCCCTGGCTGGAACGCTTTGGCTGGATGCCACGGCTGGATGTGCTGGTGCTGGAGAAAGTGCTGGCGCACTTGCGTGGGCATGACCAGGTGCTGGCGCTGAACCTGTCTGCCGCCACGCTGGCCGACCCCAAGGCCCTGCAGCGCGTCTTCGAGCTGCTGGGCCAGAATACGGCCATGGGGCCTCGGCTGGTGTTTGAAATTGGTGAGGAGCAGTTGCCTGAGCAGGCGGCCCTGGAACACCTGACCCGGCGCCTGCACGCGCTTGGCTTTGGTCTGGCGCTGCAGCGTTTCGGTGGCCGCTTCAGCATGATCGGCAACCTGGCGCACCTGGGCCTGGCGTACCTGAAAATCGATGGCAGCTATATCCGCAACATCGACCAAGAGCAGCACAAGCGTCTGTTTATCGAAGCGATCCAGCGCGCGGCACACAGCATCGACCTGCCTTTGATTGCCGAGCGGGTCGAGACGGAAGGGGAGCGGCGGGTGTTGAAGGATATGGGTGTAGGCGGGATTCAGGGGCAGCTGGTTGGCGAACCTGCGCCCTGGCGTTAACTGAACCCGATCCCCTGTAGGAGCGGCACAAGGCCGCTCCTACAAAGAGCCGCGCAGACTTGCTATCACCGCTCGCGCAGCGCTTCCGAACGCGCCTTCATGATCGGCTTGAGCAGGTAGCTCATGATGGTCTTCTTGCCGGTCATGATATCCACCGTGGCCACCATCCCCGGAATGATCAGCAGCGGTTTCTCGTCAGTCCCCAGGTGGCTGCGATCGGTGCGCAGCTTGATCAGGTAATACGTGGTCTTCTTGTCTTCATCGGTGATGGTGTCTGCACCGATCTGTTCCAGCTTGGCCTTGAGCCCGCCGTAGATGGTGTAGTCATAGGCCGTGAACTTCACCGTCGCTTCCTGGCCTGGGTGCAGGAAGGCGATGTCCTTGGGCAGGATTTTCGCTTCGATGACCAGCGTGTCGTCCAGTGGCACGATCTCGACGATGTCGCTGCCTGGCTGGATTACCCCGCCAATGGTGTTCACCAGCAGCTGCTTGACGATACCGCGCACCGGTGAAGTGACCATGGTACGGTGTACCCGGTCGTCCAGTGCCTTACTGGTGGCGGTCGCCTTGTTCAGCTCGGTGCGTGCCTCGTTCAGCTGGGTCAATGCTTCGCTGCGGAACTTGCCACGGGTCTCTTCGATCTTGCTCTGTACCTCGCGGATGGCGGCCTCGGCACGCGGGATGGCCAGTGCGGTGGAGTCAAGCTGGCCGCGGTTTTCAACTTCGGCACGGCGCAGGCGCAGCACTTCTACCTGGGAAATCGCACCGGTTGCCACCAGCGGTTCGGACATGCCGATTTCCTTGCGCAGCAGCTCAAGGCTGTTGGCGTACTGGGCGCGTTTGGAGCTGTATTCACGCAGTTCCTGCTGGCGCTGGACCAGTTGCTGCTGCAGGCCGCCAATTTCGTCCTGCAGTTGCTGGCGCCGGCTCTGGTATAGCGACTCTTCACTGGCTGCCTGGCTGGGTGCGGCTTTGCGCAGTGCTTCGTCGATCTTGAGCGGGCTGTCCTGAACTTCCGCACTCAGTCGTTCGACCCGCAGGGCCATGGCCAGGCGATCTGCCTCGGTTTCACCGACGTTGGACGCGAAACGGGTTTCGTCCAGGCGCAGCAGCGGCTGGCCCACTTCTACGATCTGCCCTTCCTTGGCGAAGATCTCGGCGACGATGCCGCCTTCCAGGTTCTGGATCTTCTGCACCTTGGAAGACGGGATAGCCTTGCCTTCGCCCCGCGTGACCTCATCGATGGGCGCAACGCTGGCCCATACGATCATGAACACGAAGAACAGGATCACGCCCCAGATGGTCAGCCGTACCACCCTTGGCGCATCCTCGATCAGGGCTTTGTTCACCTCTGGCAGCGGCTGGCCGCCCAGTGAGTCGGAGCCCTTGAAATAGCGCCTCAGGCCATCCTTGAATTGCCCCATATCCAGCTTATGCAACACTGATCTGCCCCTTCTTCAGCGCATCCATGACCGCGGCTTTCGGGCCGTCGGCGACTATCTGTCCGCGATCGATCACGATCAGTCGGTCCACCAGCGACAGCAGCGAGGCACGGTGCGTGACCAACAGCACCGTCTTGCCCTCCACCACGGCTTGCAGGCGCTGTTTCAGGCGTTCTTCGCCCGTGTTGTCCATGGCGCTGGTCGGCTCATCCAGCAGCAGGAGCTGCGGGTTGAGCAGCAGCGCACGCCCCAGGGCAACGTTCTGCCGCTGGCCGCCGGACAGGTTCTGCCCGCGCTCCCCCACTTGCAGCTCGTAGCCGTCCGGGTGCAGGCGGGCGAATTCATGCACGCCTGCCAGCTCGGCAGCTTGCAGGATCAGTTCGTCCTCGATGTAGCGGGCACCGCTGACCAGGTTGTCGCGCAGCGTGCCAGCCAGCAGCTGGATGTCCTGCGGTACATAGCCGATGTTGTGGCGCAGTTCGCTGACGTCGATCTGGCGAATGTCCACACCATCGACCAGCAGTGAGCCGCCATTGGCCTCGTACAGGCCAACGATGAGCTTGGCCAGCGAGCTCTTGCCCGAGCCGCTGCGGCCAATGATGCCGACCTTCTCACCGGGGCGGATGGTCAGGTTGATGTTCTTCAGGGCCAGGTTCTGCTGGTTGGGATAGGTAAAATCGACCCCGCGGAACTCGACGCTACCCTGCAGCACCTTGCGGCTCAGCGGGCGCTCTTCGAAGTTGCGCTCTTGCGGCAGCTCCATCATATGGTCGGTGGAAACCATGGTCACCTTGGCCTGCTGGTAGCGGGCGAGCAGCCCGTTCAGCTGGCCCAGTGGGCCGAGCGCGCGGCCGCTGAGCATGTAGCAGGCCACCAGGCCACCCATGCTCAGGTTGCCATCGATGATCAGGTACACGCCGACGCAGATCATCGCCACGCCTGCCAGTTGCTGGATCAGCAGGGTGATGTTCATCGCCAGGCTAGACAGCACCTTCACCCTCAGCTCCAGGCGGCTGAGCGTACCGAGGGTCTGCTCCCACATGTACTGGCGTTCGCTCTCGGCGTTGTTGACCTTCACCGCATCCAGGCCGGCCAGGGTCTCGATCAGGCTGGACTGGCGCTCCGAGGCCAGGGCCATGGTCCGTTCCATGGTCGCCATCAGCGGCCGCTGCAGGGCGTAGCCGATGCCCAGGGCCAGTGGGAAGGCGATGACCGGGATCCATACAAGGTGCCCGCCAATGATGGCGATGACGACCAGGATCAGAATGGTGAAAGGCAGGTCGATCAGGCTGGTAAGCGTCAGCGACGCGAGGAAGTCGCGCAGGCCCTGGAACTCGTGAATGTTCTGGGCAAAGCTGCCCACCCGTGCCGGCCGGTACTTCATCGACATGCCGACGATGCGTTCGAACAGCGTTGCTGAAATGATCAGGTCGGTTTTCTTGCCGGCAAGGTCCAGGCACAGGCCGCGTAGGCCTTTTAGGATCAGGTCGAAAATGTAGGCGCCGGCTATGCCGACGGCCAGCACCCAAAGTGTCGACGTAGCCTGGTTAGGTACCACGCGGTCATACACGTTCATCACGAACAACGGCGCGGCCAAGGCAATCAGGTTGATCACCAGGCTGGCGGCGATGGCATCGATATAAAGCCACTTGCTGCGCAGCAGTGTGTCGCGGAACCACGACTTCGCCCGTGGGATCAGGTTGCCGTGGTTGACGTCGAACTTGTGTTGCGGTTGGGCAAAGAACACCCGGCCGCTGTAGTCGCTTTGCAGGGCTTCGCGGCTGACATGCACCTCACCACCGTCGCTCTCGCTGAGCAGCAGGCGTGCGGTATCTTCATTTTCCCAGCCCAGCAGGACGGCGCTGCGGCCTTCCTTGAGCAGCAACATGGCCGGCATGGCGATGCTCGGGATCTGCTCCAGCTTGCGTTGCAGCAGCCGCCCTTGCAGACCCGCCCGGGCGGCGGCGCGGGGCAGCAGCTCGGGGCTCAGACGCTGGGCGGGCAGCGGCAGGCCCGTGGTCAGCATGACCCGGCTGGCGGGTTTCTGGTGCAAGACACACAGGCTCAGCAGACTATCCAGCAAGGGATCGTCATGCTGACTGCGTGGATCGTGGCTGAGTTGGACTCGACTGACTTCAGATTCCACGCGGCGCTCTCTTCATCCTTGTGGTGGGTGGGGTGGGTGTGCCGCCATTCAGGTCTATCGGCTCACCCTGACGTTCAATGGTGCTGCAAAAAAGCTGGCCAATGGTCGCCTTGAATCGATACTGAGTAAACAATTCTACGTCGATATTGCTACTGCATAGGCGCTGCCATGCAGTGACTGTTTCATTTCTGATCCTGTTGGGGGTCCGTTTCATGTGCAGCATAGCCTGCCACCCAGACAACGCCGTTTGGGTGAGTGATCGGCTCGCGGGCTTGTCAGTAAACAGGCGCTAATTTGTTGACGTTTAAAAGCGGGCAGATCATTAAAATTCATCGCGCGAAGTGTGTTTGCTCGTTGAACCGTGGTTCTGTAATCACCGATGGTTTGCCATCATTCTCATGCCAGTATTCGCGTGCGGGTTCGCTATCTGTTTGATCTGCGGTAAATCGTTGTTGGTGGCCGCGATCAGTAGCAGGCTTGGTTGGCAAGGGCATGAGTGCGGCCCTGATTCTGCCTGGGTTTCAAACCTTTTTCCGGGCGACTTCAGGCAAGGTTTGTGCTTGTAAACGCGCACGTGCCTGGGGCAACGAAAGTGACCAGAATGTTGACGCCAACGACCTTGACGGTGGCCGATGGACGGTGCTTCTAAAGTGTGTAATGGCGTCTGCCCGTATGTGGAAAAGGCTACTGAACTTAACGGCCAGCGCATTTTTGATGATGTACGACATTGGTCCTCGGCAAACGGTTGGCTAAGGTACAAATATCAATGTGACATTACATTGCCGATTGTTTAGGATGGCCTGTATAAGGTCAATACTTTGGCAGTATTACGGTTTCAAAAAGTTATAGACGGAATGTTGACGCAAGAAAGCGTCAAGAGATCATCGACATAAGTTCCGCCTGAAGTGGCTTGCAGTGCCGCTCTGGCAGGGAAGTACCCATCGGGTCACACGGAGAGTCCAATGAGCAGCGTTGTAGCCATCGTCAAAAGCATTGTCGGCCAGGTTATTGCGGTATCCCCAGAGGGCATTCGTCGTGTGCTCATCGAGGGGGACCGCCTGTTGGCAGGTGAGGAAGTGCTCACTGGCCCGGGCGGGGCAGTGACTCTGGAGCTGGCCGATGGCCGTCTGCTTGACTTGGGCCGTGACAGCCAGTGGAGCGCCGATACGCCTGACAGCAGCATCGACCTGAGCCAGGCGACCGCACAGGCCGCGCCGTCGGTGGAAGAACTGCAGCAGGCGATCGCTGCGGGTGTCGACCCGACTACCGAGCTTGAAGCTACCGCAGCCGGTCCGTCGGCCGCAGGCGGTGGTGGCGCGCTGGGTGGTGGTCACAGCTTCGTGATGCTCGAAGAAACGGCGGGCCGGGTCGACCCCACCGTTGGATTCCCCACTGAAGGGCTGGGCTTTGCAGCCACGCTGGACAGTGAAGAAGTCGGCCTGCTGGGTGACACCAACAACAACCTGGTGACCACGCCGACGACGGACACCAACGTTGCTACCGACCTGATCCTTGGCGCCACTCCTTCCATCAGCGAAGCGGGTGGCGTAATTGTTTATACCGCCACGGTTGGACAGGCACCGACTACCAACCTGGTCATTACCCTGTCCAATGGCGCCGTGATCGTCATTCCGGCCGGGCAGACCAGCGGTAGTGTCAATGTCGTGGTCCCGGCGAACGATACACCGTATATCGACGGTGGGCAGATCTCGGCAACTGTCACCGGTGCAACCGGTGGCGGCGGTTTGACGGTGACATTGCCGCAAACGCCGGCGGTTACCCAAGTGACCGATACCATCGATACGACGACTGCGACACTGACTGCTTCGCCAAGCGTTACTGAAGGCGGCGTCATCACTTACACCGTGACCCTGAGCAACCCTGCCCAGACTCCGGTGACCGTGACCCTGTCCAACGGCCAGACCATTACCGTTGAGGCCGGCAAGACCCAGGGCAGTGTCGACTTCCAGACCCCGGCGAACGACGTCTACAACAACGGCTCGACCGTCAGCGTTACCATCGAAAACGCCACTGGCGGCAACTTCGAGCAGCTGACGCCGAACCCGACCCCGGCTCAAACCACGATCAATGACTCGGTCGACACCACCACCGCGACCCTGAC
>NZ_FWXQ01000020.1:0-5595 GCF_900176445.1 Pseudomonas sp. URIL14HWK12:I5
ACGGCGGCTTCGATGGCCACATGCTCGGCCAGCGGGCGGCGGTGCAGGCTGCGCGGGATCGGCAGTGCATCGGTCTGCTCGGCGGCGATGTCTTCCGGCAGCTCCAGGTGTACCGCACCCGGCTTTTCTTCTTCGGCCAGGCGGAAGGCTTCGCGCATGCGCGACGGGATGTTGTCGGCCGAGGCGAACTGGTGGGTGTACTTGGTGATGGGGTCCATCATGCCGCACACGTCGATGATCTGGAAGCGGCCCTGCTTGGACTTCTTGATCGGCTTCTGGCCGGTGATCATCATCATCGGCATGCCGCCCAGGTAGGCGTAGGCGCTGGCAGTAACCAGGTTGGTGGCGCCAGGGCCGAGGGTCGACAGGCTGACGCCGGTCTTGCCGGTCAGACGGCCATAGGTGGCGGCCATAAAGCCTGCAGACTGCTCGTGACGGGTCAGTACCAGCTTGATCTTCGACTTGCGCAGGGATTCGAGCAGGTCGAGGTTTTCTTCACCGGGAATGCCGAACACATACTCGACACCTTCGTTTTCCAGGCATTGCACAACGACATCGGCGGCCTTGGCCATTTGGGGTACTACCTCAAAATCTTTGTGGGATTGCAGCGTTATGACACTGCGTGACTGAGATGTTGCAGGATGTCTCAGTGGCGCGCATCGTAGGCCCTCTGGTTAATAATAATAAATATATTGTTATGATGTTTAGCATCACAGCTTGTTATGAATGGTAGAACGCCTCAATGAACCTCAAGGCATTGCGCTGCTGCGTCGAGATCGTGCGCCAGGGCAGCTTCACCAAAGCCGCGCAGCACCTGCACATCGCCCAGCCGGCACTGAGCATGGCCGTAACCCGGCTGGAAGAAGAACTGGGGGTCACCCTGTTCAACCGCACTACGCGCAAGGTGATCCTCACCGCCGAAGGCGAACAGTTTCTGCCGCGCATTGCATCGGCCCTGCGTGAGATGGATGTCGCCCGGCAAGAACTGCGCGACATGGCCGACCTGAAACGCGGTGAAGTGCGTCTGGGTATTCCCCCGATGTTCGGCCTGCACTATGTGCCCGGCTTGATGAATGCCTTTCGCAAGCTATACCCAGGCATTGCCATGACCGTGTTCGAAGGCAGTGCCGAGGACATTGGCCACCGCCTTGAACAGCGTGAAATCGACCTTGCACTGCTGGAGTCCAGGCGCGTGCCGCCCGACAAGGAGTCGATCCTGCTGGGCAGTGACGAGATGCTGGCGTGCATGCACCCCGACCACGCCTATGCGGGCAAGGCCTTCCTCACGGCGGAAGACCTGCGCAATACCGATATGGTGGTGTTCGACCGAACGTTCGTGCAACGTCACCTGCTGGACGCGTTCTTCGCCGAACATGGCATTACTTATCAGGTGGCGCTGCAGAGCAACTTCGTCTCGCTGGTGGTGCAGGCCGCACTGGACAACATGGGCGTGGCGACCCTGCTACGCTCGGTGCAGCAGCGCACACCGGGCATCGTCGGGGTGCCGTTCCGACCAGCGCAACTGATGAGCTTCCGCCTGTGCTGGCGGTCGGGGGAATACCTGTCGCTGGCCAGCAAGCGGTTCATCGATTTTGCCGCGCAGACACATTATCTGGAGCGTTGAGGGGCACACTTGTACTCCATTCGCATTCAGGCCGCTCCAGAGGCATTCGTAAGCTCGGCAGCAGAACCTGCCTGAACCCAGCAGATGCGGAGGAAGCTGTCCAGCTTCCTCGACGTTTCAAGCGAACATTGACTATGATCCCGCCTTGAACGTTTCAGCATGTTTCAGTAAGGATCCCGATGTCAGTCCAGGAACACCCCCCTCTTCCCAGCAAAACCACCGTCGCCAAGATGGAAGCCGCCATGGCATTGGGCAGCTTTGCCATCGGCACCGGCGAGTTCGCCATCATGGGCCTGATGCCCGACATCGCCAACGACCTGCAATTGAGCGAGCCGCAGGTGGGCCACGCCATCAGCGCCTATGCACTGGGGGTGATGGTTGGCGCCCCGACACTGGCGATTCTGGGTGCCAAACTGCTGCGCAAGCACATGTTGTTGCTGTTGATGCTGCTGTATGCCCTGGGCAACCTGGCCACGGCCTTTGCCCCCTCGTTCAGCGGCCTGGTTGCCTTCCGCTTCATCAGCGGCTTGCCCCACGGCGCCTACTTCGGCATTGCCGCAGTGGTGGCCTCGAGCATGGTGCCCAAGGACCACCGAGCGGGTGCCGTTGCCCGGGTGATGATGGGCCTGACCTTGGCCATGTTGCTCGGCAACCCGGTGGCCACCTTCCTGGGCCAGTACTTCGGTTGGCGTTCGGCATTCGTGCTGGTCGGCGCGATTGCCCTGTGCACCATCGCCCTGGTGTGGCGCTTCGTGCCCCAGCGCCACGACGAAGTCCGCAGCGACCCGCGCAAGGAGCTGCAAGCCTTCGCCCTCCCGCAGGTATGGATGGCGCTGGCAATCGCTTCGATCGGCTTTGCCGGCATGTTCTGTGTATTCAGCTACCTGGCACCGACCATGCTGCAAGTAACCCAGGTGTCACCACAGTGGATTCCGTTCGGCCTGGCGGCGTTCGGCGTGGGCGGTATCGTCGGCAACATCGCTGGCGGCAAACTGTTTGATCGCTTGCAGTTCCGCGCGGTGGGGCTGGTGCTGGTGTGGTCGATTGCCGTACTGCTGTTCTTCACCTTCGCTGCCCAGGCACTGTGGAGCCTGCTTTTGGGTATCGGCCTGGTGGGTACCATGATTGCCCTGGCAGCGCCGCTGCAAATCCGCCTGATGGACATTGCCCATGAAGCACCAAGCCTGGCAGCGGCATCGAACCATGCGGCGTTCAACCTGGCCAATGCATTGGGGCCGTGGCTGGGTGGCATGGCGATTACCGCAGGCATGGGCTGGACAAGTACCGGCTACATTGGCGCGGCGACGGCACTGGTCGGGTTAGGGATTTATCGGGTGGCGCGACGGATGAAAGGCGGCCATTGAAATACCCGCACCCAGCGGGTGTGCGAAACGCCCGGTAACTCAGCCCTGGATTCAGGCAGGGCTGGCCCGCGGCAGCTCGATGCGTACCCGCAACCCGCCACTGTCGGCAGCCAGCGCCGTGATGCTGCCGCCGTGCAACGCAATAGCCCGCTGTGCAATCGCCAGCCCCAGGCCAAAGCCATCGCCACTGTCATCGGTGCCCCGATCGAACGGCTCGAAGATGCGCTGCAAGCGGGCCGGCTCTACGCCCGGCCCATGGTCGCTGACACTGACCTGCAACCATTGCCCGCCCGGCGCCAGCGAGGCCTGCACCAGCACCTCCGTACCGGCTGCGGTATAGCGCACAGCGTTGCGGATGATGTTCTCGAATGCCCGGTACAGCAGCTCCTCATGCCCGTGGATGAGAAACATACCTTGGGCATGCAACGACACCTGACACTGTTTCATACCCGCCTCGAAACGGGCGTCCTCGACGATCTGCGCCAGCAACTCGACCACATCCACGCTGGCAAAGTCGCGGTTGCCCTGCCGCGCCTGAGCGCGGGCCAGGGTCAGCAACTGCTCGATCAGGTCGTCCATTCGCCGCGACTCACGTTCGACCCGTTCCAGCATATCGAGCCGGTCGGGTTGCTGACGCATCAGGCCGATGGCGGCATGCATACGGGTCAGTGGTGAACGTAGCTCGTGGGAAATGTCATGCAGCAGGTTCTGTTGCGCCTGCACCAGGGCCTTGAGTTGACCGGCCATACGGTCACAGTCTTCGGCCAGCTCGACAATCTCGTCACGGCGTTTGCCAAGCCGGGGTTTCACGCGCACGTCGAACCGGCCCTGGGCCACCTGGCCCATCGCTTCACGCAGCCACGCCAGCGGGCGTGTCAGGTACAGGCTGCACAAGAAGGCAAACAACGCACTCATCAACGTGCCGGTAAACAAAGGGCCCATCCCGCGCGGACGTGGTGGCTCGCCAACGGTTGTGGCCACCGAGGCCCGCAGCACCAGCGGGCGGCCCTCGCTGTCGCGTAAGGCTTGCTCGAAACGGGCCACTTGTACCGCCTTCCCAGCCAGCAGTTGCCCTTGGCTATCGTAAAGGCCCACCTGCACATCGGGTGGCTGCGGCGACACGTTCAGCAACTGCCGACCGGCCTGTTCGCCATAGCGCTGCAACAGCTGCAGCTCGGTGGCCAGCAGCGAACGCAGTGCCGGGCTGTCTCCACGCCAGTCATTCAGCATGAAGGTGGCTGCGCCCACCAGAAAGGTCAGGCTGTTGGCCAGCCAGAATGCCAGGAACAGCTTCCAGAACAGGCGTCGGCGCATCATTCGACTATCAGCATGTAGCCCATGCCACGCACGCTCTGGATCCAGCTGCTGCCGTCAGCGCGCGGGCCGAGCTTTTGCCGGATGCTGCTGACATGCACATCGATGCGCCGGTCGTAGCGGGTCAGCGGCCGGCCCAAGGCATTGAGCGACAGGTCCTGCTTGCTGACCAGCTGTCCAGCCTGGCGGGCCAACGCCTCAAGCAGGCTGAACTCCGAGCCGGTCAGTTCCAGCGTGGCGTCGCCCCAGTGCGCTTCGCGACGACCCGGCCACATTTTCAATGCACCCGTGCGCACTTGCTCAGGGGCACTGGCCTCGCCCATCAACTGCGGCTGCACCCTGCGCAGAATCGCCCGCAAGCGTGCCACCAGTTCACCCGGCGAGCTGGGCTTGGGCACATAGTCATCGGCCCCCAGTTCAAGGCCGGCAATGCGGTCGATGTTGTCGCCACGGGCCGTCAGCAACAGTACAGGCACCTGGCTGCGCGCACGCACGCGCCGCAGCACTTCGATACCCGAGATACCCGGCAGCATCACGTCCAGCACCACCGCCTGATACTGGCCGGACAACGCCTGGGCCTCGCCCTCCTCGCCAGTGTCCACGGCCGTGGCCTGGAAGCCTTCGCGCGCCAGGTACAAAGAGAGCATTTCAGTCAGTTCGCGGTCGTCGTCGACCAGCAGCACGGGGATCATCGGGGCCAGATATCGCAATTGCAGGGGCGTTAATGATCGCCCTCCACGGCGGCACTGTCACCGCCGGCCGGTCGGACTTTACACATCTTTACCCTCGGCTAACCGCGCCGTACACAGCCCGCCCGTATCCTCATCGCCCGCTGCTTGCGGGTTGCCCGCGCTTGCTCCCCTCCGAATCCGCTTGTCTGGAACCCCCGATGAACTACCCGCGCCTGTTGCTCTCCATCCTGTTGCTGAAAGCCACACTGGTTCAGGCCTCCCCCTTCAGGATCGCCGACATCCGGGTCAACGGCCTGCAGCGGGTTTCCGCCGGCAGTGTGTTCGGTGCCCTGCCGCTGAACGTCGGCGACCAGGCGTATGACCGCCGCCTGGTGGACTCGACCCGTTCCCTGTTCAAGACTGGGTTCTTCCAGGACATTCAGCTGAACCGCGATGGCAATGTGCTGATCATCAACGTGGTCGAGCACCCGTCGGTATCGAGCATCGAGATCGAAGGCAACAAGGCAATCAGCACCGAAGACCTGATGAAGGGCCTGAAGCAATCGGGCCTGGCCGAGGGCGAGATCTTCCAGCGTGCCACCCTCGAAGGCGTGCGTAACGA
>NZ_FWXQ01000008.1:0-326258 GCF_900176445.1 Pseudomonas sp. URIL14HWK12:I5
GCCGAGAACGTCAAACCGACGTTCACCGTGCACATCAACCAGCCGCTGGACCACGACCTGGTCGTGACCCTGAGCAACAACGCGCAGGTCACCATCAAGGCCGGCGAGACCAGCGCGCCGTACGAGCACGCTGCACAAGGCGATGACGTTTACAACGACGCTGGCCAGATCAGTCTGGGCATCAACTCGGCTGTAGACGCCACGGGCGCTACCTTCGAGAACCTGCAACTGGGCGGTGCGGCTACCGTTCAAGTGACCGACACCACCGACGAAGTGATCGCGAAGCTGACTGCTACCCCTTCGGTGACCGAAGGCGGCGAGATCACCTACACCATCACGCTGACCAACAAAGACGGCCTGCCGATCAATAACCACTCGGCCCTGACCTTCACGCTGAGCGACGGCAAGACCGTCATCACCGTGCCGGCCAATGGCACCGTGGGCACTACCACTGTTACCGCACCGGACAACGTCTACACCGGTACCAACGACTCGATCGTGAAATCGATCGCCTCGGTCAGCGGCACCGACGTCGGCAAGTTCGAGCAACTGACCCTGGACAAGGCGCCGGTGACCACCACCGTCACCGACGAACCAGGCTCGGGCACCCCGGGCACTGGCAACGAAGGCGATCTGGTACTGGTTACCATCACCGCCGACCAGACCTCGGTGGCCGAGAACGTCAAACCAACCTTCACCGTTCACATCAACCAGCCGCTGGACCACGACCTGGTCGTGACCCTGAGCAACAACGCGCAGGTCACCATCAAGGCCGGCGAGACCAGCGCGCCGTACGAGCACGCGGCACAGGGCGATGACGTCTACAACGACGCTGGCCAGATCAGTGTGGGCATCAAGTCCGCTGTGGACGTCGATGGTCGTACCTTCGAAAACCTGCAGCTGGGCGGCAACGCCTCCGTTCAGGTCACCGACACCACCGATGAGGTGGTGGCCAAGCTGACCGCCACCCCTTCGGTGACCGAAGGCGGCGAGATCACCTACACCATCACGCTGACCAACAAAGATGGTCTGCCGATCAACAACCACTCGGCCCTGACCTTCACGCTGAGCGACGGCAAGACCGTCATCACCGTGCCGGCCAACGGCACCGTGGGCACCACCACTGTTACCGCACCGGACAACGTCTACACCGGTACCAACGACTCGATCGTGAAATCGATCGCCTCGGTCAGCGGCGCCGACGTCGGCAAGTTCGAGCAACTGACCCTGGACAAGGCGCCGGTGACCACCACCGTCACCGACGAACCGGGCTCGGGCACTCCGGGCACTGGTAACCAGGGCGACCTGGTGCTGGTGACCATCACCGCCGACCAGACCTCGGTGGCCGAGAACGTCAAACCGACGTTCACCGTGCACATCAACACGGCGCTGGCCAACGACCTGGTCGTGACCCTGAGCAACAACGCCCAGGTCACCATCAAGGCCGGCCAGACCAGCGCGCCATACGAGCACGCTGCGCAGGGCGACGACGTCTACAAAGACGGCGGTGAAATCAGCCTGGGCATCAAGTCGGCTGCCGACATCGGCAACCGTCCGTTCGAGAACCTGCAGCTGGGCGATGCGGCGAAAGTCACCGTCACCGACACCACCGACGAAGTCATCGCGAAGCTGACTGCTACCCCGTCGGTCACTGAAGGCGGCGTGATCACTTACACCGTGACCCTGACCAACAAGGACGGCCTGCCGATCAACAACCACTCGGCCCTGACCTTCACGCTGAACGATGGCAAGACCACCATCACCGTGCCGGCCAACGGCACCGTGGGCACCACCACTGTTACCGCACCGGACAACGTCTACACCGGCAGTAATCCGCCTGTGGTGCAGTCGATCGCAACCGTTGCAGGCGCTGATGTCGGCAAGTTCGAGCAGCTGACTCTGGACAAGACGCCGGTCACCACCACCGTGACCGACGAACCAGGTTCGGGCACACCGGGTACGGGCAACCAGGGCGACGTCACTACGGTCGGCATCACCGGTACCACTTCGCTGACTGAAGGTGAAACTGGCCAGTACACGCTGACCCTGAGCAATGCGTCCAAGTCCGAAGTCACCATCACGCTCAGCTACAGCGGCACCGCCAAGAACGGTGAGGACTTCTCTGGTGTCACCACCGTGAAGATCCCGGCCAACAGCACAGGCACGACGTTCAACATCGCTACCATCGACGACAAGCTGGTCGAAGGTACCGAGAACTTCACCGTGAAGATCGAGACCGCCACCGGTGGTACCTTCGAGAACCTGCAGGTTGACAGCACCAAGTCGAGCGTGACCACTGCCATCCTCGACAACGACCACCTGCCGGTTTCGCCCGGTGGCGCGGTGTTTGGTGTGGAAGACACTGACTACGTGTTTGCATGGAGTGATTTCAAAACCACCGATGCCGATGGCAACACTGGCTTGTCCGTAACCATTACCTCGCTCCCGGCCGCCGGCACCCTGCAGTTCTTCAACGGTACGGCATGGGTGAACGTGACGGTCAACCAGGTGATCAGCCAGGCCGACATCACTGCCAATAACCTGAAGTTTGTGCCGGCTCTCAACCAGTCGGGCGCGGACAACTATGGTGGCAACGGCGTAGGCAACAAGCAGGCCGACTACGCGCAGTTCAAGTTCAAGCCGAACGACGGCACCAATCTGGGCAGCGAAGTGACCATGAAGGTCGACATCAGCCCGGTTGCCGACAAACCGACCCTGAGCTTCGGCAGCGCTGACATCGACTCCAAAGGCCTGACCAAGGAAGTCTGGAACACCCTGAAAAACCTGGGTACTGGTGGTAATGGCATTACCGGTGACGACCTGAAGACGGTCTTTGCCAACTCTGGCAGTGCCAACTCCAGCAGCACCATTACCAACGTGCAGTCCGATGGCAGCGTCACCGCTGGCACCGGTTCGAAGACCTCGGGCCTGATCTACCTGGAGGCAGGCAAGACCTATACCTTCAGCGGTACAGCTGACGACAGCTTCGTGCTCACGATCGGTGGCAACACTGTGGTCACGGCTACCTGGGGTGCTGGTGGCAAGATTTCGGGCACCTTTACCCCGACCACCAGCGGTTACTACCCGATCGAGGTCTACCATGCCAACCAGTCCGGTCCAGGCAGCTATGACCTGAACATCCAGGTAGGCTCGGGTACTGTCACCGACCTGAGCAGCTCGAACATCAAGATGTACCAGAACGTGACCGAGATGGCCAATGCTGGCCTTGGCGTATCCGATCTGCACACCGTGAATGGTCAGAGCTACTACGACGGCTACAAACTCAACGAGGGGCCGGAAGGTGGTTCGGTGAAACTGGTCGGTATCTCCACCGCCCTGACCGATACCGACGGCTCGGAAACCCTGAACGTAACCCTGAGCGGCATTCCGAAAGGGACTGTGCTGAGCGATGGTGCGGGTCATACCGTAACGGTAGGCAGTAGCCCGGTTGATGTGACGGGCTGGAAGCTCAGCAGCCTGACACTGACTCCGCCGGCCTACTACAAAGGCTCGTTCGACATCACTGTCACTTCGACTGCCACCGAAAGCCTGGGCGGCTCGGCCATCACTACCGGCAATATCCCGGTCACGGTGTATGGCGCAACCTACAAGGCCAGCGTGGGTACCTCGGGTAACGACACGATGACCGGCAGCGAAGGCAACGACATCATCGTCGCTGACGTGGCGGGCCTGAACGTGGTTCAGGGCAAGAACTACAACATCGCCTTCATGGTCGACAGCTCGGGCAGTATGAGCGACAAGTCGATTGCCGACGCGAAGACGCAGCTGGCTTCGGTGTTCAATTCGCTCAAGGCCAGCCTGGGTTCCGACACCTCGGGTACCGTGAACATCTTCCTGGTCGACTTCGACACTCAGGTGAACAAGAACGTGGCGGTGAACCTTGCCGACCCGGATGCCCTGAGCAAGCTGCAGGCGGTACTGAACTCGATGGTGGGTGGCTACAACGGTGGCGGTACCAACTATGAAGACGCGTTCAAAACCACGTCCAACTTCTTCAACAGCACCATGGCCACCAGCAATAAAGGTGCGGAGAACCTGACCTACTTCATTACCGATGGTAAGCCGACGTATTACCAGAGCGGGGAGAACACCAACCCTAGCCTGTGGAAGAATGGCAAGAACCTGGACGATGTGGTCAACGTCAACAACTACAAGATGGGCGATACCTTCAGTGCCTGGGCCGACGCGACGCACAAGGTCGAGATCAGCAGCAGTGGCGTAGTCAAGGTGCTGACATACTCCGAGAACCGCTGGGGTACGCTGGTGCTTGACTCCACCAAGACGGTCGGCACCCTGCATGCACAGGGCGATGGCACCTACGAGTTCTCCAACCTGGGCGGTACTGGCTACGCAGAGTACTGGAACTATGTGGACTCGGCGGCAGGCTCCACCGCGAGTTTCGCTGTGCTGGGTGGCACCAGCGGCTTGAGCAAAGTCCAGGCTATCGGCCTGAACAGCGATGTCACGCTGAACGACTTGAAGCCATACGACAGCGCCGGCAAGCCGCAGACCAACATCGACCCGTCCGACCTGGCGAAGGCGATTCTCGGTCACACTGAAGCAACGGTGCCAGGTGCCGACACTATCGATGGCGGCAACGGCAATGACATCATCTTCGGCGACTTGATCACCCTCAACGGTGTTGTCAGCGAGGGTTACCAGGCCATGCAGACTTACGTCGCGCAGAAGAGCGGTGTCGAGGTCAGCTCCGTTACCACCAGCAATGTCCACCAGTACATCACCGAGCACTACACCGAGTTCGATATCTCCGGTGCCAAAGACGGCAACGACATCCTGTCGGGCGGCAATGGCAACGATATCCTCTTCGGTCAGGGTGGTAACGACACGCTCGATGGTGGCAAAGGTAATGACATCCTGCTGGGCGGCACTGGCAATGACACCCTGATCGGTGGTCAGGGCAACGATATCCTGATCGGTGGCAGCGGTGCCGACACCTTCGTGTGGAAGGCGGGCGACATCGGTAACGACGTCATCAAGGACTTCAAGGTGGCCGAGGGCGACCGTATCGACCTGAAGGACCTGCTCCAGGGCGAGAAGGGCAGCACCATCGACAACTACCTGAAGCTCACCACGGTGGAAGGCACGACGACGCTGCAAGTCAGCAGCGAAGGCAAGCTGAACGCCGAAGGTGGTATCGCCAACGCAGACGTGACCATCAAGCTGGAAGGGGTGAACTGGTCCAACACCACGATCAACTCGTTGATCAGCGGTGCCGACCCAACCATCATCATCCACAACAAAGACAGCTGATAGACCACCGGGGCCGCTTAGCGGCCCCGGCTCTTTCCCGCCATCTGCCAACAGCGCATACTCTTGCGCCGGGCCTGCGTGCCTGGCGATCTTTGCCTATGCTGCTGTCTACCAACAAGGAACCAACGTGACGAGGGACACCGCCATGTTCTACGTGCAACGCGACGCCGCTGGCCAGTTGCTGCGGGTAGAAGCAGCCGCTTTTGACCAGTTCACCGAAATGCTCCCCGCCGACCATGCCGATGTTCAGGAATGGTTCGCCGATGACGTTGTGGAAAACAGCCTGAACCAGCTCAAGCAAAGCGACCTGGACATGATCCGCGTGCTTGAAGACCTTATCGATGTGCTGACCGCCAAGGGCCTGTTCAAAATCACTGACTTGCCCCCAGGCGCGCAGGCCAAGCTGCTCAACCGCTCCACGGCACGCAAGGCGCTCAGCAGCCTGAACAACCTCATCGACGAAGAAGAGCAGGGCGGGTTGATCTGATCAGGCCGCCCCGTCCTCAGTGCTATGGTTATGCGTTAAAGGTATTTAAAATATTGCTCTTATGACCTTATAGTCGCTTCCACTGCGTACCCGTCGACCAATCGATGCGCCGCACGACTTGAACCCACACGGGAAAACCCCGTGCGTTTCTGATCGTTGCGCGCCATTGAAGTCGCGCACTGCGTGGGAGTGAAAAATGTCAGCCGCCTTGAACGCCTTGTCGACCATCGACAGCGCCCAGCCGCAAGTTTTCGAAGTTCGCCCCTTCTCGGGTGCCGTCGGCGCCGAGATCATAGGCCTGGACCTGGCCAAACCGGTCAACGCCGAAGATTTCACCCGTGTCCATCGCGCCCACCTCGACCACCATGTGCTGGTGTTCCGCGACCAGCGCATCAGCCCGGAACAGCAAATCGCCTTCAGCCGCCGCTTCGGTGAGTTGCAGATTCATGTGCTCAAGCAGTTCCTGCTGACTGGCCACCCCGAGATCCTGATCGTTTCCAACATCATCGAAAATGGCCAGAACATCGGCCTGGGTGATGCCGGCAAATTCTGGCACTCCGACCTGTCGTACAAGGAGCTGCCAAGCCTCGGTTCCATGCTGCATGCCCAGGAACTGCCCAGTGAAGGCGGTGACACCCTGTTCGCCGACATGCACAAAGCCTGGGATGCTGTACCTGACGCCCTGCGCAAAGTGGTCGAGGGCCGCAGTGCCGCTCACTCCTACACCGCTCGTTACGCCGAGACCAAATTCGAAGGCAACTGGCGCCCGACCCTGACTGCCGAGCAACTGGCGCAGGTAAAGGAAGTCATTCACCCGGTAGTCCGCACTCACCCGGAAAACGGCCGCAAAGCCCTGTTCGTCAGTGAAGGCTTCACCACCCGCATTGTCGGCCTGCCAGACGACGAAAGCCGTGACGTGCTGCAGCAGCTGTATGCCCTTAGCGTGCTGGAGCAGAACATTTACCGCCACCAGTGGCAGCCCCATGACCTGGTGTTCTGGGATAACCGCTCACTGATCCACCTGGCCACCGGCTGCCCCGCGCACCTGCGGCGCAAGCTGTACCGCACCACCATCCAGGGCGATGCCCCGTTCTGACGACTGAGGAAATCATCATGCGCAAATCCATCAGCCGCCTGGCGGCAAGCATCGGCCTGGGCGCAAGCCTGGTCATCGGCAGCCTGGCCGCCCCCGCCGTGGCCCAGGCCGAAGGCAAGATCCGCATTGCCGAACAATTCGGCATCGTCTACCTGCTGCTGAACGTGGTGCGTGACCAGCACCTGATTGAGAAACACGGCAAGGAGCAGGGCATCGACATCGAAGTCGACTGGGCGCAGCTGTCGGGTGGCTCGGCCATCAACGACGCACTGTTATCCGGTTCGGTGGACATCGCCGGCGCTGGCGTCGGGCCGCTGTTGACCGTCTGGGACCGCACCAAGGGCCGGCAGAATGTGAAGGCCGTGGCTTCGCTGGGCAACTTCCCGTACTACCTGGTCAGCAGCAACCCCAACGTGAAGACCATCGCCGATATCTCCGACAAAGACCGTATCGCCGTTCCGGCGGTGGGTGTTTCGGTGCAGTCGCGCTTCTTGCAATACGCCGCTGCTCAGCAGTGGGGCGACAAGGAATACATCCGCCTCGATAAATACACCCTGGCCGTGCCACACCCGGACGCCACCGCCGCGCTGCTGGCGGGCGGCACCGAGCTGAACGGGCACTTCTCCAACCCGCCGTTCCAGGACCAGGTGCTGGCCAACAAGGACGTGCACGTAGTGCTCAACAGCTACGACCTGCTCGGCCCCAATTCGCCGACCTTGCTGTTTGCTACCGAGAAGTTCCGCAAGGACAACCCCAAAACCTACAAGGCCTTCGTCGATGCTCTGGCCGAAGCCGCAGACTTCGCCCAGAAAGACAAGGCGGCTGCCGCCGACACCTATATCCGCGTAACCAAGGCCAAGATCGACCGCGACGCGCTGATCAAGCTCATCGACAACCCACAGTACGAATTCACCGTTACGCCCAAGAACACCTACAAACTGGCCGATTTCCTCTATCGGGTAGGCGCCATCAAGCACAAGCCGGAGTCGTGGAAGGACTACTTCTTCCAGGATGAACGCCCGCTGCAGGGGAGCTGACCGATCATGACCGCCCCATTGCCAGGCCACACGGCCAGCAACCTGAGCCGTGTCGCAACGCCGCCTTTGCTCAAGGTGGATAACCTCAGCCTCGAATACCGCACCGCGCAACGCGTGGTGCGGGCCACCCATCAGGTCAGCTTCGAAGTCGACCGCGCTGATCGTTTTGTACTGCTCGGCCCCTCCGGCTGTGGCAAGTCCACCCTGCTCAAAGCCGTGGCCGGTTTTATCCAGCCGCAAGAAGGGCAGATTCTGCTGCAGGGCCAGACAGTGCGTGGCCCAGGCCCCGATCGCATCGTGGTGTTTCAGGAGTTCGACCAGTTGCCACCGTGGAAAACGGTGAAGCAGAACGTCATGTTTCCGCTGCTGGTGTCTGGCCAGCTCAAGCGGGCGGAGGCGGAGGAACGGGCGCTGCACTATCTGGAAAAGGTCGGTCTGGCCGCCTTTGCCGATGCTTATCCACACACGTTGTCCGGTGGTATGAAGGCACGTGTGGCAATTGCCCGGGCCTTGGCCACCCAGCCCAAGATCCTGCTGATGGATGAGCCGTTCGCCGCCCTGGATGCGCTGACCCGGCGCAAGATGCAGGAAGAGCTGTTGCTCCTGTGGGAGGAGGTGCGGTTCACCCTGTTGTTCGTCACCCACTCCATCGAAGAAGCACTGGTGGTTGGCAACCGTATCCTGCTGTTGTCGCCGCACCCGGGGCGAGTGCGTGCCGAAGTGCACAGCCACCAGTACAACCTGGGCAGCCTGGGTGGTAGCGACTTCCAGGCCAGTGCCCGGCGTATTCACCGTTTGCTGTTCGACGAAGCGGATACCCCGGAACAGGCTGACGACCTTGGCTTCAACGATATCCGCATCGCCTACTGACAGGAGCTTCAGCCATGACCACTACACCTGTACGCCAGGAATACGAGGTGCAGCTGGAGCCGTTGCTCAGTGTGCCTTTGGAACGACAACTGCCGTTGGCCCAGCGCTTGTGGCAGCAAGGCTGGCTGCGCAAGGCGGTTATCCTGCTGGTAATCGCCATGCTGTGGGAGGCCGTAGCCCGTTATCAGGGTAACGACTTGCTGCTGCCAAGCTTCTTGCAAACCGCCGCCGCCCTGTGGGACGGCCTGGCCAGCGGTGAACTGCCCGCCAAAGTCGGGGTTTCGCTGGTGATACTGCTCAAGGGCTATGTGCTGGGTATCGTCCTGGCCTTTGGCCTGACCAGTCTGGCGGTTTCGACCCAGCTGGGCCGGGACCTGCTAGGTACACTGACGTCGATGTTCAACCCGTTACCGGCCATTGCGCTGTTGCCACTGGCCTTGCTGTGGTTCGGGCTGGGCGACAACAGCCTGATTTTCGTGCTGGTGCATTCGGTGCTGTGGGCGTTGGCGCTCAATACCTACGCCGGCTTCCTTGGCGTGTCGGAAACGCTGCGCATGGCTGGCCGCAACTATGGCCTGAAAGGGCTACGGCTGGTGTTGCACATCCTGGTGCCGGCGGCCTTGCCGTCGATCCTGTCGGGGCTGAAGATCGGCTGGGCGTTTGCCTGGCGTACCCTGATCGCTGCCGAACTGGTCTTTGGTGCCAGCAGCGGCAAGGGCGGGTTAGGCTGGTACATCTTCCAGAACCGCAACGAGCTGTATACCGACAAGGTGTTTGCCGGGTTGGCGGTGGTGATCTTGATCGGTTTGCTGGTGGAGGGGCTGGTGTTCAACACCCTGGAGCGGCTGACCGTGCGGCGCTGGGGGATGCAGCGCTAGGCCGTGAGCCTGTACTGGCCCTTTTGCCGGTGACCCCGCGCAAGGGCCAGTACAGGCTATAGATTCTGGTACTGAGCAGCTGCATTGCTCAGAATCTTGCCAATCTCTCCCCGCAATTCTGCAGGCTGCTCCACCACCACCCCATCCCCATGGCTCAACAGCCACCAGCGCAATGGCCAACCGTCACTCACCGTGGCCCGTAGCCGGTGGCCATGCTCCAGCGCCGTCAGCTGCATATCGTTGCTCAACGGTGCAACCCGCAACTGCCGCGCCAGTGCGTCGCTGATCCGCGCCACCAGCTCCACCCCTTCACCCTGCGCCGGTTGCAACGCGTCCCCCCGCAGGTGCGTCAGCAAGTCGAAATTACCGCGCAATTCGCCCACCGCACTTGCCGACCAGTGCCAGCCGAACGGGATGCTCTTGTCATTGCGCTCCAGCGGAAATATCAGCGAAAGCTCGTTGAGGTCACGCTCGACCGTGCGTTTGCTGACCGTGAAGCCCACGTCACGCAGGCGCCACACCAACTCGGCGCTGGTTATGCCTGGGGAGCGGCTGGGCAACTGGCGCAGCAGTGCCCACTGTCGGCTGAGGGTGGCGCGGGTGGTGGCGAACGGCAAAAGATAACGTCCTTGTCTAGGCTTGCCGCAATAGGATGGCGGCACGCGAGGGGCATGGCAATTGGCCACAGCCTGCTCAGATCAAGGAAGTCGCATTTGGTTGCCTGGTACGGAATCGTTCGCGACAGGTTTTGACGTGACGTCACGCAGAATCACGCCTCATCACAGCCGAAGGTTGGGGTTGTGCGTCGTTCAATGAGGATGAACATGTCTGCTGCCAGCAATATCCATTCGCTGCTTGCCCGCCTTCTGCCCGAGCGGGTCATCGCTCCACCGACCCCCGTCGGGAGGCGGCTACCCCTGTTCGCCGGCGTGGGCTTGCCCAGCCAGCGCTCATTGCTGGTCAACCGCCTGGATGAGGCCAGTGATCTGCAGGCGGTATACGTCGACCTGCGCCGTCAGGCGTTGCAAGGCAGTGTGGCGGCCTTGAACGACCTCGGCTGGGTCTGGCTCAACGGAAAGTACTGGCGCGCCGATACCGTGCTGGCCGGTCACCTGCTGCGCATGGCTGCTCTGCAGGGCAATGCCGCCGCCTGGTTCAATCTCGGGCAGCAGCATTATTTTGGCAAAGGCATCGACCCCTCCTACGTGCAGGCGGCGGAGTGCTACCGGCAGGCCTTCGAACGGGGCATGTTGCACGCGGCTGCAGCATTGGGTGACCTGTATGAGGAAGAAGTGTGCGATGGCGACCAGGATTGGCAGGTCGACCTGGTGCAGGCTTACCAGTGGTTCATGCGTGGGGCCGAGCGAGGTGAGGCACGCTGCCGTTTCGAGGTGGGTTACCGGTTGATGCACGGGCTGTATGTGGATGCCGACCTCAAGGCCGCGTTGTACTGGCTGGAGCTGGCGGCCGCGGCGGGGGTGGTACAGGCAGCCGAGGAGTTGGCGGTGCATTTCAGCAGCCGGGACGCGGTGCGCTACCAGGAGTGGCGGGACCGGGCGGTGCAGATGGGCAGCACACTGGCACTGACCATGAAGCTGGAGGACCAGATCCAGCCATAAGGCCGCGCAAAATCCCCGGCATGAACAACAATTCATTCATGCCCCCCGTCACCCCCTGTTGACGACAGGGGTAGGGCAAGGCGTATATTGATAGTTAGCAAACTATGAATATCCTTGGTTCCTTCCATGTCCCTTGATCTCCTGCGCCTGCAAGTCAGCAGCGGCATGGTGGTTGCCGCTCGCCACTGGCGGCGCATCTGCCACACCGCCCTGACCGGTTACGGTATTTCCGAGGCCTGCGCCGCGCCTCTGCTGATGATCGTGCGCCTGGGCGATGGCGTGCATCAGGTGGCTGTTGCCCAGGCTGCCGGCCTCGAAAGCCCGTCGCTGGTGCGCCTGCTCGACCAACTGTGCAAGGCCGGCCTGGTATGCCGCAGCGAGGACCCACTGGACCGCCGCGCCAAAGCCCTGAGCCTGACCGCAGAAGGCCGCGCCCTGGCCGAAGCCATCGAAACCGAGCTGGTTCGCCTGCGCCGCGATGTGCTGAACGGCATCGACCAGGCCGACCTGGAAGCTGCCTTGCGCGTGCTGCGTGCCTTCGAAGCGGCCGGCCTGGGCAGCACGGGCGGGGCGGCATGAACGGTTTCTTCAGCTCGGTCCCCCCGGCGCGTGACTGGTTCTACGGCGTGCGTACCTTCGCTGCCTCGATGATCGCCCTGTACATTGCGCTGCTCATGCAGTTGCCACGTCCCTACTGGGCGATGGCCACGGTGTACATCGTCTCTAGCCCGTTCGTCGGCCCGACCAGTTCCAAGGCCCTGTACCGCGCCGTGGGCACACTGTTGGGGGCCGGTGGCGCGATTTTCCTGGTGCCGCCACTGGTGCAGTCGCCGTTGTTGCTCAGCATCGCCATTGCCTTGTGGACGGGCACCTTGTTGTTCCTTTCGCTGAACCTGCGTACGGCCAACAACTACGTGCTGATGCTGGCCGGTTATACCCTGCCGATGATTGCGCTGGCGGTTGTGGATAACCCGTTGGCAGTGTTCGACGTGGCATCGTCCCGGGCGCAGGAAATCTGCCTGGGTATCGTCTGCGCGGCAGTGGTCGGTGCCATTTTCTGGCCGCGCCGGCTGGCCCCTGTGGTGGTGGGCGCCACCGGTAGCTGGTTCACCGAAGCGATCCGCTACAGCGACACCTACCTGGCCCGCGAAGTCAGTGCCGACAAGGTTGGTGGCATGCGCGGGGCGATGGTCGCCACCTTCAACTCGCTGGAGCTGATGATCGGCCAGCTCGGCCATGAAGGTGCCGGCCCGCATACGCTGAAAAACGCCCGTGAGTTGCGCGGGCGCATGATTCATCTGCTGCCAGTGATCGACGCCCTTGATGACGCACTGGTTGCCCTTGAAGGCCGTGCCCCGGCGCAGTTCGTTCAGCTTCAGCCAGTGCTTGAAGCTGCCCGCGAATGGCTCAAAGGCACTGCCGAAAGTGCTTCGGTCGCACGCTGGACCGCACTGCATGAACAGATCGATCGCCTGCAGCCCGGCGCTGCCGCGCTCGACCAACGTGCCGAGCTGCTGCTGTCCAACGCCCTGTACCGTCTGAACGAATGGGCTGACCTGTGGCAGGACTGCTGTACCCTGCAACATGCCCTGCGTACCGACGATACCAAGCCTTGGCGCGCGGTGTACCGCCACTGGCGCCTAGGCCGCCTGACGGCGTTCTTCGACCGTGGCCTGATGCTGTATTCAGTAGCCTCCACCGTATTGGCGATCGTTGTCGCCTGCGGCCTGTGGATCGGTCTGGGCTGGAACGACGGCGCCAGCGCGGTGATCCTCGCCGCTGTGTCGTGCAGCTTCTTTGCCGCCATGGACGACCCGGCACCGCAGATCTACCGGTTCTTCTTCTGGACGCTGATGTCGGTCATCTTCTCCAGCCTGTACCTGTTCCTGGTGCTGCCCAACCTGCACGACTTCCCGATGCTGGTGCTGGCCTTCGCCGTGCCGTTCATCTGCGTCGGCACCCTGACCGTGCAGCCGCGCTTCTACCTGGGTACCTTGTTGACCATCGTCAACACCTCGACGTTTATCAGCATCCAGGGCGCCTACGACGCCGACTTCTTCACCTTCCTCAACTCCAACCTGGCCGGCCCCGTGGGCCTGCTGTTCGCTTTCATCTGGACCTTGGTAATGCGCCCGTTCGGTGTGGAACTGGCGGCCAAACGCATGACCCGCTTCGCCTGGCGCGACATCGTCGAAATGACCGAACCCGCCACCCTGGCCGAGCACCGCCAGGTGGGTGTGCAGATGCTCGACCGCCTGATGCAGCACCTGCCGCGCCTGTCGCAAACCGGACAGGACAGCGGCGTGGCCTTGCGCGACCTGCGCGTAGGGCTAAACCTGCTCGACTTGCTCGCCTACATGCCGCGTGCCGGCCAGCAAGCCCGCGAACGCCTGAATACGGTGGTCGAGGAAGTTGGCGCACACTACGCCGCCTGCCTGCGTGCCGGTGAACGCCTGCATGCCCCGGCCGCGCTGCTGCGCAACATGGAGCGCGCACGCCTGGCGTTGAACCTGGATGAGCTGTACGAGCGCGGCGATGCCCGCACCCACCTGCTGCATGCCCTGAGCGGCCTGCGACCGGCGCTGTTGCCGGGTGTGGAAGTGATGCTCGAACCCGCCGAACAACCGCAACTGCCCCCCGGCCTCGACGGAGCCCCTCTGTGATTGGTGAACTGGATATCAGCGGGGTGTTCCTGCCCACGCTGCTGGTGATGATGTTTGGCACCTACCTGTTGTTCCTGGGGGTGCACGCGGTGCTGGTGCGCCTGCACTTCTACCGCCTGGTCTGGCACCGGGCGTTGTTCAACGTTGCTCTGTATGCCGTGCTGCTTGGCGCGGTGGATCACTTTTGCCGAAACCTGATGCTGCCATGAAAAAACCTTTGCTGACCCTGGGCCGTGTGGTCCTGACCTTGCTGGTAGTGACCTTCGCCGCCGTGCTCGTGTGGCAGATGGTGGTGTACTACATGTTTGCCCCCTGGACCCGCGACGGCCACATTCGCGCCGACGTGATCCAGATTGCCCCGGATGTGTCCGGGTTGATCCAGAAGGTCGAGGTGCGCGACAACCAGACCGTCAAACGCGGCGACGTGCTGTTCACCATCGACCAGGACCGCTTCACACTGGCCCTGCGCCAGGCCAAGGCCACCCTCGGTGAGCGGCAGGAAACCCTGGCCCAGGCCTCGCGCGAAGCACAGCGCAACCGCAAGCTGGGCAACCTGGTGGCCGCCGAGCAACTGGAAGAAAGCCAGTCCCGCGAGGCCCGCGCCCGCTCGGCTGTCAGCGAGGCACAGGTGGCGGTCGATACCGCCCAGCTCAACCTCGACCGCTCGGTGGTGCGCAGCCCGGTAGACGGCTACCTGAACGACCGCGCCCCGCGTAATCACGAATTCGTCACCGCCGGCCGTCCTGTATTGTCCGTGGTCGACAGCGCTTCGTACCACGTCGATGGCTACTTCGAAGAAACCAAGCTGGGCGGTATCCAGATCGGTGATGCCGTGGACATTCGTGTGATGGGCGACAACACCCGCCTGCGCGGCCATGTGCAAAGCTTCGCTGCCGGCATTGAAGACCGCGACCGTAGCAGCGGCGCCAACCTGCTGCCCAACGTCAACCCGGCGTTCAGCTGGGTGCGCCTGGCCCAGCGTATTCCGGTGCGCATCGCCTTCGACGAAGTGCCGGCAGACTTCCGCATGATTGCCGGGCGCACCGCCACGGTGTCGATCATCGAGGGCCAGCACCCATGAAACAGATGATCCTGGCCGGCCTGTGCCTGTCGCTTGGGGCCTGCATGATGGTGGGACCGGACTATGAGGTGCCGCAGGACGCGGCGGTACAACGCAGCGACCTTAACGGCCCGTTGCGTCAGGATGCCGACAGCGTGGTCTCGGCACCGGTACCTGAGGACTGGTGGCAGCTGTATCAGGATCAACGGCTGAACGAACTGGTGCGCCAGGCTTTGAGTGCCAACACCGAATTGCGCGTAGCCGCCGCCAACATCGCCAAGGCCCGCGCGCAGGTCGAAGTGGCCGAATCGCAAGGTGGCTTCAACGGCGGCGTCAAACTGGGTGCCCAGCGCCTGCAGGAGTCGGGTGAAGCCTTCCTGCTGCCCGAGAAGGTGCCGGTAGCCAACATCGGCGAGGCGATCATCAGCGCTTCGTATCAGTTCGACCTGTGGGGCACTTTCAAGCGGGGTACCGAGGCTGCCAAGGCCAACGCCGACGCAGTGCAGGCCGCTGCCGACACTGCCCGCATCACCCTGGTGGCGGATGTGGTCAAGGCTTATACCCAAGTGTGCTCGGCCAACGAGGAATACCACATCGCCCGCGAGTCGCTCGATTTGCAGGAGCAGAGCGTGAAGCTGAACCAGCGCTTGCGTGATGCCGGGCGTGGCGATGAAACCCAGGTCACCCGGTCGCAAACCCAGTTCAAGTCGTTGCGTGCCGAACTGCCGCGTTTCAAGGCAGAGCGCGAGACCGGCATGTATACCCTGGCGGCTCTGCTGGCCAAGCCTGTTGACCAGTTGCCTGCCGGCACCGCCGATTGTGCCGAGCTGCCGCACCTGAACCAACTGGTGCCAGTGGGCGATGGCGCTGCGTTGCTCAAGCGTCGTCCCGATGTGCGTCAGGCTGAACGTCAATTGGCCGCAGCTACCGCGTACATTGGCGTTGCCACCGGTGCGCTGTATCCGGACATCAGCATCGGTGCCCAGGTCGGTACTATCGGCATCCTGGAGAACCTGGGCGAGCCCGCGACCAACCGCTGGGGCTTTGGCCCGCAGATCAGCTGGAGCATCCCTACCAACGGCACCCGTGCGCGCATTCGCATGGCCGAAGCCTCTACTCAGGCGGCCTTGGCAAACTTTGATGGCGTAGTGCTGAACGCCATTCGCGAAACCCAGACCCGGCTGGCGCAATACAGCGCGTTGCTGGACCGGCGCGATGCGCTGGCCGAGGCAGAAAAATCGGCCAAGGAAGCGGCGGACCAGACGCACCGGTATTACCAGGCGGGGCGTGAGTCGTTCCTGGCGGATTTGCAGGCGACGCGGACCTATACCGACATGCGTGCGCAGCTGGCTGCGGCCAATAGCCAGGTGGCGATGGGGCAGATTGGGGTGTTCCTTGCTCTCGGTGGTGGCTGGAAGGATACCGCCAGGCCTTGAGGCCCAATCGCCGGCAAGCTAGCTCACAAGTCCCGTGCATCTCCGTCCCATCAGATTTGTAGCAAGTTTTTTCATGAATTCCGCCCAGCACCCTTGAGGGAAACCAAGTCGGAGTGAACAATGTTCTCTTTCGCATTCCCTCCGAGACTGGCCATGAAAACCCGTTCCCGTCTGCTTGCCTGGTTTCTTTGGCCGGTGCTGGCGCTGTGCAGCACCATGGCGATGGCCGAAGCCCCCGCCGAGGCCACCAAGGCCTTGCACCTGCTCGATTACATTGGCGCCGACTACCCGCCGACTGTGCGCGATGGCAAGGTGATCGACGATGGCGAATACCGTGAACAACAGGAGTTCAGCGCGGTATTGGCCGACCTGGTAAAAGCCTTGCCGGCACACGCTGAGCAAACTGGGCTTGAGCAGGGTGTACAGGCGCTGCGCCAAGCCATTGATGAACGCCAGGATGGCGCGGCTGTAGCCAGGCAAGCCAGGCAACTGGGCGCACGTCTGGCGGTGGCTTATGAAGTCAGCCAAGCCCCGGTGATTACCCCGGACCCTGCCCGTGGCGCTGCGTTGTATGCGCAGAACTGCTCGATCTGCCACGGCGACACAGGCGCAGGCGATGGTCCTGCGGGTGTCGGGTTGGAGCCGGCGCCCGCTAACCTGCGTGACGCTGCGCGCCTCGACCAGTTGAGCCTGTTCGACCTCTACAACACCTTGGCCCTTGGCATCGACGGCACCGAAATGCCGTCCTTCGCCGATCAGCTGGACGACCGTCAGCGCTGGGATGTGGCCGCTTACATCGCCAGTTTCTCAGCCAACCCACAGGCCGCCAAAGGCGACAAGACCTGGAACATCGCCGACCTGGCACGCCAGACTCCAGCCGAAGTCGCCGCCAACGAAGGCAATGCGGTCGTGGAGGCATTTCGCGCCCAGCGTGCCCAGCCGCCGCAGGTCAAACGTGGCCCGGCGCAATTGCTGGAATACACCGCCAGTACCTTGGACAAGAGCCTCGCCGCCTACCGTGCAGGCGATCACGACCAGGCCTATGACCTGTCGGTAGCGGCCTACCTGGAAGGCTTCGAACTGGTGGAAAGCTCACTGGACAACATTGACACCCAAGTGCGCAAGGACACCGAAAAATCCCTGATGGCCTACCGCCAATCGTTGCAGGACGGGCTGCCCGTGGCCCAGGCCGAGCAACGGCTGGCCGAAGCCAAGACCAGGCTCGACCAGGCCGCGAAACTGTTGGGTAGCGATGGCCTGAGCTGGTCACTGAGCTTTATCTCCGGCTTGCTGATCCTGCTGCGCGAAGGCCTTGAAGCCATTCTGGTTCTGGCGGCGATCCTGGCCTTCCTGCGCAACACCGGCCAGCAGTCGGCGGTGCGCAGCGTCAACATCGGCTGGGGCCTGGCGCTGGTTGCAGGCTTTGCCACCTGGGCGCTGGCGGCTTACGTGATCGATGTGGGTGGGGCCCAGCGCGAGCTGCTGGAAGGTTGCACGGCGCTGTTCGCTGCAGTGATGGTGCTGTGGCTCGGCGTGTGGATGCATGACCGACGCCACGCCACAGCCTGGCAGAACTACATCAAGAGCAGCCTGGTCAGTGGCGGAGGGCGTTTCGGCTTCGCCTTGCTGGCGTTCTTCTCGGTGTACCGCGAACTGTTTGAAGTGATTCTGTTCTACGAAACCCTGTGGCTGCAGGCAGGCCCTGCCGGGCATCAGGCGGTGCTGGCAGGTGGCGCCACCGCGCTGGTGCTGTTGGTGGGGTTGGCGTGGGTGATCTTGCGTGGCTCTGCGAAGCTGCCGCTTTCACTGTTCTTCAGCATCAACGCCGCGTTGCTGTGCGCGCTGTCGGTGGTGTTCGCCGGGCATGGCGTGAAAGCGCTGCAAGAGGCCGGTGTACTGGGTACGCGACCGGTGGCGTTCTTCGAGTTCGACTGGCTGGGGATTCATGCGGATGCCTACTCGCTGTCAGCGCAGGCGGTGGCCTTGCTGGCCATCATGTTCCTGTATGGGCGCTCGCGGTTGGCGGAAAAGCGCAGGGCGGCGGCCAGCTGAGGCCGCCATCCTGAGAAACCTATTTGATCAGGCAGGTTGTGGCGCCTTGAGAATGTTCTGCAGCAGCTGGACACTTTCGACGGCGTCATGACCCAGGCTGGTCAGGTAGCCGCCATCAGGTTGATCGGTCAGCCCTTTTTCATGCAGACGTTGCGCAGCCGCGATCAGGGCAGGGGCGGCGGTGCTGGTTATCTTGATGCCTTCCTGGCTGCTGTCGTGTTTGAACAGCGCGAGTACTTCCAGTTCGTCGATCAGATCGGGGGTAAATGGCATGGCAGCTCCTGACTTCCAGACAAGGATGGCGGCACCGTCAGCGGTGCCTGACCTTCGAGTGTAGTCGGGTTATTCGTCCTCGCCTTGATCCATCTCAGGCGGCAGCTCCGGCAGCGCCCGCAGGGCGTTCTCGTACCACTCGCCGTTGAACTCGCGGTCTTCCGTCAGCATGTTGTCGATCTCGAAGGCCAATACATGGGCCATCAGGTTGAGGATGTCCTCACGCTCGTAGCCGACCAGGGTCAGCTTGTTGAAGGTGGCCTTGGCCGCAGCCGGTTCGCCGCTCTCAATCTGGTTCTCGATAGCTTGGGTCAGCGTCGCCTCGGCGAAGGCTTCGTCGTCGTCATTGTCGATGTCGGTGGGCTCGCTCATGGCGGTACTCCTGTTGTGGGGCACACAGTGTGCCATGCCTGTAGCGGTAATGCCCGGGCATTGACGGGGTGCATGACGCTGGTCAGGGACGGGCGTACGGTCTATAAAAGCCGGGCCAACCCCTTACGGCCTGGAGGCTGTTACCTCATGCTCAAGCTTTACGGATTCTCGGTCAGCAACTACTACAACATGGTCAAGCTGGCCCTGCTGGAAAAAGGCCTGCCCTTCGAGGAAGTCACTTTCTATGGCGGCCAGGCGCCACAGGCCTTGGCAGTGAGCCCTCGGGGCAAGGTGCCAGTGCTTGAAACCGAACACGGCTTCCTGAGTGAAACCAGTGTGATCCTCGACTATATCGAACAGACCCAGGGCGGAAAGGCGCTGCTGCCGGCCGACCCGTTCGGGCAAGCCAAGGTTCGTGAGCTGCTCAAGGAAATCGAGCTGTACATCGAGCTGCCGGCGCGTACCTGCTATGCCGAGTCGTTCTTTGGCATGTCGGTTGAGCCGCTGGTCAAAGAGAAAGCCCGGGCCGATCTGCTGGCCGGGTTTGCCACCCTCAAGCGTAACGGTCGCTTTGCGCCGTTTGTGGCAGGTGAGCAACTGACGCTGGCAGACCTGATGTTCTGCTTCTCGGTCGACCTGGCTTATGCCGTGGGCAAGAAGGTGCTGAACATCGACTTCCTGGCGGACTTCCCGCAGGCCAAGGCGTTGTTGCAGCTGATGGGCGAGAACCCGCACATGGCGCGGATCGTGGCAGACAAGGAGGCGGCGATGCCAGCCTTCATGGAGATGATTCGAAGCGGTAAACGCTAAGGGTCCGGGGCCGCGAGGCGGCCCCGGTTCCTGATCAACGCGAGGCCAGCAATGCCTTGCCGCGAATAACCGCCGCGCGCACCTGCGCCGGCGCCGTACCACCAATGTGGTCACGGGCATTCACCGACCCTTCCAGGGTCAGCACGGCAAACACGTCCTGCTCGATCTGGTCGCTGAACTGGCGCAGTTCGTCCAGGCTCATTTCGGCCAGGTCTTTGCCAGTGTCCACGCCATACTTCACCGCGTGGCCAACGATTTCGTGGCAGTCACGGAACGGCAGGCCACGGCGTACCAGGTAGTCGGCCAGGTCGGTGGCGGTGGAGAAGCCGCGCAGGGCCGCTTCACGCATGATGGCGTGCTTGGGCTTGATCGCCGGGATCATGTCGGCAAAGGCACGCAGCGAGTCGCGCAGGGTATCGGCAGCGTCGAACAGCGGCTCCTTGTCTTCCTGGTTGTCCTTGTTATAGGCCAGCGGCTGGCCTTTCATCAGGGTCAGCAGGCCGGTCAGGGCGCCGAACACGCGGCCGCTCTTGCCACGTACCAGTTCTGGCACGTCCGGGTTCTTTTTCTGCGGCATGATCGAGCTGCCGGTGCAGAAGCGGTCCGGCAGGTCGATGAACTGGAACTGCGCGCTGGTCCACAACACCAGCTCTTCGGAGAAGCGCGACAGGTGCATCATCGCCACGCTGGCAGCGGCGCAGAATTCGATGGCGAAGTCGCGGTCCGACACGCCGTCCAGCGAGTTGCCGGCCACGGCCTCGAAGCCCAGCAGCTTGCAGGTGAGTTCGCGGTCGATCGGGTAGGTGGTTCCCGCCAGCGCGGCGCTGCCCAGCGGCATGCGGTTGGTGCGCTTGCGGCAGTCGACCAGGCGCTCGTAGTCGCGGCTGAGCATTTCGAACCAGGCCAGCAGGTGGTGGCCGAAGGTGACCGGCTGGGCCGTCTGCAGGTGGGTGAAGCCAGGCATGATGGTTTCGGCTTCACGCTCGGCCTGCTCCAGCAGGCCCTGCTGCAGGCGGGTGATTTCGGCCAGGATCAGGTCGATTTCATCGCGCAGCCACAGGCGGATATCGGTGGCCACCTGGTCGTTGCGGCTACGGCCGGTGTGCAGCTTCTTGCCGGTGATGCCGATACGGTCGGTCAGGCGTGCTTCGATGTTCATGTGCACGTCTTCGAGGTCGACGCGCCAGTCGAAGTTGCCAGCCTCGATCTCGCCCTGGATGGTTTTCAGGCCATCGATGATGGTGTCGCGCTCGGCATCGCTGAGCACGCCGACCTGCGCCAGCATGGTGGCATGGGCGATCGAACCCATGATGTCGTGGCGGTACAGGCGCTTGTCGAAATCGACCGAGGCGGTGAAACGGGCGACGAAGGCGTCGACGGGCTCACTGAAGCGGCCGCCCCAGGACTGATTGGTCTTGTCGGTGCTCATGGATTCACTCATTGCAGGCGTGAACGAAAAAGTGGCGCCGATGATAGCAGGGTTGGGCTGGCCGCCGCAGGGCGCTGGTCGAGAGAAATGCCCGGATAACGGCAGAGAACGATTTTAAGGAATGAACGGCAGTGTTCCACGGACCGTCTACAGTTGGACAGAGGACAGGCAGTGAATCTGCCGTCCGAGTGAATCTTTGGCCATCGCACCGGTCTAGAGCGTGACCGCAGTGTCGCTCGAACCACACCTGTCTACGCTATACCTGTGCGAGACTCATTCAGGAATCCAGCGCAATTATGAATGTCCTGATCGTTGATGACGAACCCCAAGGCCGTGAACGCCTCAGCCGGCTGCTCGGCGAACTGGAGGGTTACACCGTGCTGGAGCCTAGCGCCACCAACGGCGAGGAGGCCTTGGCGCTGATCGAAAGCCTCAAGCCCGATGTGGTCCTGCTGGACATCGGCATGCCAGGCCTGGATGGCCTGCAGGTTGCCGCACGCTTGTGCGAACGCGAGGCGCCGCCGGCGGTGGTGTTTTGCACCGGGGATGATGAATACGGTGCCGAGGCATTCAAGGACAGTACCCTCAGCCATGTGACCAAGCCGTTCCAGGCCCAGGCGCTGCGCGATGCCTTGCGCAAGGCCGAAAAACCCAACCGCGCCCAGTTGGCGGCGCTTACCCGGCCGGCCAATGAAGGTGGCGGCCCGCGCAGCCACATCAGTGCCCGCACGCGCAAAGGTATCGAGCTGATTCCTTTGCCCCAGGTGATCTATTTCATTGCCGACCACAAATACGTGACCTTGCGGCATGAGGCGGGGGAGGTGCTGCTCGACGAGCCGCTCAAGGCCCTGGAAGACGAGTTTGGCGAACGCTTCGTGCGGATCCACCGCAATGCGCTGGTGGCCCGTGAGCGTATCGAGCGCTTGCAGCGCACCCCGCTGGGGCATTTTCAGTTGTACCTGAAAGGCCTGGACGGTGATGCCCTGACCGTCAGCCGGCGGCATGTGGCGGGCGTGCGCAAGATGATGCAAACCCTCTGATTCGGCGCCCGCATGGCAAGGGCTGCGCCCTTGTTCGCGGCTAAAGCCGCTCCTACAGGTACGGTGCCGCTCCGAAGGCGGTGATTAGCCTGTGGGAGCGGGTTTACCCGCGAAGGGGCCCTCAGCTGATCCACATCTGCTAGCGATACCAGCGATGCTGTTATCATCGACGGTATTTCTCTGGATCGGGGCGTTTCATGTCCACTCGCGAAATCCGCATTGCCACCCGTAAAAGTGCCTTGGCCCTGTGGCAGGCCGAATACGTCAAAGCCCGCCTCGAGCAGGCTCACCCCGGTCTGCTGGTGACCCTGGTGCCCATGGTCAGCCGTGGTGACAAGCTGCTCGATGCGCCGCTGGCCAAAATCGGCGGCAAGGGCCTGTTCGTCAAGGAACTGGAAACCGCCCTGCTGGACAACCAAGCCGACATCGCCGTGCATTCGATGAAGGACGTGCCCATGGACTTCCCCGAAGGCCTTGGCCTGTACTGCATCTGCGAGCGCGAAGACCCGCGCGATGCCTTCGTTTCCAATACCTTCGACAGCCTTGAAGCGCTGCCTGCCGGCAGCATCGTCGGCACCTCCAGCCTGCGCCGCCAGGCCCAGTTGCTGGCGCGCCGCCCAGACCTGCAAATCCGCTTCCTGCGAGGCAACGTCAACACCCGCCTGGCCAAGCTGGATGCTGGCGAGTACGACGCCATCATTCTCGCTGCAGCCGGCCTGATCCGCCTGGGCTTCGAAGACCGCATCACCTCCACCATCAGCGTCGATGACAGCCTGCCGGCTGGCGGGCAGGGCGCGGTGGGCATCGAGTGCCGCAGCGCCGACGTCGAGATCCACGCGCTGCTGGCGCCACTGCACCATGCCGACACTGCCGACCGGGTAGTGGCCGAGCGTGCTCTGAACAAACGCCTGAATGGCGGCTGCCAAGTGCCGATCGCCTGCTACGCGGTACTCGAAGGCGACCAGCTGTGGCTGCGTGGCCTGGTCGGTCAGCCTAGCGGCGGCACCTTGTTGGTGGCCGATGCCCGCGCCCCCCGCTCTGCCGCTGAAACGCTTGGCGTACAGGTGGCCGAAGACCTGCTGGGCCAGGGCGCCGAAGCCATCCTCAAGGAAGTCTACGGCGAGGCTGGTCACCCGTGAGCCAATGGCGCCTGTTGCTGACCCGCCCTGCCGAGGACTGCGCAGCACTGGCGCAGAGCCTGGCGGCAGCGGGGGTAGGCAGCAGCTGCATGCCGCTGCTGGAGATAGCGCCCGTCACCGTGCAGGCCCGGCAACGCCTGTTGCTGGAAGGCCTGCATGGCTTCCAGGCGATCATCGTGGTCAGCAAACCTGCCGCACGGCTGTTGCTCGAGCAACTGGCCGAGGCCGGTTTGCAGCCGCCACGGCAAGGCTGGTTCACCGTGGGCGAGGCCACTGCCGCAGTGTTGCAGGAGAAAGGCCTGGGGGCGAGCTGCCCGCCGCGTGGTGATGACAGCGAAGCCTTGCTGGCGCTCCCGGCCCTGCGCCAGGCCGTTGCCGTGCCTGCGCCGCGTGTATTGATCGTTCGCGGCGTCGGAGGTCGCGAACTGCTGGCAGAGCGTCTTGCAGAGCAAGGTGCTAGTGTCGAATATCTGGAACTGTATCGTCGCTGCCTGCCGGCTTACCCGGCGGGCACCCTGAAGCGTCGCATCGAAGCGGAACGCCTCAATGGCCTGGTGGTCAGCAGTGGGCAGGGTTTTGAACATTTGCAGCAGCTGGCCGGCGCCGATTGGCCGCAGTTGGCACAGTTGCCGCTGTTCGTGCCCAGCCCGCGGGTCGCCGAGCAGGCCAGGGCCGCCGGGGCCCAACAGGTTGTGGATTGCCGTGGCGCCAGTGCCACGGCCTTGCTGGCAGCCGTGCAGCGCAGCGCTGCACCTGCCTCTTAAGGCGCTAAGCTGAAGGCGATGCGCCCCCATGCAAAGGATGGATACGTGAGCGAGACTGTCTTGTCCAATAACGATCAGCCGTCGGCACAGGCGCCGGCGGAACCCGTCACCGCCCCACCCGCCAAGCGCTCCGGCAGTGGCCTGGCAGCGCTGGCCTTGCTGCTGGGTGCAGCCGGGGTGGCGATAGGTGGCTGGGGTGTCTGGCAGGTACGCCAACTGCAAGGCAGTGAGTTCAACCAGGGCCAGCACATCGAAGCGCTGAACCAGCGCGCCGAAGCCTTGCAACAACGCGAACAGCAAATCAGCGCGCAACTGGCCAGCCTGCCGGCTGCCAGCGAGCTGGAAGACCGCCGCCGCCTGGTGGCGCAATTGCAAGGTGACCAGCAACGCCTCAGCCAGCGCCTGGAAACCGTACTTGGCGAGAGCCGCAAGGAATGGCGCCTGGCCGAGGCCGAGCACTTGCTGCGCCTGGCCACCCTGCGCTTGTCGGCGCTACAGGACATCACCAGCGCCAAGGCCCTGGTCGAGGGCGCTGACGAAATTCTGCGCGAACAGAGCGACCCAGGTGCCTTCGCTGCTCGCGAACAACTGGCACGCAGCCTGGCCACGCTCAACAGCACCCAGCAGCCAGACCGTACCGGCCTGTTCCTGAAGCTGGCCGCTCAGCGCGAGCTGGTGCAGCAGCTCAGTGCCCAGTCCCCCGAGTTTGCCAGCGACGCCGATGCACTCGGCGCCCTGACTGCCGACGGTGATGGTGCGAGTCGCCTGTCGCAGTGGTGGGCAGAAATATCCAAGTACTTCCAGATCGACTTCAATGCCGATGACAACGTGCGGCCGTTGCTCGCCGGGCAGCAACTGAACCAGCTGCGCCTGGCCCTGAGCCTGACCATCGAGCAGGCCCAGTGGGCCGCACTCAATGGTGATGCCAAGGTTTACACCCAGGCGCTGGACGACGCCCGTAGCGTACTGTTGGCCAACTTCAACGCCGACAACCCGCAAAGCAAGGCCATGCTCGACAGCCTGAATGCCCTGGCCGACCAACCGGTGTCGGTGGTTACCCCCGACCTCAGCGAGAGCCTGGCGGCCGTGCAGGCCTATATTCAGCGCCGCCACCTGCCGGCCGAGGCTGAAGGGGGCAAGCCATGAAGCGTGTCTACCTGCTGGCTGTGCTGGCGATTGTGGTCGCTGCGGCGTTGGGGATCGCAGTTGCCAAGCACAGCGGCTACGTGCTGATTTCCTATGGTGGCTTCCGCTATCAGTCGGGGCTGTGGGCAGCCTTGGCCGGCCTGCTGGCCGTGATCGCACTGCTGTGGCTGTTGCGTTACCTGGTTGGCCTGGTGCTGGCCTCCAGCGGCGTGGTCAACCCGTGGTCGCGGCGCAACCGTAGCCGGCGCATTCGTGTGGCCATCGAACAGGGCCAGCTGGACCTCGCCGAAGGCCGCTGGGCCAGCGCCCAGCGCCACTTGCACCGTGCCGCCGAGGCCGAGCGCCAACCGCTGCTGTATTACCTTGGTGCCGCGCGTGCCGCCAACGAGCAAGGCCGCACCGAAGACAGCGACAACCTGCTGGAGCGGGCGCTGGAGCGCCAGCCGCAAGCAGAACTGGCCATTGCCCTGACGCATGCCCAGTTGCAGATGGACCGTGGCGAAAGTGACGGGGCCCTGGAAACGCTGCTGGCCATGCAGGAGCGTCACCCGCACAACACTCAGGTGCTGCGCCTGCTGCAACGCCTGCACCTGGAACGTGGTGACTGGTCGGCCCTCATCCGCCTTTTGCCCGACTTGCGCAAGGGCAAGGTACTGCCGCCCGCCGAGCTGGCTGCCCTTGAACAACGCGCCTGGGGCCAGAACCTGAGCCTGGCCACCACCCGTGGCGAAGACGCTCAAAGTGCGCGTCAGGCCCTGGAGCGAGCCTGGCAGCAATTGACCGCAGCCCAGCGCCAGGAGCCACAGCTGGTGCTGGCATACGCCGAGCAATTGCGCCAGGTGGGCGCGCAGAGCGAGGCCGAACAGGTGCTGCGCACTGCGCTCAAGCGTGACTACGAGAGCCACCTGGCCCGCTTGTACGGGTTGGTGCGCGGTGATGACCCGGCGCGCCAGCTGCAAACCGCCGAAGGCTGGCTCAAGGCTCATCCGCAAGACGCCAGCCTGCTGCTGACCCTGGGCCGCCTGAGCCTGCAGAACCGCCTGTGGGGCAAGGCACGTGACTATCTGGAAAGCAGCCTGCGCATGGAGCGCAACCCCGAGGCTTGTGCCGAACTGGCCCGCCTGCTTGCTGGCCTGGGCGAGACCGAGCGCAGCAACCAGCTGTTCCAGGAGGGCCTCGGCCTGCTGGACGAGCGCCTGCTGGCCCTGCCGTTGCCAGAAGGCGTACGCGCCTGACCCACCCCAAGGCCCGCGCCAAGGTGCGGGCTTTGGGGGTTGGTAATTTATCTATGCCTGCACGTTGGCGCGGCAATCTATTTCTTCAGTCACCTCCTACCGCCACTTTGGAAATTTCCTACACGATTCAGCGACTTGTCTTTGCTGTCGCGCCTTGAAACAAAGCGCGTCTTTCCTCTACCGTTTCAAGCCACTCCTTCTTCCCCGGGACCTTCACCGCCCATGCTGCCGGCCCGTTTGCGCTCCTTTTTCCTTCCTGCCTGCCTGGCCGCACTGGCGGTGCTGGCTGCGTCTTTCCAACTGGAAAACATGCCAGGGCTGGTGCCGTGCCCCTTGTGCTTCAGCCAGCGTTTGCTGCTCGCGGCGTACGCGTTGTTGTGCCTGGGGGCGGTGCTGCAGGCGCCAGGCTTGCAGGGCATCCGCCAGTACGCGCGGGCGACGCTGGGCTGCTCGCTGGCCGGTGCGTTGCTGGCGGCGCGGCATGTCTGGTTGCAGGGCGCTGGTACGGTCATGCATGTATGCCCGGTGCCGATTGGGCGGGTGTTCGAGCAATCCTGGGGCGAGGCGGCGCGGCAACTGTTGCTGGGTGGCCCGGATTGCAACTCGCTGACCTGGAGCTTTCTCGACCTGACACTGCCCGAGTGGAGCCTGCTGGCCTTCCTGCTGCTGGCGGCGCTGCCCTTGAGTTGCCTGCTGGCGTATCGTTTCCGCACCCTGGCAATGAACTGAGCTGGCGCAAGGTTGCGTCATGAGTGCGACCAATGGCGCTATAACGGGGTATTAAACACTTGTATGAACTTTGTGTGCTGCGTACCTTGATGGGCAGCACGCGCGGGAATAATCTCGCAGCACGTATACCGAAAACACAACTGCTCGATGCCGTCCTGCTGATGTCACCTCTGTGCTGCGCGTTCGCGGTGCGAGGTGCAGCGGCATCTACCCAGAAGGGAAGAGATCGCCATGCTCGATAGTTGTCAGAATGCTCAGGAACGCTGGGGTGGGGTTCACAAGCTGATCGACCGTTGGCTGGAGGAGCGCCAGCAACTGGTGCAGGCTTTCCGCGCCCTGCGCGATGCCAAGCCGGCCTTCGCTGACAAGGATACGCACAGTGACTTCTGCGCACTCCTGGTCGACTACGTTTCGGCGTGGCATTTCGAAGTCTGCGAACAACTGGTCAGTGAGGCCAAGGCATTCGATGACGAGAAAGCGTTGAAGCTGGCTGAAGAGATCAACCCGCGGATCAATGACATCACCCAGATTGCACTGGCTTTCAATGATCATTGCAGCAAGGGCGAGTGCAAGGACACCGAGCGCTTCGCCGAGAAGCTGGCCAAGCTGGGCGGCCTGCTGCACGAGCGCTTTGAACTCGAAGACTGCCTGATCGAAGTGCTGCACACTGCGCACAAGGAAGAGGGCGCTGTCGAGGCCTGAAGCTAGGCCTCAGTCGCCAACCGCCAGCAGCTCGATCTCGAATACCAGAGGTGTATAGGGTGCGATCAGGTCGCCCGCTCCTTCGGCGCCATAGGCTTGCGCTGAAGGAATCACCAGGCGCCATTTGGCGCCCGCGTGCATCTGCGGCAGGGCCACCTGCCAGCCTTCGATTACAGAATCCAGGCTGAACCATTGGGGCGTCTGGTTCTGGTCGAACACCGAGCCATCCGGCAACTTTCCCACATAGCGCACTTGTACTTTGCCACCTGCTTTGGGTTGCGCGCCCGTGCCTGGCTGCAGTTCGCTGTAGAGCACGCCTTCCGGCAGTTCGTGTACCCCATAACGTCCACGCTCATTGGCCATGAAGCGTGTTTCGGCTGCCTGCAATTTTTGTGTGGCGGCATCACTTTCCTGCGCTTCATGCTGCTGAAGCACTGCCTGCATGCGTACCTTGTCGAGCTTTAGCGGTTGCCCCTGATAGGACTGCTTGAGGCCTTCGACCAGTGCCTCCAGTTGCAAGCCTGGCATCTCCTGGCGCAGGCGCTCACCCAGGCTGGCGCCCAGGCTGTAGGCCAGATCGTGATCGTCGCTGTCGGCAAGGGCGATGGGTGCCAGCAGGCATAAACCTAAAACAAGATATCGAGGCAATGCCCGGACTCCCAAATATCAGCAATGATTAATTCAGCAACTACACTTTCACGCAGCTGCAAGATAACAACTTTGCCCAGGCATGCAACGCGGCGTAAATATTACGGTCAACATGCCCTAGCGGCGGTAGCAGCAGAAGCATAGTATGAGCCGCAATCTCGTCAGCCAGGAGGTAAACCATGTCGGCCAAAAAGAAGCCAGTAAGTACGCCGTTACACCTGCTCCAGCAACTTTCGGGCAGCCTGCTCGAACACTTGGAAGATGCCTGCTCGCAAGCGCTGGCTGATGCGGAAAAACTGCTGGCCAAGTTGGAAAAGCAGCGTGGCAAAGCGCAGGAAAAACTGCACAACGGCCGCCTGAAATTGCAGGATGCCGCAAAGGCAGGTAAAGCCAAGGCGCAGACCAAAGCGCAAAAAGCCATTGGCGAACTTGAAGAACTGCTCGATTCCCTCAAGGAACGCCAAACCCAGACCCGCTCTTATATTCAGCAACTCAAGCGTGACGCTCAAGACAGCCTCAAGCTGGCCCAGGGTGTAGGCAAGGTTCGCGAGGCCGCAGCCAAAGCGCTGGATTCGCGTGCTGCCAAAACCAGCAAGCCGGCTGCAGCCAAACCTGCGGCGAAGCCAGCTGCCAAAGCGACTGCTGCTGCCAAGCCTGCGGCGAAGCCAGCTGCCAAAGCGACTGCTGCTGCCAAGCCTGCGGCGAAGCCAGCTGCCAAAGCGACTGCTGCAGCCAAACCTGCGGCGAAGCCAGCTGCCAAAGCGACTGCTGCAGCCAAACCTGCGGCGAAGCCAGCCGCCAAAGCGACTGCTGCTGCCAAGCCTGCGGCGAAGCCAGCTGCCAAAGCGACCGCTGCAGCCAAACCTGCGGCGAAGCCAGCCGCCAAAGCGACCGCTGCTGCCAAGCCTGCGGCGAAGCCAGCTGCCAAAGCGAGCGCTGCAGCCAAACCTGCGGCGAAGCCAGCTGCCAAAGCGACGGCTGCTGCCAAATCCGCAGCCAAGCCAGCTGCGAAACCAGCTGCCGCCAAAGCCCCGGCACGCAGGGCCACCAAGCCAGCTGCCGCCAAACCTGTTGCCAGCAAACCAGCCGAAGCCAAACCGGCTACGCCTGCCGCCAGCACCCCGGCTGCTGCAACCAACTCGGCCACCCCGGCTGCTTCGGTAGCATCGTCGACACCGGCCAGCACCCCGGCTCAGGCGCCGTCTTCGGCGTCCTGAACCGTAGCCGCTGCGGCGCGCAACTGATCCAGCGCGTCGTGGCGGCGGGCAGGCTCCGGCGCCAGCCGGGCCAGCCAGTCGTCCGTGAGCCCATGCGAGTCCGTGGGCCACTGTCGCGAGCGCTCCTGTAAACGCTCAAGCAAGGTCTTTTCGGCCTGCAACTCCAGCCCCTTCACTTGTTCACGCAACGCCGCCAGTTGCGCATCACCCGATGCCGCTGCTCGCCATTGTTGGCGAAGGCCGCGTAACGGGGCGACCACGTCACGCTGCCAGGCCCCGGCTATTTCGGTTAACGCCTGCACGCGCTCATCCAGCACCGCCACGCCTCGCGCCTGCAGCCAGGTTGCGCACAACAGCAGGCAGACATCGCCACCCATTGCCTGTAGCTCAAGGCAGGCCGCTTCCGCGCCGGGCCTGGCATACAGGGCCAGGGCGTGATTCCACAGGTCGGTGTGCATGGTTCCACTCGCGCTATGGGCCGAGGAAGCTGGTAGACTCCGCGACCATCATGATCAGACTATCCAACCTCACTTTACAGCGTGGTCCGCAGCGCTTGCTAGAAGGCGCCGAGATGACCCTGCACGCCGGTCACAAGGCCGGCCTGATCGGCGCCAACGGTGCCGGAAAATCCAGCCTGTTCGCCTTGCTGCGCGGTGAGCTGTCACCCGATGCCGGTGACTGCCAACTGCCCGGTGACTGGCGCATCGCCCACATGCGGCAGGAGGTCGATACCCTCGATCGCCTGGCCGTGGACTATGTGCTCGACGGCGACATGCGCCTGCGCAAGGTCCAGGCCGAACTGGCCGCCGCCGAGCACGCCCACGACGGTACTGCCCTGGCGCGCCTGCACAGTGAGCTGGAAAGCGCCGACGGCTATACCGCCGATGCCCGCGCGCGCAAGCTGCTGGCCGGCCTGGGCTTCACCAACGAGCAGATGGATCGCCGCGTCGGTGACTTCTCGGGTGGCTGGCGGATGCGCCTGAACCTGGCTCAGGCGCTGATGTGCCCGTCCGACCTGCTGCTGCTCGACGAGCCCACCAACCACCTCGACCTGGACGCCATCCTGTGGCTGGAAGACTGGCTCAAGGGCTACCCCGGCACGCTGTTACTGATCTCCCACGACCGCGACTTCCTCGACGCTGTGGTCGACCATGTGCTGCACGTCGAGCAGCGCAAGCTGAACCTGTACAAAGGTGGCTACACCGCCTTTGAGCGCACCCGTGCCGAGCGCCTGGCGCAGCAGCAGCAAGCCTACGAGAAGCAGCAGGCGCAGCGCGCGCACATGGAAAAATACATCGCCCGCTTCAAGGCCCAGGCCACCAAGGCTCGCCAGGCGCAAAGCCGGATCAAGGCCCTGGAGCGCATGGAAGAGCTGTCGGCGGCGCATGTGGATTCGCCGTTCGACTTCGTTTTCCGCGAATCGCAGAAAATCTCCAGCCCGTTGCTGAGCCTGTCCGAAGGCCGGCTGGGGTATGGCGACAAGGCCATCCTCGACAAGGTCAAGTTGCAGCTCACCCCAGGCGCGCGTATCGGTTTGCTTGGGCCTAACGGCGCGGGCAAGTCGACGCTGATCAAGAACCTTGCGGGTGAACTGGAGCCGTTGTCTGGCCGCCTGGTACGGGGCGAGAACCTGGCCGTTGGCTACTTCGCCCAGCACCAGCTCGACTCGCTGGACGACAAGGCCAGCCCGCTGCTGCACCTGCAGCGCATCGCGCCCACCGAGCGTGAGCAGACCCTGCGCGACTTCCTGGGTGGTTTCGACTTCCATGGCGCTCGTTGCGACGAGCCGGTCGTGAACTTCTCCGGTGGCGAAAAGGCCCGCCTGGCGCTGGCGCTGATCGCCTGGGAACGGCCGAACCTGCTGCTGCTCGACGAACCGACCAACCACCTCGACCTGGAAATGCGCCTGGCGCTGACCATGGCCTTGCAGGAGTTTGCCGGTGCCGTGGTGGTGGTATCCCACGACCGACATTTGCTCAAGAGCACCACCGACGACTTCCTGCTGGTGGCCGATGGCAAGGTGGACGCCTTCGACGGTGACCTGGACGACTACAGCCGCTGGCTGGTCGAGTACCGCCAGCGCAGTGCGCCGACCAGTAGCACCCCGGTCAACCCGGACAAGACCGACAAAAAAGCCCAACGCCAGGCTGCCGCCGCTTTGCGTCAGCAGCTTGCCCCGCACAAGAAGGCGGCCGACAAGCTGGAAACCGAGCTGAACCAGGTGCACGTGCAACTGGCCGAGATCGAGACCGCGTTGGGTGATGGTGGCCTCTACGAAGCCGCGCGCAAGGATGAGCTGCGAGACCTGCTGGCGCGTCAGACCAAGCTCAAGCAACGCGAAGGCGAGCTGGAAGAGGCCTGGATGGAGGCGCTGGAAACCCTCGAAAGCATGCAGGCCGAGCTCGAGGCGCTGTCCTGATGGAGGAACTGCGTTCGCTGCTGCCAGGGCAATGGATGGACACCTTCTGGCTGGGCTTGCAGATCCTGTTGATCCTGGTGGCGGCCTTCGTCCTGCAGCGCATCGTCGCCCGTGGGTTGAGCCGCCTGGGCCAGCGTTACCCGCTGCCACCGGAGTTGCTGGTGCCGGTGCGGGGTGGCTTGCGTTGGCTGATCATGGGCAGTGCGTTGCTGTTTGTGCTGGAGCGGCTGGGTGTTTCCGCGACGGTCCTGTGGACTGCATTGTCAGGCTTTGTCGCGGTGGCGGCGGTGGCGTTCTTCGCCATGTGGAGCGTGTTGTCCAACCTGCTGTGCGCGGTGCTGATCTTTACGGTCGGGCCATTTCGCATCGGCGATGTGGTCGAGCTGGTCGACACCTTGGACAAGCCGGGCGTCAAAGGCCGGGTGATCGCCATCAACCTGCTGTTCACCACGTTGCTGGAAATGCCCGAGGCGGGCGGGGCGCTGGTGCAGGTGCCCAATAGCCAGTTCTTCCAGAAGTCGGTGCGGCGCTGGCGCGGGGCCGAGGTGCAGGCGATGCATAAGGATGCGGCAGTCGAGGCAGATTGATTCTGCCTGTGCCGGCCTCTTCGCGGGTTCGCCCGCGAAGAGGCCGGCACAGGCAGTTAAATTCTCAAAATTTTCTGGTTATTTTTTCACCAACACCTTAGCTTAACGTTTTGCAACATATGTTCGAGCGAGGTGTGTGATGTCGATGGAAGTATGGCTGGGCTTCTTTGCCGCCTGTTGGGTGATCAGCCTTTCACCCGGTGCCGGGGCGATTGCCTCGATGTCCAGCGGCCTGCAATACGGCTTCTGGCGTGGTTACTGGAATGCCCTGGGCCTGCAACTGGGCCTGATCGTACAGATCGCCATCATCGCTGCCGGCGTCGGTGCCATCCTTGCCGCCTCGGCCACGGCCTTCCAGATCATCAAATGGTTTGGCGTCGCCTACCTCGTCTATCTGGCCTACAAGCAATGGCGTGCCTTGCCGATGGACATGGCCGATGAGTCCGGCGTGCGCCCGATCGGCAAACCGCTGAGCCTGATGTTCCGCGGTTTCCTGGTCAACGTCAGCAACCCCAAGGCACTGGTGTTCATGCTGGCGGTGCTGCCGCAGTTCCTTAACCCACATGCGCCGTTGCTGCCGCAATATGTGGCGATCACCGTGACCATGATCAGCGTGGACATGCTGGTGATGGCGGGCTACACCGGGTTGGCTTCGCGGGTGTTGCGTCTGCTGCGTACGCCCAAGCAGCAGAAGCGCCTGAACCGGACCTTTGCCGGGTTGTTCATCGGCGCGGCCACGTTCCTGGCTACCCTGCGTCGCGCACCTCTCTGATAGATGACTGGGGCCTCGTCGAGGCCCCAGCTATTTCTGCCTGTCCACCAACCCCTTGAGCAGATCCACCGGCAACGGGAAGACAATGGTCGAGCTCTTGTCCCCTGCAATCATCCCCAGCGTCTGCATGTAGCGTAACTGCATCGCCCCCGGTTCCTTGCTCAACATCTGCGCCGCCTGCATCAGCTTCTCCGACGCCTGCAACTCGCCTTCGGCATGAATCACCTTGGCCCGTCGTTCCCGTTCAGCCTCAGCCTGCCGGGCGATGGCACGCACCATCGATTCGTTGAGGTCCACATGCTTGATCTCGACGTTGGCCACCTTGATGCCCCAGGCATCGGTCTGCGCGTCCAGCACTTGGCGGATGTCCAGGTTCAGCTGCTCGCGTTCTGCCAGCAGTTCGTCCAGTTCGTGCTTGCCCAGCACCGCACGCAGGGTTGTCTGGGCCAGCTGGCTGGTCGCCACCAGAAAATCCTCGACCTGGATGATTGCTTTCTGCGGGTCAAGTACACGGAAGTAGAGCACCGCATTGACCTTGACCGAGACGTTGTCGCGGGTGATCACATCCTGTGGCGGTACATCCAGCACCACGGTACGCAGGTCGACCCGCACCATTTGCTGGATCACCGGGATCAACAGGATCAGCCCCGGCCCCTTGACCTGCCAAAAGCGGCCCAGCTGGAATACCACGCCGCGCTCGTATTCGCGCAGGATGCGAAACGCCGACAGCAACAGCATCGTCAGCACGATCAGCACCGCGCCGAAACCCACTTGCATGAACATGCTCATTCTCCTTGCGCCGCAGGCGTGGCGGCGCTCACTTCCAGCATCACGCCATGGCGCGCGGTCACCCGCACGTTCTGGCCAGCTTGCAGCGGTGTTGCGCATTGCACTTGCCATTGCTCGCCCTGGGCCAGCACCACGCCACAGAACGGGTTGCCTGGTATCACCTGGGTGACGGTGGCCAGGCTGCCGACCAGACCGGCGTCGCCGCTCACCAGTGCCCGCCGTCGTGCCTTCAGGGCCATGCCCAGCACACCACCGATCAGCAGCGCCGAAAGCACGGCCAAGGTACCGATCAAGGTCAGCGGAATACCGAAGCCTGGGGCATCGGTGTCGATCAGGATCAAAGCGCCGACCACGAAGGCGACGATGCCGCCAAACCCGACCATGCCGAAGCTGGGCAGGAAGGCTTCGGCGATCATGAAGGCGACGCCCAGCAGGATCAGCGCCATCCCGGCGAAACTCACCGGTAGCAGTTGCAGGGCATACAACGCCAGCAGCAGGCATATGCCGCCAACCACACCGCCCACCGTAGAGCCGGGGTTCATGAACTCGAACAACAGGCCGTACACGCCGATCATGATCAGGATCAGTGCAACGCCGGGATTGGTAATCACGGCCAGCACCCGTGTGCGCCAGTCCGGTAGGTGCTCGACCAGGCTGGCGCCGACAGTCTGCAGCTGGTGCGGTTGGCCGGCGACCTGCAGCGTTTTGCCATCCAGCTTGCGCAAAAGGTCGGGCAGGTCATCGGCTATCAGGTCGATCACATTCAGCCGCAAGGCTTCGCTGGCGGGCAGGCTGACGGCCTCGCGCACGGCCTTCTCCGCCCACTCGGCATTGCGCCCACGCAGTTGCGCCAGGCTGCGGATGTAGGCAGCGGCGTCGTTGACCTGCTTGCGTGCCAGGGTTTCATCATCGCTGCCCTTGGTCTTGTCGTCCTTGGGGGCACCTGGGGGGCCGCCGATCTGTACGGGGGTGGCGGCGCCCAGGTTGGTCCCGGGCGCCATTGCGGCAACATGGCTGGCGTAGAGGATATAGGTGCCTGCGCTGGCGGCACGGGCACCGCTGGGCGCAACGTAGGTGGCCACCGGCACGGGGCTGGCGAGAATCGCCTTGATCATCTGGCGCATGGCGCTGTCCAGCCCGCCTGGAGTGTCCATGCGGATGACCACCAGCTGCGCGCCCTGCGCCCGGGCCTGGTCGAGGCTGCGTACCAGGTAATCGGCGCTGGCAGGGCCGATGGCATCGTCGATACCCAGCACCCACACTGCGCCGGGCGCTGCCTGACCGCCGGGCGTAATGCCAAGCAGCAACAGCAGCATCAGCCAGCGCCAGCAGCGGGCGATCACCTGTCGTCACCTCGTTTGCCTCTATCGCACAAGTTTAGCCCTGCCTGCCGCTGTCAGGCCTAAAATTGGAGATTGGGGGGCGAAACCGGAGGTGCATCATGCGTATGGCTAAAACCCTGCAGGTCCGCCTGGACAAGGCCAACTGCGATTACGACATCATTCCCCATCCCCATTCGGCCACCAGCCTGGAGTCGGCCCGGACGGCCGGCGTGCCCGCCGAGCGGGTCGCCAAGTCGGTGATGCTCGATGACCGTCATGGCAACTACATCATGGCCGTGCTACCGGCCAACCGGCACCTGGACATGACCAAGGTACGCATGTCCGGGGCCTGGCAACTCACCCGGGAAAGCGGCTTGCCTAGCCTGTTCAGTGACTGCGAGCGCGGCGCCGTGCCGGCCCTTGGTGATGCCTACCAGATAAAAATGCTGCTTGATTCGAGCCTTACACGTCAGGGTGATGTCTACCTTGAGGCGGGTGATCACGATCACCTGATTCACATGAGCATGGAGCAATACCTGAAGCTGGTGCCGAGCGCCGAAGTGCGTGAACTCAGCTGATGCTCTCAACCCTTGCCGGGCCGACCTCGTCGAGGACCGGTCTGGCGACAAGGAGGAACCATGGACAATCCGATTCATCCTTTCTCTGAAATTTTCAAACAGTTGGGGCTTCCTGATGATCCGGTCGAAATCGATCGCTTCATCACCACCCATTCGCCTTTGGACGAAGACGTGAAGCTGGTTGACGCACCCTTTTGGAACGATGCCCAGCGCGCCTTTCTCAAGGAAAGTTACACCGCCGATGCCGACTGGATTCCCATGATCGATCAACTGAATGAGGCGCTGCATCCGCAGAAAAAATAAAGCGCCGAGCGGCACCTGACGAGTGATTGGCCGTTGCTATGCTCAGGAAAACAATAAGGGGATAGCGCGATGAAAGATCCCTACGCACCAGGCTTCTGGTGCTCCGTGACGATCCTGGGCACCCTGACGGCCAGTTACTTTTACGGCATCAGGCAGACGCAGCAGATGAACCAGGCAGTGCATTTCCTGTACGCCGCTGCCGCAGTCACTGTGGCGGTTGCGCTGGTGGCGCTGACCTGGATTGCCTGGCAGCAGTTGCACCTGAACAAGCGTGAAGTGACTCAGGGGCGAACGTTGCTGACCATCTGGAACACGAAGGTGGCGCTACGCCGCGTCGAAACGGTATTCGACCGCTACTTCTGGGGCAGTTACTGGCATTCGGGGCGTACGTTCGAAGAGGTCATGGGCGAGCTCAAGGGCACGCCGCTGGAGCAGAGCCTGGATGCCCTGAAGCATCAGTGCCGAGCACTGGACCGTGAAATCCATGACCACCATCACCACTGGCTGGCCAACGCCCGCGACCTGTCCAGCGTGGCCCAGGCCATGGCCCGTGAACGCTACCAGCTGGACCTGGGCGAGCCCACCTGCAGTGGCCATGGCAATACAGCCGTGCTCAACCGTGACCTGGAAGTGCTGGTGTACACCTGGTCGGCGCGCCTGCGCAGCTTCGACCATCAGCTGGACGAGCTGGAGCGCGCCTACCATTGAGGCGCTTCATTCGCCGCGGATGTATTGCTCCAGTTGCTGGATCAGGCTGGCCTGTTCGGCGATGGTTTCCTTGACCAGGTCACCGATCGACAGCAGGCCCAGCAGTTCGCCATTGCTGACCACCGGCAGGTGGCGCAGGTGGCGGTCGGTCATCAGGTTCATGCAGTACTCAAGGTTCTGTTTCGGCGCCACGGTAACCACTGGAGCGCTCATGATTTCGCGCACAGGGGTGGCGGCGGACGAGCGGCCCTTCAGTACCAGTTTGCGCGCATAGTCCCGCTCACTGACGATACCCACCACCTGGTTGCCCTCGACCACGGGCAGCGCACCGACGTTTTTCTCCGCCAGCATTTTCAGGGCGTCGAGCACCGAGTCATCCGGGCCGATGGTGTACACGGTCTGGTGCTGGGACTTGGTCTTGAGGATTTGTTCGACGGTCTTCATACGGGCCTCTGCGGGTGAAAAAAGCGCTGTCTCGGAGTAACTAAAGCATCCGGTACGGCGCTCTGCACGGCAATGCAGGAAACGGCATGGAGTCGATTGAAAAACGTCATGGGTGATCGCCTGTTTCGGCCTCTTCGCGGCTGAAGCCGCTCCCACAGGAACTACACCGCCTTCGAGGTCTGTGCGATCCCTGTGGGAGCGGGTTTACCCGCGAAGAGGCCAGTACAGCCAATCAGAGCTTCGGCATCTGCCCAAGCCGCGCGACCATCTCGCTCACGATCTGCAGATCCAGCATGAACTGCTCCACCGTCTTGAACTCGTTGTCGTTGTGCCCGGTGTACTTCACGTCCGGCATGGCCAGGCCGAACTGCACGCCGTTGGGCAGGTCGTGCACCGAGGTTGCGCCGGCCGAGGTGCCGAACTCATGCTTCATGCCCAGGTTCTCGGTGGCCACCGCGAGCAGGGCCTTGACCCATTCGCCTTCGGGGTTGCGGTACATCGGCTCGTCCAGGCTGTAGTCGAAGGCTACCGAGGTGTGGCTTTGGCGGGTCCACTTGCCCAGTTTGTCAGCCAGTTCGTCCTTGATCGTGGCGATTGGCTTGCCCTTCGGAATACGCAGGTTCACCGCCAGTTTCAGGCCATTGTCATCCACCCCGACAAACGTCAGCGAGGCCGTCAGCGGGCCCATGAATGCGTCCTTGAACGCCACGCCGAGTTTGTTGCCCAGGTAGTCCAGGCCCCAGTTGTCGGCAGCATAGCGGGCGGCGTCGGTGAAGTGGTTGTGCTTGAGCGATACCTGCTTGCCCACGCCGTTGATGAAGTCGAGCATACGGGCCACCGGGTTCACCCCGGACTCCGGCTCCGAAGAGTGGGCGGAAACACCGGTCACCGTGAGCAGCACGTTCTTGCCCTCTGCTTTGGCGTCGATGCTGAAGTCGCCGCCATGCTGCTTCACGTACTTGGCACCGGCTTGCTGCAACTGTTTGGCCAGCTGCGTCGGGTTCTCTGAAACCAGGGTCGCTACCGAAGTGGTCGGGATCTGGTTGGTGGCCAGGCCGCCAGTCAGGTTGACGATTTCTGCGCCCTTGCCAGTGGCCGCCCGCTTGCTGAAGCTGGCCATGACCGTGCCGTAGCCTTTCTCGGCGATCACCACCGGGTAGCCGCCGTCGAGGGCCAGGTTGTAGTCAGGGGTGGGGTTGCGTTCGAAGTAGTAGGGGATGGCATCGCCGCTGGTTTCTTCGGTGGTGTCGATCAGCAGCTTGAACTGCCGGGCCAGCGGCAGGTTCTCGTCCTTGGCCACTTTGAGCGCGTACATCGCCACCACGATGCCGTTCTTGTCGTCTTCGGTACCACGGCCGTACATGCGGTCGCCAACCAGGGTGACCTTGAACGGGTCCAGGCGTGTGCCGTCGGCCAGCTTCCAGTTGTCCGGGTTGACCGGCACTACGTCGGCATGGGCGTGGATGCCGATTACTTCCTTGCCGCTGCCGAGCGAAATCTCGTACACCCGGTTGTCGATGTTGCGGAAGGCCAGGCCAAAGCTGTCGGCCAGGGCCTTGATCTTGTCGGCAATCTTGAGGAACTCGGGGTTTTGGTACTGCGGCGTACCCTCGACATTGAAGGTGGGGATGGCCACCAGCTCGCGCAGGGTTTCGGTGGCGGCCTTGCCATACTTGATGCGGGTATACAGGCCGAGCAGGCGGTTGATCTCGTCTTGCTGCTCGGCGGCCAGTGGCTTGCTGGCCAGGTAGGCGTCGAGGGTTGCCTCGAGGTTGTCGGCCTTGGCCAGGTCGCTGCCTTTGAGCTTGCCGAGGAACTGCTTGAAGTCGCTTGGGTTGCTGCCGTCAAAAGCTTTGACGATGGCAGCGGACTGCTGATGGGTGAGGTTGGCCTGGGCCGGCTGGGTGAACAGGCCGATGCTGGCCAGCAGCAGGGTGGTGGCGGTGAGTTTTTTCAGGTGCATGGTTGTGCGCATTCCTTCGCCAATCATTGTTGTGGGTTACCCGTCAGGAAACGGGAAGACGCCCACGCTAACACCAATGACCCGTGGCACGGGAGTGCCAGAAACGCGACATGTCGCACAAACGAAAAAGCCCCGGGCTCATGCCCAGGGCTTTTTGATATGGCGCACTCGGCGGGATTCGAACCCACGACCCCTGCCTTCGGAGGGCAGTACTCTATCCAGCTGAGCTACGAGTGCAACGCGCACGCATGATACCCATCTGTGTCGTTGACGTCCATCGCCTTGATCTGTGGCCTTTTTCCTCTTTTTGCGCAGGCGGCTTTTGTGGGCCACCGGTCTGCGCAAATTCATCTATCCATATGCGATATCAATATTTCCCACAGGGTTCTCATGCCCTCTATCCTCTGGTCACAACTTGTTATAACAAGTCATCGATCAGCGAAGAGACCCCATGGCCCAACTGCTCCCCCTGTCCCCGGTACCGCTCTACACCCAGCTCAAGGAACTGCTGCGCGAGCGCATCCTCGACGGTACTTATCCACCGCACAGCCGCATGCCCTCGGAAAGCGAACTGGGCAAGGCCTTCGACGTCAGCCGCATCACCGTGCGCCAGGCACTGGGCGACCTGCAAAAGGAAGGGCTGATCTTCAAGATCCACGGCAAAGGCACTTTTGTCGCCAAGCCCAAGGCGTTCCAGAACGTCAGTACCTTGCAGGGCCTGGGCGAGTCGATGACGCAAATGGGCTACGAAGTGATCAACCGCCTGCGCAGCTTCCGCCATGTGCCGGCCAACGCATTGGTGGCTGCCCGGCTGCAGGTCGAGGAGGGCAGCCTGGTCACCGAGATCCGCCGGGTGCGCCTGATCAACCGCGAGCCGGTGTCGCTGGAACTGACCTGGCTGCCCAAGGCCGTCGGCGAAAAACTGGAGAAGGCCGACCTGGTCACCCGCGACATCTTCCTGCTGCTGGAAAACGACTGCGGCATCGCCCTTGGCCACGCCGACCTGGCCATCGATGCAGTGCTGGCCGACAGCGACCTGACCCAGGCCCTGGAGGTTGAAGAAGGTTCGCCGATCATGCGCATCGAGCGCCTGACCCATGCTGCCGACGGCACGCCACTGGACTTCGAACACCTGTACTACCGCGGCGATGCCTTCCAGTACCGCCTGCGCATTGATCGCCAGAAAGGGGGCAAGGCATGAGCATCCAGACCCAGGACTACGACATCATCATCATCGGTGGCGGCACGGCCGGGCCGATGGCGGCGATCAAGGCCAAGGAGCAGGACAAGAGCCTGCGCGTGCTGCTGCTGGACAAGGCCAACGTCAAGCGCAGCGGCGCCATCAGCATGGGCATGGACGGCTTGAACAACGCCATCATCCCCGGCCACGCCACCCCCGAGCAGTACACCAAGGAAATCACCGTGGCCAATGACGGTATCGTCAACCAGGCCACCGTGCATGCCTACGCAACCCACAGCTTTGAAACCATCGAGCAGCTTGATCGCTGGGGCGTGAAGTTCGAGAAGGACGAAACCGGCGACTACGCGGTGAAGAAGGTTCACCACATGGGCGCCTACGTGCTGCCCATGCCCGAGGGCCACGACATCAAGAAGGTGCTGTACCGCCAGCTCAAGCGTGCCCGGGTAGAAATCAGCAACCGTATGGTCTGCACCCGTGTGCTGCTTGATGGCGAAGGCGCCGCCGCGGGCGTGCTGGGCTTCGACTGCCGCAGCGGCGAGTTTCGCGTGGTGCGGGCCAAGGCGGTGATCCTTGCCTGCGGCGCCGCCGGGCGCCTGGGCCTGCCGTCGTCGGGATACCTGATGGGCACCTACGAGAACCCGACCAACGCCGGTGACGGCTACGCCATGGCCTACCATGCAGGCGCCGAACTGGCCAACCTCGAGTGCTTCCAGATCAACCCGCTGATCAAGGACTACAACGGCCCGGCCTGTGCCTACGTCACCGGCCCGCTGGGTGGGTATACCGCCAACAGTAAGGGCGAGCGCTTCATCGAGTGCGATTACTGGAGCGGCCAGATGATGTGGGAGTTCCATCAGGAGCTCGAAGGCGGCAATGGCCCGGTGTTCCTCAAGCTCGACCACCTGGCCGAGGAAACCATCCAGAACATCGAAGAGATCCTGCACAGCAACGAGCGCCCCAGCCGTGGCCAGTTCCACGCCGGGCGCGGCACCGACTACCGCCAGCACATGGTCGAGATGCATATCTCCGAGATCGGTTTCTGCTCCGGGCATTCGGCGTCGGGCGTGTGGGTCAATGAAAAGGCCGAGACCAGCGTCAAAGGGCTGTATGCCGCGGGCGACATGGCTGCGGTGCCGCACAACTACATGCTCGGTGCTTTTACCTATGGATGGTTTGCCGGCGTGAACGCCGCGCATTACGTGGCCGGGCGCGAACTCGCCGAGGTCGATGCCGAACAGGTCGAACGCGAGCGCGCGCGGGTGTTTGCCCCGCTGCAGCGTGAGCATGGCCTGCCGCCAGCCCAGGTCGAGTACAAGCTCAGGCGCATGGTCAACGACTACCTGCAGCCGCCAAAGGTGACCAAGAAGATGGAAATCGGCCTGGCGCGCTTTGCCGAGATCGAGCGTGATCTGGAGCAGATGAAGGCCAGCAACCCTCATGAACTGATGCGTGCGATGGAAGTGTCGGTGATTCGCGACTGCGCTGAGATGGCGGCGCGGGCCTCGCTGTTCCGCGAGGAAAGCCGCTGGGGGCTGTACCACCACCGGGTGGACTTCCCTGAGCGCAACGATGGCGAGTGGTATTGCCATTGCCACCTGAAAAAAGGCGAGAACGGTGAAATGACCAGCTTCAAGAAGGCCGTCGAACCCTACCTGATCGCCCTGGATGCAGATGAGCAGACCGCTTACGACCGGTTGCGGGTCAAAGCCGATGCCGCCTAAGCGACACCTCACCTTGTGGGAGCGGGTTTACCCGCGAACACCGGCGAAGCCGGTGCCATCCACCGTGTTGGATTCTTCGCGGGTAAACCCGCTCCCACAGGGAAATGTGCAAGCCTCTAGATGAAAGGGAGCCAATAAAGGCCCCAAGGACTCCGTGAAATGGCCTACCAGCCGCAAGAAATCTTCTTCCGCAGCAGCGCCCCGGTCACCATCGACGAAGACAAATGCATCGCCGAAAAAGGCTGCACCGTGTGCGTCGAGGTCTGCCCCATGGACCTGCTGGCGATCAACCCGGCCACGCAAAAAGCCTACATGGCTTTCGACGAATGCTGGTACTGCATGCCCTGCGAGAAGGACTGCCCCACCGGCGCAGTGAAGGTCGACATCCCGTACCTGCTGCGCTGATTCATCCCGCCATCCGGCGAACCACCGGACGCCCTCCTGCTGTGCCCCTCGTTTCCCACCACCCAAACCGGGCGGCGGAGACGACGCCAACTCTTATAACGATTCGAGGGGAAACACCCATGCGCCTTGTTGCAACCGTGGCCGGCCTCGCGCTGGCGCTCACTGGCCTGAATGCCAGTGCCGAAACCATCCGCATCGCCATCGGCACCCAGGACACCACCATCAACTGCGCCACCGGTGGCCTGCTGATCCGTGAGCTGGGCCTGCTGGACAAGTACTTGCCGCATGAGGGCAAGTACAAGGACGCCACCTACCAGGTCGAGTGGAAGAACTTCACCAGCGGTGCGCCGCTGACCAACGAAATGGTCGCCGGCAAACTCGACTTCGGCGCCATGGCCGACTTCCCGGGGTCGTTCAACGGCGTTGCCCACCTGGATGCCGGCAAGCGCAGCCTGTTCATCAGTGTGCTGTCGGGCAGCGTGCATGGCAGCGGCAACGGCATCGTCGTGCCTGCCGCGTCCAGCGTGCAGTCGCTGGCTGAACTCAAGGGCAAGACCATTTCCGTGCCGTTCGCCTCCACTGCCCACGGCATGCTGTTGCGCGCCGTCGCCGCCCAGGGCTGGGACCCGCAGAAGGATGTGCGCATCATCGCCCAGGCGCCGGAAATCGCCGGCTCCGCCCTGCGCAGCAACCGCATCGAAGCCCACGCCGACTTCGTGCCGTTCGCCGAGCTGTTCCCCAACCGAGGCTTCGCCCGCAAGATCTATGACGGCGCCCAGGCCAATGCACCGACCTTCCATGGTGCCCTGGTCGATGCCGACTACGCGAAAAAGTACCCCGAGGTGGTCACCGCCTACCTGCGCGCCAGCCTTGAAGCCGACCGCCTGATCGCTGCGCAGCCTGAGAAGTACAGCGAGTTGATCGAGAAGGTCACGGGTATCGAAGCCGAGGTCAATTACCTGTTCCACGGCCCGCTCGGCCTGCAGACCCGCGACTTGACCTGGAAGCCTGAATACCGCCAGGCAGTGGCTACGTCCATCGACACACTCAAGCTGCTGAAAAAGACCGACCGGGGCCTGGACACCGACAAGTTCATCGACGACCAGTACATCCGTGCCGCCTTCAAAGAGGCTGGCCTGGACTACAACAAGGCGCTGAAAGACTACGACCCGCTGCCACTCAAGGCCAATGACGCGCTGACCGGCAAACCGATCACCGACTTCAGCCGCCTGGCGCAAATCTGGGTGCGCGGTGAAGACAAGGTCCGCCACTACGCTTCGCCGGAAGCGGCCCTGGGTGCCCTGGCCCAGCTGGAGCAGGAGGGCAAGGACATCCGCGCCATCTACGCCCAGGCCGCCGACAGCGGCATCAAGCTGCTGGCCAACCAGGCCTGGTTCGTGCGCAACGCCAACGGCGAACTGGCGGCGTTCCTGCTCAAGGACCAGGCCGAGCAGTATGCCAAGGCCCATGGTGGCGAGGCGCTGGACTTCGTCAGCGCCAACCAGAAGCTGGTCGCCCAGCGCTGACCGGGAGGCACCGACATGACCCGCAACCTCAAGCGCTGGCCGGTGCGCCTGGCGTCGCTGCTGGCCTGCCTGCTGTTCTGGCAGGTGGCGGCAAGCGTGAAACTGGACCTCGGCCTGCTGACCTTCACCTATGTCCCCACACCCAAGGCGGTGCTGGACGCTGCCTGGCAGTTGCTGACCTCCAGCACCCTGCTGGCGCACCTGGGCAGCAGCCTGTCGCGGGTGTTTGCCGGTTATGCCACGGCGGCGCTGGTTGGCGTGGCCCTGGGGTTGCTGATCGGCCGCTCGAAATGGGCTGAAGACACCCTGCTGCCGCCGCTGGAAGTGCTGCGGCCGATTCCGGCGGTGGCGTGGATCCCGCTGGCGATCCTGATGTTCCCGTCGTCGGAACTGTCGATGGTGTTCATCACCTTCACCGGCGCGTTTTTCCCCATCCTGCTCAACACCGTGCACGGCGTCGAGGCGGTCGACCCGCGCCTGGTGGCATCGGCACGCAGCCTCGGTGCCGGGCGCTGGGCGATCCTGCGCGAAGTGGTGTTGCCTGGGGCGTTGCCGAGCATCGTCACCGGCCTGGCCATCGGCATGGGGACGTCATGGTTCTGCCTGGTCACCGCCGAGATGATTTCCGGGCAGTTCGGCATCGGCTACTACACCTGGGAGTCCTACACCTTGCAAAACTACCCGGACATCATCGTCGGCATGCTGCTGATCGGCGTGCTGGGCATGGGCAGCAGCGCCCTGGTCAAGCGCCTGGGGGCGCTGGCCACGCCGTGGTACCGCACGCGGAGGGCCAGTTGATGAACAGTTATCAACAGGCGCCGGGGCGTATCGAGGGTCGTGGCCTGTCGATCTGCCTGGGGCACGGCAGCGAAGCGTTCGAGGCAGTGCAGCGCCTGGACTTTGCCGTGGCGCCTGGCGAGTTTGTCTGCATCCTCGGCCCTTCCGGTTGTGGCAAGTCGACGTTGCTCGGCGCCCTGGCCGGGCACCTGGTGCCCAGCAGCGGCCAGCTGAACGTGGACGGCCAGCCCGTTGCCGGGCCGTCACCGCAGCGTGGCATGGTGTTCCAGCACCACACCTTGCTGCCCTGGCGCAGCGTGCTCGACAACGTGGCCTTCGGCCTGAAAATGCAGGGCCTGGGCCGCGCCGAACGTCACCGGCAAGCTCGCGAAATGCTGCAACTGGTGGGATTGGCCGACTTTGCCGGGCGCTGGCCCAACCAGCTGTCCGGCGGTATGCAGCAACGGGCCGAAATTGCCCGGGTGCTGATCAACCGCCCACGGCTCTTGCTGATGGACGAACCCTTCGGCGCACTGGATGCGCAAACCCGTGCACGCATGCAGGAACTGTTGCTGGAGATCTGGGCCAGCATCCGCACCACCGTGGTGTTCGTTACCCACGATATCGACGAAGCGCTGTTCCTCGCCGACCGCATCCTGGTGATGAGCCCGCGCCCCGGCCGCTTCATCGAAGACCTGCGCCTGGACTTTGCGCGCCCCCGCCGCGCCAGCCTGCTGACCAGCCCTGAATTCACTCACCTCAAGCGTCACTGCCTGGCGTTGCTGCGCCACGAGGAAGGCCGCGAACTGCCGCGCCTGACCCCGCTGGGCCTGCCGGACACTGACCACCCACCGCTACGGATCGCGCTATGACTGACCGAACGACCGACAACCCCGATATCCTCGCCCTGTTGCCTCGCCTTGAAGCCACAGACGCTGGCGTGCGACGCATCGCCCTGATCGACCTGGCCGACCTGGAAGACCCGGATGGCTTGCCATGGCTCACCGATGCACTGCTGGTGGACACCGCCGATGAGGTGCGTGCCGAGGCCGCACGCCTGCTGGAGGCCTGGGAAGAACCCGAAGTTGTGCAAGCCCTGTGCGCTGCGCTGGCCGATGCCGCCGAACCGGTACGGCTGGCAGCTGCGCAGAGCCTTAGCGAACTCAAGAGCCTTGAAGCCGGCCAGTTGATCCTGCCATGGGCCAAGCACGCCGATGCCTTTGTCCGCGCCAGTGCCCTGCGAGCCTTGCGCGAGCTGCGCCTGGAGGATGCTGCCGAACCTGCGTTGCTGGCGCTGGCCGATGACGACGCCGCCGTGCGACGTGAGGCCGTGGGCATTCTTGGCTGGCTCAAGCACCAGCCGGCGTTGCTGGCGCTGGCAGCGCTCGCCGAGGCCGAGCCGGACACCGAGGTGCGCCGCGCGGCCATCGGCGCGTTGGGCCTTGCCCGGGACAGCTCGGTGTTGCCAGCGTTGGTGGCAGCATTGACTGACCAGGCCTGGCAAGTGCGCGAGGAAGCCGCCACCACGTTAGGCAAAGTCGGTCAGGACCAGGCAGGCCCGGCGCTGGTGGAGGCCCTTGCCGATGACTTCTGGCAGGTACGCCTGCGGGCAGCGCGTTCACTGGGTCGGTTGCGCTATGCCGCTGCACTGGATGCGCTTGGCGCGTTGCTTGGCCATGGCATTGCCAACCTGCGCAAGGAAGCGGCGCTGGCCCTTGGCGAGCTGGGCCAGGCGCGTGCCTTGCCGGTGCTGCAGGCCGCCGAGGCCGACAGCGACCCTGAGGTGCGCAAGGCGGTGCGGATTGCCCTGGCGCAACTGCGCGGTGCAGCCTGATGAACGCCCCGCAAGCCATTCGCAACCTGCGCGGGCCAGGGCAGCTGGTACTGCAATGGGAAGACGGCGAGCACAGCCTCAGCCATACCCGTTTGCGCGGTGCTTGCCCCTGTTCACAATGCCGTGCGGCGCGGCTGTCGGGCGCGATCAGCCTGGTGCGCGACGATGTGCGCGTGGTACAGATCGAGTCGCAAGGATATGGCGTGCAGTTGGTGTTCAGCGATGGGCATGAGCGCGGGATCTACCCTTGGGCTTACCTGCGCGACCTTGGCAGCCAGTGAAGCTGATCCCTCAGGCTACTGCATCCCCCTGTAGGAGCAGCCTTTTGCTGCGAAGAGGCCGGTAAGGCTAAAGATCATCTTCAGCTGCAATGGCCTCTTCGCAGCACAAGGCTGCTCCTACAGGGCCAGTGTCTGCCCTGAAATTGTCGCCGGTCATTCACAGAGCAATCAGCTCCGGCCGCAGCCCTTCCACCCGTCGCGCCGGCGCTGGCAGGTAGCCGCCATCCCCGGTGATCTGGTGCAGCACTTTTTCGCGCAACCCATGCAGCGCTACACCGCTGCGCAACCGTGGGTGCGGCAGGTCGATCTCGACCACCGACTTGATCCTGCCCGGCCGTGGCTCCAGCACCACCACCCGATCCGCCAGGTACGTCGCCTCTTCGGCATCGTGGGTCACCAGCAAGGTGGTGATACCTGCACGCTCGCGAATGGCCAGCAGCTCGTCCTGCAGTTGCTGGCGGGTCAGCGCATCGAGTGCACCGAACGGCTCGTCCAGCAGCAGAATCCGTGGGCTGGCCACCAACCCACGGGCAATCGCCACGCGTTGGGCCATGCCGCCGGAAAGCTGGTGCGGGTACGCGGTCTCGAAGCCGGCCAGCCCCACCAGCAACACGAACTCATGCACACGGCGGGCACGCTCCCCCTGGGTCAGTTGCTCGTTCACCAGGCCCAAGGCGATGTTCTGTTCCACCGTCAGCCAAGGGAACAGGCGGTGCTCTTGGAACACGATGCCGCGCTCGCCACCGATGCCGCTGACGGTGTGCCCGTCGACGCGGATGCTGCCGCTGTAGTCGGTGTCCAGGCCCACCAGCAAGCGCAGCAAGGTGGACTTGCCACAACCGGATGCGCCGACAATGGCGATGAACTCGCCTTCGTTGATCGACAGGTTGAAGTTGCGGATGGCCTCGAACGGTTGGCCGTCCACGGTGAACACCTTGCCGACCCCTTCGAAGCTGACCAAGGGCGGGGTGGTGTCGGGCTGGTTGGCCGCGTGCAGGTGTGAGGTGTTGAAGGCGTTCATGCGGTTCTCCAGCGCGTGGCGCGCGATTCGAGGCGTTGTCCAAGGTTGCCGAGCAGGGCGCCGACCAGGCCGATCAGGACCATGGCGGCCATTACCTGGTCCATGCGGAACAGTTGCTGGGCGCCGATCATCAGGCTGGCGATGCCGCCGTCCGAAGGCATGAAGTATTCGGCGCCGATGGTGCCCAGCCAGGCGTAGATCAGCGACAGGCGCAGCCCGGCGAAAATCGCCGGGGCCGCACCGGGCAGTACCAGCAGACGCAAGCGTTGCCACAGGTTCAGGCGCAGCGTGCGGGCGGCTTCGCCCAGCTGTGGCGAGAGGCTGGCGATACCCCGCTGAGTAGCGATCAGCAACGGGAAGAACGCGGCCAGGCCTACGAAAACGTGCTTGGCCCCTTCACCCAGGCCGAACCAGGCGGTGAGCAGCGGCACCCAGGCGAACAGCGCCACCTGGCGCAAGGCCGAAAGGCTTGGCCCGAAAAGGCGTTCTGCGTGGTTTGAAAGCCCTAGCAGCAACCCGGTCAGCAGGCCGGCGCCACCCCCCAGCAGCAGGCCGGTGAGGGTGCGTTCCAGGCTCAGCAGCAAGGCCTGCGGCAGCGACCCATCGGCCAAACCGACCAGCAGCGTGCGCAGTACCTCAAGTGGTGAGGTGAGAATGTTCGGGTCAACCCAGCCAAAGCTGCTGCTGGCTTGCCACACTGCCAGCAGTGCCAGTGGCAACAGCAGGCTTTGCCAGCCCCGTGGCACTGGCCCGCGCTGCTGTTCGCCGGTGGCCGGTTGTGGCCAGAACAGCACGTGCTTTTCCAGGATAGAGAAGCCGCGCTCCAGCACGGCACCGACCAGGCCGATCACCAGGATGCACAGCAGCACAAGGTCGAGCATGAACAGCTGCCGACCCCACACCATCAGGTAGCCGATCCCTTCGCTGGAGGCGAGCAACTCGACCGCCAGCAGCGAGGTCCAACCAGTGGCCAGGGCCAAGCGCACGCCGGTGAGAAACGCGGGCAGGGCAGCCGGCAACAGCAGGCGCAGAAACAGCAAGTGCCGGGGCAGGCGCAGGGCCAACGCGGCTTCACGCAGTTTGGGCTGGGCATCGCGTACACCTACCAGCGTGTGCAAGGTGACGGGAACCACCACGGCCTTTACCAGCACCACGAGCTTCAACAACTCGCCGATGCCGAAGAACAGCATGAACAACGGAATCCAGGCCAACGTAGGAATCTGTGCCAGTGCTACGAAGGTTGGCAGCACCAGTGTCTGTGCCCGCTGCGAAGCGCCCAGCCATACGCCCAGCAGCAAGCCGCTGCCGATACCTACCGCCAGCCCCCAGAACAACCGTTGCAAGCTTATCCACAGGTGCCCCCAAAGCTCGCCGGAGCCAAACTCCACCGCGCTCTGCCACACCAGCGCTGGCGCCGGCAGAATCTGCTCGCTCATCCAGTGCTGCCGGCTGGCCACCACCCACAACACGGCAATCGCCGCAGGCACTAAGTACGCAAGGCCTTTGTAGGAGCGGCCTTGCGCAGCGAATGGGCCGCGCAGCGGCCCTCGAACCCACCCCCGACCCTTGCTCAGAACTCCATTCATAGGCCATCTCTCAAAACGTTGTTATGTTATTCATTAATGGAATAAAAAATTTCCAAATATGACTTTCAAGAGATAACAGCATGCGCTTCCTGCATACGGAAGCCCCCCGCCGTTGCGTTTTCCTCATATTTTCCATGCACTTTTCGCAAGCCTGTCGCAGGCCCGCATGCCGCCTGATTTATGCCTTCCAGTTACTAAAAAATGAAGTTTTGATCTTTGTAGGTTCTAACCAGACCTGCCTAGCTTCTGGCCAAAGCGCCGGCCATCGCCGGTGGCAGCCTGCCAAGGAGCCTTGCCATGAAAACCCCGTTGCGCCACCTGATTACAGCCCTTGGGCTGGCCATCACCCTCAGCGCCCATGCGACCGAACCAGCCAAGCCTGAAACCATCCGCATCGCCGTACCCGACCTCAGCGCCGGCAGCAAGCCCAGCGCAGGCGGTGTAGTCGATGTATTGCGTGACCAGCAGTTGCTGGAGAAGGAATTCGCCAAGGATGGCATCCGCATCGACTGGCACTTCTTCAAGGGGGCCGGCCCTGTGGTGAACGAGGCGCTGGCCAACGGCCAGGCCGACTTTGCCTACCTGGGTGACCTGGCTGCGATCGTCGGCAAGGCCAATGGCCTGGATACCCGCGTGCTGACGGCGGGCGTGCGGGGGGTCAAGAGCTACCTGGGCGTGGTGCCTGGCTCTGGCATCAAGACCCTGCACGACCTCAAGGGCAAGCGCGTAGCGGTGTTCCGCGGTACAGCCAACCAGCTGTCGTTCGCCAGCGCCCTGGCCAGCCAAGGGCTGACCGAGCGTGAGCTGAAGGTGATCAACCTGGACTTCAACGCCGCCAATGCTGCGCTGGCAGCCAAGCAGATCGACGCCACCTGGGGCCTGTCCAACCTGCTGTCGCTGCGTGAACGCGGGCTGGTCGAGCTGCCGGTCAACTCGCGGGACCTCGAAGGCGCCGGTAGCACCCAGGCAGTGCTGTTGGGCACTGGTGACTTCATCCGCAAGTACCCCGAACTGGTCCAGCGCCTGGTCAACGCCCAGGAGCAGGCCAGTACCTGGTTGCGAGACGAACATAACCGTGACGCCTACATCGATCTGGTGGCCAGCAATGCCAACTGGCCGCGCAGCATCCTCAGCGATGACCTGGCCAAGGAAGACCTTGCCCACTACTTCGACCCACGCCTGGACGCTGACTTCGTCGGCCAGCTGCAGCAGGGCGTAGACCTGGCGGCCAAGGAACGCCTGATCCGCCGTGGCTTCCAGGTAGCCGACTGGATCGAACCGCGTTTCCTCGATGCTGCGCTGAAACAGGAACAGGCCGTGCAGGCCGCCCGCTGAACCTTCAAAAAACCCGACAATGACCGCAAGGACCACGACCATGAGCAATGCCGCCCTGGCCACCGCGCCACAAACCCTCGAACTCGACATTCACCCGGTTGCCGGCCGTATCGGCGCCGAAATCCGCGGTGTGCAACTGTCCGCCGACCTCGATGCCGCCACCATCGAGGCTATCCAGGCTGCACTGGTACAGCACAAGGTGATCTTCTTCCGCGGCCAGACGCACCTGGATGACCAGAGCCAGGAAGGCTTTGCCAAACTGCTCGGCGAGCCGGTCGCCCACCCCACCGTACCGGTGGTGGATGGCACCAGCTACCTGCTGCAACTCGATGGCGCCGAAGGCCAGCGGGCCAACTCCTGGCACACCGACGTGACCTTCGTCGACGCCTACCCCAAGGCCTCGATCCTGCGCAGCGTGGTAGCGCCGGCTTCGGGTGGCGATACCGTCTGGGCCAACACCGCCGCGGCTTATCAGGAACTGCCCGAGCCGCTGCGCGAGCTGGCCGACAAGCTGTGGGCGGTGCACAGCAACGAATACGACTACGCCAGCATCAAGCCCGATGTCGACCCGGCCAAGCTGGAGCGCTACCGCAAGGTGTTCACATCCACCGTTTACGAGACCGAGCACCCGGTAGTGCGTGTGCACCCGATCAGTGGCGAGCGGGCGCTGCAACTGGGGCATTTCGTGAAGCGCATCAAGGGGTATTCGCTGGCGGATTCGCAGCACCTGTTCGCGGTGCTGCAAGGGCATGTGACGCGCCTGGAAAACACCGTGCGCTGGCGCTGGCAGGCGGGGGATGTGGCGATCTGGGATAACCGGGCGACGCAGCACTATGCGGTGGATGACTATGGCACTCAGCCACGGGTAGTGCGCCGGGTGACGTTGGCGGGTGAGGTGCCGGTCGGGGTGGATGGGCAACTCAGCCGCACTACGCGTAAAGGCTGATATCGCCGGGGCCGCTTTGCGGCTCTTTCGCGACACAAGGCCGCTCCTGCAGGCGATCGCATACCCTTGTAGGAGCGGCCTCGTGCCGCGAAACGGGGGCGAAGCCGCCGCCAGCTACACCTCGGTATCACAGGCTATCAACTGCCTGACCAACCCTTGCGCCAACGGCGACAAGCCATAACCCACCCGGCTCACCACACCATAGCGGGTATAGAACGTCTCCTCCTGCTCCGGCGTCAGGTCCGCCAGCTTCAACGCCACCAGTCCCCGTTCCATCTCATACGGCCGCAAATTGGCATTGCAGGCAATGCCGATGGTGTCCGAATGCATCACTACATTCAGCAGCGCATAGCCATGCTCGCACTCTACCGATGGCAGGAAGTCCTGCCGTCCGCTCAGGTCGCTGAGGATTTTGCGGATATTCGGCGGCCTGAAGGTCGTGGCCAGCGGGTAGTCGAACAGGTCACGTGCCTGCACGCTCTCCTGTTCGGTCAGCGGGTGCCCGGCGCGGCAGCAGAAATGCCAGCGTTGCGGGGCCAGCTTGTGCACCTGGTAATCCGGGTCCGACTCGAACTGGCGGGTGTCGGCAACAAAGAACTCGATCTCTTCGGCAACCAGCTTGCGGTTCAGCGCCTGCCAGTTGTCCACCTGGAAGCAGGTGCGCGCCGCCGGGTACTCGGCCACGAAGCGCGCAACCGCCCGTGGCACCAACCCCCCGGCCGGCGCCGGACCGGAGCCGAAGCGCACCACGCCCGTAGTGGCGCCGTTGAACTGGTGGATTTCGTTGACCAGGTTGTGCGCCCCATGCACCAGCCGCCGCGAATGCTCCAGCACCAACAAGCCTTGGCGGGTGGGCGCCAGCTCCTTGCTGGCGCGGTCCACCAGGCGGCAGCCAATGTTGTGCTCCAAGGTCTGGATGCTGCGGCTGAACGCCGATTGTGACAGGTTCACGGCAGCCGCAGCGGCCACGAAACTGCGGTGCTCGACAAGGGCGATGTAGTGGCGCAACTGACGCAGATCGATATGCATTTTCTACATTAAAACCTTCGGTCAAATGCAATTGCTGACAAGGGTGAGTCCCCTTATAAAGGGTGTTACTTATTCCACTAAATATGAATTACAAATATTTATATCACTTAAAAGAATATAAGCCCGACTGACCGCGATTCGGTTCCGCCAACGGAAATGCTCGCCAGGGCCCATGCCTCAAGGAGCATTTGCATGTCCGGACTTTCCCGTTGGCCTGCGCGCGCGTCGCGTTTTACCTTGCAACCCTTGGCCGCTGGCGTGCTGCTGGCGGCGTCTTCTGGCAGCTTCGCCGAAGAACCGGTCAGCGCCAGCCCGGCGGTGGAGCAGGAAGCCAAGCTTGGCACTGTCACGGTCAATGCCCGCCGTCGCGAAGAAACCGCGCAGAGCGTGCCCACGCCGATCAGCGTGCTCGACAGCGAGACCCTGGAAACCCAGCGCATCTACCGCGTGCAGGATCTGCAACAGCTGGTGCCCAGCACCAACGTCGCCTATGTGCATGCTCGCCAGTCGAGCATCTCGATTCGCGGCCTGGGCAACAACCCGGCCAGCGATGGTTTGGAGGGCAGCGTCGGCATCTATCTGGATAACGTCTACCTCGGTCGCCCCGGCATGGCGGTGTTCGACCTGCTGGACGTGGAGCAACTGGAGGTGCTGCGCGGCCCGCAGGGCACGCTGTTCGGCAAGAACACCACCGCCGGGGTGCTGAACATCACCACGCGCAAGCCCACCTTCCACCGCGAGGGCAGCATCCAGCAGTCGATTGGCGAAGACGGCTACCTGCAAACGCAAGGCAGCTTCTCGGGGCCGATCAGCGAGACCTTGGCCGGGCGTATCAGTGCCTACCGCACCGAAGATGATGGCTATGTGAAGAACATCCACAACGGCGACGACCTCAACGGAGGCAAGCGCCAGGGCTTTCGTACGCAGTTGCTGTTCAAGCCCAGCGACACCTTCAACCTGCGCTGGATCGGCGAGTACAACGAAGAAGACTCCAACAACGGCATCCTCAGCCTGTTCAGCACCGGCCCCACCATCAATGGCGTCAACCGCTACGAAAGCCTGGCCGCCCAGGCGGGCGCGACACTGGTGTCGGGCAAGGACCGCAAGGTCAATTTCGACGCCGACCAGCAAGTAACGGTGTTCCAGGGCGGCACCTCGGTGGAGGCCAACTGGACGTTGCCCAACGATTTCACCCTGACTTCGATCACCGCCTACCGCTGGTGGGACTTCACCCCGCGCAACGACGATGGCCTGAACGTGCCGGTGTTCTACAGCGCCGGGGTATCGGTGCGCGACAAGCAGTACTCGCAGGAAATCCGCCTGGCTTCGCCCACCGGTGGCGCCTTCGACTATGTGCTGGGGGCGTACTACTTCAAGCAGGACCTGGACAACAAGTCCTTCACTTATTACGGGCCGCAGGCGGATGTCTGGAACCTGACCCCCGCCGGTGCCTTGAACAATGTCGATACCATCGGCAACGGCCACATCGACACCGACAGCTACGCGCTGTTCGCCCAAGGCACCTGGCATGTCACCGATCGTCTGGATTTCACTGTCGGCATTCGCGGTACCTATGAGGAGAAGAGCGCTTGGGTAACCCGCGATGCACCAAGCGGCGGTGCGGCTGTAACGGGTGCTGCTGCAGCGGCGCGGCAGGCCCGGATAGGGGCCTACGACTCGGGTGACCTCAACCAGTACAGCTTCAGCCCCTCCGGCCTGCTGGGCCTGAGCTACCGCTTCAACGAGCAGTTGCTGGGCTACGCCACCCTGACCCACGGCGAGAAGTCGGGCGGCGTCAACCTTACCGTCGGTGCTGCGCCACGGTTGGGTACCGATTCGCTGCTGGTGGGCACCGAGCGGGTCAACAACGCCGAACTGGGTTTGAAAAGCACCCTGTTCGACGGTCGGCTGCAACTTAACAGCAACCTGTTCTGGGCCGAAGTACATGGCTACCAGGCCAACGTCTACGACCAGATCAACCGCGTGCAATACCTGGCCAACGCCGGCCGCGTGCGGTCGCGCGGGCTGGAGTTCGAGGCCACGGCGCTGCCGATCCGCGGGCTTACCGTCAACTTCAACGGCTCGTGGAACGATGTGCGCTACACCGAGTACAAGGACGCCCCGTGCCCACCTGAGGTGAGCCTGGCCAATGCCACCGCCACCTGCGACCTGTCCGGCCACCAGGTGGTCGGTGCCTCCAAGTACATCGCCAACCTCAACACCCAATACAAATGGCAGGCCACCGAGCACGTAGAACCCTACGTCACTGCCAGCTACGCCTTCCGCTCGAAGGCGGTGGGCACCATCGACGATTCCGATTTCGGCCAGATCCCCAGCTACGCGCTGGTCAACCTTTCAGCCGGTGTGCGCCTGGACCAGGGCGACGGCGTGGTCGACCTGTCGCTGTGGGTGAAAAACGCCGGCGACAAAACCTATTTCACCAGCCTGTGGAACTCCGCCAACGGTGGCTATGCCGGTGTACTCGGCACCCCGCGCACCTTCGGCGCAACTGCCCGTTACGACTTCTGAGCACAAGGAGCTTTGCCATGAATGCCAAGACTGAAACCCCTGCATTGCCTGAGGGCGCCTGCCTGACCGCGAAAGTGCCGGAACGCGACGAAACGCTGCTCGGTGACGTGGTGGTCAACCCCTACCGGCTGGCACCGCTGACCGCGATTATCCGCGACGGTGGGCGCAGCCTGAGTGACGCGCATGTGCGCGTGCTGGGGCGCGGCGAGCGCGGGGTGGACATCGTCTATGACGTGTCTGATCGCTCATTGTGGACCTACGGCGGCATCCCGGTGTTTGGCCTGTACCCGGACCACGTCAACCAGGTGGAAGTGACCTACAAGCTGGACGGCGAGCGCATTCGCCAGCAGTACCAGATCTACGCCCCGGCCGTGCGCCTGCCGGTGGTGGCGAAGCAGACCGCCGCGTTGCCGGAAGTGGAGCCGATCAAGGTGGCGTCGGGTTTTGAAAAGCGCCTTTACCTCTTCAACCACTTGCAGGGTGACATACCGGGTGGCCGTGCCTTCAAGTGGAACGCCCTGGGCGGTGCGGCGGAGTGGGACCAGGTGGGCAACAACTGGATCGCCGACAGCAACGGCGATGTGCGCTGGTATCTGGACATCGAGCAGATCCACGATTCCAACCGCCGCGATGGCCTGGGCGGCACCATGGGTTTCCAGCAGACCCGCGATGGCAAGCTGATCTGGGGCCAGGGCCAGACCTATTCCAAGTACGACCTGCTGGGGCGGCGTATCTGGCAGCGCACGCTGCCCGACAAGTTCGCCGATTTCTCCCATGAAATCCGCGAGACCACCAACGGTACTTACCTGCTGCGGGTGGGTACCAGCGACTATCGCCGCCCGGACGGTAAGCGCGTACGTTCGATCCGTGACCACATCATCGAGGTTAACGAGGCCGGGGATGTGCTGGACTTCTGGGACCTCAACCAGATCCTCGATCCGTATCGAGGCGACTTGCTGGAAACCTTGGGCAAGGCCGCCATTCAGTTGCCGGAAGGGGTGCAGAAGCAAGACGAGCGGCTGGCAAATGAACTGGCCGAAGGTGATTTGCCCTTTGGTGACACCCCCGGTGTGGGCACCGGGCGCAACTGGGCGCACGTCAATGCCATCGACTACGACGCCGATGACGACAGCATCATCGTTTCAGCACGGCACCAGGGCGTGGCGAAGATCGGCCGCGACAAGCAGGTGAAATGGATCCTTGCCTCGCCCCAAGGCTGGCCGCAGCATCTGCGTGAAAAGGTACTGAAACCGGTCGAAAGCGAAGGTTTCGACTGGTCGTGGACCCAGCATACGGCCTGGCTGACCGGCAAGGGTACGCTGACCGTGTTCGACAATGGCTGGGGCCGTGACTTTGCACCGACCAAGCTGAGCGGCAACTACAGTCGGGCAGTGGAATACCGCATCGACGAGACCAAGGGCACGGTCGAGCAGGTGTGGGAGTACGGCAAGGAGCGCGGTGACGAGTGGTACAGCCCGGTCACTTCGGTGGTGGCTTACCGGCCGGAGACCGATACCCAGTTCATCTACTCGGCATCAGTAAACTTCCTGACGCCGGACAAGTTGACCACGACCGTGCTCAACGAAGTGCGGCGTGGGACCCAGGAGGTGCTGGTGGAGTTGAAGGTGCACAGCCGTCAGCCGGGCAGTGTCGGCTACCGGGCACTGGTGATCGACCTGGCCAAGGCATTCTGATTCATCCCTGCCGGGAGGGCCGTCGGTCCTCCCTTCACATTTTCTTCAGCGCGTTGGTCTACCCTGTACCGGCCATTTTGCGGGCAATTTCGGATAGGGTGTTCAACCATTCGTTCTTTTTTTCGAACAGCCTATTGTCCAACACCCCAGCAGCCGCTTAGCATTCGTTTGAGATTTCAAACGCTCGATGCCCTGCCTTGGGCGCTTTTCAACAATCAACAATTCGGGAAGCCGACATGCAGCTCAAAGACGCTCAGTTGTTCCGCCAGCAAGCCTACATCAATGGTGAGTGGCTGGATGCGGACAACGGCCAGACCATCAAGGTGACCAACCCGGCCACCGGTGAAGTCATCGGTACCGTGCCGAAGATGGGCACCGCGGAAACCCGCCGCGCCATCGAAGCCGCCGACAAGGCCCTGCCGGCCTGGCGTGCCCTGACCGCCAAAGAGCGTTCGGCCAAGCTGCGTCGCTGGTTCGAACTGATGATCGAGAACCAGGACGACCTGGCTCGCCTGATGACCACCGAACAAGGCAAGCCACTGGCCGAAGCCAAGGGCGAAATCGCCTACGCCGCCTCGTTCATCGAGTGGTTTGCCGAAGAAGCCAAGCGCGTCTACGGTGACACCATCCCTGGCCACCAGCCAGACAAGCGTCTGATCGTCATCAAGCAGCCAATCGGCGTTACCGCGGCCATCACCCCGTGGAACTTCCCGGCCGCCATGATCACCCGTAAAGCCGGCCCGGCCCTGGCCGCTGGCTGCACCATGGTGCTCAAGCCTGCCTCGCAAACCCCATACTCGGCACTGGCTCTGGTCGAGCTGGCGCACCGTGCCGGTATCCCGGCTGGCGTGCTGAGCGTCGTCACCGGTAGCGCTGGCGAAGTGGGTGGCGAGCTGACCGGTAACTCCCTGGTACGCAAGCTGTCCTTCACCGGCTCGACCGAAATCGGTCGCCAGCTGATGGAAGAATGCGCCAAGGACATCAAGAAGGTTTCCCTGGAGCTGGGTGGCAACGCCCCGTTCATCGTGTTCGACGACGCCGACCTGGACAAGGCGGTCGAGGGCGCGATCATTTCCAAGTACCGTAACAACGGCCAGACCTGCGTCTGCGCCAACCGTATCTACGTGCAGGACGGCGTCTACGACGCGTTCGCCCAGAAGCTGGCCGCCGCTGTCGCCAAGCTGAAGATCGGTAACGGCCTGGAAGAAGGCACCACCACTGGCCCGCTGATCGACGGTAAAGCTGTCGCCAAGGTTCAGGAGCACATCGAAGACGCCGTTGGCAAAGGCGCCAAGGTGCTGTCCGGTGGCAAGATCATCGAAGGCAACTTCTTCGAGCCGACCATCCTGGTTGACGTACCGAAGACCGCTGCCGTCGCCAAGGAAGAGACCTTCGGCCCACTGGCGCCGCTGTTCCGCTTCAAAGACGAAGCCGAAGTCATCGCCATGTCCAACGACACCGAGTTCGGCCTGGCTTCGTACTTCTACGCCCGCGACATGAGCCGTGTGTTCCGTGTTGCCGAAGCCCTGGAATACGGCATGGTGGGTATCAACACCGGCCTGATCTCCAACGAAGTCGCGCCATTCGGCGGCATCAAGGCTTCGGGCCTGGGCCGCGAAGGTTCCAAGTACGGTATCGAGGACTACCTCGAAATCAAATACCTGTGCATCAGCGTCTGATAGCACGGTAAAGGCTTTACCTCTGCCAGCGGGGCGCGAGAGCGACGTCTCGCTGGCCTTTTTTACATCGCAGTACCTGGTGGCCAGGGCGTTTGCGGCAGTCGATCAACGAATACTGTTCGCGAGCACTCCCAGCCACCCCCGAATAAAAGCGCCATTCCTGTCGGCGCAATGAGGGCATTATGAGCAAGACCAACGAATCCTTGATGCAACGTCGTGTAGCTGCCGTCCCACGTGGCGTCGGTCAAATTCACCCGATCTTCGTCGACACCGCGAAGAACTCGACCGTGATCGACGTTGAAGGCCGCGAACTGATCGACTTCGCCGGCGGCATCGCAGTACTGAACACCGGCCACCTGCACCCGAAAGTGGTTGCAGCCGTGCAAGATCAGCTGACCAAAGTCAGCCACACCTGCTTCCAGGTGCTGGCCTACGAACCCTACGTAGAGCTGTGCGAAAAGATCAACAAGCTGGTACCAGGCGACTTCGACAAGAAGACCCTGCTGGTCACCACCGGCTCCGAAGCCGTTGAAAACGCCGTAAAAATCGCCCGTGCTGCCACTGGTCGCGCTGGTGTCATCGCCTTCACCGGCGGCTACCACGGCCGTACCATGATGACCCTGGGCCTGACCGGCAAGGTTGTGCCGTACTCCGCTGGCATGGGCCTGATGCCAGGCGGCATCTTCCGCGCCCTGTTCCCGAGCGAACTGCACGGTATCAGCGTTGACGACGCCATCGCCTCGGTCGAGCGCATCTTCAAGAACGATGCCGAGCCACGCGACATCGCCGCGATCATCCTCGAGCCAGTACAAGGCGAAGGCGGCTTCCTGCCAGCGCCGAAAGAGCTGATGAAGCGCCTGCGCGAACTGTGCGACAAGCACGGTATCCTGCTGATCGCCGACGAAGTACAGACCGGCGCTGGCCGTACTGGTACCTTCTTCGCCATGGAACAGATGGGCGTTGCGCCTGACCTGACCACCTTCGCCAAGTCCATCGCTGGCGGCTTCCCGCTGGCCGGTGTGTGCGGCAAGGCCGAGTACATGGACGCCATCGCGCCAGGCGGCCTGGGCGGCACCTACGCCGGTTCGCCGATCGCTTGCGCCGCGGCCCTGGCCGTGATCGAAGTGTTCGAAGAAGAGAAACTGCTGGACCGCAGCAAGGCTGTGGGTGAGCGCCTGACCACTGGCCTGCGCGAAATCCAGAAGAAGTTCCCGATCATCGGCGACGTCCGTGGTCTGGGCTCGATGATTGCTGTCGAAGTCTTCGAGAAAGGCACTCACACCCCGGACGCTGCTGCTGTTGGCCAGGTTGTTGCCAAGGCACGCGACAAGGGTCTGATCCTGCTGTCCTGCGGCACCTACGGCAACGTCCTGCGTATCCTGGTACCGCTGACTGCTGAAGACGCCCTGCTGGACAAAGGCCTGGCCATCATCGAAGAGTGCTTCGCTGAACTCGCTTGATGTGACGCGCTTCAGAAAAAACCCGCCTCGGCGGGTTTTTTTTGTGCCCAGAAAAGCCCTGGGGCGCTATCGTTAGCGGAGGATTTGCTTTGGAAGCTGCGACGGACTGTGTGTCAGGCTAATCAGGAGCTGTTGGCGATGAGCGCTGCAAACCCCACCGCACCACACGTACTGATTGTCGAGGGTGATCCCTGGGTACGTGACATGCTCAGCGAGATGCTGCTCAGCGTGCGTTGTGATGCCCGGCTGCAGGTATGCGCCGACGGCTCGCAGGCACTCAACCTGTTGGCCAACAAGCCTGACCTGATCATCGCCGCCCGCGAGCTGGCCGGTGTCGACGGCCTGGACCTGCTGCGCAAGGTCCGCGCCAAAGGGCCGGGCTTGCCGTTCATCCTCATGAGCAACCGCAGCGACAGCGCCAGTGTGCGCGAGGTGTTGCCTCTGCACCCCACCGCCTACCTGAGCAAACCACTGAACCTGGACAACCTGCGCAAGCGCCTGGAAGAGCTGCTGGTGGCCGTTGGCGAAGAAATCGCCTGCCCGGTGCCGGCCTTGCCGGCTGGCGCCAGCCTTCCCGCTTACCTTGAGCAGCGCCGTGCTACCGCCGATGGTGGGCCGCTGTTGGCCGATGTGCAGGTGGCGATCAAGCGAGCGCTCAACCCCCAGGGCCTGAACCTGAAGGTGCTCGAAGAGGAAGTGCGTAACGACCCTCAGGTTACCGCCGTGTTGATTGCCGCCGCCAACAGCGCCGCGCTGCACCGTGACGCCCCGGTACAAACGTTGCTGCAGGCCTTGAACAAGCTTGGCAGTACCCAGAGCATGAACCTGATCCTGGGCATGACCCTCAAGCGCAGCGCACGCCTCAGCGACCCGTTGCTGGCGGAACATGCCGCCCGTTACTGGGACCTGTCGCTGCACACTGCCGAATATGGCCGTACCTTGGCGCGCATGCTCGAACTGGACGAAGGGCGTTGCTATTGCGCGGGTTTGCTGCATTGCCTGGGTGACTTGGCGGTGTTGCGCTGCCTACAGGAGTGGCGCCTGGCCGGCGGCGAGCTGGACGAGGACAAGGTGCAGCTGTCGCTTGACGAATTTGGTGCGGCGTTCGGCTCGGCGCTGCGTACCCGCTGGCGCTTGCCCTTGGCGCTGCGGGAGTTGATCGCGGCCATTTACCAGCTTGGCGGTGGTGTCTATTCGCGGGAGATTCTGGCCATGAACCTGGCTGGGCAGTTGTCGCGGCTGCCGGCCGAGCAGGGGATGGAGAAGGTAGCCAGTGGCAAGACCGCGCGGTTGCTCAAGCTGGGTTTGCCGGAGTTGAGCCGCCTGCGCAAAGTGGAGAATCCGGATGTGAAGCCACAGGAAGAGCCGCCTTTGGCTGAGGCGGAAGTTTCCAGCTGAGGACTAGGGGCCGCAAAGCGCCCCCAAAGGCTAGCCGCAGACGATCTGGTTCTTGCCCTGCCGTTTGGCCTGGTACATTGCCGCATCGGCCCGGGCATACAGGCTATCCAGCGTCACATCTTCATCCGTTAGCGCAGTTAGCCCCTGGCTCACTGTCACCCCGTACACCTGCTCTTCATGGCTAAAGCTCAAACGCTGAATCGCCCGCTGCAAGCGTTCGGCAATCTGTTCTGCCGCCTGGGCATTGCAACCCGGGAACACCGCCGCGAATTCCTCACCACCAATACGCCCGAACAGGTCGCCACGGCGTAGCACGGCCTTGCCGCTGTCGGCGATGCGTTGTAGCACCTGATCGCCTTCCTGGTGACCGTAGCTGTCGTTGATGCGCTTGAAATCATCGATATCGAGCAGCAAAAAGGCCAACGGTGTGCCGTCTTCGCGGGCGCTGTCAAAGGCTCGCTGGGCGCACTCGAAGAAGTGCCGACGGTTACTGCTTTGAGTCAGCACGTCGGTGGTGGCCAGGCGTTGCAACTCGCCTTCAAGCTGCTTCTTTTCAGTGATGTCTTCGGCGATGCCGACAATGATCACCCGGTCGCCGTCGTGCTGCTGGTTGATGTAGCACTTGTCACTTAGCCAGCGCAGTTGACCGTCGGCATTGAGAATGCGGTATTCGCGGTCTTCCACCGAACCTTTGAGCAGCACCTGGGCCAGGCTGCGCTCGGCGTACTCCAGGTCGTCGGGGTAGATGCTGTCGCGCCATTCGTTGTAGTCGGCCAGCACCAGGCTGACCGGGCGGCCGAAGATTCGCTCGTAGGCGGGGCTTACGTACAGCACCTGGCGGGTTTCCCAGTCGAAGGCCCAGAGCACCGCATTGACACTGTCGAGCAGTGAACTGAACAGTTGCTCGCGTTCGCTCAGGCGGGCGACTTCGCCTTGGGCGTGGAGCAAGGCCAGCAGGGTCTGGGCGGCTTCAGGAGGCGGAGTGCCGGGCAGGATCGTGGGGATGTTCTTGGCCATGTGCACGAATCGGGTCTCGACTTGAAAGCGTGCGGCCAGCATCCTGCCCGCCACGCGGGCGATGTGCGATTTTGAGTGGTGGCGAGGGGGCGAAGTTCCGAACGGCATGCCCCGAAAGGGGGCATGCCGACTAACGGCGGTCAGGCGCCGGAGGGGCGTAGGGAATAGGTTTTCAGCTGCGCTGCGAAGTCGCGCAGGGCATGAATGCCGCTGGTTTCGGCTTCGTGTACCCAGTCCTTCATGGCCGCTAGCATGTCGTGCCCGTTGGCGCTGGTGCGCGCCCAGATCTGCTGCAGGGCCAGGCGTTTTTCGTAAATGGTCTTTAGCGCCTGGCTGTGCGCAAGCATGGACTCGATGCGCATGTGGTGGCGGTCTTCCAGCAGGCTGGTTTCACGCGACAGCAGGCGCTTGGCGCGGCGGAAGTGGTGACTTACCGACGCGTCTACCCGGGCCAGCTCCTGCTTGACCAGCGGGCCGATCACAAGCTTGCGGTACTGCGCCATGATCTGGAAGCGGTTGTTGAGGATGGCCATGGCGGTGTCCATGTCCAGGCTGGCCTTGCCCGCCACCCGGTGAGCGATCGGCGCCACACGCTGCACCTTGGCCAGGCGCAACAGGCAGAACAGGCGTATCCAGGCCCAGCCCATGTCGAACTCCCAGCGCTTGACCGACAGCTTGGCCGAGTTGGGGTAGGTGTGGTGGTTGTTGTGCAGTTCTTCACCCCCAATGACGATGCCCCATGGCACCAGGTTGGTGGCAGCGTCGCGGCATTCGAAGTTGCGATAGCCCAGTGCGTGGCCCAGGCCGTTGACCACGCCGGCCGCCCAGAACGGAATCCACATCATCTGCACGGCCCAGATGGTGATACCGATGGTGCCGAACAGCAGCAGGTCGATGACGGCCATCAGTGCAATGCCGCCCAGCTTGTAGCGCGAATAGAGGTTGCGCTCGATCCAGTCCTCCGGGCAGTTCTTGCCATAAATGCGCAGGGTTTCGGGGTTGCGCGCCTCTTCCCGGTACAGCTCGGCACCCTTGCGCAATACCGTGCTCAGGCCTTTGTGAACAGGGCTGTGCGGGTCGTCGGGGGTTTCGCATTTGGCGTGGTGTTTGCGATGGACAGCGGTCCACTCGCGTGTGTTCTGCGCCGTGGTCAGCCACAGCCAGAAGCGGAAGAAGTGCTTGAGCGCGCCGTTGAGCTCCAGGGCCCGGTGCGCGGAGTAGCGATGCAGGTAGACCGTGACGCTGACAATGGTCACATGGGTCATCAACAGAGTGATGCCGACCAGTTGCCAGGCCGACAAGTCGAGCAGGCCGTTGTACCACATAGGTGTAAAAACCCTCGGAATGCAGGAGGAGGGGCTGATTATCCCTCGGGAGGGAAATAAAACCAGTCACCCGTTCAGATAGGAGGTCACGACATGTTTCAGCCTTTATACTGCCCCATTATTTCTGATGGGCTATCCCACCCGACATGTCTGTTTCCGTTCGCGACGCCTTGCGCATGGCTGCGCTGTATGTGGTGCTCTCGATCCTCTGGCTGGTGCTGGCCGAGGTGGTGCTGCACGGCATGACTGACGATCCCCTTGCATTGACCGTGGGGCGGCAGATCAACGTGGTGCTGTGGGTGCTGTTCAGTGCCTTGCTGATTTACGTGTCGCGGGTGCGTCTGCTGAAATTCATCGGCCGTGGTGCCCGCTTGCGTTGTGAAGACCGGGAACGGCTGCGCATGGCGGCTGCGGTGTTCGACAGCACACTCGAAGGGGTGCTGGTCACGGACCGCCACGGCCTGATCGTGCACGTCAACCGCGCGTTCATGCGCATCACAGGCTACCAACAGGATGAGGTCATCGGGCAGCGCCCGAACAAGTTCAAATCAGGCCGCCATGGGTTGCCGTTCTACGAGCAGATCTTCGCCACGCTGGCCGATAAGGGCGAATGGAGCGGGGAAATCTGGAACCGGCGCAAAAGCGGCGAAATCTACCCGCAATGGCAGACCATTCGCGCCATTCGCGGCGACGATGGTGAACTGAGCCATTACGTGGCGGTATTCAGTGACATCAGCGCAATCAAGCATTCTGAGCAGGAACTGGCCTACCTGGCCCACCACGACCCGTTGACCGGCCTGCCCAACCGCCTGCTGTTCACCGACCGCGTCGAGCAGGCCTTGGCGGCGGCCCAGGCCAACAAGCGCGGTTGTGCCCTGTTGCTGCTGGACCTGGACCACTTTCAGAGCATCAACGATGGCCTGGGCCACACCATCGGTGACCAGTTGCTGAAGCTGGTGGGCGAGCGCCTGGGGGAGGTACTGGGTGCAGGCGTGACCTTGGCGCGCCTGGGTGGCGACGAATTTGGCGTGCTGGCGGAGAACTGCCAGCAGGTCGGCCAGGCGGGCAAGCTGGCGCAGTGCATCATCGAGCGTATGCGCGAGCCGTTCCAGTTCGATGGCCATCGCCTGTTCATCAGTGTCAGTGCGGGCATCAGCCTGTTCCCCAGCGATGCGTTGAGTGCCGAACAACTGCTGCGCAATGCCGATTCGGCGCTGTTCAAAGCCAAGAGCAACGGGCGGGCGTGCTATGCGCTGTATACCGAAGAGCTGACCGCCCATGCCCAGCACCGGGTAGAGACCGCCGGTGATCTGCGCCGGGCCCTGGAGCAGGATGAGCTGCGGGTGTACTTCCAGCCGGTACATGACCTGGCTTCAGGCCGACAAGTCGGGGTCGAAGCGCTGGTGCGCTGGCAGCACCCCCAGCGCGGCCTGGTGCCGCCGGGCGAGTTCATCCCGATTGCCGAGCGCACGGGGCTGATTGCCGAGATCGACACCTGGGTGCTGCGCCAAGCCTGCCGACAAATGGTGCAGTGGCAGGCTGAAGGCCGGCAGCTGGCGTTCGTGGCGGTAAACATCTCCAGCCGCCTGTTTGGCCAGCACGAGTTGTACCGGCAAGTGGCCGAAGTGCTGCACGAGACGGGCCTGGCCCCGGCCATGCTGGAGCTCGAAGTAACCGAAAGCGCGGTGATGGAAGACCCGGAAGTGGCACTGGAGCAGTTGCACCGGTTGCGTGAGCTGGGGGTGACCTTGGCCATCGATGACTTTGGCACCGGGTATTCGTCGCTGCTGCGGCTCAAGCGTTTGCCGGTGCAGAAGCTGAAAATCGACCAGGGCTTCGTGGCCGGTTTGCCGCACGATGAAGACGACATCGCGATCGTGCGGGTGATCATCGCCCTGGCCCACAGCATGGGTATGCAGGTGCATGCCGAGGGCATCGAACTGGCAGAGCAGGCCAGCTTCTTGCTGCAAGAGCAGTGTCAGCTGGGGCAGGGCTACTGGTTCGGGCGGCCGGTGCCGGCTGGGGATCTTCGCTGGGATTGAGATTGCCGGGGCCGCAAGGCGGCCCCGGCATTCAACGCTTGTTCAAACCCTTCGCCAAGCGGTCCCCGCCCAGCTGGATCAACGCCACCAACGCCACCAGCATGGCGATCACGGTCAGCATGATCTGGCTGTCGAAACGCTGGTAGCCATACCGGTAGGCAATATCCCCCAACCCCCCCGCACCAATCGCGCCGGCCATGGCCGAAGAGTTGATCAGGGTTACCAGGGTAATGGTGAAGCCGCCGACAATGCCGGGCAGCGCCTCAGGCAAGAGCACATGCCAGACGATGTGCCAGCGTCGGCAGCCCATGGCCTGCGCAGCTTCCACCAGGCCATGATCCACTTCGCGCAGGCTGACCTCGGCAATCCGCGCGAAGAACGGGGTGGCGGCAATGGTCAGCGGCACCACCGCCGCCCATACGCCGTAAGTGGTGCCTACCACCAGGCGGGTAAAGGGAATCAGCGCGACCATCAGGATCAGGAACGGGATCGAGCGGAACAGGTTGACGAAGGCGCCCAACACGCGATTTAGCAGCGGTGCTTCGAAGATGCCACCTTTGTCGCTGGTGACCAGCAGCACCGCCATCGGTACCCCTACCAGCAGGGCGATCAGCGACGATACGCCGACCATCAACAGGGTATCGAGCAAACCTTCCAGCAGGCGATCAAACCACATGGCCCAGTACCTCCACGTCCTCGGCCCAGCGGCGGGCGCGCTCCAGTAATTGATGAGTGTCATGCGGCGAGTGCCGCACCGACAGGATCAGCTGGCCCAAGACATGTTCGCCAATGGTCTCCACGCCGCCCTGCAGCAAGCGCACACGCCCACCCAGTTCGTTGAACAGGGCAGACAGTTCAGGTTCGCCCAGCACCGTCAGTTTCAACACCACGGCACTGTCGCGGCTCGCCCGGCTGGCTTGCAGGCTGGCTTGCAGCGCGGCAGGCAGCCTGGCCTGCAGTGGTGCAAGCAAGGTGCGGGTGACCTCGTGGCGAGGCGAACCGAACACCCGCCAGACCTCGCCCTGTTCGACCACTTCGCCACGCTCGAGCACCACCACCCGGTGGCAGATATCGCGGATCACGGCCATTTCGTGGGTGATCAGCACGATGGTCAGCCCCAGGCGCTGGTTGATGTCGCGCAGCAGCTCAAGGATCGAGGCCGTGGTTTCCGGGTCCAGCGCGGAGGTGGCCTCGTCGCACAGCAGAATCTCGGGGTCGTGTACCAGCGCCCGGGCAATACCGACGCGCTGCTTTTGCCCGCCGGACAGCTGCGCCGGGTAGACGTGGTGTTTTTCCTGCAGGCCAACCAGCTCCAGCAGTTCACGCACCTTGCGCTGGCGCTCGGCCTTGGCCACACCGGCCACTTTCAACGGCAGCTCGACGTTCTGCCACACGGTTTTGGCCGACATCAGGTTGAAGTGCTGGAAGATCATGCCGATGCGCCGACGCAGCGCCACCAGGTGGTCTTCGTCGAAGGGGGCGATGTCCACCTGATCGATCAGCACCCGGCCCTGGCTGGGTTGCTCCAGCCGGTTGATGGTGCGCAGCAGCGATGACTTGCCGGCCCCGCTGCGGCCGATGATGCCGAAGATCTCGCCATGACGGATGTTCAGGTCGATGCCTTGCAAGGCCGGTTGTGCCTGGCCAGGGTAGGTCTTGCCCAGGCCGATGAAGCGCACATGGGCTTCATTGACCTCCGGGCGCAGGGCCTGTTCCTTGACCGTTGGCGGCAATGGTTGGGGGGTAGGCGCCCTGAGCGCGCTGGCCTGGCTCATGTCAGCCTTCCCAGCCGGCCTGGTAGAGCTTGCCGTGGGCTTTGTCGAGCGCTGCACGCACGGCTGGCGAGTGCTGGTAGATGTCGACGAACTTGGCCAGGCGCGGGTCGTCCTTGCTCTGTGGGCGAATGACGAACTGGATCACGTATTCCTTGTTCTCCAGGCCGTCGAAAAGCAGCGCAGAGCCTGCGTCGAAGCTGTTGGCCAGGCGGATGTAGGCCGGGTACCCCTGCACCAGGTCGGCGTCATCGTAAGCGCGGACCAGCTGAACTGCCTCGACCTGAAGGATTTTCAGTTTTTTCGGGTTGGCGACGATGTCGTCCTCGGTGGCCTTGTAGCCAACGCCCGGCTTGAGGGTAATCAGCCCGGCCTTGGCCAGCAGTTGCAGGCCACGGCCGCTGTTGATCGGGTCGTTGGCAATGGCCACGCTGGCGCCTTCAGGCAGCTCGGCAAAGCTTTTGTACTTTTTCGAGTACAGGCCAACGTTGTTGATGATGCCCGGTGCATAAGGCACCAGGTTGAAGCCAGCAGCTGCCTTGGCGTTTTCCAGGAACGGGATGTGCTGGAAGTAGTTCACGTCGATGTCGCCGCTGTTGAGGCTGACGTTGGGTGCGATCCAGTCGCTGAACTCGATCAGCTTCACTTCCAGGCCTTGTTTGTGCGCTTCTTCCACGGCGGCTTCCAGCGGTATCGCAAAGGCCGAGGTGGTGCCGATCTTCAGTGGGTCGGCTGCCAGGGCGTGGGCGGACAGGCCAAGGGTGAGGGCAATGGCCGCGACGGGCCGGAACAGTTTCTCAAGCATGGTGCGGGACTCCAGTCGGGGCAGGGGAAGGGACAAAACGATAGGCCGAACCAGGGTGATCGGCGGGCAAGTGCGGGTGGTCGGACTGGAACAGCTTCTCGCGCAGGGTGCCTTCGGCGTAGGCCGTCTTGTAGCGGCCACGCCGCTGCAGTTGCGGGATGACCAGGTCGATGAAGTCTTCGAAGCTTTCCGGGGTGACGGTACGGGTCAGGTTGAAACCGTCCAGGCCGGTTTCATCAATCCATGCGATCAACTGATCGGCCACCTGTTCGGGTGCGCCGACCAAGGTTACGTAGCGGCCACCGAGGGCGTGCTGCTCAAGCAGACGGCGGCGGGTCCAGGCGTTGTCTTGTAACTGGCGCGTGGCGGACTGAATGGCGTTGCCCTGGCTGAAGCCGATTGGCTCATCCAGTTCATAGGCCGCAAAGTCTATGCCGGTGGATGCAGCGAAGTGCGCGACGCCGGCTTCAGGGCTTGCATGGCGCAAGTACTCGGCATGCTTGGCCTGGGCCTCTTGCTCGGTGGCTGCGACGATTACCGTGATCCCCATGAACACCTTGATTGCCTGCGGGTCGCGGCCGGCCGCTTGCGCAGCGGCGCGTACCTTGTCGACCTGGGCGCGTGTGGCCGCTTTGTCCTGGCCACTGATGAACACGCATTCGGCGTGGCTGCCGGCAAAGGCCAGGCCGCGCTGCGAGCTGCCGGCCTGGAACAGCACCGGCGTGCGCTGTGGCGAGGGTTCGCTCAGGTGATAGCCCTCGACGTTGTAGAACTCGCCGTGGTGGCTGACTTTGCGCACCTTGTCGGGCTGGGCGTACACGCGCTGCTGGCGGTCGGCGACCACCGCATCGTCGGCCCAGCTGCCTTCCAGCAGCTTGTACAGCACCTGCAGGTATTCGTCGGCCTGGTCGTAGCGGCGGTCATGCTCCGGTTGTTGCGCCAGGCCCATGGCCCGGGCGGCGCTGTCGAGGTAGCCGGTGACGATGTTCCAGCCCACCCGGCCATTGCTCAGGTGGTCGAGGGTGGACAGGCGGCGGGCGAACAGGTACGGCGCCTCGTAGGTGAGGTTGGCGGTAAGGCCGAAACCCAGGTGGCGGGTAACTGCTGCCATGGCCGAGACTAGCAGCAGCGGGTCGTTGACCGGCAGCTGGATCGACTCCTTGAGGGTGACGTCCAGCGACTGGCCGTAGATGTCGTAGGTACCCACGATGTCGGCAATGAACAGCCCATCGAACAGGCCGCGTTCCAGCAGGCGTGCCAGGTTGGTCCAGTAGTCCAGGGTCTTGTACTGGGTCGAGGTGTCCCGTGGGTGGGTCCACAGGCCGTGGTTGATGTGCCCGATGCAGTTCATGTTGAAGGCATTGAACAGGAGCTGCTTGGCCATCAGATAGTCCCCCGGCGTGGCGGGTTGGCATCGTTGAGGTAGTAGTTGCCGATGGCGTGGTACTTCCAGCGCACCGGGTCGTGCAGGGTGTGCACGCGAGCGTTGCGCCAGTGTCGGTCGAGGTTGTGTTCGGCCAGGGTGGCCTGGCTGCCGCCCAGTTCGAACAGGGCGGTACCGGCGGCAAGGGAAATCTCGGTGCTGATGGCCCGTGCTTCGGCCACGGCGATGGAGGCGGCGGCCACATTGTCGGCGGTGCTGTCGTCGCGGGCGCGGTCGAGGTATTCACCGGCGCGTTCCAGCAGGGCCTCGGCGGCGTGCAGGCGGATGGCCAGGTGGCCGAAGCTTTTGAGTGTCAGCGGGTCATCGGTGGCCTTGTCCAGCCCGGAATCGACCCACGGGCGGCTGCGGGTACGCACGAAGTGCAGGGCATCTTCATAAGCGGCGCGGGCGATGCCGGTGTCGATGGCGGCATGAAGGATCTGCGCCAGCGGGCCGACCGGAGTAGGGCGCTCGAAGGCGCTCTGGAACGGCACGACGTCGGCAGCGCTGACGTACACGTTGTCGAACACCACCGAGCCACTGCCGGTAGTGCGTTGGCCGAAACCGCTCCAGTCGTCGATCACTTGCAGGCCCTGGCTGTCGGCCGGGACGAAGGCCAGTTGCTGTACGCCTTGGTCATCAACGACCGAAGTCGGGATGCGCTGGGCATAAATGGCGCCAGTCGAATAGAACTTGCGGCCGTTTATGCGGAAACCGTCACCATCTCGGCTCAGGCGAGTGGTGCGCTCGTTGGCGGTCTTGGTGCCCAGCTCGGCCAGGGCGTTGCCGAAACGCCTGCCGGCCAGTACTTCGGCGTACAGGCGTTGCTGCTGCTCGGGTGTACCGTTTACCCGTAGTACTTCCAGGCCGTAGAAGTGGTTTTGCGGGATTTGCCCGAGCGAGCCGTCGGCCTGGGCGATACGGGCGATGACCTTGGCCAGGGTGACGTTGGACACGCCAGCGCCGCCGAAGGCCTTGGGTACGCTGATCGCCCACAGGCCGGAGCGGGTGAACAGCTCCAGTTCGGCGTGTGGCAGGCGGCGTTCGCGGTCGCGCAGGGCGCTGTCGCGGCGCAGTTGCTGGGCGATGTCTTCGGCGACTGCCAGGGCTTCGGTGTCGCTGGTGATGATATTTGTAGTCATGGTGTTCTCCGGGGGCCGCTGCGCGGCCCTTCGCGGGCTCGCCCGCGAAGGGCTGCGCAGCGGCCCCAAAGGCAGCAAATCAGATCCAGGAATGCCGCGCAGGCAGGGTGCCGTTGAGGTGGTACGCGCCCACCGCGTGGTACTTCCAGCGCACCGGGTCATGCAGGGTATGCACCCGGGCATTGCGCCAGTGGCGGTCGAGGTTGAATTCGGCAAGGGTGGCGCGGCTGCCGGCCAGCTCGAACAGCTTTTCGCTAGCCTGTAGGGCAATCTCGGTGGTCAGCACCTTGGCCTCTGCCACGGCAATCGAGGCTCGCGCCGCACTGGCTGCGTCGATTGGCGCGGCATTGACCTCGTCCAGTACCCGCGCAGCCTTGCTCAGCAGGGCTTCGGCGGCGTGTAGCTCAAGCTTCAGGCGGCCGATGTCGGCGATTACATACGGGTCGTCGCTGGCGCGGTCCACGTTGGCTTCGATCCACGGGCGAGACTTTTCGCGCACGAAGGTGATCGCATCATCAATCGCTGCTTCAGCGATGCCGGCATCAATTGCCGCCTGGATCAGCTGTGACGCCGCACCCTGGATGTTAGGGATCTCACGCTGGCGCCAGTTGTCGATCACCAGCTCCACGTCGACCGGCACCTGGTCGAGCAGCACGGTGCCGCTGGCGGTGGTACGTTGGCCAAACCCGGACCAGTCATCGACGATGCGCAACCCCGGGCTGCCGCGGCGCACGAACGCCAGGCGCTGGCGGCCCTCGTCGTCCAGTGCCTTGACGGCCACCCAGTGGGCGAACAGGGCGCCGGTGGAATAGAACTTCTCGCCGCTGATGCGATAGCTGTCGCCAGCGCGAGTGATCCGGGCCTTGAGGGTGAGGGTGTCTTTGGTGCCGCGTTCGGGGCCGGCATTGCCGATGCGCCAACCGTCGAGCACGCTGCGGAAGATCAGCGCCTGTTGCGCCTCGGTGGCTGTCAGGCGAATCAGTTGCAGCATGCCGAACTGGTTCTGCGGGATCTGCCCCAGAGCCGGGTCGGCGGCGCTGATCACGCGGAACACTTCGGCAACGGTTTCGAACGACACGTCGGGGCCGCCGTGGGCCTTGGGTACGCTGATGCTGCCCAGGCCGCTGCGGGTGAACAGTTCGATCTCGGCCCAAGGCAGTTTGCGTTGCTGGTCGCGGCGTGCGGCCTGCTCGCGGGCGACCTCAGCCAGTTCGCGGGCCGCTTGCAAGGCTTCGGCGTCGTTGCGCAGAACTTTGGCCGGCAGCAGCAAGGGCGAGCTGTCGAGATCGCTGTGGAATTGGGTGTTTGGCTGGCTGGACATCAGTACCGCTCCTTGGCTGCACTCAATGCCCTGGCGTTACGCACTGGGGTGATTGTGATCCTGACCATTCCTGACCTCACAAAAAAGTTGTGCCGCTACAGCTGATCGCGACAGATATGTGCTGGTCCGGTGGTCCGGTTTATATACCCTAATGCTTTATAAAAAGTTTATGAACTAACTCTTTGGAATATGTATAGAAGGAGGGATTTACAGCGGATGTGCCGGCCCTTTCGCGGGTAAACCCGCGAAGAGGCCGTAACAGGTTTACTCGGAGGCGGCAGTACCCAGGAACTTGCGCAAGAACTGCCGGGTACGCTCTTCCTTTGGCGCCGCAAACAGTGCCTTGGCTTCCCCCTGCTCCACGATCACGCCCTTGTCGAAGAAGATCACCCGGTTCGCCACATCCCGGGCAAAGCTCATTTCGTGCGTAACGATGATCATGGTGCGCTTCTCCTCGGCCAGGCCGCGGATGGTCGCCAGCACTTCACCCACCAGCTCCGGGTCCAGTGCCGAGGTGGGTTCGTCGAACAGGATCACCTCCGGCTCCATGGCCAGGGCACGGGCGATCGCCACTCGTTGCTGCTGGCCCCCGGACAGGCGCCGGGGGTAGGCGTCTTCCTTGCCTGCCAGGCCAACCTTGGCCAGCAGGCGCCGACCCAGCTCGATGGCTTGCTCGCGGGGCGTCTTCTTGACGATCACCGGCCCCTCGATCACGTTCTCCAGCGCGGTGCGGTGCGGGAACAGGTTGAAGTTCTGGAACACGAACCCGGCTTGCTGGCGCAATCGGCGAATCGCACTTTGCTGCCCGCCCAAGGGGCGGTTGGCATCGATGCTGATAGCGCCGATCTTGATCTGCCCGGCGTCGGGCGTCTCCAGCAGGTTGAGGCAGCGCAGGAAGGTGGTCTTGCCCGAGCCACTGGGGCCAATGATGGCCACCACTTCGCCGGGCTGTACGGTCAGGTCGATACCGTTGAGCACGGTCTGGCCCTTGAACCGCTTGGTCAGGCCTTTGACTTCAATCATGCTCAGTGCTCCTGGTCATGCTGGTTGACCCGCGCTTCCATGCGGTTCTGGAAGTGCGCAAGGATGCTGCACAGCACCCAGTAGATGACCGCGACCGCCACGTACATGGTGAACACTTCGAAGGTGCGTGCGGTAATCAGCTGCGCCTGGCGGAACAGTTCGGGCACCTGGATGGTGGCCGCCAGGGCGGTGTCCTTGACCAGCGAAATGAAGCTGTTGCCCAAGGGGGGCAGGGCAGTGCGCAAGGCTTGCGGCAGGATCGCCCGGCGCATGGCCTGAACGCGGGTCATGCCGATGCTGGCGGCCGCTTCCCACTGGCCGCGGTCGATCGAGGAGATTGCTGCGCGCAGGATTTCGCAGATGTAGGCCGCCATGTTCAACGACAGGCCGATCAGCGAGGCGGGGATGGGGTCGAGTTCGATGCCGATCTGCGGCATGCCGAAATAGATCACGAACAGCTGCACCAGCAGCGGCGTGCCGCGAAAGAACGACACGTAGATCCGCGCCAGCCAGTTCAGCGGCAAGATCTTCGACAGACGCATCAGCGCCAGGGCAAAGCCCAGCACCAGGCCGAAGAACATGCCGCCAACGCTGAGCAGCACCGTATAACCCGCGCCCTTCAGCAGGAAGGGCGTGGAGTCGACAACGAGTTGCAGGCTTTCAGCGATCATTTGGTGACATCAGCACCGAAGTATTTCTCGGACAGCTTGGCCAGCGTGCCGTCAGCCTTGAGCTTGTCGATGGCCTTGTTGATGGCATCGAGCAGCTCTGGCTCGCCCTTGCGCAGGGCTACGCCACTTTCCAGGCGGGAGAACGCATCGCCGGCCAGCTCCGTATCCTTGGCTTTTTGCGCGTATTCCAGTGCGGCCAGGCGGTCGATCAGGATGGCGTCGATGCGACCGTTACGCAGGTCGGCGAACTTGCTCGGGTCGTCTTCATAGGTGCGCACATCGGCTTGCGGCACGTCTTGTTTCACCCACTGTTCGTAGTTGGTGCCCAGGCCCACGCCCACTTTCTTGCCGGCCAGGTCGGCGGCCTTGTGGATGTTCAACTGCTCGGCCTTCTTCTTCAGGATCAGCGCCTGGATGCCGGAGATGGTGTAGGGCTCGGAGAAGTCGTACTTCTTCTTGCGCTCTTCGGAAATGGTCACCTGGTTGATGACTACGTCCAGGCGCTTGGACTCCAGCGCAGCGAGGATGCCGTCCCATTTGGTCGGCTGGACCTTGGCCTTGACCCCCAGCTCCTTGGCCAGCAACTCGGACAGTTCCACTTCGAAGCCGGTCAGCTTGCCGTTTTCGTCCTGGAAGCTGAACGGTGGGTAGGTGCCTTCTAGGCCGACGTTGATCACGCCTTTTTCCTGGATGGTCTTCAGCTGCTCGCCCGCGAAGGCCTGGCTGAGCAGGCCGGCACCCAGCAGAACAGCCAGGGTAGCGTTGAGTAGCGGTTTGGCGAATTTCGACATGTCAGAGCCCCGCGCTTGTTGTGTAAGTAGTGAGGTGGCGACTATAGGGTTGGCTGCTTAGGCCAGGAAATACTAAAAAATTATTTTGTTATTTCCATTTTGATTTGTGCCAGGAGCTGGCTGCTTTGAGGGTAGGCGAGGATGCCGGTGCCGTCATCGCGGCTTATGCCTGACTTAGCGCAGGATGGAATAAAGCGTTGTTTTTTCCAAGGGGCTGATTTGCCGTAGAGTGGATCGCATGTAGGCAGGCCCGGCCTCTTCGCGGGCCTGGCGACACCATTAGATGGCCTATACGGCAGGAGAAAACCGTGAGCGAACAACCTTCATCCGCGCACTGGCAGTTGCAGAGCATCGTCAGTGGCCTGCGCGGCGCCCGTGAGCAATGGCGCACCCGTAATGGCCGCAGCATTGGCGAGCAGGGCGGGCGCGAGTTGCCGTCGCGCGAGGCGATGCGGCAGATTCTGGAGCAACTGTGCGGCGCGCTGTTCCCCATGCGCCTGGGCCCAGTCGATTTGCGCGAAGAAAGCGAAGACTTCTATGTCGGCCATACCCTGGATGCCGCGCTGACCGCCTTGCTTGCCCAGGCTCGCCTTGAACTGCGCTATGCGGCACGGCAAAGCAAGGCTGAGCTGGCTGGCGTCGACGCCCATGCGCTGAGCCTGATCCAGGGTTTCGCAGCTGCGCTACCGGAGCTGCGCGTACTGCTCGACACCGACGTGCTGGCCGCCTACCACGGCGACCCGGCAGCGCGTAGCGTGGATGAAGTGCTGCTGTGCTACCCGGGTATCCTGGCGATCATCCACCACCGCCTGGCGCACCACCTGTACCAGGCCGGCTTGCCGCTGTTGGCGCGGATCAGCTCGGAGCTGGCGCATTCGGCCACCGGTATCGACATTCACCCTGGTGCGCAGATTGGCCCGAGCTTCTTCATCGACCACGGGACCGGTGTGGTGATTGGCGAAACCGCGATCATCGGCGAGCGCGTGCGCATCTACCAGGCCGTGACCCTGGGCGCCAAGCGCTTCCCGAGCGATGAGTCGGGAACCCTGCACAAAGGCCTGCCACGGCACCCGATTGTCGAGGACGATGTGGTGATCTATGCCGGGGCCACGGTGCTGGGGCGCATTACCATCGGCAAAGGTTCGACCATTGGCGGCAATGTGTGGCTGACCCGCAGTGTGCCGGCTGAAAGCAACATTACCCAGGCCAACCTGCAGCTGGATTGCCAGGACAAGAATTGATCTGGCATTTGTATTGGCTGTTCCGGCCTCTTCGCGGGCAAGCCCGCGAAGAGGCCGGAACAGGAAGGCACCAATCAGCACCCCAATTCGCAATGAAATCCGATCCATGTTTAACTTGAACGCTTGTTCAATGAAAAAACGCTGGTCCGCTGCCGGTGTTCAACAGGAGGATTCCTTTGCTGAACCCGTTCATTCCGAACCTTACGTCATTTGACGAGGTGCACGCCCGATGAGTGCACCGACCCCGTCCATTGCCAATGGCAAAATCCGCATGAACCCTCCGGTGTTCTACTTTGCGGCAAGTTTCATCCTCGTTTTTGGCCTGGTAGTCATTTCCAACCCGCAAGCGGCAGGTGACTGGTTGCTGGCAGCGCAGAACTGGGCGGCCAATACGGTCGGCTGGTACTACATGCTGGCCATGACGCTGTACCTGGTCTTCGTGGTGGTCACCGCCTTGTCCGGCTACGGCAAGATCAAGCTCGGTGCCGACCACGACGAACCCGAGTTCAGTTACCTGTCGTGGGCCGGCATGCTGTTTGCCGCCGGTATCAGCATCACGTTGTTCTTCTTCTGTGTTTCCGAACCTCTCACCCACATGCTGCAGCCGCCCCAGGGCGAAGCGGGCACGGCAGAGGCCGGGCGCCAGGCGATGCAGATTCTGTTCCTGCACTGGGGCCTGCATGGCTGGGGGGTGTTCGCCTTCGTCGGCATGGCCCTGGCTTATTTCGCTTACCGGCACAACCTGCCGCTGGCGTTGCGTTCGGCGCTGTACCCGCTGATCGGAAAGCGCATCAACGGGCCGATCGGCTACGCAGTGGATGGCTTCGGCATCATCGCCACAGTGTTCGGCCTGGGGGCCGACATGGGCTTTGGCGTGCTGCACCTGAACGCTGGCCTGGACTACCTGTTCGGCATCAGCCACAGCCAGTGGGTGCAGGTTATCCTCATCACCCTGATGATGGGCGCGGCGGTAGCCGTGGCCGTTGCCGGGGTGGAGAAGGGCGTGCGGGTGATGAGCGACATCAACCTGTTCCTGGCCTGCGCACTGCTGCTGTTCGTGCTGTTCGCCGGGCCGACCCAGCACCTGTTCAACACATTGATCCAGAACCTGGGTGACTACCTGGGCGCCTTGCCGCGCAAGAGCTTCGATGTGTATGCCTACGGTGAAAACCGTGACTGGCTGGGCGGCTGGACAGTGTTTTACTGGGCCTGGTGGATTGCCTGGGCACCGTTCGTGGGCCTGTTCATCGCCCGTATCTCCCGTGGCCGTACCATCCGCGAGTTCGTCTTTGGCGTGCTGCTGATTCCGTTGGGGTTCACCCTGGCGTGGATGTCGATCTTCGGCAACAGCGCGCTGGACCAGGTGATCAACCATGGCATGACCGCACTGGGCCAGTCGGCACTGGATGACCCGTCGATGAGCCTGTACCTGCTGCTGGAGACCTACCCCTGGAGCAAGGTGGTGATCGCCACCACGGTGTTCATCAGCTTCGTGTTCTTCGTCACGTCGGCCGACTCGGGCACCGTGGTGCTGTCGACCTTGTCGGCCAAGGGGGGGGAAGCCGATGAGGACGGGCCGAACTGGCTGCGCATCTTCTGGGGCGCGATGACCGCGCTGATCACCAGTGCGCTGTTGTTCGCGGGCAGCATCGACTCGCTGAAGTCGGCGGTGGTGCTGACCTCGCTGCCGTTCTCGCTGATTCTGTTGTGCATGATGTGGGGGCTGCACAAGGCGTTCTACCTGGAGTCGCAACGGCAGATCGCGCAGATGCACTCGCTGGCCCCGTTCGCCCAGTCACGTCGCGGTCGTGGTGGCTGGCGCCAGCGCCTGAGCCAGGCCGTGCATTTCCCGTCGCGTGATGAGGTGTACCGCTTCATGGACGACGTAGTGCGCCCGGCGATTGCCGAGGTCCGTGAAGTGTTCGAGCAGAAGGGCCTGGTGCTGATTACCCAGGATGACCCGAGCCACGACAACGTCAGCCTGAAGATTGGCCATGGCGAGGAGCAGCCGTTCATTTACCAGGTGCAGATGCGTGGGTATTTCACACCGTCGTTCGCCTTGGGTGGGCTGGGTACGCAGGAGTTGAAGAACCGCCGTTATTACCGGGCGGAGGTTCACCTGAGCGAAGGCAGCCAGAACTATGACCTGGTGGGCTACAGCAAGGAGCAGATCATCAACGACATTCTGGACCAGTACGAACGGCACATGCAGTACCTGCATCTGGTCCGCTAGGTTGTCGTTGGTTTCACCGGCCTCTTCGCGGGACAAGCCCGCGAAGAGGCCGGTACAGGTCACATCAAAGTTCAGAACGGCGCATCCCCCAGGATGGTCGCCCGGTGCATCACCCGCCGGTTCGGCCGGTAGTCATCCACCGCAAAATGCTGGGTCACGCGGTTGTCCCAGAACGCCACGTCATTCTCCTGCCAACGCCAGCGAATGCTGAACTCCGGCCGCGTCGCATGGGCGAACAGCAGCTTCAACAGCGCCTCGCTTTCCAGCTCGCTCAGCTCATTGATACGCGTGGTGAACCCTTCATTGACGAACAGCGCCTTGCGCCCGCTAACCGGGTGAGTGCGCACCACCGGGTGTGACAGCGGCGGGTTGTTGCGCCGGGTTGCTTCCCAGCGCGCCAGGTCTTCCGGCGTGGTGCCAAAGCGCTCCAGCGGAAACGACTTGGTGAAGTCGTGGGTGGCGGTCAGCCCATCGAGCATTGCACGCAGCGGCGCCGACAAGGCTTCGAAAGCGGCAATCCCGCTGGCCCACAGCGTATCGCCACCGTAAGCGGGCAATTGCTTGGCGCTGAGCACCGCGCCCAGTGCCGGGGTCGGCAAGAACGTCACGTCGGTGTGCCACACGGCGTTGTCGCGCACATCGGTCACTGCCGTGTCGAGCACCAGCACCTGCGGGGTTTCGGGCACGTTGGGGTAGATCGGGTGAATGTGCAGGTCACCGAAGCGGGCTGCAAAGCGCGCTTGCTGTTCCGGGTTGATCGGCTGGTCGCGGAAGAACAGCACCTGATGCTGCAGCAGCGCCTGTTCGATGGCGTCGCGCTCTTCTGCGGTGATATCGCGGCTGATGTCTACGCCGCTGATCTGCGCACCCAGCGCCGGGCTGAGAGGGGTAACGGTCAGGCTCATGTCTTTTCTCGTTCTAGGCGCCGGGTTGCCGGCGTGGTCAATCGGCAATCAGTGGCTCTGCCCGTGCCAGGGCACCAGTTTGCGTTGCAGGGCACGCAGGCCCATTTCCAGGGCGAAGGCGATCAGGGCGATCAGCAGGATGCCCAACACCACCACATCGGTGACCAAAAACTGCGCCGCCGACTGCACCATGAAGCCCAGGCCGCTGGTGGCAGCAATCAGTTCGGCGGCCACCAAGGTCGACCAGCCGACCCCCAGGCCGATGCGGATGCCGGTAAGGATGTCGGGCAGCGCACTGGGCAGGATCACATGGCGGATCAGCTGGGCCTTGGTGGCGCCCAGCGACTGCGCCGCACGCAGCTTGGCCGGGTCGACCGTGCGCACGCCGGTGGCGGTGGCGATGGCGATGGGGGCGAAGATCGCCAGGTAAATCAGCAGCACCTTCGACAGCTCGCCGATGCCGCACCAGATGACGATCAGCGGCAGGTATGCAAGCGGCGGTATCGGCCGGTAGAACTCGATCAGCGGGTCGAGGATGCCACGGGCCACGCGGTTGTAGCCGATGGCGATGCCCACCGGGATCGCGGTCAGGGTCGCTGCAACCAGCGCCAGGCCAATGCGGCCCAGGCTTGCGCCCAGGTGCTGCCACAGGCTGGCGTCCATGTAGCCTTGGGTCAGCAGGGTCCAGGCCTTGGCCAGGATGTCGCCGGGCGAAGGCAGGAACAGCGGCTCGATCCAGCCAGCGGCGGTCACCAGCCACCAGACCAGCAGCAGGCTGGTCAGGGTCAGGGTACTGATCCAGCGGGTAGAGCGTTGGCGGCGTGCTGTTGCAACAGGCCGGGTTTGGGTGTCGTGCTTGCCGGCAACCGGCAGGTCCAGGCTGCTCATGCGCGCTCCTGCAGGCTTTGGCGTTGGGAGAACACCCGCGCCAGCACATGCTCGCGGGTTTCGATGAAGCGTGGGTCGGATTTGATTGCCCGGGCCGATTCGCCAGCGGCATAGCGCTGGCCGAAGTCCAGTTGCAGGCGCTCCACTACGCGGCCCGGGTTGGGTGCCAGTAGCACCAGCTCGCTGGCGAGGAACACCGCTTCTTCAATGTCGTGGGTAATCAGGAAAACCGGTTTGGCGGTGCGTTGCCAGACCTGCAGCAGCAGTTCCTGCATTTGTTCGCGGGTGAAGGCGTCGAGGGCGCCGAACGGTTCATCCATCAACAACACCCGTGGGTCGGCCGCCAGTGCGCGGGCCAGGCCTACGCGCTGCTTCTGGCCACCGGACAATTGCCAGATGCGCCGCTCGCCAAAGCCATCCAGGTCGACGAGTGCGAGCATTTCACGGGCCTTGGCTTCACGCTGGGCGCGGGGCACGCCAGCCAGTTCGAGGCCGAAGGCGACATTGCCCAGCACGTTCTGCCATGGCAGCAGGGCGTCGTCCTGGAACACTACGCCGCGCTCTGCACCCGGGCCTTGTACCGGTACGCCATCGAGGGTGATTCGCCCGCCACTGGGGGCGACGAAGCCGGCGATCAGGTTGAGCAGGGAGGTCTTGCCGCTGCCGGACGGCCCCAGGGCCACCAGCAGCTGGCGCGGGCCCAGGCTCAGGTTGATGTCGGCCAGCACCGGGGTGCTGGCGCCAGGGTACTGTGCGCTGATGCGCTCCAGTTCAAGCAAGGCCATGACGGGCTCCGGATCAGTTTGGAAGGAACTTGGCGCTGACGTACGGCGAGTAGTCCGGCAGCACGGCGTCAACCTTGCCTTGCTGCTTGAGGAAGTTGGCCGTGTCGGTCAGTGCCTGGGTGGTCGGCGCGCCCAGGGCGTTGGCCTGGTCGGCGGCCAGCGGGTAGACGTTGCCCTCCAGCAGCACCGGGATATCGCTGGCCTTGGCGCCCGAGAGCTTCACCAGTTTGTCGACGTTGCCTTTGTCGGCCAGCCAGGCTTTCGGGTCTTTGCGGTAGTCGGCGTAGGCGTCCAGCGTGACTTTGGCAAAGGCTTTGACCACCTCAGGGTGCTTGTCGGCGAAGTCTTTGCGCACGATCCAGGCATCGAAGGTGGGGGCGCCTTTCTGGGCCAGTTCGCCAGAAGTGATCAGCACCTTGCCGTTTTCCTTGGCTACGCCCAGGGCCGGGTCCCACACGTAGGTGGCGTCGATGTCACCACGTTTCCAGGCAGCAATGATGGCCGGTGGTGCCAGGTTGAGGATCTGTACCTTGGACGGGTCGATATTCCAGCTTTTGAGTGCGGCCAGCAGGCTGTAGTGGCCGGTGGACACGAACGGTACGGCGACTTTCTTGCCGATCAGGTCTTGCGGCGTCTTGATACTGTCGCGGGCAACCAACGCTTCACCGGCACCAATCTGGGTGGCGATGAGGAATGTTTCTACGGGCAGCTTGCGGGTGGCAGCAGCGGCCAGCGGGCTGGAACCCAGATAGCCGATCTGCACATCACCGCTGGCCACGGCGGTGATCACGTCGGCGCCATTATCGAATTTGCGCCAGTCGATGCTGGCCTTGCTGGCTTTTTCGTAGTCGCCATCGACCTGCGCCACTTTGGCAGGGTCGACGGTGGTCTGGTAGGCCACGGTCAGGTCGGCAGCCTGGGCAAACCAGCTGGTGCTGGCGAGGGTCAGGGCGGCGAACAGGCGCAGCGGAGCGTGCGGGATCATGGTGGACCTCTCGTCAGGCGATCGATGTGATGGATGACGAGAAGACTAAATGATCTAAGAATTTAAAAATAAATAACTTTTTTGCATTAGCTTAGGAGCCAAATGCTTTAAGCCCAGGATGGGTGATTACCCTCAATGGCGAATGTGGAGGTACCTGCTAGGCTTTTTCGTCCCTATAGAACGATACGGAATTAGGTTATGAGCAAACGTTTGCAAATAACCAAAGGTTATGAAAGACGTTGTCGCTACAACGAATGGCAGTAAAGGTTCCTAACATATTCCTTAAAAATCTTACAAATTCATAAAACGGTCATTTTGGATTTATAGGATTGTCATTATCCTGTAGCGCAGGTGACGCCTTAGACCAAAGTCTCGAAACGTTTAGAAACGATTGACTTATGAGTCACGCTTTGGGACTAAATCGCCAATCCACGGTGAGCGGGGCAGCAGACCTCGCCGCCAGAGATACACAAGAATTAGAACGTAGAGGAGCAAATTATGTACAAGTCCAGCCTGGCTCTGGCCGTGGCACTGGGGGTTCTCGCCCAACAAGCAGGCGCTGCCGGTTTCGTTGAAGACAGCAAACTGTCGCTCAGCTCGCGCACCATGTACTTCAACAACGACAACCGTGATGGCGGTGCCGACAACCGTGAGTCGGGTCAGGGCTTCAAGCTCGACTACATCTCCGGCTTCACTGAAGGCACCGTTGGCTTTGGTGTCGATGCCCAGGCCCTGTGGGGTATCCACCTGGATGGTGGCCGTGGCAAGCACCCAGACAACAGCAGCTTCTTCCCGAGCGACACCGACGGTTCGGCTGTAAGCCAGTGGGCTCGTGTTGGCGCCAACGCCAAGGCACGCTTCTCGAAGACTGAGGTTCACTACGGTAGCGCCCTGGCGCCAAACCTGCCGATCCTGGTCTCCAACGATGGCCGTCTGCTGCCGCAAACCTTCGAGGGTGGCACTATCCAGTCGAAGGAAATCGACAACCTGACCATCAACGCCGGCCAGCTGACCCACGCCATGGGCCGTGCTTCGAGCAACCGTACCGGCCTGTCGATTGCCGGTGCCAGCCAGGACAGTAACAAGTTCCGCTACGGTGGTCTGGACTACAAGCTCACGCCAGACCTGACCCTGCAGTACTACTACTCGAACCTGGAAGACTTCTACAAGCAGCACTTCCTGGGCGCGACGCACGTATTCAAGATCGCTGACGACCAGTCGTTCAAAACCGACCTGCGTTATTTCGACAGCAGCAGCGACGGCAAGAACGGCGACGGCGGCGGTTACAACTTCAACAACAACGGTGGCTATGCCAAGAACCTCGGCGAGGTCGACAACAAGACCTGGTCCGCGATCTTCACCTATACCCTGGGTGGCCACTCGTTCCTGCTCGGCCACCAGCGCGTCAATGACGACGGTGGCTTCGTCTGGCTGAACCAAGGCAGCGTTGTTGATGGCAACGGTCGCAACGAAGGCGCCGGTGGCTCCAGCTTCTACCTGTTTACCGACAGCATGATCAACCAGTTCGCCAAGGCCGGTGAAAACACCACCTTCGGTCAGTACGCCTATGATTTCGCACGTCTGGGCGTGCCAGGCCTGAAAGCTTCGGTTTCCTACCTGAAAGGTGAAGACGGCAAGAACGCCAACGGCAACGGCACCTTCAGCGAATGGGAACGTGACGCCCGCGTTGACTACGTCATCCAGGAAGGCACCTTCAAAGGCCTGGGCGCCAGCCTGCGTCACGGCGTATACCGTGGCACCGGCACCAGCTCGCTGGCTGACCAGGATCAGACCCGTCTGATCTTCAACTACACTTACAACTTCCTGTAAGCCGTAGCTGATCCAAGAGCCTCGCCTAGTGCGAGGCTTTTTTGTGCCTACAAATTGGTATGCATTCCGGTTATAAATAAATTGTTATTTATTCTTTTTGTTTTTAACCGAATGCAGGCACATTGAACCCATACGGTACAGAACCCAGCCAAGGAGCCGCAGCCCATGAGCCTCAAACTCGGCGATATCGCCCCCGATTTCGAACAGGATTCCAGCGAAGGCAAAATCCGCTTCCACGAGTGGCTGGGCAACAGCTGGGGGGTATTGTTCTCCCACCCCGCCGACTTCACCCCGGTGTGCACTACCGAGCTGGGCCTGACCGCCAAGCTCAAGGATGATTTCGCCAAGCGTGGGGTCAAGGCCATCGCCTTGTCGGTGGATCCGGTCGACTCGCACCACCGCTGGATCGATGACATCAACGAAACCCAGAACACCGTGGTCAACTTCCCGATCATCGCCGACGCGGACCGCAAGGTGTCCGACCTGTACGACCTGATCCACCCGAACGCCAGCGACACCCTCACCGTGCGTTCGCTGTTCGTGATCGACCCGAACAAGAAGGTGCGCCTGACCATCACCTATCCGGCCAGTACCGGGCGCAACTTCAATGAAATTCTGCGGGTGATCGACTCGCTGCAGCTGACCGACAACCACAAGGTCGCCACCCCCGGTAACTGGCAGGACGGCGACGAGGTGGTGATCGTGCCTTCGCTCAAAGATGAGGAAGAGATCAAGCAGCGCTTCCCCAAAGGTTACCGGGCGGTCAAACCCTACCTGCGTCTGACCCCGCAGCCGAATCGTTAAATGCATTCCTCGTTGTATTGCTCTTAGCCAAGCAGGGATTTTCGGGCCGTTTCGACGGCCCTTTTTTATGCCTGCTGAAACAAGTGGAGGAAATTGAGGAAAAACAAAAATGGAATAAACAAATGAAAAAATATGATTTCTAGATATATGTGGCAGCTGTTAATGTCACTTCCAACAGAACACAAGGAAGCGCTGCAATGCTGGTCGTATCAATCGGTGGTAGCCCCAGTACCCGCTCACGCTCTGGCGTGCTGCTTGAGCGTTCGCGCCAGTGGCTGCAGAACCGTGGCGTAGAGGTCGTGACGTTCCAGGTACGTGACTTCCCCGCCGAAGACCTGTTGCATGCCCGTTTCGACAGCCCGCAGGTGCAGCACTTCCAACAGTTGGTAGCCCAGGCCGATGGCCTGATCGTTTCCACCCCGGTTTACAAGGCCTCGTTTGCCGGCGCCCTGAAAACACTGCTCGACCTGCTGCCCGAACGCGCTCTGGCGCACAAGATCGTTTTGCCGATCGCCACGGGCGGCAGCATCGCCCACATGCTGGCAGTGGATTACGCATTGAAACCCGTGCTGTCGGCACTCAAGGCTCAAGAGACCCTGCAAGGGATCTTCGCCGATGACAGCCAGGTGGCTTACGCAGAAGGCTCCAAACCCGCGCAGCTGGCACCGGCGCTGGAAGAACGCCTGCTGGACTCGCTGGAAACCTTCCATGTTGCCTTGGCCCGCCGGCCAAGCCCCGTGGCCCCCGGCGTACTGAATGAACGCCTGATCAGCGCTCGCTGGAGCATCTGACCGGCCCAACCCGCTTCAACACCTTACTCGCCCGACAACGAGGCAAGCAGGTGCAACCCGAACCCAAACGTACAGGAGAGCGCCATGCGCACAGTCTTCTTGCGTCGCGGTCTGGTCGCCCTGTTTGCGGCGGCTGTGTCCTTCGGCGCCATTACCCAAGCCCAGGCCGAAAGCCTGCGTATCGGTTACCAGAAATACGGCACCCTGGTGCTGCTCAAGGCCAAGGGCACGCTGGAAAAGCGCCTGGCCGAGCAGGGCGTGCAGGTGCAGTGGACCGAATTCCCCGGTGGCCCGCAGTTGCTTGAAGGGCTGAACGTCGGTTCTATTGATTTTGGCGTCACCGGCGAGACCCCGCCCGTATTTGCCCAGGCAGCTGGTGCCGATCTGCTCTACGTGGCCTACGAGCCGCCAGCACCGCACAGCGAAGCGATCCTGGTACCGAAGGGTTCGCCAGTCCAGTCGGTCAAAGACCTCAAGGGTAAGAAAGTCGCCCTCAACAAAGGCTCCAACGTGCACTACCTGCTGGTTCGTGCTCTGGAAGATGCTGGCCTGAAGTACAGCGACATCCAGCCCGTGTACCTGCCGCCAGCCGATGCCCGTGCCGCCTTCGAACGTGGCAGCGTGGATGCCTGGGTGATCTGGGACCCTTACCAGGCCGCTGCCGAACAGCAGTTGCAGGCACGCACCCTGCGTGACGGCAAGGGCCTGGTCGACAACCACCAGTTCTACCTGGCCACCCGCAACTACGCCACCCAGCACCCGGCGGTGATCAACACCGTGATCGAGGAAGTGCGCGCCGTGGGCGAGTGGTCCCAGGCCAACCCGCAAGAAGTGACCGACCAGGTCGCACCGCTGCTCGGCCTGCCCGCCAACATCACCCTGACCTCGGTCAAACGCCAAGGCTACGGCGCTGCGCCGCTCACCCCCGAGGTAGTGGCTGCGCAACAGAAGATCGCCGACACCTTCCAGGCGCTCAAGCTGATACCCAAGCCGCTGAGCATCAAGGACGTGATCTGGACACCCCCGGCCAAGGTCGCTAGCGCGCCTTGATTGATTCGCCTGCGCCGGGGCGCCGCCCTGGCTGAGCCACCCTTGAGGAGACAACTCCAATGAGCCTTAACATTTTCTGGTTCCTCCCAACCCACGGTGACGGCAAGTACCTGGGCACTTCCGACGGCGCACGTGCGGTCGACCACGGCTACCTGCAGCAGATCGCCCAGGCCGCCGACCGCCTTGGTTTTGGTGGGGTGCTGATCCCTACCGGCCGTTCCTGCGAGGACTCCTGGCTGGTGGCCGCGTCGCTGATCCCAGTGACCCAGCGCCTGAAATTCCTGGTAGCCCTGCGCCCCGGCATCATTTCGCCAACCGTGGCAGCACGCCAGGCGGCAACGCTGGACCGCCTGTCCAATGGCCGTGCCCTGTTCAACCTGGTCACCGGTGGCGACCCGGACGAACTGGCCGGTGATGGCCTGCACCTGAACCACCAGGAACGCTACGAAGCCTCGGTCGAGTTCACCCGTATCTGGCGCAAGGTGCTGGAGGGCGAAAACGTCGATTACGACGGCAAGCACATCCAGGTGAAGGGCGCCAAGCTGCTCTACCCACCTATTCAGCAGCCACGTCCGCCACTGTACTTCGGCGGTTCGTCCGAAGCCGCTCAGGACCTCGCCGCCGAACAAGTCGAGTTGTACCTGACCTGGGGCGAGCCACCGGCAGCCGTTGCCGAGAAAATCGCCCAGGTGCGTGAAAAGGCTGCTGCCCAAGGCCGTGAAGTGCGCTTCGGCATCCGCCTGCACGTGATCGTGCGTGAAACCAACGAAGAAGCCTGGGCCGCCGCCGACAAGCTGATCTCGCACCTGGACGACGACACCATCGCCCGTGCCCAGGCCTCGCTGTCGCGCTTCGATTCGGTGGGCCAGCAGCGCATGGCTGCCCTGCACGGCGGCAACCGTGACAACCTGGAAGTCAGCCCCAACCTGTGGGCAGGTGTTGGCCTGGTCCGCGGCGGCGCCGGTACCGCACTGGTGGGCGATGGCCCGACTGTGGCGGCACGGGTCAAGGAATACGCCGAGCTGGGTATCGATACCTTCATCTTCTCGGGTTATCCACACCTGGAAGAGTCGTACCGGGTTGCCGAACTGCTGTTCCCGCACCTCGATGTGCAACGCCCGGAGCAACCGAAAACCGGCGGCTACGTAAGCCCGTTCGGCGAGATGGTGGCCAACGACATCCTGCCCAAGTCCGTGTCGCAGAGCTGAGGGCCGGGCCATGAGTCGTGCAACTTCTTCCAACCTGGCCCAGCGCCTGGCGCCGTGGGCGCTGCCGGTACTGCTGTTGGCAGCCTGGCAGCTGGCGGTCAGCGCTGGCTGGCTGTCGACGCGCATTCTGCCGGCACCCAGCGCTGTGGTCAGCGCCGGTGTCGAGCTGGTGCGCAGCGGTGATATCTGGACCCACCTGGCCATCAGTGGCTGGCGTGCCGGTCTGGGCTTTGCCATCGGCGGCAGCATCGGCCTGGTGCTGGGATTCATCACCGGCCTGTCGAACTGGGGCGAACGCCTGCTCGACAGCTCGGTGCAGATGATCCGCAACGTGCCACACCTGGCGCTGATCCCGCTGGTGATCCTGTGGTTCGGTATCGACGAGTCGGCAAAGATTTTCCTGGTCGCGCTGGGCACGTTGTTCCCGATTTACCTGAACACCTACCACGGCATTCGTAATGTCGACCCGGCATTGGTGGAAATGGCGCGCAGCTATGGCTTGTCCGGCTTCAGCCTGTTCCGCCAGGTGATCCTGCCGGGGGCGCTGCCATCGATTCTGGTGGGTGTGCGCTTCGCGCTGGGCTTCATGTGGCTGACCTTGATCGTGGCGGAAACCATCTCGGCCAACGCCGGCATCGGTTACCTGGCAATGAATGCCCGAGAGTTCCTGCAGACCGACGTGGTGGTACTGGCCATCGTCTTGTACGCCGTGCTTGGCAAGCTTGCCGACCTCGCCGCTCGCGGCCTGGAGCGTGTGTGGTTGCGCTGGCACCCGGCCTATCAAGTAGCCAGGAAGGAGGGCGCATGACCGTGCTCAAGGAACAGCCGCCTCGCCTGCTGCGTGGCATCCCGCTGGCCTCCAACGGCCTGCGCAAGACCTTTGGCCAGCGCGAAGTGCTGAAAGGTATCGACCTGCATATTCCGGCCGGTCAGTTCGTTGCCATCGTTGGCCGCAGCGGCTGCGGCAAGAGCACCTTGCTGCGCCTGCTGGCCGGGCTCGATCAACCCACCGCCGGCCAACTCCTGGCCGGTGCTGCGCCGCTGGAAGAGGCCCGTGAGGAAACCCGCCTGATGTTCCAGGACGCACGGCTGCTGCCCTGGAAGAAGGTGATCGACAACGTTGGCCTGGGCCTGTCTGGCGACTGGCGCCCGCGTGCGCTGGAAGCGCTGGAGGCGGTAGGCCTGGCTGACCGCGCCAATGAATGGCCGGCCGCGCTTTCGGGTGGCCAGAAGCAGCGCGTGGCCTTGGCCCGGGCGCTGATCCACCAGCCGCGTCTGCTGCTGCTGGACGAGCCGCTCGGTGCACTGGATGCGTTGACCCGGATCGAGATGCAGCAACTGATCGAGCGCCTCTGGCGTCAGCATGGCTTCACCGTGCTGTTGGTTACCCATGATGTCAGCGAAGCGGTTGCCGTGGCTGACCGGGTGATCCTGATCGAGGACGGCGAGGTCGGGCTCGATCTCACTGTCGACCTGGCACGGCCTCGGGCGCGTGGTTCGCACCGCCTGGCTGCGCTGGAAAGCGAAGTGCTCAACCGCGTTCTGTCGGCCCCGGGCACTGCGCCCGAGCCGGACCCTGTAGCCCCTCTGCCCACGCAGTTGCGTTGGGCGCACTGACTCACTTACCAGACTGAAGCCAACGAGAAGGAATCAAATCATGACTATCAAAGCCATCAACGTCCGTAACCAGTTCAAAGGCACTGTGAAAGAAATCCTCGAAGGCCCGGTATTGTCGGAAATCGACGTGCAGACCGCCTCGGGGATCGTGACTTCGGTCATCACCACCCGTTCTGTGAGGGAGCTGGAATTGCAGGTTGGCAGCGAAGTGATTGCTTTCGTGAAATCGACTGAAGTGTCTATCGCCAAGCTGTGATGAAAATAGGCCAATGGGGCTGCTTTGCAGCCCTTTGCGGGCACGCCCGCGAAGGGCCGCAACGCGGCCCCGATCATTTTCAGCTGGAACGCTTGGCCAGAAACGGCGGCAGATACAACCCCAGATACGCCTCGCACACCCGCTTGCCCTCTTCGGCCATACGCGGCGTAATCGTCTCGTGCAACTGCACCGATCGCGCATACACCCGGTCGCTCAGTTCCATGGCCAGGGCAAACACATCCACATCCAGTGGCATCACCGGCAGGTGAAAATGCTGGTCGAACAACTTGTGCATCAAGTCGCCCAGTTCCATGTCGTGCTGCCGATCGGCCTGCACCACTTCGCTCAGCCCATGCTGGGCCAGGATTAGCTGCCGCGCCGCAGCATCTTGGTTATAGATACACAGCATGCGTTCTTCGATGAGCCGTGACAGTTCGTGCCAGGTGCTGAACGCGCTGCTGTCGATCGGTGCACTCAGTGCTTCGCGAAAGGCCCGGTGTATGTCGGCAGTCAGTGCTTCCAGCAACGCTGGCACGCTGGCGAAGAAGTGATACACCGACGACGGCGGAATCTGTGCCCGTTCGGCCACGCTGTAGATGGACAGTGCCGCCACCCCTTGCTCTGCCAGCAACTCGCGTGCAGCCGTCAGGATCGCTTCGATTCTAGCCTGGCTGCTGGCGCGCGGCTTGCGCGGGGTGGCGGTACGGGTCATCAGTTGCTGATCGCCAGGATACTGGCCTGGTAGGCACCGACGAACAAGTCGAAGTCACCGACTTCTTCCTGTTCCAGCTCGGACTGCTTGGCAAGCGATTCACGGGCCAGTGTTTCGAACGCCTGCTGTTGCTCGTTGCTCAGAGGCTGCTCGCGGAACGTGTCGGCGTGGATCCGGCTTTGGCGCAGAGAGAACTGGACGAAGCTTTCGTCGTGTTCGGTCATGCGTGCCAGCACCTGGGCCGACGGGGTCAGCGAAGCGTCGTCGACCTTGGCCTGCTGCGCATCCAGGGCCTTGGCGTGATCCTCACCACCTTGCGCCTGGTCGAGCAGGTCGGCCAACGGTCGAATACGCTGAATCAGTTCGCTGGCCCAGTCTTTCAGGCTGATCGGCTGGCCATTGCGGTGCAGCTCCAGGCCCGGGCGGCGGCCTTCCTTGACCACGGTCAGGAAGTTGCTGGTGCACTGGCCGCATTCACCGTTGTCCAGCTGCGGGCTGTCTTCCAGTGCGCAGAACAGCAGGAACGCATCGAGGAAGCGTGCCTCAGGCAGGTCGATGCCTACCGGCAGGAACGGGTTGATGTCCAGGCAACGCACTTCCACGTACTGCACGCCACGCGAGGTCAGGGCCTGGATCGGCCGTTCGCCGGTGTAGGTGACCCGTTTGGGGCGAATGTTCGAGTAGTACTCGTTTTCGATCTGCAGGATGTTGGTGTTCAGCTGCACCCACTCGCCGTCCACGTGCGTGCCCACTTCAACGTATGGCGGGTAGGGCGTGCCGACTGCCTTGCGCAGGCTGTCGGTGTAGCTGGCCAGGTTGTTGTAGCACGGCGTGAGGCCGGCCTGGGCGTTGCTCTGATAGCCCAGGTCACTCATGCGCAGGCTGGTGGCGTAGGGCAGGAACAGGGTTTCGGCGTCCAGCTCTTCGAGCTGGTGCGGGCGGCCACGCAGGAAGCCTTTGTCCAGGGCTGGCGAAGCGCCGAACAGGTACATCAGCAGCCAGCTGTAGCGGCGGAAATTGCGGATCAGGGCGATGTAAGCCGACGACTGGTAGTCGCGGTTGTCTTCAGTGCTGCCTTCGGCTTCGCGGAGCAGCGGCCACAGGGCTTCGGGCAGTGAGAAATTGTAATGAATACCGGCGATGCACTGCATGGTGCGACCGTAGCGCAGGGCCAGGCCTTTGCGGTACACGTGCTTGAGCTTGCCGATGTTCGAGCTGCCGTACTCGGCGATCGGGATGTCCTCTTCGGCCGGCAGCGTGCACGGCATCGACGGGCTCCACAGGTATTCGTCGCCCAGCTTGCTGTAGACGAAGCGGTGGGTCTGTTCGAGGCTTTCGAGCACCTTGGCCGGGTCGGGCAGGGCTGGGGTGATGAACTCCAGCAGCGACTCGGAATAATCGGTAGTGATCTGCTCGTTGGTCAGCGCCGACCCCAGGGCTTCCGGGTGCGGGGTCTGGGCCAGGCGACCTTCGTCGGTCACGCGCAGGCATTCGCGCTCAATACCGTGCAGGCACTGCTTGAGCAGGGAGAGATTGGCGCCGAGCAGGCTCAGGCGGCGGTTGAGGAGGTCGCTCAAGATGTATTCCTTCACGCGTCAGTCGCCCCAATATGGGGGTAGAGATAACGGTCTACAAGGGTAGGAAGAAAGGAACTGGCGTTGTCGCCTGGTTTACGCGGTTCCAGCAGGGCCAGCGCACTGCTGAAAATACCGCAGATACAGCTTGGTGAGCTAGAGAACCGCGAAGGTTCCTTGCGCTTTTGCCACCAGTTTGTCGCCCTGGACTACGTCAGCGTCGACCACCAGGGTACGCCGCCCGGCGTGCAGCACGCGGGCGGTACACAGCACTTCGCCGTCACTGACGGCGCGCATGTAGTTGATCTTGCACTCGATGGTGACGCTTTGCCGGTCAAAGCCATGGTTGGCCGAGCAGGCCAGGCCCATGGCGATGTCCACCAGGCTGAAGATCGCCCCGCCGTGCAGCTTCTGGCCCCGGTTGCGCAAGTGCGGCTCAAGCGCCAGGGCTACCTCGGCAACACCGGTTTCCAGGCGTTGCAGGCGGCAGCCCAGCAGTTGGCTGAAGGCGCTCTCGACGTATTCGCGTGGTACGTCCATCACTTCTTTTTCAGCTGCTTGGCGTTGGCGAACAGGGCGGCCATGGCGTTGTTGGCCGGTGCGGCAGTGGCGGTTTCACGCTGGCGCGGGGCCTGCTGCTGACGGTTGCCGCCATTGCCACGGTTGCCGCCGCGGTTGCCTTCGACTTTTTCGCCCGGTGTGTCGCTCATGCGCATGGACAGGCCGACGCGCTTGCGCGGGATGTCCACTTCCATGACCTTGACCTTGACCACGTCGCCAGCCTTGACCGCTTCACGCGGGTCCTTGACGAACTTTTCCGACAGCGCCGAGATGTGGACCAGGCCGTCCTGGTGTACGCCGATGTCGACGAAGGCGCCAAAGTTGGTGACGTTGGTGACCACGCCTTCGAGGATCATGCCCGGCTCCAGGTCCTTGAGGTCTTCAACGCCGTCCTGGAAGGTGGCGGTCTTGAACTCGGGGCGTGGGTCGCGGCCCGGCTTGTCCAGCTCCTGCAGGATGTCGGTGACGGTCGGCAGGCCGAAGGTTTCGTCGGTGAACTTTTTCGGGTCCAGGCGCTTGAGGAAGCTGCTGTCGCCGATCAGCGAACGGATGTCGCGGTCGGTGTCGGCGGCAATGCGTTGCACCAGCGGGTAGGCCTCGGGGTGTACTGCAGAGGCGTCCAGCGGGTTGTCGCCGTTCATCACACGCAGGAAGCCGGCGGCTTGTTCGAAGGTTTTCTCACCGAGGCGGCTGACCTTTTTCAGGGCTGCACGGGTAGCGAACGGGCCGTTGGCATCGCGGTGGGCGACGATATTCTGCGCCAGCGTGGCGTTAAGGCCGGAAATACGGGTCAGCAGCGCCACCGAGGCGGTGTTCACGTCCACGCCCACGGCGTTCACGCAGTCCTCGACCACGGCATCCAGGCTACGCGCCAGTTTCAACTGGGACACGTCGTGCTGGTACTGGCCGACACCGATGGATTTCGGGTCGATCTTCACCAGCTCTGCCAGTGGGTCCTGCAGGCGGCGGGCGATCGACACGGCGCCTCGGATCGACACGTCCAGGTCCGGGAACTCGCGGGCGGCCAGTTCCGACGCCGAGTACACCGAAGCACCGGCTTCGGAGACCATGATTTTGGTGATTTTCAACGCTGGGTATTTTTTGACCAGCTCGGCCACCAGCTTGTCGCTTTCGCGGCTGGCGGTGCCGTTGCCGATGGCGACCAGCTCCACCGAGTGCTTGGCGCACAGCGCGGCCATGATGGACAGGGTGCGGTCCCAGTCATTTTTCGGCGCGTGCGGGTAGACCGTGGTGTGGTCCAGCAGCTTGCCGGTGGCATCGACCACGGCGATCTTGCAGCCGGTGCGCAGGCCCGGGTCGAAGCCCAGGGTGGCGCGCGGGCCGGCCGGGGCGGCCAGCAGCAGGTCGTGCAGATTGTGGGCGAACACGTTGATCGCCTCGCCTTCGGCGTTGTCGCGCAACTCGCCGAACAGGTCGGTTTCCAGGTGGGTGTACAGCTTGACCTTCCAGGTCCAGCGCACCACTTCTCCCAGCCACTTGTCGGCCGGGCGGCTGCGGTTTTCGATGCCGACGTGGTTGCCGATCATCACTTCGCACGGGTGCAGGGTGCCAGGCAGCTCTTCGCCCACTTTCAGCGAGGCGCTCAGCACGCCTTCGTTGCGCCCGCGGAAGATTGCCAGGGCGCGGTGTGACGGGGCGGTGCGCAGCGGTTCGTCGTGGGCGAAGTAGTCGCGGAACTTGGCGCCTTCTTCTTCCTTGCCAGCTACCACGCGGGCGCTGAGCACCGACTCCTGCTTGAGGAAGCTGCGCAGTTTTTCGAGCAGCGAGGCGTCTTCGGCGAAACGCTCCATCAGGATGTACTTGGCGCCTTCCAGCGCAGCCTTGACGTCGGCCACGCCTTTTTCGGCGTTGACGAAGCGTGCGGCTTCGCTTTCCGGTGCCAGGGTCGGGTCGTTGAACAGGCCGTCGGCCAGTTCGCCCAGGCCGGCTTCCAGGGCGATCTGGCCCTTGGTGCGGCGCTTTTGCTTGTACGGCAGGTACAGGTCTTCGAGGCGGGTCTTGGTGTCGGCCAGCTTGATTTCGCGGGCCAGCTCCGGGGTCAGCTTGCCTTGTTCCTCGATGCTGGACAGGATGCTGGCGCGGCGCTCGTCGAGTTCGCGCAGGTAGCGCAGGCGCTCTTCCAGATGGCGCAGTTGGGTGTCGTCCAGGCTACCGGTCACTTCCTTGCGATAACGGGCGATGAAAGGCACGGTCGAGCCTTCGTCCAACAGGCCCACGGCCGCCTCGACCTGCTGGGGGCGTACGCCCAGTTCCTCGGCGATACGGCTGTTGATGCTGTCCATGTAAACCACCTGACATTTGTGAATACGGGGGTCGCCTGTGGGCTTTTCGCCCGGCGGCGCTGGATGAAAGCCGCGCATTATACCCATCGCAAACGGCTTGCGGTGATGGCGCCCGGCCAGCCGGAACTGGCGTCCGGGGAAAAATCTGCTAACAATGCTCACGCAACGTGCAGCAATGGCTACGCCATAATGCGCGGCGATATCAGAGGAGTTATTCATGACCGGCACCGCAAACACCGCTGAAGGTGACAAGATTCTCATCGTCGACGACGACCCGGGGCTAAGCAGCCTGCTGGAACGTTTCTTCACCAGCAAGGGCTACCGTGCCCGTGCAGTGCCCAATACCGAACAGATGGACCGCCTGCTGCAGCGCGAGGTGTTCAACCTGGTGGTGCTCGACCTGATGCTGCCGGGCGAAGATGGCCTGTCCGCATGCAAGCGCCTGCGCCAGCAGAACAACCAGATCCCGATCATCATGCTCACCGCAAAAGGCGATGAGTTGAGCCGTATCAAAGGTCTGGAGCTGGGCGCCGACGACTACCTGGGCAAGCCGTTCAACCCGGACGAGCTGATGGCCCGTGTCAAGGCCGTGCTGCGCCGGCAGGCTCCCGCTGTACCGGGGGCACCGGGTAGCGAAGACGAATCGGTCACTTTCGGTGATTACGAGCTGTCGCTGGCTACCCGCGAACTCAAGCGTGGCGATGAAGTGCACATGCTCACCACCGGTGAGTTCGCCGTGCTCAAGGCCTTGGTGATGCACGCCCGCGAACCGCTGACCCGTGACAAGCTGATGAACCTGGCCCGTGGCCGCGAGTGGGATGCACTGGAGCGCTCCATCGACGTGCAGATCTCGCGCCTGCGCCGCATGATCGAGCCGGACCCGTCCAAGCCGCGTTACATCCAGACCGTCTGGGGCGTGGGCTACGTGTTCGTGCCAGACGGAAACGCCGGTAAATGATGCCTGGCCGTCGATGAAAACCCCGCTCTGGTTTCCGCAAAGCTTCTTCGCCCGCACCCTGTGGCTGGTGTTGATCGTGGTCCTGTTCAGCAAGGCCTTAACCCTGGTCTACCTGCTGATGAACGAGGACGTGCTGGTCGACCGTCAGTACAGCCACGGTGTGGCGCTGACCTTGCGTGCCTATTGGGCTGCCGACGAAGAAAACCGCGACAAGATTGCCGAGGCGGCTGGCCTTATCCGCGTGACCGGCTCGGGTGTGCCCGAGGGTGAACAGCACTGGCCCTACAGCGAGATCTACCAGCGGCAGATGCAGGCGGAGCTGGGCGAGGACACCGAGGTTCGGCTGCGCATTCACGCGCCACCGGCGTTGTGGGTCAATGCGCCAAGCCTGGGCCCCGGCTGGCTGAAAGTGCCGCTGTACCCGCACCCGCTGCGCGGGCAGAAAATCTGGAACGTACTGGGCTGGTTCCTGGCCATTGGCCTGCTGTCCACCGCTTCGGCGTGGATTTTCGTGCGCCAGTTGAACCAGCCGCTCAAGCGCCTGGTGTTCGCCGCTCGTCAGCTGGGCCAGGGGCGCAGCGTGCGCCTGCCGATCAGCGATACGCCCAGCGAAATGACCGAGGTGTACAAGGCCTTCAACCAGATGGCCGAGGACGTCGAGCAGGCCGGCCGCGAGCGTGAGCTGATGCTGGCCGGGGTTTCCCATGACCTGCGCACACCGCTGACCCGTTTGCGCCTGTCGCTGTCACTGCTGAACAGCGACAGCGACTTGAGCGAGGACATGGTCCGCGATATCGAAGACATGGACGCCATCCTCGATCAGTTCCTGGCCTTTATCCGCGATGGCCGTGACGAGCCGGTAGAAGAGGTCGACCTGGCGGACCTTGTGCGCGAAGTGGTGGCGCCGTACAACCAGCCGGAAGAACGTGTGCGCCTTTGCCTGGAGCCTATTCCGCCATTTCCGCTGCGCCGGGTTTCGCTCAAGCGCATGTTGGGCAACCTGATCGGCAATGCGCTTCACCACGCTGGCAAAGGGGTCGAGGTGGCGGCCTATGTGTCGGGTGACGAGAGTGCGCCGTATGTGGTGCTGAGCGTGCTGGACCGTGGCACAGGGATCGACGAATCGGAGCTGGAGACCATCTTCAACCCGTTCATTCGTGGTGACCGGGCGCGGGGTGGCAAGGGCACCGGGCTGGGGCTGGCGATCGTCAAGCGGATCGCGGCGCAGCATGGCGGGAATGTAGAGCTGCGCAACCGGTCCGGTGGTGGGATCGAGGCGCGGGTGCGGTTGCCGCTAGGGTTGTTGTTACCGCGTAATGCTGTGTGATTGCTGGGGCTGCAAAGCAGCCCCACAATTTCAGCCCTTACCCTTGGTCCGGGTCTGATTAGGCCCGCCGTTCTTCTCCAGGTGCTCGATGATCATCCCGGCCACGTTCTTGCCGGTGGTCACCTCAATGCCTTCCAGCCCCGGTGACGAGTTCACCTCCATCACCAGCGGGCCATGGTTGGAACGCAGGATATCCACACCCGCCACACTCAACCCCATCACCTTGGCTGCACGAATCGCGGTAATCCGCTCTTCAGGGGTAATCTTGATAAGGCTGGCGACGCCCCCCCGGTGCAGGTTGGAGCGGAACTCGCCCGGCTTGGCCTGGCGCTTCATCGAGGCAATCACCTTGTCGCCCACCACGAAGCAGCGAATGTCGGCGCCACCGGCCTCCTTGATGTATTCCTGAACCATGATGTTCTGCTTCAGGCCCATGAACGCCTCGATCACCGACTCGGCCGCCTGGGTGGTTTCACACAGCACCACACCAATGCCTTGGGTACCTTCCAGCACCTTGATCACCAGCGGGGCACCATTGACCATCTGGATCAGGTCGGGGATATCGTCCGGCGAATGGGCGAAACCGGTGATCGGCAGGCCAATGCCGCGTCGTGACAGCAATTGCAACGAGCGCAGTTTGTCGCGCGAGCGGGCAATGGCCACCGACTCGTTGAGCGGATACACCCCCATCATCTCGAACTGGCGCAGGACTGCGCAGCCGTAGAAGGTGACCGAGGCACCGATACGCGGGATGACCGCGTCGAAACCTTCCAGCGGCTTGCCGCGGTAGTGGATCTGCGGCTTGTGGCTGGCAATGTTCATGTAGGCCCGCAGGGTATCGATCACCACCATTTCGTGACCGCGCTGGGTACCGGCTTCGACCAGGCGGCGGGTGGAATACAGACGCGGATTGCGCGACAGCACAGCGATCTTCATGCAGCACCTGTGGCAGGAGAAAGAGTGGCCGGAAAGGCCGGTTTGTCTTGTACGTATTTCAGGCCAGGGTTGACCACCAACTGGCCGTGAATCAGGGCCTTGGAACCCAGCAACAGGCGGTAGCGCATGTTCTTGCGGCAGGCCAGGGTGAACTCCACTTCCCAGACACCATCGCCCAAGGCCAGTGACGTGCGGATGACATAACGGGTCTGGGCCTGGCCGTTGGAGCTCTTGATGGTTTTCATGGTCACCAGCGGCGCTTCGCAACGGCGGTGACGCAGTTGTACCACCGAGCCCAGGTGCGCAGTGAAGCGTACCCAGGGCTGGCCGTCGCGCTCGAAGGGTTCCACCTCGGTGGCGTGCAGGCTGGAGGTACTGGCGCCGGTGTCGATCTTGGCGCGCAACCCGGCCACGCCGAGGTCAGGCAGGGCGACCCACTCGCGCAGGCCGATCACAGTCAAATGGTCAAATGTCTTCACGAAGCGCACCCTGCGAATGAGGTGGTGAACTGTAAGCACGGCGGGGATTTTTTGCATCCGCTGGTTACGGTAGTACAGTTCGATGAAACACAGTGTTCGAGGTAACGGGATGGCACAAAAAGCCGAAGACGACGACAAGGTTCGTCTGGACAAGTGGCTGTGGGCGGCGCGCTTCTACAAGACGCGGGCGCTGGCCAAGGCGGCGATCGAGAGTGGCAAGGTGCATTGCCGGGGCGAGCGTTGCAAGCCGGGCAAGGAGCCGCGTGTGGGGGACGAATTTGTGCTGCGCACCGGGTTTGACGAACGCACCGTGGTGGTGAAGGCGTTGTCGGTGGTGCGGCGTGGGGCGCCGGAGGCGCAGACGTTATACGAGGAAACCGAAGAAAGTGTGCGCCGGCGCGAGCAGGCAGCTGAAATGCGCAAGGCTGGGGCCATGGGCGTGACCACCGATGGCCGGCCGACCAAGAAGCAGCGTCGGCAGATTCACCAGCTGCATGGGAGCTTTGATTGAATGGGGCCGCAAAGCGGCCCCAACGATTTAGCGGATAACCGCCAATCGCCTGACCAACGGTAGCTTGGCCGCGATGTTGAACAATGGCGCCGTCCAGCGCATCAACGCTGCGCTACCCTTGGCCGCCAGCGGCGTGTAATAGCTCCACCCCAACGCCAGCACCGCCATCAGCAACCCGCCGATGTAGTCGTCCTGCCCCCAGTGAGCACCGGCCACCAGGCGCGGCAACATGAACAGCACTGCCAGCCCCCAGATCACCAGGTACTGCACCAGCCGGCGGCTGAACACGCTCATGAACAGCGCCCAGATCAGCAACACCGAGGCGTGATCCCCCGGGAAACTCTTGCTGGAACGGTCTTTCAGCTCCCAGGCTGCCTCCAGGTTCGGGTAGTAGTCACTGAGGTGGACGACGTCGTCAAATATCATCGACGGGCTCTTGTGTTGCCATCCTGCTGCATCCACCCACTTGGAAAACAGCGCACGAATCACCACTAAGAGGAGTAGCGTGACCAGAAAGCCGAAAAAGGCCTGGCGAACTTGAGCGGCCTTGAACACCCAGTCGCCACGGATAAGCACCGCCAGAAGGATCAGACCGACAACGATGTCGAACGGGCGCAGGCTGCCGACGGTCCAGATGTAGCGCCAGGTGGTGCTGTCGGCCAGCGGCGCATTGAGGCTGTGGAACAGCCACTCGTCGAAAGTCAGGCACAAGATCTGGCCAATGGGCCATAACCAGAAACACAGTAGAGCGATGGGTAGCAGCGTGCAGGCTGCCAATGGCCCCAAGGACCACCTTGCTTGGAACAGTGGTCGATTGTCCATAAAATACCTCTATTGCAAACAGAAATCGGAGCGACTTGTGATCGCTCTGTCACGGGTTCTCGCAGGTTTTTCGATAACCCTTGTAACCATTTTGTCACCATTTTTAGATAGCCAAAACCTATGAGCGATTTGCCTGATACCGATTTCACCCAACGTTTCATCTTCGACGAGCGCGATGTGCGCGGCGAGTGGGTGTCTCTCGACGACAGCTACGCTGCGGTGCTGGCGCGTCATGAGTACCCTCAGCCGGTCAAGGCACTGCTTGGCGAACTGATGGCCGCCACCGCCTTGCTGGTGGGAGCATTGAAGTTCGATGGCCTGCTGATTCTGCAGGCGCGTTCCGCAGGGCCGATTCCCCTGCTGATGGTGGAATGTTCCGGTGACCGCGACATCCGCGGCATGGCCCGTTACGAGGCAGACCAGATTCCGGCAGATGCCACCCTGTCGCAGTTGATGCCCGACGGCCACCTGACCCTGACCATCGATCCGGTCAAGGGCCAGCGCTACCAGGGCACCGTGGACCTCGATGGCGCCAACCTGTCGGAGTGCTTCACCAACTACTTCGTTCAGTCGCAACAGCTCAATACCCGCTTCTGGCTCAATGCCGAAGCCGGCAAGGCCCGTGGCCTGCTGCTGCAGCAACTGCCGCGTGATCGTCAGCCGGACGACGAAGAGCGTGAAGAAAGCTGGCAGCACGTCGTGGCATTGGCCACCACGCTCAAGGCTGATGAGTGGGCGCTGGACAATGAAACCCTGCTGCACCGCCTGTACCACGAAGACGCCGTGCGCCTGTTCGATATCCAGCCACTGCGCTTCAATTGCAGCTGCTCGCGCGAGCGCTCCGGTAATGCGCTGGTCAGCCTGGGTGAGCACGACGCCAAGGCGTTGGTGGAAGAATGCGGCGGGACGGTGGAGATCGATTGCCAGTTCTGCAACGAGCGCTATTTCTTCGATGCCAGCGATGTGGCGCAACTGTTTGCCGGTGGTGGCACGGACGTCGCCTCAGAAACTCGTCACTGAAACGTTTAATTGCAGGGAAATCTCCTGTCGAATTGCGCAAAAGCGCGGTTACGACAGGAGGGGCCTACTTTTTTTGGGCGTTTCTGGCATAATCCGGCCACTTTTTTCGCTGTAGTAGTTTTTTCAAGACAACTACAAAACGTTTGGAGCACTCGGCCTCGGGCCGGATGGGGTATCTCATGACGCAAGCCAACAACACCGTGTACACCGACCTGAGCGTCGATGAGCTGGTAAAAGAAGCGCTGCAACGCGGTGAAGGCGTACTAGCCGATACTGGTGCACTGGTCGTGGAGACTGGTCACCGTACTGGCCGTTCGCCGGCTGACCGTTTCATCGTCGAAGAACCTTCCACCCAGGACGCCATTTCCTGGGGCCCGATCAACCGCAAGTTCCCGGCCGACAAGTTCGATGCCCTGTGGGACCGCGTCGAGGCGTTCAACAACGCCCAGGATCACTTCGTTTCCTACGTTCACGTAGGGGCGGCCGCCGAACACTACCTGCCGGTTAAGATGACCACCCAGACTGCCTGGCAGAACCTGTTCGGCCGTTGCCTGTTCATCAACCCGGAGCAGTTCAACCCGGCTGGTCGCGACCAGTGGCAGGTCCTGAACGTCGCCAACTTCGTGTGCGAGCCTGAGCGTGACGGCACCAATTCCGATGGTTGCGTGATCATCAACTTCGCCCAGAAGAAGGTGCTGATCGCTGGCATGCGCTACGCCGGCGAAATGAAGAAAGCCATGTTCTCGGTGCAGAACTTCCTGCTGCCAGCTGCCGACGTGCTGCCGATGCACTGCGCGGCCAACATCGGCGAAGAAGGCGATGTGACCCTGTTCTTCGGCCTGTCCGGTACTGGCAAGACCACCCTGTCGGCCGACGAAAGCCGTTACCTGATCGGTGACGACGAGCACGGTTGGGGCGAAGGCGTTGTCTTCAACATGGAAGGCGGCTGCTACGCCAAGTGCATCGACCTGTCCGAGAAGAACGAGCCGGTCATCTGGAAAGCCATCAAGCACGGTGCGGTGCTGGAAAACGTCGTGCTCGACGCCAACAAGCACGCCGACTACACCGATGTCAGCCTGACCCAGAACAGCCGTGCGGCCTACCCGCTGGAGCACGTTGCCAAGCGTTCCGAAGCGAACCTGGGCGGCGAGCCTAACGCAGTCATCTTCCTGACCTGCGACCTGACCGGTGTTCTGCCACCGGTTTCGATCCTGAACAACGAGCAGGCGGCCTACCACTTCCTGTCCGGCTACACCGCGTTGGTCGGTTCGACCGAAATGGGTTCGGGCGGCGGCATCAAGTCGACCTTCTCCACCTGCTTCGGCGCCCCGTTCTTCCCGCGCCCGGCTGGCGAGTACGCCGAGCTGCTGATCAAGCGTATCAACGGCTTCAACTCCAAGGTCTACCTGGTCAACACCGGCTGGACCGGCGGTGGCTACGGCGTTGGCAAGCGCTTCAGCATCCCGACTACCCGTGCCGTGATCGCTGCGATCCAGAGCGGCGCGCTGATCGGTGCTGAAACCGAGCACCTGGACATCATCAACCTGGACGTGCCTAAGGCCGTTCCGGGCGTTGAAACCGAGCTGCTCAACCCGCGCACCAACTGGGCTGACAAAGCGGCCTACGACGAGGCCGCCAAAGGCCTGGCCAAGCTGTTCATCGAAAACTTCAAGAAGTTTGAAGTTTCCGACGCCATCAAGGCTGCTGGTCCACAGCTGTAAGCTGAACCCGCGCAACGAGAGAGCCGCCCTTAGGGGCGGCTTTTATGTTTCTGCAGACCGGTGCGGTCATTGTGGGAGCTCAGGCAGCGCAAAGCTGGATTTTCTGTTTCACTGTCAGCACCAATTGCGAAGACTAGAGCCAGACAGATGACCGAATCCCCTCAGCGCACTGCCTTCTCCCACTTCCACCCCATCCTTACCCGCCCTCAGGACAACGACCTGAACGGCCATATCGCCGGCGCCACCGTGCATGGCTTCTTCGAAACGGCCATTCAAGCGTTTCTTGTAGAGCAGGCCGAGCTGGACCTGCGTGACGGTGAACTGGCGGCCTTCGTGGTCAGTTCGGCGGCGGACTTCTACGCGCTGCCGGGCTTCCCGGATGTGCTGGAGGTGGGCTTGGGCGTGACGCGCCTGGCGGGCAGTACGGTGGAGTACCGCCTGGCGCTGTTCCGCCCAGGCGAGCCGGAGGCGTGCGCGGCAGGCACGGTGGTGCAGGTGTTCATCGAACGTGCCAGTGGCCGGCCTGTGACGCTGCCAGAGGCGCTGCAGGTGATCCTGTCCGGCCTGGTGCTGGAACCACAGGTATAAAAAAGCCCCGCCGGCAGGGGGCGGGGCTTTTTGTTGCCGGGGCGAGGCCCTCAGGCATTAGTCGCGCCAGTGGCGCTTGTGCTTGCGGTGGCCGTAGTGGTGCCCACGGTCCCAGTGGCGACGGTCGTCGTCGTAGCCACGACGGTAACGGCGGCCATCGTGGTAGTCGTCCCTGTCGGCCTCCTTGCCCATGTAGTTACCCAGTGCGCCACCGGCACCACCGCCGGCTGCTGCGCCAATGTAGCTACCGGTGGTGCCGCCCACCGAGCGCCCCACCACGTTACCGCCTGCAGCGCCCAGTGCGCCGCCGATAGCGGCCTCACCGCGCTGGCGCTTGTCGGCGCCCAAGGCACCGCCGGCTGCGCCGCCAAGACCGGCACCAATGGCGCCACCGGTGCTACCACCGATGGAGTTGCCCACCACTGAGCCCAGTACCCCACCCAATGCGCCGCCAATGCCGGCCTCGGTGGTGCCGCCTGCCATGGCCACGCCGCTGAGCAAGCTAAAAGACAACAACAGAATCGAGGAGTACTTCTTCATCAAGAGAGCCTCATAAGGATGACGAGGCGAATGTGAGGCTATCGAGCGTGGCTGGCAATGGAAATCCGACGAGTAACACGAGTTGTACACAATTCTCTAAGTTACTGTATTTGCTGTGAAACTTTATCGATTTTCGGCTGTCTGAGACCTTTATGACAAAGCCCTGAACCGTTACGGAACAGGGCTTTTTTCGTTTTTACAGGATACGCCCGCCGTCCAGCGCCCGCTCCAGTTTGATGGCGATGAACTTCGAGGTTGGCGTATGGCTGCCATCGCCAATACTCTCCAGCGGCACCAGCGGGTTCACCTCGGGGTAGTACGCCGCCGCCTGTCCGGCCGGGATATCGAAGGCCAGCAGGGTGAAGCCCTGCACCCGGCGCACATGCTCATCCCCCCACAACGAGACGATGTCCACTTTCTGCCCCGGCTGGAAGCCCAGGCGGATGATGTCGGCTTCGTTGGCAAACAGTACCTCGCGCTGGCCGCGCACACCACGATAGCGGTCGTCCAGGCCGTAGATGGTGGTGTTGTACTGATCGTGCGAACGCATCGATTGCATGATCAGATCCGGCAGTTGGCCGCTGGCGCGCACGCGCTCGTCGAGCAACGTATCCGGCAGCAGGTTGGCCTTGAAGTTGGCGCGGCCGGTGCTGGTCTTCCACTCGCGGCTGGCGGCGCTGTTACCCAGGTAGAAGCCGCCGGGGTGTTGCAGGCGCTGGTTGAAATGACTGAAGCCCGCGATGGTATCGCCGATCAGGTCGCGAATACGGTCGTAGTCGGCCACCAACCAGTGCCAGTCCACCGGTTGCTTGCCCAAGGTGGCAGCGGCAATGCCGGCTACCACTGCCGGTTCCGAGCGCATCTGTGAGGACAGAGGCTTCAGTTGCCCGTTTGAGGCATGGACCATGCTGAACGAGTCTTCCACCGTGACAGCCTGCGGCCCGTCGGCTTGCAGGTCGATGTCGGTGCGGCCAAGGCACGGCAGGATCAGCGCCTGCTTGCCATGCACCAGGTGGCTGCGGTTGAGCTTGGTGCTGATGTGCACGGTCAGTTCGCAATTTCGCAGCGCCTGGGCGGTACGTTCGGTGTCTGGCGTGGCTTGGGCGAAGTTGCCGCCAAGACCGATGAATACCTTGGATCGGCCATCCAGCATGGCGTGGATCGCTTCGACGGTGTTGTGGCCGTTGTGCCGCGGTACGGGGAAGCCGAAGCGTTTCTCGATGGCATCCAGCAGCGCGACCGGTGGGCGTTCGTTGATGCCCATGGTGCGGTCACCCTGCACGTTGCTGTGCCCGCGTACCGGGCACAGGCCTGCGCCTGGTGCGCCAATGTTGCCGCGCAGCATCTGCAGGTTGACGATTTCCTGGATGGTCGGCACCGAGTGGCGGTGCTGGGTGATGCCCATCGCCCAGCACATGATCACCCGTTTGCCGCGGCAGTACATGCGCGCAGCCAGCTCGATATCCGCCAGTGTCAGGCCAGACTGTGCCTGGATGTGTTCCCATGGTGTGGCATCCACCACTGCCAGGTACTCGTCGACGCCGTGGCCATGTTCGGCGATAAAGGCATGGTCGAACACGGCCGGCTCGCCTTTGGCCTGGGCCTCGCGTTCCCACTGCAGGACGAACTTGGCCATGCCACGCAGCATCGCCATGTCGCCGCCCAGCGCCGGGCGGAAGAAGGCGGTGTTGGTCGGCCGGTCGCTGTTGGTGAGCATCTCCAGCGGGTTTTGCGGGTGCTGGAAACGCTCCAGGCCACGTTCCTTGAGCGGGTTGATGCACACCACCTGGGCGCCACGCTTCACCGCATCGCGCAGCGGGTCGAGCATGCGTGGGTGGTTGGTGCCCGGGTTCTGGCCCCAGACGAAAATCGCATCGGCATGCTCGAAGTCGTCGAAGGTGACGGTGCCCTTGCCGACCCCGACGCTCTGCCCCAGGGCAACGCCACTGGCTTCGTGGCACATGTTCGAGCAGTCGGGGAAGTTGTTGGTGCCGTAAGCACGCACGAAAAGCTGGTACAGGTAGGCCGCTTCGTTGCTGGCGCGCCCCGAGGTATAGAACTCGGCCTGGTCAGGGGTGGCCAGTTTGTTCAGCTCGCGGGCGATCAGGGCGAAGGCAGCATCCCAGCTGATGGGTTGGTAGCGATCGCTGGGGGCGTCGTAGACCATTGGCTCGGTCAAACGGCCTTGGTATTCCAGCCAGTAGTCGCTCTGTTGTAGCAGCGACGTGACGCTATAGCGGGCAAAGAAGGCCGCATCCACGCGGCGCTTGGTCGCCTCCCAGTTCACCGCCTTGGCGCCGTTTTCGCAGAACTTGACCATGCCGCTTTCCGGCGAGTCGCCCCAGGCGCAGCCGGGGCAGTCGAAGCCGCCATTCTGGTTGGTTTTGAGCAGGGCGCGAATGTTCTTTAGCGCGTTGTCGCTGCCGACCCAGGCCTTGGCCACGCTGCGCAGTGCACCCCAGCCACCGGCGGGGCCGTGGTAGGGCTTGTAGCGAGGGTTGGAGGCTGGGGCGTTGTCCGGAAGGGGCTGGTACGAGGTCACGGCTGTTACGACTCCGCCGCTGGGCTGTAGACCCGCGGTGCGCTGTGCTTGGGCAAATGGATGAGGTTGAGGTTGTGCTTGCGCGCCCATTGCAGGGCAAGGCCGGTGGGCGCCGACAGGCTGACCAGGGTCTGGATGCCGGCACGCAGCACCTTCTGGATCAGCTCCATGCTGCAGCGGCTGGTGACGATGGCCAGGCCGCCCTGGCTGTCGATGCCTTGGCGCAGCAGTGCGCCGATCAGCTTGTCGAGGGCGTTGTGCCGGCCGATGTCTTCGCGGCCGAGCAGCAATTCGCCATGGCGGTCCATGAACAGCGCTGCATGTACGGCGCCGCAATGCTGGCCCAACGGCTGGAAGGCATCGATACGCTCACGCAGGCCGGCCAGCCACTGGGCCGGGGGCAAGGGCGCACCGGGCAGTACGGCCAGGTCCGGCAGGGCCTGCTCCAGCGCTTCGACCCCACACAGGCCGCAACCACTGGTGCCTGCCAGTTGGCGGCGCTGGTTTTTCAGGTTCCAGAAGGCCCGGCTGGAGATTTCCAGGTCGGCATACATCGCCGAACCGCTGCCAGAGAGCTTCAGGTCGTAGATTTCTGCCGTGCCTTCGACAATGCCGCTGCCAACGCTGAAACCGACGGCAAAGTCTTCCAGGTCGGTGGGGCTGACCAGCATCACTGCCTGGTTGAGGCCGTTGTAGACGATGGCCAAGGCTACTTCTTCGGCCAGCGGCGTGCTGTCACGTTTGGCGTCACTGAGCTGAACGTAATCGTAGGTGTTGCTGGCGGCGGGCATGGACAAGGGCGATGAGGCCGCGCAGACCGGAGGTTTGCTGTTCATCGGGGGTGTTGAATACCGGCGGCTTTCTGATAGCACAAGCCTAGGCTTGCGGGCCGGCGGCGTCTAATCGCTAGGGTCTATGCCGTGATAGACCGCGTCGATTGGTCGCACAGGGGCGGGAGTGGAAAAGCTGGCCTAGACTCGTGTGTCCGAGGTTTCGTCAACAAGGAGAACGCAATGAGCCTGTTCAGTTTCGTGAAGGAAGCCGGCGAGAAGTTGATCGACCTGCTGACCCCCGGTAATGCCAATGCCGAGGATCAGCTCAAAGAGCACGTGGCCAAGGTTGGCCTGGGCAACCCGAACATCAGTGCCACTGTAGAGGGTGACAAGATTATCCTCAAGGGTGAGGTGGCCAGCCAGGAGGAGAAGGAGAAGATCATTCTGGCGGCGGGCAATATCAATGGAGTAGCCAGTGTGGAGGACCAGATTACCGTGACCGGGCCGGTGGTGGCGGCGGCCAGGTTCGTTACGGTGAAGAAGGGCGACACGCTGTCGGCCATCTCGGTGGTGGTTTACGGCAATGCCAACCAGTACAACAAGATTTTCGAGGCCAATAAGCCGATGCTCAAACACCCGGACAAAATCTATCCGGGGCAGGTGCTGCGTATTCCTGAGTGATCTCTACTGCCTGTGAGGGCCTGTTCGCGGGCTTGCCCCCCAAGAGGCCCTCACAGGCCGACCAACAATTCCCGGTAATCCTCGACCGCTGCAAATTCCTCGGTATCCCGTGGCCCAGCCTGGCTATCCGGCTGGCGCACCGCCAACAAATGCCCCACACCAAACCGCCGCGCACTGCGCAAAATCGCCAACGTGTCATCGATAAACAGGCTGCGCTCCGGATCAAAACCGATATCCGCCTGCAACGCATCCCAGAACTGCGGGCTCTCTTTCGGGTAGCCATAATCGTGCGAGCTGATCAGCCGCTCGAAATACGGCGCCAGCTCTACCCGCTCCAGTTTCAGCGACAAAGAATCACGATGCGCATTGGTAATCATCACCACCCGCTTGCCGGCTTGGCGAATCGCCGCCAGGAAAGTGTCGGCATCCGGCCGCAGGGCAATCAGGTCGGCGATTTCCTGCTTCAGCTCGCGAATCGGCAGGCGCAACTCGCGGCTCCAGAAGTCCAGGCAATACCAGTTCAGCGTGCCGGCATTGCGTTCGAACAGCGGCTGCAGCTCCATTTCCGCCATGGCCCGGCTTACTCCGTGCAGCTCGGCATAGCGTTGGGGCAGGTGCTCCAGCCAGAAGCGGTTGTCGTAGTGCAGGTCGAGCAGGGTGCCGTCCATGTCCAGCAGGACGGTATCGATGGCAGACCAGGGAAGAACAGGCATGGGAAACTCTCGTTCAGTCGGCAAGCCACGGTATAGTAACCCGTTCACGCCAAGGAGCCGCCCCATGCGCCAGAAACCCACCGTCCTCAGCCGCGAAATCGTCGCCAGCAGCCGCCTGTTCCGCGTCGAAGCCGTGCAATTGCGCTTCAGCAATGGCAATGAGCGTACCTACGAGCGTTTGGTAGGCCGGGGCAACGGCTACGGGGCGGTGATGATTGTGGCCATGCTCGACGCCGAACACGCCGTGCTGGTGGAGGAGTACTGTGGCGGCACCGATGAATACGAGCTGTCGTTGCCCAAAGGCCTGATCGAACCGGGCGAAGACGTGCTGGCGGCCGCCGACCGGGAACTCAAGGAAGAAGCCGGTTTTGGCGCACGTCAGCTGGAGCATCTGACCGAGCTGTCGCTGTCGCCGGGCTACATGAGCCAGAAGATCCAGGTGGTGTTGGCCAGCGACCTGTACGAAGAACGCCTGGAAGGCGACGAGCCAGAGCCGATGCGGGTCGACAAGGTCAACCTGCGCGAGCTGTCGGCATTCGCCATGCACCCGCAGTTCACCGAAGGACGCGCCTTGGCGGCGCTGTACCTGGCGCGTGACCTGCTGATTCAGCGGGGGCTGCTGGAGCTATGAACGACCTGCAACTGATGCATGAAGTGGTCAAGCTGGCGCTGATGGCGGGCGAGGCGATCCTGCCGTTCTGGCGCGCCGATGTTGCGGTTACCAACAAGGCTGATGACTCGCCGGTAACCGCCGCCGATCTGGCAGCGCACCGGGTAATTGCCGATGGCCTGTTGGCGCTGGCCCCGCACATTCCGGTGTTGTCCGAAGAAGACTGCAACATTCCGCTGGCCGAGCGCCAGGGCTGGAGCCGCTGGTGGCTGGTCGACCCGCTGGACGGCACCAAGGAATTCATCGCGGGCAGTGAGGAGTTCACGGTCAACATCGCCTTGGTTGAAAACAGCGAGGTGGTGTTTGGCGTAGTGTCGATGCCGACCAATGGGCGCTGCTACTTTGGTGGGCGCGGTTTGGGGGCTTGGCGTGCGGAGGCCGGTGAGGTTGCCCAGCCTATCCAGGTGCGCAACGCACCGGCACAGGGCGAGCGCTTTACCGTGGTGGCCAGCCGTCGGCATTCCAGTCCGGAGCAGGAGGCGCTGTTGGCCGGGCTGGGTGCCGCTGTGGGTGAACTCGAGTTGGCCAATATTGGCAGCTCGTTGAAATTCTGCCTGTTGGCTGAGGGCAGCGCCGATTGTTATCCGCGCCTGGCGCCGACGTCGCAGTGGGATACTGCTGCGGCGCAGGGGGTGGTGGAAGGGGCTGGCGGCGAAGTGATCGGGTTGGATGGCTTGCCGTTCCGCTACCCGGCGCGGGATTCGCTGCTGAATCCGTATTTCCTGGCATTGCCGGCCAATGCTACGTGGCGCCAGGCCTTCCTGAAGCTGATCTGACGCGTATCACCCTACCCTGTAGGAGCGGGTTCACCCGCGAAGAATCCAGCGCAGTGCACGGCACCGGCTTCGCCGGTGTTCGCGGGTAAACCCGCTCCCAAAGGGATCCGCGTTAGCGGTGCAACACGTACTGGCCGCTGAATTTCACGGCAGGCTCGTCACTGCCGACATTGCTCACCGTGGTCTCCAGCGTCAACCGCGCCCGCCCGCGACGCTGGTACATGTTCACGAACCGCTCCCAGGTTTTCTCATCCGGCGCCGTGCAGCGCGCCACCGCTGCGCCGGTAACCGGCAGCGGGTAACTGATCTGCCCCTCCTGGATGACGATATGCCCGTCATCGATCCCCAGCTCACGTAGGCGCAGGTGCAGCCAGCCCCAACCCGCCAGCACCGCGGCGCAGTACAAGCTGCCGCCGAACATGGTGCTCTTGTGGTTGACGTTGGCCGCCAGTGGCAATTGCAGGCGCAGGGTGTGCTGCTGCCAGTCGAGTACTTCCAGCCCCATTTCGCGGGTCAGGGGGATGTCGCCGTGCAGGACGGACTGCAGGTATTGGCTATCGGTGTTCATCAACGGTTGTCCTCATGGTCGTCATGCCCGCCGCTGCCGCCGTCAAAGCTCAAACCGTGCTTGCGCAGCTTGTCGTGCAGGGTCTTGCGGGGGATGCCCAGCGCCTCGGCCAGGCTGCGCATGGAGCTGTGTGGCTGGGCCAGTTCGGCAGCGATCAGCGAGCGTTCGAACTGCTCGACCTGTTCGCTCAGGTTGCCAATCAGCGCTGGTGCTGCGGGTACTGCTGCCGGTGGCGCCTGACCGTCCAGGGCCAGTTCCAGGCCAAGGGCGAAGCGTTCGGCCGCGTTCTGCAGCTCGCGTACATTGCCTGGCCAGTCGTGGCGCAGCAGCACGGCGCGCTGGGCTGGTTGCAGGGTGTGCGGTGGCAGGCCATGACGCTGGCTGGCAGCGTCGGCGAAGTGCTGGAACAGCACCAGAATGTCGTCGCCGCGTTCGCGCAGCGGTGGAATACGCAGCGGTGCCACGTTCAGGCGGTAGTACAGGTCAGCGCGGAAGCGGCCTTGGTCGGCAGACTGGCGCAGGTCTTCCTTGGTCGCGGCGATGATGCGGATGTCCAGCGGGATCAACTGGTTGCCGCCCAGGCGTTCGACTACCCGCTCTTGCAGCATGCGCAGCAGCTTTACCTGCACATCCAGGCTCATGCTCTCGATTTCGTCGAGGAACAGCGTGCCGCCGTTGGCAAACTCGAACTTGCCGATGCGGCGTTTCTGCGCGCCGGTGAATGCGCCCGGCTCATGGCCGAACAGTTCGCTCTCGACCACCGACTCGGCCAGCGCGCCGGCATTGATTGCCACGAACGGCCCCTCGCGGCGGCTGGACAGATCGTGCAGGGCGCGGGCCACTACTTCCTTGCCTGCGCCGGTTTCACCCAAAATCAGCACATCGGCGCGGGTACCGGCCAAGGCGCCGATTTGTTCGCGCAGGCGCAGCATGGACGGCGAATGGCCTACCAGCCGGGTGGCCAGTTGCTGGCGGTCGCTCAGCGCCAGGCGCAGGCTGCGGTTGTCCAGCACCAGGCGGCGCAGCGCCAGGGCGCGGCGTACGCTGTCGAGCAGGGCGTCTGTGGCAAAGGGTTTTTCCAGAAAGTCATAAGCCCCGGCGCGCATCGCCTGCACCGCCAGCGGTACATCGCCGTGGCCGGTAATCAGCAGCACCGGTAGCTCACTGTCGCGGCCATGCAATTGCTCCAGCAGTTGCAAGCCATCGATGCCGGGCATGCGAATGTCGCTGACCACCACGCCGGGCCAATCGGCCTCGATACGGTCGGCCAGGCCTTGGGCATCGGCCAGGGCGACCACCTTGAGGCCGGCCAGGTCCAGGGTCTGGCTCAGTGCCTGGCGCAGGTGCGGGTCATCGTCGACCAGGATGACCTGGGCTCGGTTGTCGATCAGTGTCTCGGTGGTCATGCCGAGGTGTCCTCCGAATTGGGCAAAGTAGCGCCAGGCGCGGCCACGCGCAGCTGCAAGGTCAGCAGCGCGCCCCCTTCCGGGTGGTTGGCCAGCAGCAGTTCACCGCCCAGGGCACGCATCAGGCTTTCACAGATGGCCAGGCCCAGGCCCAGGCCCTGGGTGCGGGTCTTGGTGGTGAAGAATGGCTCCTTGGCGTGCTCCAGGGCCTGGCGGCTGAAGCCAGGGCCGTTGTCGCGGATGTACAGGTAGACGCAGTCATCGCGTTGCTCGGCACTTAGCCACAAGCGGCGCGGGTTGGCTTTTTCGGTCAGGGCGTCGAGGGCGTTGGCCAGCAGGTTGCCCAATACCTGACGCAGGCGGGTTTCGCCGGCTTGTACCCACAAGGTGGCCTCGGGCAGGTCGCGGATCAGTTCCACGGCCATGGCCCGGCGGCGCTTGGCCAGCAGCGCCAGGGCATCGTCCAGAGCAGGCTGCAGGGCTACGCTCTCCGGGGCGTGCCGGTCGCGGCGGGCGAAGGCACGCAGGTGGGCGATGATCGAGGCCATACGCCCAGTCAGTTCGCCAATCAGCTTGAGGTTGTCGCGGGCGTCTTCGGTGCGTTGGTGGTCGAGCAGGATCTCGGCGTTTTCCGCGTAGCTGCGAATGGCCGCCAATGGCTGGTTCAGCTCATGGCTGATGCTGGCCGACATGGTGCCGAGAACCGACAGCTTGCCGGCCTGCACCAGTTCGTCCTGGGCACGCACCGCTTCCTGCTGGGCGTTCTCGCGCTCCAGCACGGCGCTTTTGAGGCGGGAGTTGAGGCCTTCGAGGTCGGCAGTACGTTCGGCCACACGCTTTTCCAGCTGCTGGCGGCCACGGGCCTCGAAGTCGATACGGTCGATGTAGTGGCGGCGCCGCTGCATCACCAGCCCGGCCAACAGCATCACCACCAGCAGGGTGCCTGCGCCGATGGCCATTACCGTCTGTACCGAACGGTCGACCAGTAGGCGAGGGGCGAGAATGCTCACTTGCCAGCCGGTTTCCTTGATATCGCGGGTCTGGGTGATCCAGGCTTGCGGGTTGAGCACCAGCGGTTGCGGTGCCTGGGTCGGGTAGGGCTGGATGGCGATGATGGCCTGGCGTTCGGCTTCGGTCAGCACACGGGTAGCGCGGAAGCGCCAGTCAGGCCGCGAGGTGAGGATGACCACGCCATTGTGGTCGGTCAGCAACAGCTGCTCGGGGGTGCGGCCCCAGAGGGTCTCGGTGTGGTCGAGGTCAACCTTCACCACCAGCACGCCAACGACACGCTCACGGTCCCGCACGGCGGCGGCAAAGAAGTAGCCGCGTTTGGCCGAGGTGGTGCCCTGGCCGAAAAAACGGCCCAAGTGGCCGGCCATGGCTTCGTTGAAGTAGGGGCGGAAGGCGAAATTGCGGCCGACGAAGCTGTCGTGCTTGTCCCAGTTGGAGGCGGCCAGGGTGTTGCCGCTGATGTCCATCAGGTACATCACCTCGGCGCCGGTCTGCTGCACGATGTCCTTGAGTAGTCGGTTGGCGTTGGTTACTGCTTCCAGGCGGAACGGGTCGGCCAGTACACCCCGCAGCGCCGGCAGGTCGCCAAGGATTTGTGGCAGGGTCTCATAACGGTGCAGGGTGCCGAGCAGGTTGGCGACGTACAGGTCGAGGGTCTGGCGGTTCTGCGAGGCCAGCTCATCCTGGTAGTAACGCTCGGCCAGGTGGTGCAGGGGCCACAGGAGCGGGGTCAGACACAGGGCCAACAGGGCCAGGCTGCGCCAGCGGGGACGGCGTGGGGGCGTGGGTTTTGCAATCATCACGTAAATGCGCCAGAAAAGTCTGGCGCAATTATGCGCTAGTTAAGGCAGCAGTTCCGCCTCTGCCAGTGGCAGGCCGACCTTGTCCTTGTCTGATAACACCGGCGGTTGCTGCAGCCCCCAGTTGATTGCCAATTGTGGGTCGTCCCAGCGGATGCAGCGGTCGGCGTCCGGGTTGTAGTAGTCGGTGGTCTTGTAGAGAAACTCGGCCGACTCGCTCATTACTGCAAAGCCATGGGCGAAGCCGGGTGGAATCCACAGTTGACGGTGATTGTCGGCCGACAGGTGCACGGCGACCCATTGGCCGAACGTTGGCGAGCTTTTGCGCACGTCCACGGCGATATCACGGATTTCCCCCTGCACTACGCGCACCAGTTTGCCTTGGGTGTTTTTTACCTGGTAATGCAGCCCGCGCAGTACGCCCTTGATGGAGCGTGAGTGGTTGTCCTGGACGAATTCGGCATTCACGCCGGTTTGCCGTGCGAACTCACGCGCGTTGAATGCTTCGAAGAAAAAACCACGGCTGTCACCGAAAACCTTCGGCTCGATGATCAGTACTTCAGGGATTGCAGTAGGAATGATGTTCATAGCGGCTCGCTGGCCCGTTGCCCAAGTATTGACCCTAGTCGGCCCCGCCGGATTTTTCCGCCGGGAGCTGTAACAGGGTGCATAAGGTGTGGCTATGGTAGACGTCAGGCTGTTATCGGCACCAGACATGGGCAAATTAGGTTCGATTGTTATCGATACAAATTTGTCATTTCAGCGGAAATGTCCCGACTGCCGGGCTTTAAATGTCGATATATATCGGTTATAAATTCACAAACGCCCCAGCACAGTCCGGCTCAGGGCCATCACAGAGGTCACCCATGAAAACCCTCAACACCACGCCCCGTGCCGATGGTTTCCACATGCCCGCCGAATGGGCCCCGCAAACCCAGGTGTGGATGGTCTGGCCGGAGCGCCCGGACAACTGGCGCCTGGGCGGTAAGCCTGCCCAGGCAGCCCACGTCACCTTGGCCAAGGCCATTGCCCGCTTCGAGCCTGTGACCGTGGCAGCCTCTGCCGGCCAGTACGAAAATGCCCGCCGCCAGCTCGACCAGCCGAACATTCGTGTGGTTGAAATCAGCAACGATGACGCCTGGGTGCGTGATACCGGCCCGACCTTCGTCATCAACGACCAGGGTGAGGTGCGTGGTGTGGACTGGGGCTTCAATGCCTGGGGCGGCTTCGATGGCGGCCTGTATGCACCCTGGAACCGTGACGAGGAACTGGCCGCCAAAGTGCTGGAGATGGAGCGCTGCCAGCGCTACCACACCGAAGGCTTCGTGCTTGAGGGCGGCTCGATTCACGTGGACGGCGAAGGCACCGTGATCACCACCGAGGAATGCCTGCTCAACCGTAACCGCAACCCGCACCTGAACCGCGAGCAGATCGAAGCGGTGCTGCGCGACCAGCTGGCGGTCGACACTGTGGTGTGGCTGCCGGATGGCCTGTACAACGATGAAACCGACGGCCACGTCGACAACTTCTGCTGTTACGTGCGCCCAGGTGAAGTGTTACTGGCCTGGACCGATGATTCCAACGACCCCAACTATGCGCGCTGCCACGCGGCCATGGAGGTGTTGAAGAACACCCGTGACGCCAAGGGCCGTGAGTTCATCGTGCATAAAATGCCGATTCCAGGCCCGCTGTTCGCCACGGCTGAAGAATGTGCCGGTGTCGATCACGTGGCTGGCAGCCAGGAGCGTGACCCGTCGGTGCGCCTGGCCGGTTCGTATGTGAACTTCCTGATCGTCAACGGGGGCATCATCGCGCCAAGCTTCGATGACCCGGCGGATGCCGAAGCCAGGGCGATCCTGGCGAAGATCTTCCCCGACCACGAGGTGGTGATGATCCCGGGTCGTGAGCTGTTGTTGGGCGGTGGCAACATTCACTGCCTGACCCAGCAGCAGCCGGCGCCGGTCAAGCGCTGAGCGCGGCGCGAATGAAGAGGCCCGTCATGTACGGGCCTTTTTTTCGGGCGACGTTCGGAGGTCCGTGCTGGCATAGGTTTTGTATTGTTTTCAAATGGATAGCCAAATGGATAGCCAAACGGATAGCCCGGCCAGGCCGCGCTCTCGGAGCTGTAACAATACTTACGTAAATTTGCCGTTCACGGGCCAGGGAGTACGTGTAGAAATGAACGCAGCAAGTGAGTCGGCATTGCGCCCATCGGCAGTGAATCACCAATCGCTCAAGCGGGTTGCGAAGTGGTTGAAGCACCATGGAAGCAACAAGGTCAGGACGACCGACCCACAACGGCTGCTTGCAGGGCGCTACCCCCAGGGGCTGATCAGCGATGCAGAAATGCAGGCGTTGATGGGGGTGTGGCACTGATCGATCGCTTAAACCTGTGCCGGCCTCTTCGCGGGCGCGCCCGCGAAGAGGCCGGCACAGGTTTAAGATCAGAAGCTGTAACTACCCGTCACCACCAGGCTGCGTGGATCCCCCACCATGATCTGCGCAGCACTGGTCGCCGAGCTGTAGTAGGTCTTGTCGGCAATGTTGCTCAACGCCGCCCGCACATCCCAGTCATGGGTGCGGTACCCCGCCAGCGCATCCCAGCGGCCATACCCCGGCAGCACCGTGGTGTTCTGGTTGTCCGCGTAACGTTCACCCACCAACGTCAGCCCGGTTTCGGCATACCAGCCCAGTTCCGGTTTCCAGGTGATGAACAGGCTGCCATTGCGCTTGGCCACATCGTTGATGCGGTTTCCTTCCTGGCCGTTGTTGTCCTTGACGATGATGGCGTCCTGCAGGCCGATGCCGCCGCGTACATACCAGTTGCCGGCGATGTTGCCGGTGGCGGTCAACTCGATGCCGCGTGAACGCTGCAAGCCGCTGAGCAGGATGTTGTTAGGGTTTTCCGGATCGCGGGTGCGGCGGTTGTACAGTTCCAGCTCGTAGACGGCCAGGGTGGTGGTCAGGCGTTGGTCGAGCCAGTCGCTTTTCACCCCGATTTCTTTCTGGCGAGTCTCTTCCGGCTTGGCGTCGTTGCCGTTGCCCGGTGCATTCGGGGTGATGCCGATCAGGCCGCCGCCCACCGGCGAGAAGGTCTTGCTCCACGAGGCGTAGAACGAATGGTCACGCCATGGCGTGTAGACCACGCCCAGGCGCGGGCTGGTGCCGTTGCTGTCCTGCGGTTCGCTTATGCCATCCTTGTTGGTGGTTTTCACGTCGAACCGGTCGAAGCGCACGCCAGCCAGGATTTGCCATTGATCGTTCAGACGGATCTGGTCTTGCAGGTAAAGGCCACGGCTATCGACCACGGTGTGATTGTCACTCGACAGCACCAGCTTGCCATTGTGCTGCTGGTTGCTGCCGGGTTTGCCCAAGCCCGGAAGTGGCTGACTACCGGCGGTATACAGCACCGGGTCACGCTTCTGGTTACCGATCTCCAGGCCCAGCAGCAACTTGTGCTCCAGCCCCAAGGTATCGAAGTCGCCCTCAGCCTCCAGGTTGTTGAACAGGTTGCGGGTATTCAGGTCCTGCTGCCAGCGCTGGCGGGTCAGGATATGGGTGCCGGGGTTGTAGCCCGTGACATAGGTGTTGTCGAACTCACTGTCGAGCTTGAACAGACCCAGGGTGTGGCGCAGCTGCCAGGTTTCGTTCAGCTGGTAGTTCAGGCGTGAGCGCAGGGACTGGGCGCGGTCATCGATGTAGTCGCGCTGGTCGCCGTACGTGGTACCGCGGCTGACGTCGGCCGGGCGACCGTTGACCCCGGGGATGCCACGGTCGGGCGTGCGGTTGTACCGGCTGTATTCGTACTGCACCAGCCAGTTCAGGTCGGGGTTGATCTGCCAGCTGATCGACGGGGCGAACAGCTGGCGGCTGCCGTCGATCCCGTCGCGGAAGCTGTTGTTGTCCTGGTTGCCCATGTTCAGGCGCAGGCTGACGGTGTCGCTGGGGTCGGTGCTGAGGTCGGCATACAGGCTGCGCAGGTCTTCGCTGCCGGCCTGTGCTTCGATGGTCGAGCGGCGGCCAGGTTCTGGCGCCTTGCTGACCCGGTTGACGATACCGCCCTGGCTGCCACGGCCATACAGCACTGCCGCTGGCCCTTTCAGTACCTCGACCCGCTCGATGTTGTGCAAGTCGCGGATGTACTGGCTGTCGTCGCGAATGCCGTCCAGGTAGAAGTCGTTGCTGGCCTCGAAGCCACGAATGCGCACGCTGTCGAAACGGGTGTCGGCGCCACTGCTGACGTTGGGGATGCCTTCCAGCGCCTTGCCCAGGGTGTTACTGCCGTAGTCCAGCACGTTGGCGGTTTTCACCGTGTCGATTGCCTGAGGCACGTAACGCACTGGCGTTGAGGTTCGGGTGGCGGTGCTTACCTCTTTGACACGCGGGTTGTCCTTCTCGCGCTCGCTGTCGGCGGTAACCGACGACTCCGGCAGCGTGGTGGTGGCGGCACTGGCCAGGCTGGCGCTGAACAGCAGCGACAGGCCAAGCGTGAGGGGGGAAAGGCGGCAGGGTACAAGCATGGGCACATCCGGACCGGGCAGGTGAAAAAAGAGGTGCGAATGGTAATGCTTGCTATTTGCTCTTGCTTGGGTATTTGTAAAGGCTTGTCTTTACATATGTGTCTTTTTGTAACGGGTTCCTCTGCTGCGAAATCACCCTTCGCAGGGAATTTGTCCGTTCGATCAAAAGGCCTTTTCCGGCACAAGATAAATTGCCCACTGATAGCGCAAAGAGGCGTGAAAATGCACCAGACCTACCGGTCATTTTGGTTATATCAACCTGTATTTCACGAGTTTTTGACATTTGTAATCGCACACGGCTAGGATTCGGCCAACGCCTGCTGGCCATGATCTTGGCCAAGCTGCTGCCAAGGGCCGCCGTGTACTTACCGGCAGGCCCGCCAGGCTGGATCCGCATAGCGTCGAACCTACGAAGGGGCGTTGGTTCCTGGCGTCATAGTGCAGAGCGTTTTTGATTAAGAAATAAGGAAAACAACATGTTGAAAACCAGGATCAGCCTGGTCGCCCTGGCGATGATCGCCGCGACCCAGGCACAGGCCAATGACCAGGCCGACAGCAAGGGCTTCATCGAGGACAGCCACGCCAACGTCCTTCTGCGCAACGCCTACATCAACCGCGACAAGAAGCACGGCACCGACGACCAGATCGAATGGGGCCAGGCGTTCATCGGCACCTTCAACTCCGGTTTCACCCAGGGCACCGTTGGCGTCGGCGTCGATGCATTCGGCCTGTACGCTGTTCGCCTTGATGGCGGCAAAGGCCACAACGGTGGCGGCGGCGTCGACTTCTTCAAGCCGCACGAAACCACCAACGCCGAAGGCAACGCCAGCTCGCCGCACAACCTGGCCCGCGCCGGTGCAGCAGTGAAATTCCGCATCTCCAACACCGTGCTGAAGTACGGTGACCAGATGCCGGCCCTGCCAGTGCTGCAATACGACGACGCGCGTCTGCTGCCAGAAAGCTTCACCGGTACCCTGATCACCTCCAAAGAGATCCAGGGCCTGGAACTGAACGCCGGTCGCTTCACCCAGGAAGCGCGCAAAAGTGCCGAGCGCCGTGACGGTGGTGGCCTGAAGTCGATCAACGTCTTCGGTGGTAGCTACAAGTTCACCGACAACTTCACCGCTTCGCTGTACACCGCCGACAACGAAGACGTGATGAAGAAGCACTACCTGGGCTTGAACTACGTCTTCCCGATTGCCAGCGACCAGTCCCTGACCCTGGACTTCAACGGCTACAAGTCGGACATCGACAAGCAGTACGTCCAGGCTGCCGGCCTGAACGGCGACTCCAACACCATCTGGAGCCTGGCTGCCACTTACGCGTACGGTGCACACTCGTTCACCCTCGCCCACCAGCGCAGCACCGGCAGCACTGGCTACAACTACGGCTTCTACCAGAACGCCGGTGGCGTGGGTGACGGTGGTTCGACCATCTACCTGGCCAACTCGTACTGGTCTGACTTCAACGCCGAAGACGAGCGCTCCTGGCAGCTGGGCTATGGCCTGGACTTCGGTGCCTACGGCATCCCGGGTCTGACCTACAAGCTGGCCTACGTCGTGGGTGACAACATCAACACCCGCAACGTCGCCAACCCGCAGGGCTTCGGCGAAGGTAAAGAGCGCGAGATCTTCAACCAGATCCGTTACGTGGTGCAGGACGGCCCGGCCAAGGACCTGTCCATCAAGCTGCGTAGCTCGTTCGTGCGTACCAACAACGCCGTGCAGCAGAACGGTTACAACGACGACGGCAACGAAGTCCGCGTATTCGTTGAATACCCGATCAGCATCTTCTGATCCTGTTCTGATGTATCAACAGCCCTGGCTTATGCCGGGGCTGTTTCTTTCCGCCGCACGGGTTTTGCCACTGCGGACATCACGTCTGCACTTTCTGGTGCAAAACTGTCACTGCGTGCCATCTGCCACATCCGCGCATAGAACTCGCTTTCAATCGAGCCACTGAGCAATTCGCCCGGCTTGAGGAAGGTGTGCAGGTCCGAGAAAAGCCCGATTTCGCTGGAGCTGATGCGCCGTGCCAGGTGCTTGGGCTTGAGCTCCGAGGGGTGTTCCAGACCTGCCGCCGCCAGCATTTCGGCCAGTGCATGCAGTGTGTTGCGGTGGAAGCTGGCTACCCGTTCGGCCTTGTCTGGCACCACCAGGGCGCGCTGGCGCAGCGGGTCTTGCGTGGCCACGCCGGTCGGGCATTTGTTGGTGTGGCAGCTCTGCGACTGGATGCAACCAATGGCGAACATGAAGCCACGTGCTGAATTGACCCAGTCCGCGCCGATGGCCAGTACGCTGGCGATGTCGAAGGCACTGACGATCTTGCCCGCCGCACCAATGCGAATGCTGGAGCGCAGGTTCAGGCCGACCAGGGTGTTGTGCACGAACATCAGGCCTTCACGCATGGGCACGCCCATATTGTCGCTGAACTCGCGAGGTGCCGCGCCGGTACCGCCTTCCTTGCCATCCACGACGATGAAGTCCGGGGTGATGCCGGTGGCCAGCATGGCCTTGGCGATGCCCATGAATTCCCACGGGTGGCCCAGGCAAAACTTGAAGCCGACGGGTTTGCCACCCGACAGCTCACGCAGGCTGGCAACGAACTGCAGCAATTCCACTGGTGTGCGGAAGGCGCTGTGCGCTGCCGGCGAGATGCAGTCCTCGCCTACGCGCACACCACGGGTCTCGGCAATTTCGGGGCTGACCTTGTGCCCTGGCAAGATGCCGCCGTGGCCTGGTTTAGCACCTTGGCTGAGCTTGATCTCGATCATCTTCACTTGCGGCGAGCGGGCTTGTTCGGCGAAGCGTCGAGGGTCGAAGCGGCCGTCCTCGGTGCGGCAACCGAAGTAGCCGCTGCCGATCTCCCAGATCAGATCACCGCCATGTTCGCGGTGGTACGGGCTGATGCTGCCTTCGCCGGTGTCATGGGCAAAACGGCCCATGCGCGCACCCCGGTTAAGGGCGGCGATGGCGTTGGCGCTGAGTGCGCCGAAGCTCATGGCCGAGATGTTGAAGATCGAGGCCGAGTAAGGCAGGCGGCATTGCGGCCCGCCAATGGCGATGCGGAACGATGCCGGGTCTGGCGTAGCCACTGGCAGCATGGAATGGCTGATGAACTCGAAGCCGGGCTTGTAGGCGTCGTTGAGCGTGCCGAAGGCTTTCTCGGCGCTTTCGTTCTTGGCGCGGGCGTACACCAGCGAGCGCTGCGAGCGGGAGAACGGCAGTTTGTCGTCGTCACCCTCGATCAGGTACTGGCGGATTTCCGGGCGGATGGTTTCGATCAGGTAGCGGATGTTGCCCAGAATCGGGTAGTTGCGGCGCACGGCGTGGTGGCTCTGGCGCAGGTCGTTCAGCCCGACCAGGCTGAGCAGTGCGGTGATCAGCGTTAGTGGCCAGAGCCAGGCATGCTGGGGCAGCAGTGGCAGGCTGGCGAAGGTGAACAACAGGCAGATGGCGAGGCAGGCGTAGCGGCTGGGCAGAGAGCGTTTCATGGGTCCATCGCAGTCAGGATGACCGGGCATAGGATAGGCAAAGGCGGGCAGGGGAAAACCTGGGTAATCGGTAAAAGACTGTTACCTGATTGCGTATTCCAGAGCGTTCGCGGTCCCCTGTAAGACCGCGTCTGCCTTTAGATGGGCAGCAGTATGCTGACCCGCAACCCACCGCCTTCACGATTTGCCAGCATCAGCTCCCCCCCATGGCTGTTGGCAATCCGTTGGGCAATGCTCAACCCCAACCCATACCCACCGGATGCCTGGTTCCGCGACCCTTCACCGCGCACGAACGGGTCGGTGATGGTCGCTAGCAGCGCTGGCGCAATCCCTGGCCCACGGTCATCGATATGGATGAACACCCCCGTGGTAGCCCGTTCCAGTGTGACCGAAACGTCCTTGGCGTATCGCAGTGCATTCACCAACAAGTTCTGCAGGCAGCGCTGCAGCAGCAGGGCATCGAGTTGTGAATGACCCGCTTGGCCATGCACCGGTAGCGGTTCTTCAGGGGTAGCCAGTTCGGCGCACTGGCGTGCCACCAGCCGGTCCAGGTCCACTAGCTGCAGGTTCAACTGCTCCCCTGCGCGCAGGTAGTCGAGTACCTGGCCGATCATGTCGTCCATCTGCGTTATGTTCTGCCGCAGACGCTGTCGGTGCTCATCGTCGGGCAGGCGCTCCAGGCGCAGGCGCATGCGGGTCAGCGGGGTACGCAGGTCGTGAGACACGGCGGCCAGGAAATAGGCCTTGTCGTTGACCATGGCAATCAGGCGTTGCTGCATGGCATTGAAGGCCTGGGCAGCCTGGCGCACTTCCTCCGGGCCATCCAGTGCCAAAGGCGCTTGCTCAAGGTTGCTACCCAGGCCACGTGCGGCATCGGCCAAGCGCCGCAAGGGGCGCAAGCACAGGCGTACGGCTATCAGGCACACCAGCAACACCGCGACGATGCGCAGTGCATACACCCGCAACAGGTAATCGCTGATCAGCACCCAGGCCGACTCGCCGCTCCAGCCTTGCAGTTCCTGGCCGTCGATGGTCAGCCAATGGCCGTCTGCCAACGGCACCGCGAACTGGATATGCGCCTGGGCCGTGCGCAGCCCGAACAGGCTGCGCCAGACGATTGGCTGGCCCAGCTCATCGGTAAGCTGCACCTTTATCAGGCGCACGTCCTGAGCATGCCCCAGTTCGTATTTGAGGGCCTGATGCAGCAACAGCTCCACACGCCTGCGCCCGCGGCGCTCGTCATGCGCTGGTGTGGGCAAGGTTTCGCTGCAACGCAGGTGGTAGTGGGGGGGGACCTGCAACGTGCCAGCGGGGCAGTCGGCCTGGGCAATGAGCGGTGCACTGCGTGCGGCGATCAACCGAATGGGGGCTTCGAGTACCTGGGCGAAACGCACATCGAACCAGATACTGCTCGACATCAGCTGGATCACCAACGTACCGCTGACCATGATTAGCAGCAGTTGGCCAAACAAGGTACGTGGCCACAGGCGGCGAAGCCAGCGCATGTCAGGCATCCGCCACGTTACTGGCGATACTCAGCAGGTAGCCTTCATTGCGGATGGTGAGTATTTGCGCGGCACCTGTCGGTGCACGGCGCAGGTGTTGGCGCAGGCGGCTGACGCACATGTCCACCGAGCGGTCATCGGGCAGGTGGTCGCGGCCGAACGCACTGCGGGTCAGCTGGTCGCGCGAAACCACCCGGTTGTTGGCTTCCAGCAGTTCGCGCAGCACGCGGTAGTCGGAGCGTGGCAGGGTCAGGGTTTCGCCGTCGGGGCGGGTGAGCAGGCGCTTCACATGTTCCAGCCGGAAGCCCGCGAACAGTTGGGCATCGACCACGGCAGGCGCTTCGACAGAGGGCTCCAGCCGTTGCGGGCGCCGCAGCACGGCCTTGATCCGGGCGATCAGCTCACGCGGCTCGAAAGGCTTGGCCAGGTAGTCGTCGGCGCCTACTTCCAGGCCGATGATGCGGTCCAGGGTGCTGCCCTTGGCCGACAGCATGATCACCGCCAGCCCCGGGGTGGCTTGCAACTGGCGGCACAAGCTAAGGCCCTCTTCGCCCGGCAGCATCAGGTCGAGCACCACCAGCTCCACTTTGTGCCGGGCCAGCTGGTCGCGCATTTGCTCGCCGTCGACAGCCGCCAGCACGTGGTAGCCGGCATCGGTCAGGTAATCACAAAGAAGTTCGCGGATCTCGTCGTCATCGTCGACAACCAGCAGGGTCGTGCTCATGCGGAAAAACACCTGTTTGGTGAGGGCCTGTGGCGCTCGTTACCTTCAATTACATCCCCGTACATGTCGGGTCTGGAGCCCGGAGGGCCGATCCCTAGAATCCTAACAAAAAATCATCTGCAAATACGAAGCCTTCCCAAATGAATCCCATGAGCATCCCGCAAGCTTTCACCCCCATCAGCCGAAGCGGTAGCCGCATCAAGCCGCTGGCCTTCTTCGTCGCCGTCGCCATTAGCGGTGGTGCCATGGCGGCCGACAGTGAACCCCTAGAGCTGGACGCCACGCAGATCGAAGACAGCGCGTTGCTACCCGCCGACGATGCGGGCCAACTGGGCTACACAGTCGAGAGCACCCGCAGCTCCACCGGCCTGGCGCTGACGCCGCGACAAACGCCACAGTCGGTCACCACCATCACCCGCCAGCAGATGGATGACCGCGACATCCACACCATCGAGCAAGCGCTGGAAACCACGCCGGGTGTAACGGCCAACAAGTCCGAAGTGGGTGGGCGTACCGACTACCGTGCCCGTGGTTACTCGATCAGCAACTGGAAGGTCGATGGCCTGCAGACCCAGGGCGGCTCCGACTTCAGCGGCAGCGGCAACGCGCTGAACATGGACCTGTACGAGCGCATCGACATCGTGCGCGGCGCCAACGGCCTGCTGGGCGGCACCGGCGACCCCTCGGCCACCGTCAACCTGATACGCAAGGCCCCCACCAAAACCTTCGGCGGCAGCGCCTACGCCACCTACGGCAGTTGGGACAAACGCCGCCTGGGCGCCGACCTCAACCTGCCGCTGTCCGAAGACGGCCGCCTGCGTTCGCGCTTCGTGATGACCCAGCAGGACGCCAACTCGTTCCGCGACAACCAGTCCGAGCGTTCCCGCGCCGCACTGGCCAACTTCGAATTCGACCTGGACGACGCCACCACCCTCGGTGCCGGCTACCAGTACGAGTACAACAAGGTGGTAGGCGGCGGCTGGGGCGCAAACATCCCGATCTGGTACCGCGACGGCAGCAAGACCGACCTGCCACGCAGCACCAACGTGGTACCCAGCTGGAGCTTTGGCGAGTACACCACCCGCACCGCGTTCGGTTCGCTGGAACACCGCTTCGACAACGACTGGACACTGGACCTGAAAGCCGCCCAGGCCACTACCGAAGCCCTGAACCACCGTGGCCTGGCCAAGGTCAACTCGGCCGGACGCGGCACCTATGGCGGCTACTGGGACCAGGACGGCAGCGGCGCCGTGCTCAACGGCCTGCACAGCTCCAGCGACACCACCCAGCAGTCGGCCCAGATCGACCTGTCCGGCCCGTTCCAGCTGTTCGGCCGCACCCATCAGGCCATGGTCGGCTACAACGACAGCCGCACCGTGGGCTGGTCGCCGGAGTACACCTGCACCATGGTTGGCGGCGGCACGGCCAGCGCGCCTGCATTGGGCTGCCAGTTCCGCGCCAACAATGGCTTCCCGCTGACCGACTGGCGCAATGGCGTGGATGACGACTACGACATCATCGCCTCACGCACCGGCCGCCACAGCAAGACCACCACGCGCTTGCAGGGCATGTACGCTGCCACTCGCCTGAGCATCACCGACCCGCTGTCGGTGATCGTCGGCGTGCGCACCAGCAACTATTCCTCTGTCACCCGCAGCGTGGCCGGTGCACGTAGCAGCCAGGAAGAAAACGGCATCGTCACCCCCTACCTGGGTGCGGTGTACGACCTCAACGACAACTACTCGCTGTACGCCAGCTATACCGACATCTTCACCCCGCAAACGTCTGAAACCAGCAGCGGCAGCAAGGTGGAGCCGATTCGTGGTCAAAGCTACGAAACCGGTATCAAGGGCGAGTGGTTCGACGGCCGCCTGAACGCCTCTGCGGCGTACTTCCGCACCAAGCAGGAAAACAAGGCGGTGCTGGACGGCGACCTGACCACCCCGACCGGTGGCAACGCCTACAAGGCCGGTTCCGGCCAGGAAACCGACGGTATCGACCTGGAAGTCGCGGGCGCCCTGACCCCCAACTGGAACGTCTATGCCGGCTACACCTACCTGCACTTGCGCCGCGTCGACAGCGACGGTCGCAGTGATCCATCGCACCTGTTCAAGGCCTCGACCACCTACCGCCTCAGCGGCCCGCTCGACCGCCTGACCCTGGGTGCCGGTGTGACCGCGCAAACCAACATCCGCGCCATCTCCAGCCCGGCTGGCCAGCCCACCAATGGTGTGAGCAACGGTGCTACCGACGTGAACTGGTCCGGTTATGCCATCTGGAATGCCATGGCCAAGTACCAGCTGACCGACGACACCAGCGTCAGCGTTAACGCCAACAACCTGTTCGACAAGCACTACTACACCCAGTACGGGTTCTATGCCGGGGCGATTTATGGTGACCCGCGTAACCTGTCGTTGACCGTTAGTACGGCGTTCTGATCAATACTGCCTGGGGCTGCTTCGCAGTCCATCGCCGGCAAGCCGAATGCATGGGAGCAGCTTTCTTGTGCTGCTTGTGCCGGCTTCTTCGCGGGTAAACCCGCTTCCACAGGGTCAGTGCTTACCTCAAGGCATGCGCAATCCCTGTGGGAGCAACTGTCTTGCACAAAGTCTGAAAGCTGGTGCGATCACTGTGGGCGGGCTTGTCCCGCGAACACCGGCAAAGCCCTGTATCCGGGCAACCTCTTTTAGCCACCCTGCTGGTAAGTAGACGTTCTGCCAATACACTGAGGTGAATGTTTTACAATCTTGCGAGCCCCGCCTTGGTGGGGGTATCGCAGGGTCGATGATGCACCTTGCTGTATCGCAAAAGGAGTTGCCTTGGAGCACCATTCAACCGGCAGGCACGGCGTGAGCTACGCGTCGGCGCAGCGGCGGCAACGCAGGGACATCCCTTCCATCATGCGCCGGGTGACGCTGGGCGTTGTGCTCGTCTGGTTGGCATTTGTGGCAAGCCTGGGCGTGTGGATAGCGCAGCACCTTACGGCAGAAGAGCTTAAAACCCTGGCGGCAGGCGCCGAATACGAAGCCCAGATAACGGGGCGTGTCGTAGACCGTCTGTTCACCGAGATGGCCAGTGTGGCCAATATGGTGGCCCGTCAGAGCGAGGTCATCCAGCTCGCTGCCCGGTATCGCCATGATCCACCCGGTTTCGCGGCACTCACGCGTGAAGAGCGCGCTTTGAATTTCACCCGTGACCCTTTGGTTCGAAGCGTAGGTGATTTCATGGACCGATTGTCCAGCGATCTCCACTATGCCCGCATCTACATGAACAACCTTTCAGACGATACGGTGACGGCCAGTAACTGGGCGGAGTCGTTCAGCATTGTTGGCCAGATCTATACGGGCAGGGCTTACCTCATCGATGCACTGCGCACTGGCAGTGGTGCCATGTTCGGCATCGCCCGCCTGAACAAGACACCCTCCTATTTCGTAGCCAGCCGCATTGACGGTGCCGATGGCAAGCCACTTGGCTCTGTCACGGTCAAGTTCGATGCCCCGGACATTGCCCTTTATCTCACGGGGCGTCACACAGCCTTGATTGTAAACCGCCAGGGGCGTGTGACTACCGCGTCCAGCGAGCGGTTCATGCTGCGCAACGTGGCGGCGCTGCTGCCGCCTGATATGTCCAAGGCTGTGGATGGCGACGAAGAGCCGGGCGAGCCTATGGATATCCGCCCAATGACCGGAGCGGCTCAGGCCGATCAATGGCTCATTGACGGGCAGCCTTACCTGGTGAGGCGCCAGCCCCTGAACGACGCGCACTATCAGTTGCTGACGTTGGCAACGCTTGACCACCTTCAGCCGATGCGCCAGCAGTACTACTGGACCGCGGCATCTGTGGCAGCGCTGGGGTTAATTCTGATCTTGCTCTCCAGCCGTGTGACCGCGCAGATGTTGATGCGCCGCCAGGAAGAACGCTATGCGGCAAACTATGACGCGCTGACCGGCTTGAAGAACCGGCGTGCAATTCTGGCGGCCTTGCATCGGCATTTCGCGCTGGCGAAACGAACGGGGCAGGGGGTGTTGGTGGCATTTATCGACCTCGACGAATTCAAGGCGATCAACGACACCTACGGGCATGAGGTGGGGGACCAGTTCCTGATCGAAGGCAGCCGACGACTTCAGGGCGGGTTGCGGGCGACGGATGAGCTTGGGCGCTGGGGTGGTGACGAATTCGTTGTGATCGGGTTGACGGCTTCCGTGCATCCAGGCGAGATGGCGCAAACTGTCTCAGCCATGCGCCGACGGCTGGCGCCGCTGCTGATTGGTAGCTACGAATTTGATGAATGCCGTTTCAATTATTCCGGCGCGAGCATTGGTATTACGAGTGTCGACCCTTCTGCGACATCGCTGCAAGCAGCGCTCAAAGCGGCGGATCAGTTGATGTATGCCGATAAAGAGGTGCGGCGGGGGTTGCGGGGGGCTTGAGAGTAGAGCGGGGTTCCATAGCTTTTGAAAGCTAACATGGAACCTGGAAGGTGCGGCACCAGGAGTCGAATCGAAAGCCAACTATATGTTTAGTATGGTTTTTTTCTGTGGTTATTCAGCACGCTATCTCTAATTCTACCCCTTTGGCGCTTAGAAATTAGAACGGCGTCCTGCTTCTAATATTTGATGAATAAGGTTTGTTTCCCTGCCCGGCTGGCACTTACTCTGAAACTGGCCCTGTGAGGCATGCCCCATCGCTATCCTTGCAACGAGTGTTGCAGCCCTGTTCGGAAGTCTGGCTGACCCTTTTTTTGAACCTACAGGTATGTTAGATTCTGCGATGTCATAGTGACATCGCTCAAGGGAATGCATAAAAATGACAATCAAGGAAGTTTTCATAACGCCGCTGGGCGCGCGCAACAAAAAGTCTAAATATCGGATACGGAAATTAAGATCATATTCTATTGAGTTAGAAGTTTACTTCTGACTCTGTCTCTAAATTTGCCTAGGACATATTGCATGTCAAAATCGGCTGCCTCCCACCCTCATACAGCTGCGCCTACATGGAGTGGGTTTATTTACCAAGGGCATTTAGCGCTATATCATTCCATAGAATGTGTGCTAAATAAAATGTCGTTTGAGTTGCAAATCGACAGCATTGATGATTTTGCGATAATTGAAAATGGAATTGCAGTTTCTACGCATCAGGTAAAAGCGTTAGCAGATGATAAAAGAGCAGCTTATGGGGAGGCTCTCGAAAAAGCTGCATCCACACATAAGTTGTGTGATAAGAATACCAAAAGATATTTTCATACATCTGCGCGCCTTGATGATGCTTCTGATTTTGTTGGCAGTAATGGGAATGTTGTTAAATTTTATACTTACGATGGGCTGCCTTACTGCTATCTCCAAGATGTTGAAGAGAAAACGAAGTCAAGAATTAAGAGCTACTTGATTTCCGAAGGGTTGCCTTGTAGTGATTTTTTAGTGAATTTGAAGTTCGAAGCTTTGCAGAGTCATATTGCCGCTCAAGTAATATATATACATGCGTGCAATCAGGATGGGTTAATGAGCGCTGCAGAAGCTGCGTTTACTCAAACTTTAAAAAGTAAGAAAATTGTAGAGTTATTAAGCCTCGCCGCTACCCATGAAGACGACATTGTATACAAGATGTTCCAAGCCAGAATGGCCGTTTGTAAATCATTGTATGGGTATACCAATACAATGGAAAAAACAGTAGATAGAACTGTTATTCAAAAAGTCGCAAATGTTTACGATCAGATTAAAGAATTGGGTGATACTCCATTTACATGGCTGTGGAAGTCGTTATGTTTTGGATCTTCCTCAATGGTCGTGAGTGAGAACAGTGTTTATGACTATGTGGATGTGATCTACGATATAGATAAAGCACCACTGAGTGAGCAAAAGCCGCCTTATTATAGGTGCTCTGCCGGAGATTTTTATTTGCCGACAGCAATTTCGGCAGACAATGCTCGACGGGAGCATAGGTTTGCTGAAGATCTCATGGAACAGCTGAAAAGCGATCCAGAGCTGATAGATATATTAGTTGAATATCAATGGCTAATTGCAGCTAGAGCAAATATTTTTTCACCCGCTGAGCGATTTTGTGCAGCTACCGGAGCTTCGCGGGATGCTGTAGAAGATGAGTTTTCATTGATGGGTAAGGATCGTAACAAAATAACTAAAGCCTTTGATGCAACAATAATTTCAAGGGAAGAGGCGAGGGTAAAGTTGAATGATTAAAGAGATTGTTCTACAGGCTGCCTTAAAACATGAGTTTACTTTGTTTGATGTCGGCGACTATTCTAAAGTAGATGACGTCACCATAGAACATTCGGCAGGAGAAACTTTAGCAGGTCTTGAAGATGTTGACTATAAGTCTTTGACTTATTTTAGTCAGGATAGTGGAGATAGGAAGCGATTCCTCGCTGTGGTTGAGTGTGGAAAAATACCATCACCGCAGGTGCTGAATAAATTAGTGCTACTGCATGCTCCTGAAACATTCAAATCTGATCCTGCTTTTGATAAAAATACCGACCTGATTATTTTGCATGAGTTAAGGCGTCGAGCTGACTTTAATGGAGTTGAGAGCAAGATATTTGGTATTGAAGAAAATCCATACTATTTTAAAAAATATTTTCTTTATTACAGCGAAGAAGAGCTTAGGTTGTTAGAAGGGCACAGCTTCGAAAGCGTTTCAGCGATGGTTGTCGATGATAGGATGTTTGCAGAATATCGAGATCAACCACTATCGCCTACATTATATAGTGTCGCGGCGAGAATTTTTATAAAGCTCCCATTTGTAAAGGTTCCAGTGAAGGAAAGCTCACTGAAGCCGCTTGATATTTATGTAGAGGAAGCACTTGCCGAGAAAAAATTGACCGATCTTCATCTCAGAATCTTTAATGCTTCTGCATCTGGGATTGAAGCAGACAAACTAATCGAGACTCTGATTCATGAAGAAATGGAAAATATCTAGCCTCAAGATTGAAAATTTCAAGCCATTTGAAAATACATCTATTGATTTTCGAGCTGCCTCCATGATTACTTTGGATGGCCCGAATGGTTTTGGAAAAACTAGCATATTTGATGCGTTGGAGCTTTTGTTTACTGGCGTAATACAAAGAATTATCAATACAAATGATGCAACAGTTGCAAAGCGTTCGCGCAAAAAACAATTTGAAGAAAACATATACTGGAATAGAAATAAAGAAGGCGACATCGCTATTAGAGCGGAGCTAATAAATCAAGATTCAGGGGAGTCAATTTTCCTAGCTCGTGTTGCTACCATAGCGGACTTATCGAATCCGGATAATAATGCACCTGACAATTTTTCTATTTTTAAGCTTTACGAAATAAACAGTATTGGCTCCAATGAATTTGGAGTGAGTCTTGATTCTAAAGCGCTAGAGAGTATTCTCGGAGAGAACTTCTTAAAAAATTTCTCTTTATTGAACTATCTTGAGCAAGGGCAGAATAGGTACCTGTACTCGACGGACGCCACTGAAAGAAAAAAAGGTATTGAGCATCTGATTAATACCGATAAATTAACGAGCCAGATATCATATTGCTCCACGTTAGAAAGTATTATTACGGAATCTTACACTGGGAAAGAGCATACTGACCTCCAAGCTGAGTTGAATGAAAAAATTAAACAGCTTAGTGGTCAGTTTCAAGATGCCGAGAATACCGTTGACTTCAAGCGGTTGAGTACCGCGCTGCCGTCGCCTGGTTGGGATGTTGAACAGCCTCTGTCGGCTGTAAATGATACTGATATTGAAACTCTGATACGTGAATTGCGGGATATATTTAAAATACATCAGAACTTTGATGAGGTTCTTAAGAGAAGGGCTAATAGCAATATTGATGAGTTTTTAAAAAGAGAGGTCGATATAAAGCTGGCTCTTCAGTTGGGTTCTGAAGTGGCTGGATATGAAGGTCTGAAAGTAAAAAACTCGACGCTTGTTGGGCTGGATCATGATATTTTGATATTCAGAAAGCCAGCTTCAGATATAAAGGAAGTAGAGCTAAAAGGTCTTAAGAATACTGCTGATTTGGTTGGTATAAAGAGTCTCATTGAAGCGCGAGATCTAATTAAAACTGATAGTGCAGCTAAGAACGCAAAGCTTGTAAATTTACTAAGTGCTCATGCAGAGTTGCTACGACAACACCAAGAATGTGAAGATTTGGAAATTTCCGGTTGTCCATTTTGTGGGTTCTCATGGGCGACTTACGCTGCGTTAGAGGAAGCCGCTTTAAATAATGCGGAAAGAATTCGATCTGAAATAGATGCTTCTGCTCAGAAGCTAGAAGAGACAGTTAGGTCAATACAGGACTTGCTGAATTTACAGATAACAGCATTCACGCAGCAGCGCGACCTAGTCGCAAAAGATTTCGATAGTGTTCTTTTTAAGGCTCTCACAGCAGCAGAATCTAAGTTCTCAATTATAAGTGAAGTGGTTTTGCAGTTGGTACAATATGGCGTATCAAAAAATCTAAGCTTTACGGCTGATGATGCAGCTCTGCTGTTACGGTTTAATGAAGCAAAAGGGATTATTGCTACAGCTAAAAAACCAGAAAGTGATGTGCTTCCTTTAGGCTGGTCATCTAGCTTAGAGATGGCATTCTTGAATGCATCAGATATAACCTCACTTAGTATTTCGGATTTTGAAAATAAAGAATCCTATCTCAGAGCCGCTCATTCTAAATTCAAAAGCGAAGAGTACAAGTCTAAAGTAGCGGAGCTTGATAAGCTCAGATCTAGGATTGAAGCTGGCAAAAAAATAAAAGCAAAAATTGTTAAGCTTAGGAAGCAATTGGACGAAACTGCGAAGCAGTATGCGAAAAAGACTATTGGTGACATAGAGCTGTTGTTCCATATTTATAGTGGGCGACTCATACAGAATTATCAGCGTGGATTAGGTTTGTTTATAGTGAGCGGTAAAGGAGATATACTCAAGTTCAATACTGCGCTGAAGTCTGATCATGATGCAATCCTGTCTATGAGTAGTGGGCAAATCGCATCATTAGGTTTGGCCTTTTTCCTAACATTGAATAGGGTATATGCTCTTAATCCATTCATACTGATTGATGATCCAGTACAATCAATGGATGAAATTAACATTGCTTCATTGAGTGATTTGTTACGGGTAGAGCTTTCAGATCGTCAGATTTTGTTGTCAAACCATGAGATGGAAGTGTCAACGTATATGCGCTATAAATTCAAGCGCGCAGGCTTGTCTCAAGCATCTGTTTCTATGTTGCCAAAAAACATAACAGCATAAATGTGTTTTAGGGGGCGCCTCACAATTAGGTTTTTTGAGGCGCGTTTCTTAGTTGTTTGTTGCGCTTTGCCTAACCGAGCTAATATCAGGTTCATGGTTAGCCAGTAGTAATATTTGGTCGAGGTTGAGCGTGTTTTTATATGCGTAGTCAGAAACCACCTAAGATGCTTTCGCTGCCAAGCCCACGGATTGTCTATGTGCCAGCGTTTGGCAATCGCTGCTTGAATGGCTATTGCCTGGCGGAGATGACGCAGGCGCGTGGAGTGTGACCCCGTCAGTACGCCTACAAGGAATAGCTCCATGTCGAATGCCTTGCTCATGCTCGATCACCGATGTAAGCGGAAGCCACATCTGTACGACCGTGTCCCAGCTCATAGCTAATTTGTCTACGGGCCTGACGATCAAGATGCCTATCTATCCGGCAACATCGGCCGCCGTTGATAGGCGCGGGGTGCTGGGTGATTTGCTCATAGCGTTCACATGCGTAGGCCGCTCGTAACTCATGGAAGCCCTTGAGGCTGTGTGTATGCAGGATGTTCCGCGCAGGGCGGACGATTTTCTGCAAAACATGTAGGTAACTTTCGCTTGGTGCAACCAGGTTGCGGCTACCGGCAGGAGAGACCTGCTGTGTAAATCCAAGCGCACCACGAATATGATCATCCACAGTAACCCAGCGTGACGCCGAGGCGCCGGCGCGGCCGCCTTTAGTGCCATCCTGAATGTTAATCCTACCTAGTTCGCGAGCCTCACGGGTTAGTCGTGGCAGATTAGCCAAGATGGCCTCACGCAAGCGCATGCCGGTGGCTCGTGCCAATAGAACGATCGCTGCGGCTCGCAGCTGATCACGACTACAAAGTGTGTCGACGATCTGCTTAATCTGTTCGCGGTCTTGGCCCTGCGGAACCGAGTGACGAGCCCCGGTGCGCTGCATAGCCAACGCCTTGCTCGGACTTGGCAGTTTCACAAGCTGATCACCGCGAAGCGCAGCCATGGTCCTGTCAACACTGGATAGGCGGTTTTGTACGGTGCTGATGGCGAGGTCACCGCGCTCAACCGCACCGCGCAGATAAGCCGCATAGGCGGCCAACACCTTTCGATCGATTTGTCGCGCGTCATTGATACCGGGCCCATGTTCGGAGCGGCACCACTTCACGAATGCCTGCCACCGATCACAGTGCGCCTTGACCGTGCCGTAGTGGCCTCCGCCGAACATGTCTTTCAGCGCTTGTGGCCCTGCGTAGCTCAGTTGCCTGCCATACCCAAAATTGCGGCCATCCCGCCTACCTACCAATGCCATGTCGGTCACCTCATCTTCCGATTTCCAATCCTGGCCCCACGTCATCCCGCCAAGAATGTTGAGTGTTATCAGGGATCAAGGCCCCTGCGACCTGTGGGGAATGTCCTCTTCGCGGGACTGGCGGCTCCTTACGTCCGGGAGCAAGGGCATCTCATGATCTGGCCTCCTGTACACCGTTGCCGGTGGGCGGGTGGAGGCAGCACTGGCTGACGAGATCAGCGCCTGAAGATCCTGAGCCATGTGCAAGCAGCAATGCGATGACCGGGGCATACCTGACTGTCAGTCAGGTGCAGTCCATTCCTTGGTCTGCGGCACCATCATCTACAGCGCTGTTGCTGGTGACATCGGCGTTTGTCACGCCGATTGTCACGAGGGGGAATGCCGCAAAGCCATGTGCGATCAGGGCTGCAGCAGTGGTAGAAGTGCCCGTCTCTTTCCTGAGAAAGAGACGGGCACAGGTTGGCGCAGGATTCGGCCAAGCGGATAGGTTGCTGCAGGGCAGCGAGGTACGGTGTATCTGGCGCACGAGCGCTATATGTGTAAGAGCATCCATCACATGGGTAGTGACCGGGCGAGCTGCCGGATGCGAATCGCCCTTGGGAAGAACCACCGCGGGAGCGGCGTGACCTTTAAGGTTCGGGTCACCTGGGGTGCTGTCATCGACAGCGTTTGCCACTCCCGGTCTACGCCTGTGGACAATGTTCGTCAAGCCAAGCGATTTCAGGGATTTAGCGCCTGTGGATAAAACTATCACCCAGTGGACATCAGTGGTTTTCCACAGACGTAAGCTGTGCCAGCAGTTTTTTTCTTAGGTATGGTCCTTTCAAACGGGGCGGCTTTGCAGCCCCGTTTGAAAGGACCCGCGCGGAGGAGCTTCATGCGGTGCTGTGGGTAACTTCACAGCGAGTTTGAGGTGGTGGTGCGGCGGGCTACTCGGTCCTTTTGGCACTGCGAAGGCGCGTGACGTTCTCGTCCGTCTGCTTGGCAAACTCATGCGGCGTCACATGGTCCTCGCGGTTTGCCTCTAGAAACCGGCTCCACCAGGTCATGATCATCCGGCGCTCTTCGAGGAACTCGGCCTTGTGGGTATAGGCGGCGCGCACGTTGTTGCGTTCCTTGTGGCTCATCTGCCGCTCGATAGCCGTCTCCGACCACAGCCCGGACTCGACCAGCACACTGCACGCCATGGTTCGGAACCCGTGGCCGCAGATATTCACCTTGGTGTCGTAGCCCATCGTCCTGAGCGCGGCATTCCCCGTGTTCTCGGACATCGGTTTTCACGGTCCAACGGGCGAAATCCAGAAACATTTTTGCACCCGTCAGGCGTATGCAACTGCGCTACATTCCCTAGCCTTTGGCATCCATGCCTCCACATCTCTGGTGATCTTTTCTGGATACCGCTGTGAGAAAGTTTGCGTTTGTGAGTGCTGCAGCTGAGCGTGAGTACAAGGACCTGCCACAGGATGTGCAGGACGACTTTGGCAAGGACCTGCGGCGCATTCAGTACGGGCAGGACCCTGAGCGGCCGATCAAGTCACTGACTGACTCGGTGGGCGCGGGGGCGATTGAGCTCATCATCAATGGCAGCCCGGCATTCAGATGCGTGTACGTAGCCAAGTACGCAGATATGGTCGTTGTGCTGCATTCGTTCGTGAAAACGACCAACCGCTCTGACCGGCATGCGATGCAGGTCGCTGAAGACCGGTTGAAGGAGCTGAAGCTGGAGCTGAGAAAAATGGGGTACAGGGTTTAGCTGCCTTGCGCTTGCGAGATGACAATCTGGGGAAGGGCGCCCGCATCGTTCGAGGGCAAGACAAGGCTGGTGCGGAAGCCGAGCTTGTCTAGCATATCCATCATGGCGTCCAGCGTGAATTTCTCGATCTTGCCATTGGCCAGCTCGGACACCCGTGACTGTGCCACGTTGAGCCTGGCTGCGGCCTCGTGCTGCTTGAGGCCCATTTTCTTGATGCAGTCTGTGATAAAGATGGACAGGTCCATCTTCAAGGCCATCTTGCTGGCTGTTTCCGCATCGTGGGTGACGTGGAAAGGGCTCTCGTGGAATTGAAGCGCCATTGGCTTGCCTCAGTTGAATTATCTAAAATTTAAGATAAATCGTAGCGGGGCGCGATTGGAGAGTCAAAGCGTTTCTGTTTGAAGGCGTGTCTGTTTTTTGAGCTGCACTGTTGCCCAGAAAATTTGCTTTCTTGAGATTGCCGGGGCCGCTGCGCAGCCCATCGCAGGCAAGCCCGCTCCCACACCGATCGCGCTGGCTTCAAGGTATTTGGGACACGGAAAACAAAAAAGGCCCACCTTTCGGTGAGCCTTTTGAGTACTGCGTATGGTGCCGGCACCAGGAATCGAACCCGGGACCTACTGATTACAAGTCAGTTGCTCTACCATCTGAGCTATACCGGCAATGGGGCGTCATTATAACGATCGTTTGGCGCCTGTAAACCACTTCGTTGCGAATGTTCGCAAAAGACCTAAGTCACCGGCCCAAAAGGAGAATTTTCCTACCAGCCGCGGTGGATCGTGGTAACGCTCGGCTCGCTTTTGCCCGGGTTGAAGAACAGCTTGTCGTTGTCGCAGCCGCGCTTGCGGCAGGGGCTTTCGGTGCGCAGGGGCAGGCCGTTGTCGCCGCCCAGTTGCATGCCGGGGTGGTTCCAGCCCAGGTTGCTGTTGGCGTGGGGCGCGTTGCCGCTGGCGCAGCCGGTCAGGGCCAGGGCGAGGGTTAGCAAGGCGAGGGGTTTGGCTTGGGTCACGATGGTCAGGTCCGTTGGTCCACTGTCGGTTCTGGCGCAACGCCAGAAGGTCGCGGGGCTGGCGGGCAGCGCGCGACGTCACTTTTTAAGGATTTGGGGGAGGGATCATACACGGTTGCGAGGGCGGGGTATTAGCCTTGTGTTGCCTGTCAGGGCCTTTTCGCGGGTGAGCCCGTTCCCGCAAGGGCCGCGTAAGCGGCTGCAATCTGTGTAAGGTAATTCTGAACCATGGGGCCAGGCGCTTCAGGGTTTGGCTGCTTAGGAAGTATCCTACGCGCGCCGCCGAAGTATCGCTGTTGTCGGGGAAGTGGCTCACGGATACCGTTTTCGGGTCGCTCTGGCGACCGGGTGTGAGAACCCGACTTTGAACGTATCGGCTGCGTAATGGCGACCGTGCGCGGGCAGACCTTGGTCTGGCCGGGCTTCCTATGTTCACTCGGTTTCTCACCTCGTGCACGGTTGCCGCCTTTGTTCCGTGAGAAAGAATGAACACGGCAACTCCTCTGAACTAGGGAGTTTGAAAATTGAAAACGATCGATACTGATCCCAGCAGCCCAAAGCCAATCACCACCGCAGGCGTGGAAACCTTCCTCGCAGCCGGTAACCCCTCCCTCAACCTGCTACGCGTACAGCCCGGCATCCCGGTCGATGCGGCCTATGAGCATGTTTCGATCCTGATGGGCTACATCAAGCACCTGGTGCGCGAGGGGGATATGGAGGATGACCATAAATTGCTGGGGGCGGCTGATTACTTGTGCGATATGGCCAAGGCGCTGATGAACGATATCGAGATTGCCAAGAATAAATCGCATTGAAAATGTGAGATTGATGGGGCCGACTTGCGGCCCTTTCGCGGCGCAAGGCCGCTCCTACAAAAGACCGTGCATGCAGCTCTAGTCGCAACCACAAGAAATGTTTATGCACAAGTGGCATTAGCGCCTTGCGCGAAAGGCATGCCGGATTGCTGCGCCGCTGGTCTTTGCGCAAACGCCTGTTTTTACTGGGCTGGACGCGCAAGCAGGAATAAGCCAAGCGCTTGAAATAGCGTTGGGATCCAACAGGTAATCACAAGCTTGTTCACAGAGTTATCCACAGGTTGTGCTGTGGCTAACGGTCGCGCTCTGCGAGGATGAGCAGGTTGCGTGGGGTCAGCGGATAGTCGCAGAACAGGCCCAGGCGCACGTTGTAGCCTTGTTCTTCGAGGAACAGGGCGCGATCGAGCACCAGCCACACCTCCAATGGCCGACGGAACAGGTTGCGCACGCGCTCCAGGTTGCGTACTTCGGCCAGGCGTTGCCAGCCGGCGGCTTCCAGAGCGGCCCAGTCCGGGTTGCCGTTCAAGGGCAGTTGCTTGAGTTCGGCCAGGTCGCGGCAGTACTGCTCGAAGGGCTTTTCCAGCCAGGCTACCGGCAGCGACGGTGTAGGCAGGTATTCGTCGCGCTGGCGTTGCTGGCGTTGTAGCAGGTCGAAGCCCAGGCGCCGGGCCATCGAGATGTCACGTTGGCGCCGCACGCGAGCCCCGGCGGTAACGGTTTCACTCAGGGGCAGGCCCAGATCGTCCAGCGACAGCTGCAGGCCGGACGCTTGCGCGGCTGTGGATAACGGCTGGTAGTGCTGCACTGCAATGCGGTTGTAGCAGCAAGGGGCTATCGCCAATTGCCGGCAACCTTGCTGGCTGGCCAGTTGCATCAGGCGTACATGCAGGTCGCCGCAGGCGTGCAGGGCCACCACGCTTTTTTCACCCGCCAGGTGGCGTGCGCTGTCGCTGGCCATTACATCCTGATGCACATGCTGCGCCGGTAAGTGGTGGTGCGCGCTCAGGGCCTGGCCGGCGGCGACCAGTTCGGCATCGTACTCCAGGCAGGTCAGCTGCTGGCCGGGTTGCAACAGGCGGCGGCCGAGGTGGCCTTTGCCGGAGCACCAGTCCAGCCAGTGGCGGGGTTGGTGGTGGAAGGCCAGGTGGCTGGCGAAGGCTTCGATCTGCTGCCATTTGCGGCCGGGGACTGCAACGTCCAGGCGGTGGGCGGCGGGGGGCAGGTCGGTTGCCGGGAGGTGGCCGAGGGTGGCTAGCTGTTGGGCTTGCTGGGCCAGTTGTGGGAAAGGGGCGGGCAAGGCATCAGCCGCGCTATCGGTTTCGGCGTCGGCCAGTGAGCAGTGGCGCAGGCGGGTGGCCAGCTCGGGGTGGGTGGTTTCCCAGTCCAGCTGTAAGGTGGTGAAGGGGCGGGGTTTCCACAGCTGTTGGTGCTCGATCAGGAACTGGTCGAGGGCCTGGAAGCGGGTGCTTAGGTGGTGGCTGTGGAGGTGGCTGGGCATGGGGGAATGTGTGTTGGTTTTTAGGGCCTCTTCGCGGGCACGCCCGCGAAGAGGCCAGGAGATGTCAGCGCCCTTGGCAGGCATCCACGCGCAACCAGCGCTCCAGCAGCTTGAAACCTTGCACCAGCAAGAACGAGATCACCAAGTAGAACACGCCTGCGGCAAAGAAGATCTCCACCGGCAGGTAGGTGCGGGCGATGATGGTACGGGCCATGCCGGTCAGTTCCAGCAGGGTTACGGTACTGGCCAGGGCACTGGCCTTGAGCATCAGGATCACTTCGTTGCTGTACGCCGGCAGGCCGATGCGCGCAGCACGCGGCAGCATGATGTAGAACAGTGCCTTGCCACGCGACATGCCCAGCGCCCGTGCCGCTTCGATCTCACCTTTGGGGATCGATTGCAGCGCGCCGCGCAGGATCTCGGCGATGTAGGCGGCAGTGTGCAGGGTCATGGTCAACACCGTGCACCAGAACGGATCGCGCAGGTACGGCCACAGCGAACTCGAACGCACGGCATCGAACTGCGCCAGGCCGTAGTAGACCAGGAACAACTGCACCAGCAGCGGCGTGCCGCGGAAGAAGAAGATGTAGCTGAACGGCACAGCGCGCACGTACCAGTGGCGCGAGGAGCGGGCGATGCCCAGCGGGATGGCCAGGATCAACCCGGCAACCACCGCAATGGCCACCAGCTCCAGGGTCAGGACCGCGCCCTCGGCCAGGCGTGGCAGCCATTTGAAGATGACTTCCCAATTCATTATTCGGCCCTCGCAAAGCCGCGAGCGGCACGTTTTTCCATGAAGTGCATGCCGGTCATGGCGATGACGGTCAGGCTCAGATAGATGCAGGCCGCCACCATGTAGAAGGTGAACGGCTCTTTGGTTACGGTCACGCCGATTTGCGCGTGGCGCATGATTTCTTCCAGGCCGATCACCGACACCAGCGCGGTGTCCTTCATCAGGATCATGAACAGGTTGCCAAGGCCGGGCAGGGCGATCCGCCACATCTGCGGCAAAATGATCCGCGAGAGGATGCGGCCCTTGGACAGGCCCAGCGCCAGGCCGGCTTCACGGTGGCCCTTGGGGATTGCCAGGATGGCGCCACGGAACACTTCGGTGGCGTAGGCGCCGAAACACAGGCCGAGGGCGATCACGCCCGCCGCGAAGGCACTCAGCTCAAGGCCCGGCAGGTTCAAGGCCTCGCCGAGGGCGTTCATCAACCCGACGGTGCCGAAATAGATAAGCAGAACCCACAGCAGTTCGGGCACGCCACGAACCAGGGTCGAGTAGAAACCGCCAAGCCATTGCAGTGGCTTGACCGAGGAGGTTTTGGCCAGGGCGCCGAGCAGGCCCAGCACCAGCCCCAGCAGCAAGGCGCAAAGCGCCAGTTTTACGGTCATCAGGGTGCCGGCCATCATGGCCGGACCGAATCCGTGCAGGTCGATATTCATGGGCAGGTCATATTAGGGACTGGCGCGCCACGGGGGCGCGCCGGTCAGGGCGGGTCATTCGATGCTGAACGGGAAGTACTTGTCGTTGATCTTCTTGTACGTGCCGTCGGCCTTGATTTCGGCCAGGGCTTTGTTCAGGTCGTCGCGCAGCTTGGTGTCACCTTTGCGCACGGCAATGCCGATCTTGTCGCTGTCCATCACCGGCTCACCCTTGAACTCGAAGTTCGAGCCGTCTTTGCTCTTCAGCCACTCGTATTGCACGTACTTGTCGGCCAGGATGCCGTCGATGCGGCCGGACACCAGGTCCAGGTAGGCGTTTTCCTGGGTGTCGTACAGCTTGATGTCGACGCCTTTGAAGTTGTCTTCCAGGTAGGTACCGGCCAGGGTGGCGCGCTGGGTGCCGATGACCTTGCCCTTCAGCGACTCTTTGTCAGTCTTGAAGTCGACGTTTTTTGGCGCAATGAACTGCAGCTTGTTGGAGTAGTACGGCTCGGTGAAGTCCACGGCCTGCTTGCGCTCGTCGGTGATCGACAGCGACGACACCAGGAAGTCGAACTTCTTGGCGTTCAGGGCCGGGATGATGCCGTCCCAGTCGGAGGTGACGACCGAGCACTCGACTTTCATCTTGGCGCACAGGGCGTCGCCGATGTCTTTGTCGAAGCCGACCACGTTACCGCTGGCATCCTTGTTGTTGAACGGTGGGTAGGCGGCTTCGATGCCCATGCGCAGTTTTTCTGCGGCCATGGCGTTTGCCGACATCACCAGCGTGGCAGCAGCTGCCAGGAGGAACTTCTTGTAAGTGTGCATGTATTGCTCCGTTAGCGGTGGCTGGACATGAATTGCTTGCAACGCGCCGAGGTCGGGTTTTCGAAGACCTGTTGCGGCGATCCCTGCTCTTCTACCAGGCCCTGGTGCAGGAAGACGACTTCACTGGACACATGGCGGGCAAAGCTCATCTCGTGCGTTACCAGCAGCATGGTACGGCCTTCTTCGGCCAGTGCGCGGATAACGTTAAGCACTTCCTGGACCATTTCCGGATCGAGTGCCGAGGTTGGCTCGTCGAACAGGATGACCTTGGGCTTCATGGCCAGGGTACGGGCAATGGCGGCGCGCTGTTGCTGGCCACCGGAAAGCTGGGCGGGGTAGCTGTGGCGTTTGTCGTAGATGCCAACCTTGTTCAGCAGCGCTTCGGCGGCCTCGATGGCCTCGGCCTTGCTCTGGCCGAGCACGCGGCGTGGCGCCTCGATGATGTTGTCGAGGATCGACATGTGCGGCCACAGGTTGAAGTTCTGGAAGACAAAGCCGATTTCGCTACGCAGGCGGTTGATCTGGCGATTGTCGGCTGCGATCAGGTCGCCGTTCTTGGCGGCCTTGAGCTTGAGGGCTTCGCCGGCAACCAGGATTTCGCCCTGGTGTGGGTTCTCGAGCAGGTTGATGCAGCGCAGCAAGGTGGACTTGCCGGAGCCGGACGACCCCAGGATGGAGATCACGTCACCGTCGCGTGCGGTCAGCGAAATGCCCTTGAGAATTTCCTGCTCGCCGTAGCGTTTGTGCAGATTGCGGATTTCCAGCGCGGGCGTGGCCTGAGCCATGTGCGGTCCTCATGTGTTCGGGTGCGTTCCCAGCTGTTGGCGGCCTTCCTGGCGTGCGCCAAGCTAGCATAGCGGCATTATGACGGCCAACAGGGTCGCCGGGGACTGTGGGCACTGGTGGGGCAGTTTGTCGCATCGCTACAGCGTAACGTCGCGCAGATGTCCGCGAAGGTGTCGCCCAGCACCAGAGCCTTGATGAAAAAAGGCGCGATGGTGCCAGCTTTGGCCCGCTCATGGAAGCGGTTTTGGTCCATTCAAGGGGTAAACCCTACCTTCAGCTAGCATGCGCGGGTTTACCCGCGAAGGCGTCATGCGTTCGTCAGGTTGTACCCGTGGGTTGCACTTTTTTGCATTGCGGCGGTGCACAGGTGTTACCGTGGAGCACCTTTGGTGCGTTTGTAAGTGGGTATTTCAGTAATCCGATGATTTGGCGGTCTTTCGGTCAGCCCCTGGCCGAAAGCCCTCCAAACCTTGTCCTAAAAGGCCTCCAGAATTTTCTGACGAATGCATTCAGCACATGGCGTGCTTATTGCCAGTAGGAAACCGCCGATTGCAGCGACGCCTAGGTCAACCCTTGGCGCGCTCCGTACCCGCAGTCGGAGTGGTCCACTCCTTACAAAGGTAGTTTCAATGAGCGGTAACAATTCCAATGACCTCGCTCAGGGGCTCAAACAACGGCATGTCACCATGCTGTCCATCGCTGGCGTCATCGGTGCCGGCCTGTTCGTAGGCTCCGGCCACGCCATCGCAGCGGCCGGCCCGGCCGTGCTGCTGGCTTATGCCGCTGCCGGTACGCTGGTTGTGCTGGTGATGCGCATGCTGGGTGAAATGGCGGTCGCTTCGCCAGACACCGGTTCGTTCTCTACATACGCCGACCGCGCCATCGGGCGTTGGGCCGGTTTCACCATTGGCTGGCTGTACTGGTGGTTCTGGGTGCTGGTGATTCCGCTGGAGGCCAACGCCGCCGCTGCCATCCTGCACGCCTGGTTCCCTGCGGTCGACCTGTGGGCGTTTTCCCTCATCATTACCCTGGCGCTGACCCTGACCAACCTGTGCAGCGTGAAGAACTACGGCGAGTTCGAGTTCTGGTTCGCCCTGCTCAAGGTGCTGGCGATCATCGGCTTCATCGCCGTAGGTTGTGCAGCCATGTTCGGCTTCGTGCCAAGCAGCCAGGTGAGCGGTGCCAGCCACCTGTTCGATACCCAAGGCTTCATGCCCAACGGCTTGGGCGCGGTGCTGGCAGCCATGCTGACCACCATGTTCTCGTTCATGGGTACTGAAATTGTCACCATCGCCGCTGCCGAGTCGAAGGACCCGGGCAAGCAGATCAGCCGCGCCACCAACTCGGTGATCTGGCGTATCTGCCTGTTCTACCTGGTGTCTATTTTCCTGGTGGTGGCCCTGGTGCCGTGGAACGACCCGGCCTTGGCTGAAACGGGCTCCTATCAGACCGTGCTGAGCCGCATTGGCGTGCCGAATGCCAAGCTGATCGTCGACATCGTCGTGCTGATTGCCGTTACCAGCTGCCTGAACTCGGCGCTGTACACGTCTTCGCGCATGCTGTTCTCGCTGAGCAAGCGTGGCGACGCCCCGGCCATCGCCCAGCGCACCACCAAGTCGGCGACCCCGCATGTGGCGGTATTGCTGTCCACTGCAGCGGCGTTCCTCTGTGTGTTCGCCAACTTCGTGGCACCGGCCCAGGTGTTCGAGTTCCTGCTGGCCAGCTCGGGTGCCATTGCGCTGCTGGTGTACCTGGTGATTGCCGTGTCGCAACTGCGCATGCGTGCCCAGCGTGAAGCCCGCGGCGAGAAAATTACCTTCAAGATGTGGCTGTTCCCGGGCCTGACCTGGGCGACCATTGCCTTCATCGTTGCCATTCTGGTGGTGATGGCGCTGCGTGAAGACCACCGTGCGGAGATCATCGCGACTGCGCTGCTGAGCATTGGTGTGGTAGCGGCTGGCTTGCTGGTGCACCGCAAGCGTGAAGCTGCCGGGCGGGTGGCGCTGGATAACTGATTTGCGCTGGCTGTAACGAAAAGGCCGCGCCCTGTGAAGGGCGCGGCCTTTTTTGTTGCCTGTGCCGGCCCTTTCGCGGGCAGGTTACATGGCTCTGTCAGCCAAACTGTTTCTGCTGTTGCTGCTGCTTGGCCACCAGCTCGGAAGCGGCGATATAAGCCTCCTGGAACTCATCGCTCTCCAGCCAGGCCATGGTGGCCTCTTCATCAGCGCCGTCCAGCCATTTGCGGTAGGCGTTGAACACCAGCACGATGTAGTCGGTGGCGTGTTCTTCCTTGTGTCCTTTGAGCACCAGGGCCAGCAGCGGGTCTACCAGGAACACCGAAATCATCGGTACCAGGCCGCCCTCCTGGGCTTCCTTCATCTTGTTGAACATGGCGTCGTAGCTGCCCGATTCCATGGCCTTCTTGTACACCTGCTCGACGCTGGCGCTGTCACCGGCACTGGCCTTGACCGCCTGGCCGCTGCGTACCATGCGGTTCTGCTTGGCCTTGCTGGCGGCGCGCTTGGCGCGTTTCTGTTGCTTGGTAGGGGTGGCCATGGGGTGAATCCTTGGGGGGCGGAAATTGCGCGTATTGAAGCGCAGCTGCCTCGGCGTTTCAACTCGCCAGTGGAGCCGGCTCATCCTCTTCGAACCCGCGCGATGCCTTGCCGACCAGCAGCGCATCCGGGGCGTGGGCCACGCTGTGGTCCTTGCCCGGGTAGTCCAGCGAATGCAGGAAGTGGCGGATGCAGTTGATCCGCGCGCGCTTCTTGTCATCGGACTTGATCACCGTCCACGGCGCATCGGCGGTGTCGGTGTGGAAGAACATCGCTTCCTTGGCCGCGGTGTAGTCTTCCCACTTGTCCAGCGACTTGATGTCGATGGGCGACAGCTTCCAGTGCTTGAGCGGGTCGTCACGGCGCGAAATGAAGCGGCGTAGTTGCTCTTCACGGTTTACCGAGAACCAGTACTTGAACAGCAAGATGCCGCTGTTGCACAGCATACGCTCCAGGTCCGGGGCTTGGCGCATGAACTCCAGGTACTGCAGCGGCGTGCAGAACTCCATCACCTTCTCGACCCCGGCGCGGTTGTACCAGGAGCGATCGAAGAACACCATTTCACCTGCGGTGGGCAGGTGCTGGATGTAACGCTGGAAATACCACTGGCCCTGTTCCTGTTCGGAGGGCTTCTCCAGGGCAACGATGCGTGCGCCGCGTGGGTTGAGGTGTTCCATGAAGCGCTTGATCGTGCCGCCCTTGCCTGCGGCATCGCGCCCTTCGAACAGGATCACCACGCGCTGGCCGGTTTCCTTCACCCAGCTTTGCACCTTCAGCAACTCGATCTGCAGCGCATGCTTGGATTTTTCGTAGTCCTGGCGTCGCAGGCGGGTGCGGTAGGGGTAGCTCGCCGGCAGGCGCGCCGAGGTGCTGTCTTCGTTGCTGCCCTTGGGGGCGGTGGCCACTTCCAGTGCGGCGGGTTGCTGGCTGATGGTGGTGATCGTCGGTTCCGGCTTGCGCTGGCGTGGGCGCCGGGTGCGGACTGGATTGGTGGCGGGTTCGCTAGGGGCGGGGAGCAGGAGGGGAGATTCTTCGCTCATGGAGGTCCTTGCTGATCGATTCGGATGTCCGTCTCTGATTCTGAAGGTGGGCGAATGCTGGCTATTTGATGCTGGTCAATGAGCAGAAATTGTAGACAACAAAAAACCCGCACTAGGCGGGTTTCTTGTTGTCGCTTCGGGTAACTTTGCAACCACCAGAAGCTTGAAGGTGGTGCCCAGAGACGGAGTCGAACCGCCGACACGAGGATTTTCAATCCTCTGCTCTACCGACTGAGCTATCTGGGCGACGAGGTGAATTAAATAGATTTCCGGACCGCTCGTCAACGACTTTTTGAAAAAATTTTAAATTAATTCCGTCGCTTACGATTTTTGGGGTCATTCAGCCGGTGGAACGTAGCCTTCCGCCTGCGCGTATTCTTCGCCGGCGAAAAACTTGTCCATCTCGGCCTGGAGGAATTTGCGGTCCTCGGCGTTCATCATGTTCAGGCGCTTTTCGTTGATCAGCATGGTCTGGTGCTTCTGCCAGTCGGCCCAGGCCTTCTGCGAGATGTGTTCGAAGATGTCCTGGCCCTTGGCGCCTGGGTAGGGCGGGCGTTCCAGGCCTGGCAGTTCTTCTTGGTACTTGCGGCACATCACGGTGCGGGTCATCGGGCGTCTCCTGCAATCAGTTCGTCGGCCGCGCGTTTAAGCAGCTTTTTCACCGGGGCGGCAAGGCCAAGGCGCGGCGGGGTGGCGAGGTTATACCAGAGCCAGTCGGCCTCGGCCATGTGCTGGCCGACCGAGTCGACGCGCACCAGCCAGGGCTCGATGGCCAGCTGAAAGTGGCTGAATGTGTGGGTCAGGCCGTCCATGGCGCGGCTGTCAGCCAGGCGCAGGCCATGCTGGTAGGCCAGGTCATCGAGCTGGGTGATGTCGTCCAGTTCCGGCAGGCTCCACAACCCCCCCCACAGCCCGCTGGAGGGGCGGCGGTACAGCAGGATGGCGCCTTCGTGGTTGGCCAGCAGTGGCATGAGCGTGCGCCGCTGCGGCAGTGCCTTGCGCGGCTTGGGCTCGGGGTAGCGGGTTTCTTCACCGTGCAGGTGCGCTTCGCAGCCGCGCTGCAGCGGGCAGATCAGGCAGCTGGGCTTGCTGCGCGTGCACAGCGTGGCGCCCATGTCCATCATTGCCTGGGTGTAGTGGTTGGCGCGCTGGTGTGGGGTAAAGCGCTCGGCCGTGGCCCACAGCTGGTTGGCCACCTTGGGTTCGCCGGGGTAGCCCGCCTGGGCGGTGTAGCGGGCCAGTACGCGCTTGACGTTGCCGTCGAGGATCGGCGCGCGGATGCCCATGCTGATGCTGGCGATGGCGCCTGCGGTGGAACGACCGATGCCGGGCAGTTCGGTGAGCTGCTCGACACTGCGTGGGAATTCCCCGCCGTGTTGCTCGACGACGATCCTGGCGGCCTTTTGCAGGTTGCGTGCACGGGTGTAATAGCCCAGCCCCGTCCACAGGTGCAGCACTTCGTCCTCCGGCGCTTCGGCCAGGGCCTGCACGGTCGGCAGGGCCTGCATGAAGCGGTCGAAGTAGTTGAGCACGGTGCTGACCTGGGTCTGCTGCAACATGATTTCCGACACCCACACCCGGTACGGGGTGATGCCCTGTTGCCAGGGCAGATCGTGCCGGCCGTGCTCGTCATACCAATCCAGCACAGCGCTGGAGAACTGCTCGGGGCTCATCGCTTGAACAGCCCCTTGAGCGCGTCTTTCACTTCCGGGCTCACTTTGTCTCCGAGTTTTTCATCAAGCTTTTCGTCAATCTTGTCTTTCAGGCGGTTGCCGGCCAGCTTGGCCGCGACCTTGCCCAAGCCGTTCTGATCCAGGCGACAGGCCTTGGCGCCAAGTTCCAGCGGGCCACGGCAGCGCAGCGGCACTTCAACGCCAACGTAGCGTTCGTTGACCTGGCAGGCTGGGTCCGGCATGGCGCGCTGGTCGCCTTCGACGATCACACCCACGTTGTAGTCCATGCCCAGCACCCGCAGGTCGAGGTCGCCGTTACCGTTCACGGTCAGGCCCGGGATGCGTGCCTTGAGGTCGGGGTTGCTGGCGACGCCATTGCGCACCACCAGGCTGCCGCGCAGCTCCTGGAACGGGGTGTCCTTGCCCCGTGGCTCGCCGCTCAGGGTCTTGCGGTTGAGCGTGGCGATGGCCTGGCACAGCTGCTGCTCCAGGTTGGCGTTGACCAGCACGCCATCGTTGATGGTGAAGTTTGCGCTGCCGTTAAGGGTGTCGACCAGTGCCTTCTGGCTGTTGCCGGTGGCGGTCAGATCACTGGTCAGGGTCAGCAGGCCCTTCACAGGGGGGGCCTGCTCCTTGCCTTCGGTCTTGATGAAGTGTTCCACCGGCACCCGCTGGATGTTGGTGTTCACACCCAGTTGCGGGACGGCAGGGCGTACGTCGACCGTGCCCTTGGCTTCGAAGGTGCCGTTGTACAGCTCGCCGCGCAGGGTTTGCAGGGTCAGCAGGCCGCCCTGGCCGATGGCTTTGAGCTGGGCGTCTTCGATCGGCAGTTTGTCCAGGGTCAGCGAACCGAAGGCCAGGTCGGCCTGCAGGTCCAGGGCCCGCAGGCGGTCGACGGGCAGCAACTTGTCGTCGCTCCAGGCCACTTGGGTCGGGGCATTTGGCAGTGGCGTGGTACCCGCACCGGCTACGGCGCTGGCCTCTTGCTGCTTTACCTCGGCCTGGCGTGCAGCGGTGGCGCCCTTGGCTTCTTCGCTCTTGGCGGGGAAGTAGCGGTCGGCGTCAAAGGCATCGCCCTTGAGCTGCAGGCGCAGGGCCTGCTTGGCGAAGTCTTCCACGGCCACGCGGCCGCTGAAGGTGCTGTCGTCCAGCTTCACGGCCAGGTCTTCCAGCGCCAGGCTGTTGGGCGTGCCCTGCAGGCGGGTGACCAGCTCCAGCTTGGCGAAGGCCGCCGGGTCGTTGGTAGCCGGCAGCGGGCGGCCAATGCTGTCGAGGAAGGTGCGCAGGTTGAACTGGGCGATGGAAAGGCCGCCGCTCAGTTGTGGCGCCTTGTCCAGATCACGCAGGTTCAGCTCGCCCAGGGCGCGTAGCTGGTTGGCCGAGACTTTCAGGCCGTTCCAGGAGGCGACATTGGCAGCCAGGTCGACCAGCAGCTGGCCTTGGGCGGCGAATGTCACGGTCTTGCCGCCGGTGGGTTCACCCGAGGTTTCGCCCGAAAGGCGCATGTCTTCGAAGTTGTAGCGCTTGAGCTTGCGGTCGAAGCGCAGCTCGCCGGCCAGTTCGGTGCGGGCTTTGATGTTCGGCTCGCTGGCGCTGATGAAGGCGCTGGCCTTGAGCGGAATGTTGGCGCCTTCGTGGACCGGGCCCGTGCTTAGCTGGATGCTTTCGGCGCTATAGCTTTGGCCGGTCTTGGCATCGGTGTACTGCACGCGGGCGTTGTTCACGGTCAGGCTGTCGATGTCCAGCTTGACGGCACGCTCGTTGCCTTCGGCAGGTGCCGGCTTCTGATCAGCGGGTGCCTGAACGGTGGCATTGGCCTGTGCATCGGCTGGGGTGCCGTTTTGCGCAGGCAGCGGTTTGCCGATGTCTTCCCAGTTGCCGTGGCCGTGTTCGTCACGGGCCAGGGTCAGGTTCAGGCCCTCGACGCGTACGTCGCTCATCTGCACTTCGCGGCGCAGCAGCGGCAGCACACGCACGGACAGGCCGAGCATTTGCAGGTCGGCGAACGGTTCCTTGGGTTTGGCCAGGGTGGCAATGCTGGCCTCATGCAGCTCCAGGCCTAGCCACGGGAACAGGCTCCAGCCGATATCCCCGTCGAGTGTCAGTTCGACGTTAGCCTTGTCGCGTGCCAGCTGGCGAATCTCGTCTTTGTAGTCGTTGGGATCAAAGAGGTGGGTCAGGGCGAAGCCCAGCGCCACGATGATCAGCAGCAACCCGAGAAGCCCCAGTCCCAGGATTTTGCCGAACGCTTTCATGGGCGAGTCCTTGTAGTCCGTTAGTGAAATTCAGGCGGCAGAGTATAACGCCGCAGTGGTTGTCCCTGCGTATTCGACCAGAGATACAGGGCATTTCTTACGGTTACAGCAGATGGTACGGCTTTCCACAAGCAAAACATGACCGTTTCAGCCGGGCAAAAATTAACGATATCAGACTGCTTTCACGCTACTTGGCTCTGCTACCCTTGCGCCGCTTTGCGAGCACCCTCCCTATAAAAAGGATCAGATCCATGACCAGTACCGTCGCAACCGGCTCTGTGGCCAGTGCGCCTGGCTTCCTGTCGAAGGAACGCATCATCGCCCGCCCGGGCTTCAACCGCTGGCTGGTCCCGCCAGCCGCCTTGGCCATTCACCTGTGCATCGGCATGGCCTATGGTTTCTCGGTGTTCTGGTTGCCCCTTTCGCAAGCCCTCGGCATCACCGCTCCTGTCGCCTGTGCAGCGGACATGGGCTTCATGGCCCGTATGTTCAGCGCCGAATGCGACTGGCCGATCTCGATGCTGAGCTGGGTCTACACCCTGTTCTTTGTTTTCCTGGGGTGCTCGGCGGCCGTGCTGGGCGGCTGGCTGGAGCACGCCGGCCCGCGCAAGGCCGGCCTGGTCTCGGCGCTGTGCTGGTGCGGCGGCATGCTGATCTCGGCCATTGGCGTGAAAACCCACCAGCTGTGGCTGATGTGGCTGGGCTCCGGTGTAATCGGCGGTATCGGCCTGGGGCTGGGCTATATCTCCCCCGTGTCGACGCTGATCAAATGGTTCCCTGACAAACGCGGCATGGCCACCGGCATGGCGATCATGGGCTTTGGCGGCGGAGCCATGGTGGGTGCGCCACTGGCCACTGCGCTGATGGGGCACTTTGGCAATGAGCACGAAGTGGGCGTATGGCAGAGCTTCGTCGCCATGGCGGCGATCTACTTTGTGTTCATGACCGCTGGCGCCCTGGCGTACCGCGTGCCGCCGACTGGCTGGAAGCCCGAAGGCTGGGTCGCTCCGGCCAAAAAAGCCGGCAATGCCATGGTCACCGACCGCCATGTGCACGTCAGCGTGGCCTGGAAAACCCCGCAATTCGCCTTGATCTGGCTGGTGCTGTGCCTGAATGTGTCGGCCGGCATCGGCATTCTCGGCATGGCATCGCCACTGCTGCAGGAAGTGTTCGCGGGCAAGTTGCTGGGCAACGAGCTGACGTTCAGTGAGCTGAATGCCGCTCAGTTGGCGCAGATCGCCGCGATTGCTGCCGGCTTTACCGGTCTGTTGAGCCTGTTCAACATCGGCGGGCGGTTCTTCTGGGCGTCGTTCTCCGACTACATCGGCCGAAAGAACACCTACTTCGCCTTCTTCGCCCTGGGTGTGGGTCTGTACAGCCTGGTGCCGAACATGGGGCACCTGGGTAACGTTGCGCTGTTCGTGGCGGCGTTCTGCATCATCCTTTCAATGTATGGCGGTGGTTTTGCCACGGTGCCGGCCTACCTGGCCGACCTGTTCGGTACGCAGATGGTCGGCGCCATTCATGGTCGCCTGCTGACCGCCTGGGCGGCGGCGGGGGTATTGGGGCCTGTATTGATCACCTACCTGCGCGAATACCAACTGGCGGCAGGGGTTGAGCGTGCGGCGGCCTACGACATGACCCTGTACATCCTCGCCGGCCTGCTGGTGCTGGGCTTTATCTGCAACATGCTGGTGCGGCCGGTCGCCGACAAGCACTTCATGAGCGATGCCGAACTGGCTGCCGAGCGAGCGTTGAGCCATGACAAAGGGGCCGACGGTGCGCGTTCGCTGGAGTGGAAAGCCGCACCGGGCAGCCTGCCGCTGGTGCTGCTGGCCTGGGCGGTGGTGGTTGTGCCGTTGGCCTGGGGGGTGTGGGTAACCTTGCAGAAAACTGCGGCGCTGTTTCACTGATCCCGGACATCGGGGTTGCAACGCAGCCCCGATTACTGGCTTGTATAGACTTGTAGCAGCATCCAGCCCTCGTAATTCCACGTTTTGCCATATGTCATCCGCGTTTCAAGCTGGCGCGTTCTGGGCCTATAATGGAGCCCTTTTCGCCCAATGATTTTGCGGAGCTGGTGATGGTCGAACGTAAGGCTTCCGTCGAGCGCAATACCCTGGAAACCCAGGTCAAGTGCTCGATCAACCTCGATGGCAGTGGCAAGGCCCGATTCGATATCGGCGTGCCTTTCCTTGAACACATGCTGGACCAGATCGCCCGCCATGGGCTGATCGATCTGGATATCGAGTGCAAGGGTGACACGCATATCGACGATCACCATACCGTCGAAGACGTCGGTATCACCCTGGGCATGGCATTCGCACAGGCCATCGGTGACAAGAAAGGCATCTTCCGCTACGGCCACGCCTACGTGCCGCTGGACGAAGCACTGTCGCGCGTGGTCATCGACTTCTCCGGCCGCCCAGGCCTGCAGATGCACGTACCTTACACCCGCGCCAGCGTCGGCGGCTTCGATGTCGACCTGTTCCAGGAGTTCTTCCAGGGCTTCGTCAACCACGCCCTGGTCACCCTGCACATCGACAACCTGCGTGGCCACAACACCCACCACCAGATCGAAACCGTGTTCAAGGCTTTCGGCCGCGCGTTGCGCATGGCCGTGACCCTCGACGAGCGCATGGCCGGGCAAATGCCGTCGACCAAAGGGTGCCTGTAAATGCAGACGGTAGCCGTAATCGACTATGGCATGGGCAACCTGCACTCGGTGGCCAAGGCGCTTGAGCACGTCGGCGCCGGCAAGGTGCTGGTCACCAGCGACGCTGCGGTCATCCGTGAAGCTGACCGCGTGGTGTTCCCGGGTGTAGGCGCGATCCGCGACTGCATGGCCGAAATCCGCCGCCTGGGCTTCGACAGCCTGGTGCGTGAAGTGAGCCAGGACCGTCCGTTCCTCGGTATCTGCGTCGGTATGCAGGCATTGCTTGAGCACAGCGAAGAGAACGACGGTGTCGACTGCATCGGCCTGTTCCCTGGCCAGGTGCGCTTCTTCGGCAAAGACCTGAAAGAAGACGGCGAACACCTGAAGGTGCCGCACATGGGCTGGAACGAAGTGGGCCAGACCATCGATCACCCGCTGTGGCACGACATCCCCGACCGCGCGCGCTTCTACTTCGTGCACAGCTACTACATCAATGCCGGCAAGCCGGGCCAGGTGGTCGGTCGTGGCCATTACGGTGTCGATTTCGCCGCTGCGCTGGCCGATGGCTCGCGCTTTGCCGTGCAGTTCCACCCGGAGAAGAGCCATACCCATGGCCTGCAGTTGCTGCAGAACTTCGTCGCCTGGGACGGGCGCTGGTAAATGAGCAGGTCGAAGACCAAGGCCCCGGTCATTACCCTGGCCCCCGAGCAGGAGCGCGATGCGCTCGACACCCTCAAGCGCTTCCTCGAAGACCGTTTCGAGCTGCAGCTGGGGTCGTTCGAGGTGGCCGAGGTCCTCGAGCTGTTCAGCAAAGAAATTGCACCCCATTACTACAACAGGGCGATTGCCGATGTTCAGCTGCACCTCAAGGAGCGGTTCGAGAGCATCGAAAGTGATCTGTGGGCGCTCGAAAAGCCCTGAAACCCCAAGAACAGACAGGTTCCCAAGATGCTGATTATCCCCGCTATCGATCTGAAGGACGGTGCCTGCGTGCGCCTGCGCCAGGGCCGCATGGAAGACTCCACGGTATTTTCCGACGACCCGGTGAGCATGGCCGCCAAGTGGGTCGAGGGTGGCTGCCGCCGCCTGCACCTGGTCGACCTCAACGGCGCCTTCGAAGGCCAGCCGGTCAACGGTGAAGTGGTCACGGCCATCGCCAAGCGCTACCCGACCCTGCCGATCCAGATCGGCGGCGGCATCCGCTCGCTGGAAACCATCGAGCACTACGTCAAGGCTGGCGTCAGCTACGTCATCATCGGCACCAAGGCGGTCAAAGAGCCTGAGTTCGTGGCCGAAGCGTGCAAGGCCTTCCCGGGCAAGGTCATTGTTGGCCTGGATGCCAAAGACGGCTTCGTTGCCACCGATGGCTGGGCCGAAGTCAGCGCGGTACAGGTTATCGACCTGGCCAAGCGTTTCGAGGCGGATGGCGTGTCGTCGATCGTCTACACCGACATCGCCAAGGACGGGATGATGCAGGGCTGCAACGTGCCGTTCACCAAGGCACTGGCCGAAGCCACCCGCATTCCGGTAATCGCCTCGGGCGGCATCCACAACCTGGGGGACATCAAGGCCCTGCTGGACGCCAAGGCCCCCGGCATTATCGGCGCCATCACCGGCCGTGCCATCTACGAAGGCACCCTCGATGTCGCCGAGGCTCAGGCCTTCTGCGACAACTACCAAGGCTGAGGACTGAACCATGGCACTGGCCAAGCGCATCATCCCTTGCCTGGACGTGGACAACGGCCGGGTGGTCAAGGGCGTCAAGTTCGAGAACATCCGTGATGCCGGCGACCCGGTGGAAATCGCCCGTCGCTACGACGAGCAGGGTGCCGACGAAATCACCTTCCTCGACATCACCGCCAGCGTCGATGGCCGCGACACCACCTTGCATACCGTCGAGCGCATGGCCAGCCAAGTGTTCATACCGCTGACCGTGGGCGGTGGCGTGCGCACCGTACAGGACATCCGCAACCTGCTCAATGCCGGTGCCGACAAGGTATCGATCAACACGGCGGCGGTGTTCAACCCGGAGTTCGTGGGCGAGGCGGCGGACCGTTTCGGTTCGCAGTGCATCGTTGTCGCGATCGACGCGAAGAAGGTGTCCGGGCCGGGTGAAGCACCGCGCTGGGAAATCTTCACCCACGGCGGGCGCAAGCCGACCGGGCTGGATGCAGTCGAGTGGGCGAAGAAGATGGAAGGCCTGGGGGCTGGCGAGATCCTGCTGACCAGCATGGACCAGGACGGCATGAAGAACGGCTTTGACCTGGGCGTTACCCGGGCCATCAGCGATGCGCTGGGTATTCCGGTGATTGCTTCGGGTGGTGTGGGTAACCTGCAGCACCTGGCGGACGGCATTCTGGAAGGGCATGCCAGTGCGGTGCTGGCGGCCAGTATCTTCCACTTTGGCGAGTACACGGTGCCTGAGGCCAAGGCTTATATGGCTTCGCGCGGCATCGTCGTTCGCTGATCCAGTGATTGGGGCCGCAACGCGGCCCCAATTGCATCACCCGTGATTCTTGCCGAGTAAAGCGTGGTAAAGCTCGGTATCCCCAAGAATCCCGACCACCCGGTCGTTATCCTGCAACACCAGCTTGTTGCCCGTCTGATAACGAATCTGCAGCGCCTCGCGCATGCCGATGTCGGCGTGCACCACGGTAGGCCTGCGCTGCAGTAGCTCCACATCCTGCCCCGGTGCCCAGTTCTGCATGTCCAGCCCGTTCTGGCCCTGGCGTGCACGCTTCAGCGCGCCACCTTCGCCCAGGTCCAGCCACGAATCGATACCCGGGTCCAGGCACACCGAGCCGTTCACCCGCTTGCAGTCGTCCAGGCTGCGCATCAGGCTGCGGCCACACAGCACGTTCAGCGGGTTGGTGTGGGCAACGAAGGTGCGCACGTACTCGTCGGCCGGGTTGAGCACGATTTCTTCCGGCTTGCTGTACTGGATGATCCGCCCGTCTTTCATGATGGCGATGCGGGTGCCCAGCTTCAGCGCTTCGTCCAGGTCGTGGCTGACGAATACGATGGTCTTGTTCAGCTTGCTCTGCAGGGTAAGCAGTTCGTCCTGCAGGCCTTGGCGGATCAGCGGGTCGAGGGCCGAGAACGGTTCGTCCATCAGCAGGATGTCGGCATCCATCGCCAGCGCCCGGGCCAGGCCCACACGCTGCTGCATGCCGCCAGACAACTCGTCCGGCTTCTTGTTGCGCCATTGGGTCAGGCCCACCAGCTCCAGCTTCTCGTCGACCAGCTTGCGCCGTTCCTTTTCCGGGCGGCCCTGCATTTCCAGGCCAAAGCTGATGTTCTCGCGCACCGTCAGCCAGGGCATCAGGGCGAATTTCTGGAACACCATGGCAATGCGCTTGGTGCGCATCATCTTCAGTTCGGCCGGGGTGCAGTGGGCAATGTCGATGTGCTTGCCTTCGTGCTCGACAAACAGCTTGCCGCGGCTGACGGTGTTCAGGCCGTTGATGCAGCGCAGCAGGCTCGACTTGCCCGAACCGGACAGGCCCATCAGCACGCAGATCTCACCCTTGTTGATGTCCAGGTTGGCCTTTTCGACGCCCACCACCAGGCCGGTCTGCTTGAGGATCTGCTCGCGGGTCTTGCCCTGGTCCAGCAGCGACAGCGCTTCGCGTGGCTTGTTGGAGAAGATGACGTCGACGTCTTCGAAACGAATGATGCTCATGCCTCACCCCTTACCGGCAGTTCCGGTTGCTTGCAGATACGGTCGAGCATGATCGCCAGCAGCACGATCGCCAGGCCCGCTTCGAAGCCCAGGGAGATATCGGCGGTGTTCAGTGCGTTGACCACAGGTTTGCCCAAGCCGTCCGCGCCGACCAGGGCGGCAATCACCACCATCGACAGCGACAGCATGATGCACTGGGTGACGCCGGCAGCGATGCTTGGCATGGCGTGCGGCAGTTCGATACGGGTGAGCAACTGGCGGCGCGAGCAGCCGAACGCTTTACCCGCGTCCATCAGCTCTTGCGGCACGTCGCAGATGCCCAGGTAGGTCAGGCGAATAGGCGCGGCGATGGCGAACACCACGGTAGAGATCAGCCCCGGCACCACGCCCAGGCCGAACAGGGTCAGGGTAGGGATCAGGTAAACGAAGGTCGGCACCGTCTGCATCAGGTCCAGCACCGGGCGCATGGCGGTATAGAACATCGGTTTGTGCGCGGCAAGGATGCCCAGCGGCACGCCGATCACCACGCACACCACCGTGGCGAACGTGACTTGCGCCAAGGTTTCCATGGTTTCCTGCCAGTAACCCAGGTTGAGGATCAGCAGGAACGACAGGGCAACGAACACGGTCAGCGCCCATTTGCGCTGGATCAGGTGCGCCAGGGCGGCGAACAGGGCGATGAGTACGAATGGGTTGAACCAGGTCAGGGCACTGGTGACGCCATGGATCATGAATTCCAGGCCTTGGGCGATAGCATCGAAATAGTTGGCGCCGTTCTGGGTCAACCACTCGACAAATGAGGCGATGTACTGCCCCAGGGGTATTTTCTGATCGATAAGCATGATAGCGAGCTTCCACCTGCATAGATTGAAATCAACCCGGGGCAGGCACGGTCCTGCCCCGAGGTAGCGCTATTGCGAAGTACGTTATTGCGCGAGCTTGGCCTTGGCTGCCTCAAGGCCCGGTTTGCCATCCACGGTGGTTACGCCGGCCAGCCAGGCATCCAGCTTGCCCGGGTTGTCCTTGAGCCATTTCCTGGCGGCGGCATCGGGTTTCATCTTGTCGTCCAGGACATAGCCCATCATGGTGCTTTCATCCTTGAGCTCGAACGACAGGTTCTTCAACAGCTGGCCGACGTTGCTGCACTCCTGCGCATAGCCCTTGCGGGTGTTGGTCAACACGGTCGCCTTGCCGAAGTCGGGGCCGAAGAACTCGTCCCCGCCGGTCAGGTACTGCATCTTGAAGCGGGTGTTCATCGGGTGTGGTTCCCAGCCCAGGAACACCAGCGCCTCGCCGCGCTTCTGTGCGCGGTCGACCTGCGACAGCATGCCGGCCTCGCTCGACTGCACGATCTTGAAACCGGCGTCCTTCAGGCCGAAGGCGTTCTTGTCGATCATGCTCTGGATGGTGCGGTTGCCATCGTTGCCGGGCTCGATGCCGTAGATCTTGCCGTCCAGTTCCTTCTTGAACTTGGCAATGTCGCTGAAATCCTTCAGCCCCTTGTCGTACAGCGCCTGGGGTACCGCCAGGGTGTACTTGGCGTTTTCCAGGTTGGCGCGCACGGTTTCTACTGTGCCAGCGTCGCGGTACTGCTTGATGTCGTTCTCCATGGTCGGCATCCAGTTGCCGAGAAACACGTCCAGGTCCTTGCCGGTGGCCAGCGACTTGTAGGTCACCGGTACCGAGATCATGGTGGTGTGGGTCTTGTAACCCAGTGCTTCAAGCACAACGCTGGTGGTGGCGGTCGTGACCGTGATGTCGGTCCAGCCGACATCGGAGAAACGTACCGTCCGGCACTGTTCGGGCTCGGCGGCCTGGGCCAGCAACGGTGCGGACAGCAACGCAACCAGCAACAGCGAGGGTGAACCTTTCATGGATGGACTCCTGTGATTTTGTCTTCGGGTTCGCGTGGGTCGCCGGGCTTTCTCAGGGTCCGGTCGACCAGGCCTGCAGAGGGCAGGATGCGTGGCCGTGCTTTACGAGTCGCTTTCGATAATCCTCCAGCGCCGGGCAATCGCCTACTGGTGGGGTCGTAACCAGTACGGAACGGGTCGTATCCAGTATGGGCGATGTCGCTTATGGATTTTTCCACCCCCTCAGCCGCATTTTTACGTCACCAGGCCGCCGGAAAACGGCGAGGTGAGCGCTGCTCTCCCTGTAAAAAACGCGCGGCGCTGCTGGACAAAAGTACGTCGGTTGCAGACGGCGAGGGTGGCGGTAAAAGCCCGATGATGCTGGCATTCAAGGCGGCCCGCTGTTTGAGCCTAGCAGCTGCCCCGCCCTGCGCATGGCGCGCAGAGACAAGCCCATCAAGAGGTGATTCGACAATGGCCATCAGCGTGTTCGACCTGTTCAAGATCGGTGTCGGGCCTTCCAGCTCCCACACCGTCGGCCCCATGCGTGCTGGCGCCTTGTTCGTCCAGGGCCTGCGCGAGCGCGGCGAGCTGGAGCGTGTCAAGCGGATCGAAGTGCGCCTGTACGGCTCGCTGTCGGCCACCGGTATCGGGCATGGCACCGACAACGCCACCATCATGGGCCTGATGGGCGAATGGCCTGACGCCATCGACCCCACCCAGATCGTGCCGCGTATCGCCGACCTGCGTGAAACCAACACCCTGCAGCTTGATAGCCGCCTGCCCATCGAGTTTGTCTGGGCTCGCGACATGCTGCTGCTGGACGAGAACCTGCCGTACCACCCCAACGCCATGACCTTGATTGCCGAAGGCGAGCAGGGCGAGCTGCACCGCGATACCTATTACTCGGTGGGTGGCGGCTTCGTGGTCGATGCCGCCCAGGCCGCCAGTGGCGTGCTGGACGCCGACCAGACGGTGCTGCCGTACGATTTCAACAGCGCCGCCGAGCTGCTGCGCCTGTGCAAGCAAAACGACCTCAGCGTGTCGCAATTGATGATGGCCAACGAGAAGGTCTGGCGCAGTGAGGAAGAGATCCGTGCCGGCCTGCACAAGCTCTGGGAAGCCATGCAGGAATGCGTCAACAACGGCCTCAAATACGAAGGCACGCTGCCCGGCGGGCTGAACGTGCGCCGCCGCGCCGCCAAGCTGCACCGCAGCCTGCAGGAAGTCGGCAAGCCCAATGTGATCGGCTCGACCATGAGCGCCATGGAGTGGGTCAACCTGTTCGCTCTGGCGGTCAATGAAGAAAACGCCGCCGGCGGGCGCATGGTCACCGCACCTACCAATGGCGCGGCCGGCATTATCCCGGCAGTGTTGCATTACTACATGCGCTTCAGCGACGCGGTAAACGAGTCCAACGTGGTGGAGTACTTCCTCGCGGCGGCCGCTGTGGGCATCTTGTGCAAGAAGAACGCGTCGATTTCCGGTGCCGAAGTGGGTTGCCAGGGCGAGGTTGGCTCCGCTTGCGCCATGGCCGCTGCTGGCTTGGCCGAAGTGCTTGGAGCCACCCCGCCACAGGTGGAAAACGCCGCTGAAATCGCCCTGGAGCACAACCTTGGCCTGACCTGCGACCCGGTCGGCGGGTTGGTGCAGGTGCCGTGCATCGAGCGCAACGCGATTGCGGCGGTAAAAGCCATCAACGCGGTGCAGATGGCCCTGCGCGGTGACGGCGAACACTTCATCTCCCTCGACCAGGTGATCCGCACCATGCGTGATACCGGGGCCGACATGCACGACAAGTACAAAGAGACCTCGCGCGGTGGGCTGGCGGTCAGCGCCATCGAATGCTGATTGCTTGATCCGCCCTCAGGGGGCTCTTCGCGGGCACGCCAGCTCCTAAAGGAATTGCACAGTTCCTGAGGGAGCGGGCGTGCCCGCGAAGAGGCCCTTGAGGCTGATACAGGTGCAACTTGATCACCTATGCTCCCTAATGGTGCAAGCGGCGCATACCGATCGTCGGGTGTCGTTATCAGTGCCTGGATTGTCGGTGACACTCAAGAGTGTCGTTTCTGGGCAACTTACACTGCGCGTGTCACCAAACTGCTCAGCCGTTACACGCACGGCGCCTAGCACGCCCATTTGCGAACACCCAGCCAACTCGACCAAAGCACCTGATTTGCCGAACAAAGGCGTCGTTTTCAGGTTTTTTTGGACAGCCGTTCAATTTCAGGCACGGCGTTTGCGTTGAGATTGGCAACCAAGCCCCAGCACATGAACCGGGGCCATAACAAGAAATCAGTGCCCGCCTGAGGCACACCCTGCATTTGTGTGAGGAGAAATCGCGATGACGTCGTACACCTCCGGGAACCCAACCCAGAACCGCACAACACCCCAGTCCATCGGGTTTCTTCTATTGGACAATTTCACCCTGATTTCCCTGGCATCAGCCGTTGAGCCGCTGCGTATGGCCAACCAGCTGTCCGGCCGAGAGCTTTACCGCTGGCATACCCTGACCGTCGACGGCGGCCAGGTGTGGGCCAGCGATGGCTTGCAGATCACTCCGGATGCTGCAATCAACAATGCACCGCCCATCGACACCGTGATTGTCTGCGGGGGGGTTGGTATTCAGCGTTCGGTCACCCGTGAGCACGTTACCTGGCTGCAAGCTCAGGCTCGCCAGTCGCGCCGTCTTGGTGCGGTGTGCACCGGCAGCTGGGCACTGGCCTGTGCCGGTCTGCTCGACGGCTTCGATTGCAGCGTGCACTGGGAGTGCCTGGCGGCAATGCAGGAAGCCTTCCCACGGGTGAACATGAGCACCCGCCTGTTCACCCTCGACCGCAACCGCTTCACCAGCTCTGGCGGTACCGCGCCGCTGGACATGATGTTGCACCTGATCAGCCGCGACCATGGCCGTGAACTGTCGGCGGCGATTTCCGAGATGTTCGTCTACGAGCGCATCCGCAACGAACAGGATCATCAGCGCGTGCCGCTCAAGCACATGCTCGGCACCAATCAGCCGAAGCTGCAGGAAATCGTCGCGCTCATGGAGGCCAACCTCGAAGAGCCGATCGACCTGGACGAACTGGCGGTATACGTGTCGGTTTCGCGTCGGCAGCTTGAGCGTTTGTTCCAGAAGTACCTGCATTGCTCGCCATCGCGCTACTACCTGAAACTGCGCCTGATTCGTGCACGGCAGTTGCTCAAGCAAACGCCGATGTCGATCATCGAGGTGGCGTCGGTATGCGGGTTTGTGTCCACGCCACACTTCTCCAAGTGCTACCGCGAGTACTTCGGCATTCCGCCGCGTGACGAGCGTGTGGGCTCCAACACTGCGCAGCAGGTGGCGATGATGCCGATCCCGCAGGCCATGACCCTGTCGCCGCACAGTGGGCCTATGGCCGCTCTGAGCCAGGCGCGCAACGAGTCGACGTTTGCCAGTGTAAGGCTCTGAAACAGCGCGGGCCCCTTCGCAGGCAAGCCCGCTCCCACAGGTATCGCACCGCTTTTGAATCCGGTGCAGTACCTGTGGGAGCGGGCTTGACCGCGAAGAGGCCAGTACAGGAAAAATCAGTTAAGCGCGTTTGTTGAATTGCGCCAGCGCGGGTAACAGCTGTTTGTCGATCGCCTGGCGTACCGCCGGCAGGATGGTCGCGCTACCTGTATACATCTGCTCCACCATCCCCTTCAGCGCCCGCGCATTAGGCTCGGTCAGCCCTCGCACCACGGCTTCGCAAGCCTGTTCGGCACTGGCCCCGGCGGGAATCTCGAACCCGCGTGCGCGCAGGTGGCCGGCGAGGTCGTCCTGATCAATCAAATCCGCATGCATCATGGCTGTTGTCCCTTTTATCGCTAAGAGAGTGCTGCTGTGATTTACGACTGATTCTGTGTCTACAGCGACACGCCCGCAACACCAGATTGTCGCCATGACTGCTTTGGCTAAGAACAGGTCGTTTACGGCTAAATCCCCTAACTAGCAAGTCCGCACACTGCAGCCATTCACGGTACCAGAGGGTTTGGTCACCCTCACTCATGCACAGTGGATGTTGCTCGCTCTTGGCCCCGCTGGCTCACGGCTTTGCGGGGTTTTTTTATGCTCTACACCGAATAACTAGCATTTTTGATAGCTGACGTGATACGCGCGCTCTGTTCTTCTACGCCCTGTGGATTTCCATAGGAGCGATCAGTGTGAAAAAAATTAACTGGATGAATGTATTCGCGATTGTGGGCTTGACGCTGTTGTCAGCCTGCTCTTCCTCGACAGGGCCTGTCAGCACAACGGTCAGCACTGCCGCCCAACTCTTTAGCCTCCAACCAACCCAAGACCGCGCGACGCTTCAGCAGACGGCGCAGGGTTATCTCGCGACGCTGCTGGCTGATCCGGCCAACGCAGAAGTCACGTTTATTAAAATGGATCCCGCAGTGGTCAGTAAGCAGATGCAGGTCTTGGCGGTGACATTGCCTGATGGAAAAACGGCGCAGTTTCATCTTCGCGAATACAACACCATCACTCCGGGAATCGAAGGCTGGGTGGGTTACAAACCATCGGCCTGGAAACAGACCCATGCATCGTCCGCTTCGGAAATCGACAGTGACCCATTTTTCTATCTTTCGCTCGCGCGTAGCGGAGAAAATATTGTGGGCAGTGTGGTGGTCGAAGGGCAGACCTACCGGGTGCAGACCCTCAGCCCTGGGCAGTATGTTTTAATTAAAATCGACGAGTCTAAATTGCCCCCCGATGGGGCGCCTGTTCAGTCCGCTAAAGTAGTTGCGTCTGATCTTCCGACAGCGACGACGTCGCACGCAGCGAGTAGTGTTATTCGTTTGCTCTTCGTGACAACGAACCAGGTAAGGGCCCAGCGACCTCTTAATAGACTCGAACTGGCAATTGCATTGAATGACGCGAATAGTCTCATGGCCAGCAGTGGTGTCGCCATTAGGTTTGAATTGGCAGGTATTTATGATGCCGATTATAATCAGCCGAGTGATTACTGGCAGCAAGCTGTGGACCTGATGAGTAATCAGCAGGTCATGCAGCAGCGGGATGCCCTACGGGCGGATATGGTCTCAATCTACTCTACTAATCCGGGGGTTTGCGGGCAGGCTAGACTCACCGCGAAAAAGTCAGATGCTTTTTCAATTATCAGTTGCCCCAACGCTTTGGGGCATGAGTTAGGACACAATTTAGGGGCTATGCACCATCATAGCGAACCAGCAAATGTCCCTGATTACGCGTACGGTTACAAAGATGAAGTTGGTAAATTTCATACCCAAATGACAACTCCCTTTGGTGCTGTGCACTACTTCTCCAATCCTCGACTTAGCTACCAGGGGCGCCCTCTAGGGGACGTCGATTTCAGTGATGTCGCTCGTCGCTTCAACGAACGCAGAGAAACAGTAGCGGCGTTCTATCCTGACCCACAACCAAAACTGATTTTGACACTTCGCGGTCAGAATCGCAGTTGTACCATTGACTTGTCTCTTGGAGCCAATGTGCAATTGTCTTGGTATCTACAATGTAAAGATCCCCAGCCTTTCAACCCGGAATCCGCAGTCGTCTCAGGTTTATACGGCGCAAACACTCAGCGCAAGCTGTGTTTCGCGAATACGCTGTACACGACTAACAGTTGTTATTCCGGATTTCACAACGGAAGTGAATTTACTATCAAGAATATCCATCAGGGCACCGGTCGCCCTAATACTCTGGAGTTCAGCCGTCGTCTAATGGGGGCGGTGACGAGGATCACTTACGATTGAATAGAGGCATGATCTTGTCGACGAGCCAAGTGGTACGGCCTGATAGTGATTCACCACTTGGCCCGGGCTGATCAGCCGGGTAGCCCAATGACCCGTCCTGTATGCTCGGGTTTCTTCCAATCCTGACTCTGTGCAAGCAGTGCTTGCAGTGCTTGCACAGTAGGTTCCCCGAGCGGAGCAGACTTCGGCCCCGTCAGGTCCACATGCAGGAGCATCTGCTCGCTCGCCGCCAACGCGTCATCGAACCCCGCCCTATGCAGGCTGTGATACAGGTGCACGCGCTTGCCATCAAAGCCGATGATCTGCGTCTGCACCCACACCTCAGTGCCGAGCTTCACCTCGTGCAGGTAGTTGATGTGCGCTTCGAGGGTGAACAGTGAATGCCCGCTCTGCCCACGGCTGTCGGCATCCAGGCCGATGCGCTCCATTAGCGCATCCGTGGCATAACTGAAAATCAGCAGGTAATAGGCATCGCGCAGATGCCCGTTGTAGTCCACCCAGTCCTCCTGGACTGGGGTGCGGTAGGTGATCAGTGCGGGCATTGCAGTCTCCTCAATCGCCAAAGGCCATGCCGTGGTTGGCTTTGCTGGTCTTCACCGCTTCCAGTACGGCCAGCAGGGTGTCATCACGATAGCGCTCCAGCGCGGCGATGCTGCGTTCGCCCAGTTGCGCCGAGGTGCCGTTCACCACATCGTCGATCAGTTTGTCGGTCAGCTCCGGTGCCGGCAGGTAGGTCCAGGGCAGTTTCAGGGCTGGGCCGAATTGCGACATGAAGTGGCGCATGCCGGCGTCGCCACCGGCCAGGGTGTAGGTGAGGAAGGTGCCCATGAACGACCAGCGCAGGCCGGCGCCAAAGCGGATGGCATCGTCGATCTCGCCGGTGGTCGCCACACCGTCGTTGACCAGGTGCAGGGCCTCGCGCCACAGCGCTTCGAGCAGGCGGTCGGCGATGAAGCCGGGGACTTCCTTGCGCACATGTAGCGGGCGCATGCCGAGTGCTGTGTAGATGGATTTTGCGGCTTCGACCGCTTCAGGCGAAGTCCGGTTGCCACCGACGATCTCGACCAGCGGCAACAGGTACACCGGGTTGAACGGGTGGCCTACCACGCAGCGTTCGGGGTGGGTGGCAGACTCGTAGAACTCGCTGGGCAGCAGGCCTGAAGTACTGGAGCCAATGATGGCCTCAGGTTTTGCAGCAGCGCTGATCTTCGCGTGCAGGTCGAGCTTGAGGTCCAGCCGCTCTGGCGCGCTTTCCTGGATGAAATCGGCGTCGCGTACGCATTCTTCGATAGTGGCGACGAACTTCAGGCGGTCTTGCGACGCCCCTGCCGCCAGGCCCTGCTTCTCAAGCGCTGGCCAGGCATTTGCAATACGCTTGCGCAGTGCCTGCTCGGCGCCAGGCGCCGGGTCCCAGGCGACCACGTCCAGGCCGTGGGCGAGGGCGCGGGCGACCCAGCCGCTGCCGATCACGCCGCTACCCAGGGCGGCGAATGTCTTGATCTCGGTAATGAAGGTCATGTTGGTCTCCTGAAAGGATCAGCGGCGCTTGAGGTTCATTTTTTCCCGGCCCTCGGCCGGGGTCAGTACGCGGGCGCCGAGGCGCGAGATGATCTCCACCGCACGCTCGACCAGTTGGCCATTGCTGGCCAGCACGCCACGGTCCAGGTACAGGTTGTCTTCAAGGCCCACGCGCACGTTGCCGCCCAGCAGCACGGCTTGCGCCGCCATTGGCATCTGCATGCGGCCGATGCCGAAACCGGCCCAGGTAACGTTGGCGGGCAGGTTGTCGACCATGGCTTTCATGGTGGTAGTGTCGGCCGGCGCGCCCCACGGGATGCCGAGGCACAGCTGGAACAGGGGGTCTTCAAGCAGGCCTTCTTTCATCATCTGCTTGGCGAACCACAGGTGGCCGGTGTCGAAGATTTCCAGTTCGGCTTTCACGCCCAGTTCGGTGATGCGTTTTGCGCCAGCGCGCAGTTGCGCCGGGGTGGAAACGTAGATCGAGTTGCCGTCGCCGAAGTTGAGCGTGCCGCAGTCGAGGGTGCAGATTTCCGGCAGCAGGGCTTCGACGTGGGCCAGGCGTTCCAGTGGGCCGATCAGGTCGGTGCCTTGGCCGAACTCCAGCGGCGTTTCACCGGGGCCGATTTCCAGGTCGCCACCCATGCCGGCGGTAAGGTTGACGATGATGTCTACGTCGGCTTCGCGGATGCGTTCCATGACTTCGCGGTACAGCGCCACGTCGCGGCTGAAACGGCCGGTTTGCGGGTCGCGGACGTGGCAGTGGACGACGGTGGCACCGGCTTTGGCAGCCTCTACGGCGGCTTCGGCGATCTGTTTGGGGGTGACCGGGACCAGGTGGCTTTTCGAGGCGGTGTCGCCGGCGCCGGTGAGGGCGCAGGTGATGATGACGTCGTGGTTCATGGTGTGTTCCTTGTGTGGGCTTCAGGGCCTGATCGCGAGCAAGCTCGCTCCTACAGGGGGCCTGTTGGCCCCTGGCGTGTGCGAAACCTGTAGGAGCGAGCGTGCTCGCGATAGGGCCGGATCAGTTGGCGGTAAGCTTGAGGTTGTCTGCAGCCGGCTTGCCATCGAAGGTGGTCACACCTTCCAGCCAGCGAGCCTTGTCCTCGGGGTGGTCTTTCAGCCACTGGCGGGCCGACTCCAGCGCGTCCTTGTGGTCGAGCAGCGGCTGCATCATGCGGCTCTCGTCCTCGGCGCTGAAGTTCAGGTTGGCCAGCAAGCGGTGGGCGTTGGGGCAGCGTTCGGCGTAGTCCGGCGCGGTCACCGTCCATACCGTCGCGCGGCCTTCGTCCGGGCCGAGCGCACCCTGGCTATCACCCAGGTAGGCCATGTCGATGTTCACGTTCATCGGGTGCGGCGCCCAGCCGAAGAACACCACCGCCTCCTTGCGCCGCACGGCGCGGTCGACAGCGGCGAGCATGCCGGCCTCGCTGGACTCGACCAGCTGGAACTTGCCCAGGTCGAACTGGTTCTTGGTGATCATTGCCTTGATCTGGGTGTTGGCGCCGGAGCCCGGTTCGATGCCATAGATCTTGCCGCCCAGCTCTTTCTCGAACTTATGGATGTCGGCGAAGGTCTTCAAACCCTTGTCGTAGAGGTATTTCGGCACGGCCAGGGTGGCGCGGGCGTCTTCCAGGCTTGGCTTGTCCAGTACCTTGACCTGGTTGGCGTCGATGAACGGGGTGATGGTCTGGGTCATGATTGGGTTCCAGTAACCCAGGAACATGTCCAGGCGTTTGTCGCGGATGCCGGCGAAGATGATCTGCTGCGAGGCGCTGGTCTGTTTGGTCTGGTAACCCAGGCCGTCGAGCAGCACCTGGGCCATGGCGCTGGTGGCAATGACGTCGGTCCAGTTGACCACGCCCAGGCGGACGTTCTTGCAGGCCGCAGGTTCGGCGGCGTAAAGGGGGGAGGTGGCGATGCTGCTCAGGGCAAGGGTCAACAGGCTGCGGCGGATCAAGCTGTGCATGGTGGCTCTCCATCGGCAGTGCATATTGTTATGGGGTTTCGACCTCTCTGGGCCGTGTGAACACGCTACGCTGCTGAAGGGGTGAAAAATCGCACCCTGGCGACCAACATTTGCACGGAGGCGACCACCTTTGCCGTGGAGCATGCAATGCTGCAAAACTTTCATTTCCTGCTGTTACCCGGCTTTTCGGCCATGGGATTCATCAGTGCTCTGGAACCCCTGCGGGTGGCCAACCGCTTCAAGGGGCCGTTGTATCGCTGGCAGGTGTTGAGCCTGGATGGCGGCGCGGTTCAGGCGAGCAATGGCATGTCGGTGAATGCCGATGCAGCGTTGGCAGCGGGCGAGCCTGCCGGCATCATGCTGATCGTGGCAGGCTTCGACCCCCTGGCTTGCTATGGGCCGACACTACAGCAGGCGCTACGCCGCCTGGACCATGACGGGGTAACCCTGGGCGGTATTGATACCGGCGCCGTGGTGCTGGCTGAAGCCGGGCTGCTCGACGGTCACCGCGCCACCGTGCACTGGGAGGCGTTGGAGGCTTTCAAGGAAAACTATCCAAGCTTGCAGGCGACCCAGGAGTTGTTCGAGATCGACCGTCGGCGCATTACGTGTGCTGGCGGTACGGCCTCGATCGACCTGATGCTCGATCTGATTGCCCAGGCCCACGGCAGTGAGCTGGCAGTGCAGGTGTCGGAGCAGTTCGTGCTCGGGCGTATCCGTCAGCGACAGGACCACCAGCGCATGCAGATCGCCAGCCGCTATGGCATCAGCAACAAGAAGCTGGTGAAAGTGATTGGTGAAATGGAGCGCAACACCGAACAGCCGCTCAATACCCAGGTGCTGGCTGAGGCGGTGCAGGTGACCCGGCGGCAGCTGGAGCGGTTGTTTCGCGTGCACCTGGACGACACGCCAAGCGGGTTCTATCTGCGACTGCGGCTGGACAAGGCGCGGCAGTTGTTGCGCCAGACCGACATGAGTGTGCTGGAGGTGGGGGTGGCGTGCGGGTTCGAGTCTGCTTCGTACTTTACGCGCTGCTATCGGGCGCGGTACCAGCGTTGCCCGCGGGAGGACAGGTTGGCCAGGGCGGTGTGAATTTTGCCTGCACCGGCCTCTTCTCGGGTAAACCCGCGAAGAGGCCGGTGCAGGCTTACTGCTGACCAATGCTCTGCAAATACTCCGACCGGTCATCACTGCGCTGCGCCACGCAGGTGTCCCAAGCCGCCTGAAACGCCTTGCTCCCGGGCTTCTCGGCATAGGTCTCAACCTTGCAATCCGCATCGCGCAGCTGTGTCCACAGCTTCTCGGCCGCATCCATACGCCCGACCAGCGCGGTAGCCTGGTCGCCCTCATCGGCATATTGGTCGCGAATACGCTGGATCAAGTCATCGTAAGCGGACTTCAGCTCACGCTCGGCAGTCTGCTTGTTGAACGCAGCGCACGCGTAGGTCTGCTGGTCGGTCTCGACGTTGTCGCACGGGGTGCTTTCTTCCTCGCCGGCCTGGGCGCCCGATACGACAGCCAGCAGTACCAGCCATGCCAATGATTTCATCCGTTTTCTCCTCAACAGGCTGACGAATCGCAGGGATTCTCGCTCAGCCGAAGGCAAGGCGGTAGCTCTCTGACGAAATGTTCATAAAACGGCCAGAAACGTCGTTATCGAGACTGTCTCTCATCGCCACGCCGCATGCCAGAGGGCGTGTTGTCGCGCATTGACGCTTTCGGCAAACCCCCTGTCGTTTTTGCATCGGGGCGTCATTGGGCACAGGCATATGCTGGCCCCAAAGCGCCGGCAGAAGGTTTGGCGCAGCCCAACTCAATAAAAGGGGACAGCCTGATGAGCCCAGCCGAACTTCACGCCGACAGCATCGTCATCGACGGCCTGATCATTGCCAAGTGGAACCGCGAGCTGTTCGAAGACATGCGCAAAGGCGGGCTGACTGCGGCCAACTGCACGGTGTCGGTCTGGGAAGGCTTCAAGGCAACCGTCGACAACATCGCTGCCAGCCAGAAGCTGATCCGCGACAACAGCGACCTGGTGATGCCGGTGCGCACCACCGCCGACATCCGCAAGGCCAAGGAACTGGGCAAGACCGGCATCCTCTTCGGCTTCCAGAACGCCCATGCCTTCGAAGACCAGATCGCCTACGTGGATGTGTTCAAGCAGCTGGGCGTGGGCATCGTGCAGATGTGCTACAACACCCAGAACCTGGTGGGCACCGGTTGCTACGAGCGTGACGGCGGCCTGTCGGGCTTCGGCCGCGAGATCGTGGCGGAAATGAACCGCGTCGGCATCATGTGCGACCTGTCCCACGTGGGTTCCAAAACCTCTGAAGAAGTCATCCTCGAATCGAAAAAGCCCGTGTGCTACTCCCACTGCCTGCCCTCGGGCCTGAAGGAGCACCCGCGCAACAAGTCGGACGAAGAGCTGAAGTTCATCGCCGACCACGGCGGCTTCGTTGGCGTGACCATGTTCGCGCCGTTCCTGGCCAAGGGCATCGACTCCACCATCGACGACTATGCCGAAGCCATCGAGTACACCATGAACATCGTGGGTGAAGACGCCATCGGTATCGGTACCGACTTCACCCAAGGCCACGGCCAGGACTTCTTCGAGTACCTGACCCACGACAAGGGCTACGCCCGTCGCCTGACCAACTTCGGCAAGATCATCAACCCGCTCGGCATCCGCACTGTCGGCGAGTTCCCCAACCTCACCGAAACCCTGCTCAAACGCGGCCACTCCGAGCGCGTGGTACGCAAGATCATGGGCGAGAACTGGGTCAACGTCCTCAAGGACGTCTGGGGCGAGTAAGCCGCTCTCCAAGCCTGATAGCCCCTGCCAGCAACGCCGGGGCACCCACAAAAAATTTTATGGAGTTGAGTTTCCATGGCCAAGATCGCCCCGCAATTGCCAATCGAAGTCGACAGCGAGACCGGTGTCTGGACCAGCGACGCCTTGCCGATGCTGTACGTGCCGCGCCATTTCTTCGTCAACAACCACATGGGTATCGAAGAAGTGCTGGGCGCCGATGCCTATGCCGAAATCCTCTACAAGGCCGGCTACAAGTCCGCCTGGCACTGGTGTGAAAAAGAAGCTGAATGCCATGGCCTGGAAGGCGTGGCGGTGTTCGAGCACTACATGAAGCGCCTGAGCCAGCGTGGCTGGGGCCTGTTCGAAATCCAGGACATCGACCTGGATAAAGGCACCTGCAGTGTCAAGCTCAAGCACTCTGCGTTCGTGTACGTCTATGGCAAGTGCGGTCGCAAGGTCGACTACATGTTCACCGGCTGGTTCGCCGGCGCCATGGACCAGATTCTCGCTGCCCGCGGCAGCAAGATCCGCACCGTGGCCGAACAGGTCTACGGCGGGTCGGAAGAAGGCCACGAAGATGGCCTGTTCGTTACAAAGCCGTTGTAAGCCGGAGATAGCGTCATGGCATTCGAAGCAATGTTCCAGCCGATCCAGATCGGCAAACTGACCATCCGCAACCGCGTGCTCAGCACCGCGCACGCCGAGGTCTACGCCACTGACGGCGGCATGACGACCGACCGCTACGTGAAGTACTACGAAGAAAAGGCCAAGGGCGGCATCGGCCTGGCGATCTGCGGTGGTTCGTCCGTCGTGGCCATCGACAGCCCGCAGGAATGGTGGGCGTCGGTCAACCTGTCGACCGACCGCATCATCCCGCACTTCCAGAACCTGGCCGACGCCATGCACAAGCATGGCGCCAAGATCATGATCCAGATTACCCACATGGGCCGTCGCTCGCGTTGGGACGGCTTCAACTGGCCGACCCTGATGTCGCCGTCGGGTATCCGTGAACCCGTGCACCGCGCCACCTGCAAAACCATCGAGGTGGAAGAGATCTGGCGGGTGATCGGCAACTACGCGCAAGCGGCACGTCGCGCCAAAGAGGGCGGCCTGGACGGCGTGGAACTGTCGGCGGTGCACCAGCACATGATCGACCAGTTCTGGAGCCCACGGGTCAACAAGCGTACCGACGAATGGGGCGGCACCTTCGAAGGCCGCATGAAGTTCGGCCTGGAAGTGCTCAAAGCCGTGCGTGCCGAGGTCGGTGACGACTTCTGCGTGGGCATGCGTATCTGCGGTGACGAGTTCCACCCCGATGGCCTCAGCCACGAAGACATGAAGCAGATCGCCGCGTACTACGACGCCACCGGCATGCTCGACTTCATCGGCGTGGTCGGCTCGGGTTGCGACACCCACAACACCTTGGCCAACGTTATCCCCAACATGAGCTACCCGCCGGAGCCGTTCCTGCACCTGGCGGCCGGCATCAAGGAAGTGGTCAAGGTCCCGGTGCTGCACGCGCAGAATATCAAGGACCCGAACCAGGCAACGCGCATCCTTGAAGGCGGTTATGTGGACATGGTCGGCATGACCCGTGCGCACATGGCCGACCCGCACCTGATCGCCAAGATCAAGATGGGCCAGATTGACCAGATCAAGCAGTGCGTCGGTGCCAACTACTGCATCGACCGCCAGTACCAGGGCCTGGATGTACTGTGCATCCAGAACGCCGCGACCTCCCGTGAATACATGGGCGTGCCGCACATCATCGAGAAAACCACCGGCGTGAAGCGCAAGGTGGTGGTGGTTGGCGCTGGCCCTGCCGGTATGGAAGCTGCCCGCGTAGCGGCCGAACGTGGCCACGACGTGACCCTGTTCGAGAAGAAAGACCAGATTGGCGGGCAGATCACCATCGCCGCCAAGGCACCGCAGCGTGATCAGATTGCCGGTATCACCCGCTGGTACCAGTTGGAGCTGGCGCGTTTGAAAGTCGACCTGCGCCTGGGCACCGCCGCTGACGTTGCCACCATCCAGGACCTGCGCCCGGACGTGATCGTGCTGGCAGTGGGCGGCCATTCGTTCCTGGAGCAGAACGAGCACTGGGGCGCCGCAGAAGGGCTGGTGGTCAGCAGCTGGGACGTGCTCGACGGCAAGGTTGCGCCGGGCAAGAACGTGCTGGTGTACGACACCATCTGCGAGTTCACCGGCATGTCGGTGGCCGACTTCATTGCGGACAAGGGCAGCCAGGTGGAAATCGTCACCGACGACATCAAGCCGGGCGTTGCCATGGGCGGTACTACGTTCCCGACCTACTACCGCAGCATGTACCCCAAAGAAGTGATCATGACCGGCGACATGATGCTGGAAAAGGTCTACCGCGAAGGCGACAAGCTGGTGGCGGTGCTGGAGAACGAATACACCGGCGCCAAGGAAGAGCGCGTGGTCGACCAGGTGGTGGTGGAGAACGGCGTGCGCCCTGACGAGCAGCTGTATTACGCCCTGAAGGAAGGTTCGCGCAACAAAGGCCAGATCGACGTGGAGGCGCTGTTCGCCATCAAGCCACAGCCGATTCTCAGCCAGCCGGGCGAAGGCTACCTGCTGTATCGCATCGGCGACTGCGTGGCCCAGCGCAACGTGCATGCGGCGATCTACGACGCCTTGCGCCTGTGCAAGGACTTCTGATCGCTCCGCCTCTCTAGAGGCGGGATTGGCCCCCCTGTAGGAGCGAGCGTAGCTCGCGATGGCGTCAGCCTTGGCACCGGGTTGTCTGATCGGGCGCTATCGCGAGCTTCGCTCGCTCCTACAGGGGTCCGCGTTGGCCTTCAGGGCGGCGCAAGAATCCAGCTGTTGTGGGAGCCTCCCATGTTGAACACCCTTCTACCCATCCTGCTGTTCGCTGCCCTTGGCCTGGCAGTGCTCGGCGCCCTGCGCCGGGTGCGCATGTGGCGGCGAGGCCGGCCGTCCAAGGTCAACCTGATCGGCGGCCTGCTGGCCATGCCGCGCCGCTACCTGGTGGACTTGCACCACGTGGTCGAGCGCGATAAGTACATGTCCAAGACCCACGTGGCCACTGCGGGCGGCTTCGTGTTGTCGGCCGTGCTGGCGATCCTGGTGCATGGCTTTGGCCTGCAAAGCAAAATCCTCGGCTACGCGTTGCTGGTGGCCACCGTGATCATGTTCAGCGGCGCCATCTTTGTCTTCAAGCGCCGCCTCAACCCGCCTTCGCGCCTGTCCAAAGGGCCGTGGATGCGCCTGCCGAAGAGCCTGATGGCGTTCGCCGTAAGCTTCTTCATCGCCACCTTGCCGGTCGCTGGCATCCTGCCCGCCAACACCGGTGGCTGGGTGATGGTCGGCATCCTAGGCCTGGGCGTGCTGTGGGGCGTGTCGGAGCTGTTCTTCGGCATGACCTGGGGCGGCCCGATGAAACACGCCTTCGCCGGTGCCCTGCACCTGGCCTGGCACCGCCGCGCCGAACGCTTCGGCGGCGGCCGCTCCACTGGCCTCAAACCGCTGGACCTGGAAGACCCGAATGCGCCGCTGGGCGTGGAAAAACCGGCGGACTTCACCTGGAACCAGCTGCTGGGCTTCGATGCCTGCGTGCAGTGCGGTAAATGTGAAGCCATGTGCCCGGCCTTTGCCGCTGGCCAGCCGCTGAACCCGAAAAAGCTCATCCAGGACATGGTCATCGGTCTGGCCGGTGGCACCGACGCCCAGTTCGCCGGCAGCCCGTACCCAGGCAAGCCGATTGGCGAACACGGCGGCCACCCGCACCAGCCGATCGTCAATGGCCTGGTCGATGCCGAAACGCTGTGGTCGTGCACCACTTGCCGTGCCTGCGTCGAGGAATGCCCGATGATGATCGAGCACGTCGATGCCATCGTCGACATGCGCCGCCACCTCACCCTGGAAAAGGGCGCTACCCCGAACAAGGGCGCCGAGGTGCTGGACAACCTGATCGCCACCGACAACCCTGGCGGCTTCGCCCCTGGCGGGCGCATGAACTGGGCTGCTGACCTCAACCTGAAGCTGTTGTCCGAGGTGAAAACCACCGAAGTGCTGTTCTGGGTCGGCGATGGTGCCTTCGACATGCGCAACCAACGCACCCTGCGTTCGTTTGTCAAAGTGCTCAAGGCTTCGGGCGTGGACTTTGCCGTGCTCGGCCTGGAAGAACGCGACAGCGGCGACGTCGCCCGCCGTCTGGGCGATGAGGCGACCTTCCAGCAACTGGCCAAACGCAACATCCAGACCCTGGCCAAGTACAAGTTCCAGCGCATCGTCACCTGCGACCCGCACAGCTTCCATGTGCTGAAGAACGAATACGGCGCCTTGGGCGGCGAATACCAGGTGCAGCACCACAGCACCTACATCGCCGAACTGATCGCGGCCAACAAGCTCAACCTTGGCCAGCACAAGGGCGGCAGTGTCACTTACCACGACCCGTGCTACCTGGGCCGTTACAACGGCGAGTACGAAGCCCCGCGTGAAGTGCTCAAGGCGTTGGGTATCGAAGTGCGCGAGATGCAACGTTCTGGCTTCCGTTCCCGTTGCTGCGGCGGTGGTGGCGGTGCGCCGATCACCGACATCCCGGGCAAGCAGCGTATCCCCGACATGCGCATGGACGACATTCGCGAAACCGAGGCCGAGCTGGTGGCCGTGGGTTGCCCGCAATGTACCGCCATGCTCGAAGGTGTTGTCGAACCGCGCCCACAGATCAAGGACCTGGCCGAGCTGGTGGCCGACGTGCTGATCGAAGAGGAATCGCCCGCCGCCCCAAAGCCGCAAGCGGCTAAACGTGAACCTGCGGAGGTGCACTGATGAGCGACATTATCCGCCGCGACCCACGCGCCGAGTGGATCGCCCGTAACCGCCTGCACCCCCTGCATGCGGCCATGCAGACGCAACAGACCAGCTGGATGGGGCCCAACGGCCTCATCCGCAAGAACCCCCATGCGATTGCCGCAGGCTTCATCGGCCCGGCCGGCATCAAGCGCATCGACCGCAGCGGTGCTCAGCAGGGCACCGGTGTGGGCGGGCGGCGCACGGCGGCGACCGAGGTCAAGTTGCCGCTGCATCAAGTGCCAGCGCCGGCGTTCTACATTGCCGTGGTGCCGGACATGGTCGGTGGCCGCCTGAGCAGCCACGACCGCGACCTGCTTGGCCTGGCCCACAGCCTGGCTGGCAGCGATGGTGCGGTGTTGGCGGTGGTGTTCAACGAACACAAGGAAAGCAACTTTTCCACAGCCGGCGTCGACCGCCTGCTGGTCATCGAAGGTGAAGCATTCGAGGGTTATGCACCGGAGCAACTGGTGCAGGGCCTGCGGGCTGTGGATAACCAGTTCACCCCACGCCACTGGCTGCTGCCCGACAGCCGCACCGGTGGCGGCGAACTGGGCCGGCGCCTGGGCGCAGCCCTGGGCGAGCGCCCGGCGACGCGGGTGTGGCAGGTCAAGGATGGCCAGTGCATCGGCCGTGCCGGTGCCGGCCAGCAAGACCTGCAGCGCGCCGTACCGCGCCTGATCCTGGCGGCGGCAGAGTGTGCCGAACCGGTCAGCGAAACCCGCCACGAAGCGTTGCCGGTGGAGTTGTCCACAAGCGTGGCGCGCAGCCTGTCGCGTATCGAAGACCTCGGCTCGGTGGCCGTGGACCCGGCCACCATTGCCATGGCTGAGGCCGAGTTCATCGTCTCGGGCGGCAACGGGGTCAAGGACTGGGATTTGTACCACAAGGCTACCGCAGCCTTGGGCGCCACCGAAGGCGCCTCGCGGGTGGCGGTGGACGATGGCTTCATGCCGCGCAACCGCCAGGTGGGTGCTACCGGTACCTGGGTGACCGCACGGGTCTACGTGGCTGTGGGTATCTCGGGCGCGATCCAGCACCTGCAGGGCATTGGCGCCTGCGACAAGGTGGTGGCGATCAACATGGACCCGGGCTGCGACATGATCAAACGGGCCGACCTGTCGGTGATTGGCGACAGCTCGGCGATTCTCAAGGCACTGATCGAGGCTGTGGACAACTTCCGCAGCGGCGGCCAGCGCGACGCGGCATAAGGGCACGAGCATGAGTACGAAAGTGATCAGCCTGGTTTCCATCGGTGCCCACCCAAGCTCCGGACGCGCCCGCCGCGCCGAGCAGGATGCCCGCGCCGTGGAACTGGGTTTGCAGCTGGCTGGGGATAACTTGCAGGTGGTGCATGCCGGCGACCCACAGGAAGAAGCGCTGCGCGCCTACCTGGGCATGGGCCTGGACCATCTGGATGTTCTGGAGCAGCCGGCCGGTGCCGATGTGCTGGGCGTGCTGGGCGATTACCTGCGCGATGCCGGGGCGCAGCTGGTGCTGACCGGTAGCCAGGCCGAAACGGGTGAAGGGTCGGGCATGTTGCCCTTCCTGCTGGCCGAAAAACTTGGCTGGCCGTTGATCGTGGGGTTGGCTGAGGTGGAGTCGATCGAGAACGGCACCGCCCAGGTACTGCAAGCTCTACCGCGTGGTCAGCGGCGTCGGTTGAAAGTGCGTTTGCCGTTGCTGGCGACTGTGGATAACGCTGCGCCCAAGCCGCGCCAGAGCGCCTTCGGGCCGGCGCGCCGGGGTGTATTGGCGGCGCGTAACGTGGCCATCGTCGAGGACGACCTGCTGGCCGAAGCCGAGCTGCAACCGGCCCGGCCACGGCCCAAGCGCTTGAAGGTCATCAAGGCCAAAAGCGGTGCTGACCGGATGAAGGCGGCAACGGCCAAGGCCAGTGGTGGCGGTGGCAAGGTGTTGAAGGATGTTTCGCCACAGGAGGGCGCTGAGGCCATTCTCAAGCTGTTGGTAGAAGAAGGCGTGTTGCGCTGAAGCCTGAGCTGGCCCCAGCGCCGGCAAGCCGGCTCTCACAGGATTACTACTGCCTTCGGGCCCTGTGCAATACCTGTGGGAACTGGCTTGCCGGCGATTGGGCCTGACAGGCTAATGATGTGCCTTGGCCACATTGAACGCCCAACAGCCTAGCGCCTCGCTCACTGGCTCGAATAACACCCGTTCCCCCTTCGACAACACCACATTCACTGCGGCGCAGCGCAAAACCAGGTAATCCCTACGCCGCCCTTCGGCGCTGATAACTCCGATCCCCCGCTTTTCATCGAACCACTTCACAGTGCCTTCCTGGCGGCTGTGCATAAGTCACTCCTGAGTAATGCCAAAGTAGTGGCCATTACCCAATCACATCGCTGGATTTGGCGAAACTGGCAGAAATATCAGGTACACGTTTGTTTTGCCCACGGAATCTGTTCGCCAAGGTGTGGATAAAGTGTTGGCGCATGGCTGTGGGGCTTACACAGCGGGGCTTACAGAGTTTTGATCAGAAAGTGATCAGCGCTGGCTCGGCTCATCAGCTACAGATTGACGTAGCGCTGTCTGGTTTTGCCCACAATCGCTGTTAGCGGGTCTGTGGATAATCTGTTCGGCACTACCTGAAAGCCGCGCAGGTTATGGCTTGTGAGGAATTGATTAAAAAACGATCAAATTGGTCAGGATGCTTTCTGATCCATGATTATCAAGGCCTTGAATCGCTTATCCACAGAGTAAACGCGGCATGGCTGCGCTTTGCTCACAAACTCTGTTGGTGTCTCTGTGGGTAAGGTGTACGGAATCCGCTGCAGGCCACGCTCCATAAGGCCTGTCTGGGTTTGATCAAATAATGATCAATACACGCCTAGTATTTTTACCAGTACTAACACTCCAAAGCTATCGCTAAGGTATCCACAAGATTCGGCACCTGTGGGTAAACCATGTCGACGTTATTGCTAAGCACCGATCTGCAACAATCAGTCATGAGGGGGCAACCCACCGAGCCGCGCGCTTATTCACCCTATGGAAACGTCAAAACGCCTCCAATACCAGGGCTTGCTTTTTGCGGCCAATATCGTGATTCATTGGCTGGTAATTACCCGTTGGGAAATGGCCATCGCTCCTACCGACCAGCGCTGATGCGATTCACGAGCCCTGATAGTCTCAGCCCATTTTATCGTGGGGGCATTAATGCGTATGCGTACTGTCACAATGATCCTGTCAACTTCACAGATCCCAGCGGGCGATTCATACAATACGCCGCGCCTGTAAGAAGCATTCTGAGCGGGGTATTGAATTTGGGCATCACAGCCTATAAGTACCTCAAGGACATGCGCATCACCAGAAGGTATTTTTCTTATGATCCAGAGTTTGCAGCAAGTCGCAATGGTGACCTCGCGACGGGAACGATAGAGAGCGAGCTACCACGGTTGGATTGGAGGCAAAAGATGCTGATGGGGGTAGGGGGCAGCACCGCGTTAGCCAGTATTGGTACGGGGGTGGCACGCCTTGCGGGGGCAAATAACGATGCGTTGGTGATGGCAGATTTTTCGTTTGGAGCAGCGGCAACCATCTCTTCAGCTGTAGAAGTAGGACAACTTGCCGTAGAGCAGCTCGGCTCGCGTTATCCAATTAAATCCGCTCAAGGCAACATTCAATTTCCAGCTTCAGGCAGAAGCTCGCTGCGTGAGCCGGAATGGCCTTTTAGTACAGGGGTGACCCCTCCGCCCTCGACAGCCCCTAGGCACCGAAGTTTGTCGCAGATGGATGTTATCAATGAGCGTCAAACGGCCGTCAGAGAGACGGCCGTGTAGCCGGTATGCAGGTCTTGCGTTTACTGCGCCTGTACTTCCTTCAGATACGCCGCCGGCTCCGCCCCCAGGTTGTTCAGCATTCGCCCGCTGTACCAGTCAATAAAGTTCACCACGCCAAACTCGTAAGTCTTCGAGTAAGGCCCAGGCTGGTACGCCGTGGAGTTGATGCCACGCTGGTTTTCTTCCGCCAGGCGGCGGTCCTGGTCGTTGGTGGCGTCCCACACCTTGCGCATGCGCTCTGGGTCGTAGTCCACACCTTCCACAGCGTCCTTGTGCACCAGCCACTTGGTAGTGACCATGGTCTCTTGAGCGCTGATCGGCCACACGGTGAACACGATCATGTGGTCGCCCATGCAGTGGTTCCACGAGTGCGGCAGGTGCAGGATGCGCATCGAGCCCAGGTCTGGGTTCTTGATGCGGCCCATCAGCTTCTGGCAGGCCTGCTTGCCGTCCATGGTCATCGATACGGTGCCCTTGAGCAGCGGCATGCGCACGATGCGGTTACGCAGGCCGTGGCTCTTGTGCAGGTACGGAATTTTCTCGGCTTCCCAGGCGGCGGCCGAGGCGGCCACGTGGTCCTTGAATTCCTGGCTGGCGCGCGGGTCGTTGGTGTCGTCCCACTCCAGCAGGGTTTGCAGCAGCTCCGGGTGCGAACCGCTGCAGTGGTAGCACTCGCGGTTGTTTTCCAGCACCAGCTTCCAGTTGGCTTTTTCCATCAAGGTGGTTTGCACCGCCACCTTGGTGTTCTCCATGTCGTACGGTTCCATGTAGTGTTCCAGGGTGGCCAGGAACTCGTCGATGGCGGGCGGGTTTTCCGACAGGCTGATGAAGATGTAGCCGCCGGCCACCTTCACGTTCACCGGCTTCAGGCCGTACTGCTTCATGTCGAAGTCGGCGCCCATTTCGGTGCCGGCGAACAGCAGGCGGCCGTCCAGTTCGTAGGTCCACTGGTGGTAGTGGCACACCAGCTTGGCCACCTTGCCTTTGTCGCTGACGCACAGGCGCGAGCCGCGGTGGCGGCAGACGTTGTGGAAGGCGTGCACCTTACCTTCGGCGCCACGCACCACCAGGATCGGGTTGTTGCCGATCTGCAGGGTGATGTAGTTGCCTTTCGCCGGAATTTCGCAAGTCATGCCGGCGATCAGCCATTCTTTCTGGAAGATCTCCTGCATGTCGATCTGGAACAGACGCTCGTCGGTGTAGAAAGGCTGGGGCAGCGAGTAGGTGCGCTCGCGGGTCTGCAGCATCTCGGCGGTAGCCTTGCGTGCAGGTTCCAGTGGATCGCCCAGGCTCAGGGTTGCGGTGACGTCCATCGTGTATTCCTCGGGGCCGTGTGCGGCCGGCAAAAGGTGGCTAATCGTTGTTGTGGTGCCGCAAGGCTGCTTATCAAGAAACAGCGTGTTTATTTGCCGTGGAGTGTGCGTCCGAAGCCGCAGCGAACCGTATCCATGGGCGACATGGCCGATTTGAATTACGACGCCCCAACCCTTGTGGCGCGGGGCTGGTCGCGATAAGCACGCCGATGTCGCTGGCAGGAATGTACGTAGCCGCAAGCTTGCGCATTATCCAAGCCATAAAAAGCCCAATAGTCGGCTGCTGGAGATGAACATGTCCGATACCTTCCTCAATCCGGTCACCACCCAGACCTGGGCCAACGGCCGCCACATCGTGCGCTGCGTCAAGGTCATCCAGGAGACCTGGGACGTGCGCACTTTCTGCTTCATGGCCGATCAGCCGATCATGTTCTTCTTCAAACCCGGGCAGTTCGTCACCCTGGAGCTGGAGATCGAAGGCAAGCCGGTGATGCGCTCCTACACCATTTCCAGTTCGCCATCGGTGCCGTACAGCTTCTCGATCACCGTCAAGCGTGTACCGGGCGGCCTGGTGTCCAACTTCCTGCACGACACCATGCACGAAGGTGCCGAGCTGCCGGTGCACGGGCCGGTGGGGTTGTTCAACGCCATCGACTTCCCGGCAGCCAAGGTGTTGTACCTGTCGGGTGGCGTGGGCATTACCCCGGTCATGTCGATGGCGCGCTGGTTCTACGACACCAACGCCAACGTCGACATGGTGTTCGTACACAGCGCCCGCTCGCCGAAGGACATCATCTACCACCGCGAGCTTGAACAGATGGCTTCACGCATCCCCAACTTCAGCCTGCACATCATTTGCGAGAAGCATGGCCTGGGCGAGCCATGGGCCGGGTATCGCGGCTATCTCAACCAGCGCCTGATGGAGCTGATTGCCCCGGACTACATGGACCGCGTGGTGTTCTGCTGCGGCCCGACGCCCTACATGACGGCGGTCAAGCGCATGCTCGAAGCGGTCGGCTTCGACATGAAGAACTACCACGAGGAGTCGTTCGGCGCGACCCCGGCCGAGGCCAAGGCCGATGCAGTGGAGCACGCCGAGCAGGCGGCCGATGCACCGGAGCTGGATGTTTCCGACCTCAACCTGGTGGAGTTCATCGGTAGCGAGAAGAGCATCCGCATTGCTCCGGGCGAAACCGTGCATGCGGCGGCGGCCAAGGTTGGCTTGATGATCCCGAAAGCCTGCGGCATGGGCATTTGCGGCACCTGCAAGGTGCTCAAGCTGGGCGGTGAGGTGGAGATGGAGCACAACGGCGGCATTACCGAAGAGGACGAAGCCGAGGGCTATATCCTGTCGTGCTGCAGTGTGCCGAAGGGGGATGTGCGGATCGATTACTGATTAAGAGATGCTGGGGCTGCGAAGCGGCCCTCGGTGCTATTGGAGAGCTAGCAGATATGTCAGTTCCAGAGTATCTGAATGTGGAGTAACTTCACTTCAGACCACTTTGAGGATCTGAATGATGCAGCGCGCTTCGACTGCCGTGAGTATATTGAGCTCAGTGCCGTACGATCCCTACGGCCTACAGCCTGGCAGGGCTGAATCATTGCTCGTATTCAATGGAGAGTTCCAAGATCGGTTCACTGGCAATTACTTGCTCGGCAACGGCAGAAGAGTATACCGCCCAGCTTTAAGGCGATTCTTATCTGCAGACCATCTGAGCCCATTCTCCAAGGGTGGCATCAGTGCTTATGCCTATTGCCTGGACGATCCGGTTAACAGGCATGACCCAAGTGGGGCGATGAGTGTCCTTGCGTTGTTTAAAAACGCTATATGGTTAGCTTCGCGGATCAAAGCTGCCTGGTCTGGCCCTAGCAGGCTAAAAGTAGTGTCTGAAACAGCGAAGTGGACGGCCCTCGTTGGAAGTAAGCTGGTTTCTTACGGCGTACCTGGTAGTAATGAGTTGGTCGTTGCCGCAGGCCTTGTGAAGGTTGGGGTGAAAGGATTTTCGACTGCCAAATCCCTGAACAAGCAGCTTAAGGATGGCTATGGCCCCTTCGTGATGGATCTGGCAGGGGCCGAGTTCTCGCCTTTCGCTGGCCCTTTCGCCAGCAGGTCTTCAAGCCCCATCAAAAGCGCTGAACAGATCAGGTACGGAAGCGTGCCACCAACCCATTCAGGTCCACGGCAAGGCGCGACAGTTCAGCACTCGCCGCACTGGTCTGATGCGCCCCGGTAGCACTCTGCACCGACAGGTCATTGATGTTCACCAGGTTGCGGTCCACTTCCCGCGCCACCTGCGCCTGCTCTTCCGCCGCGCTGGCAATCACCAGGTTACGCTCGTTGATCTGTGCCACTGCCCCAGCAATGGTATCCAGCGCCATGCCCGCGCCCCGGGCGATATTCAGTGTCGACTCGGCACGCTCGGTGCTGGTGCGCATCGACTCCACAGCCTCTTCCGTGCCGCCCTGAATGCTGCCGATCATCCGCTCGATCTCGCTGGTCGACTGCTGGGTACGGTGTGCCAGCGCACGCACTTCATCGGCCACCACGGCAAAACCACGGCCCGCTTCGCCGGCACGCGCCGCCTCGATGGCAGCATTGAGCGCCAGCAGGTTGGTCTGGTCGGCCAGGCCGCGGATCACGTCGAGTACCTTGCCGATGTCGCGCGACTGTTCGGCCAGGTGAGTGATCAATTTGGCAGTGGCCTGCACATCACCGCTCATGCGCTCGATGGCGCCCACGGTCTCCATTACCAAGTCACGACCGTCGCCGGTCGAGCGGCTGGCTTCACTGGACGCTTCCGAGGTACTCACGGCGTTGCGCGCCACTTCTTCCACAGCGCTGGTCATTTCGGTTACGGCAGTGGCGGCCTGTTCTATCTCGTTGTTCTGCTGTTGCAGGCCACGGGCGCTTTCGTCTGTGACGGCGTTCAACTCTTCGGCCGCCGAAGCCAGCTGGGTCGCAGAGCCAGCGATCAGCTGCAGGGTATCGCGCAGCTTGTCCTGCATGCGGGCCATGGCGCGCAGCAAACGGGCGGCTTCGTCGGTGCCTTCGGCGCGGATGACGTGGGTCAGGTCACCGTCGGCGACTTGCTCGGCGCACTTGAGCGCCTCTTCGATCGGTTTGACGATGCTGCGGGTCAGCAGGAAGGCGCAGGCGAAAGTCAGCACGGTGGCGGCAACCAGCAGGCCGATCACCAGGGCGAAAGCCGCAGCGTACTGGCTGGCGGCTTTTTCGTTGGTGGCGCGGGTCTGGTCGGTGTTGATGCGCACGAGGGTGTCCATGACCTTGTTGATCTGCTCTGAGTTGGCCAGCAGATCACGGTTCAGCAGGGCGCGCAGCTCGTCCAGGCGGTCGGCCTGGCTCAGGGTGCGCATGCGCGACTCCAGCTGGCGGTACTGGTTGAGCAACTGGCCATACTGGTCGAACGCGGCCTGTTCGTCGGCGGCGCCGATCATGGGCAGGTAGGCCTGGCGTGCGCGGTCGATCTGGCTGTTGCGTTGGTCCAGCAGGTTGAGGGTTTCGCGCTGGGTGTCCGGCTCGCGGTTGAGCAGCAGGCGGTAGGAGAGGGTGCGCATACGCAGGTTCAGCGCGGTGAGTTCGTCGAGGATCTTGATGCTGGGCACGCTGACCTGCTCGATAGCCACGCCGGCTTGGCGGATGTTGCCCATCTGTATCAGCGAGAAGACACCAAGGCCAAGCATCAGCAGGCCGATCAGCGCGAAGCCCAGCAGCGCGCGCGGGGCGATATTCATGTTGCGTAGAGACATGGAGAGGAGGGTCCAGGCAAGGGGAAATAAGGTGCGTAAAGTGCGACAAAACATGACTTGCCGGGCTATCGGTCGTGACTGGCCAGTCTTGAGTGCGACCGGTGAAAATTGTGAGGTGGCTAACCTTTTCCTGACCGGCGGTTGACGCAGGTCGGAACAAGGGGGCCGTTACCCTGTCAATCTGCGGGTTCGACACCTTATGAATCTGATATTTAATGGCGATGGGCGGCACTTTTCTTTATCGTGTGCGCCCCTCGCAACAACCTGAGATAGACCCATGCTGGAAGCTTCCCTGAATCAAATCGAGCAACTGGTCAGCGACCTGATGCAGAAAAACGCTCAACTCACCGAGCAGAACGCTACCCTCGGCACGCAATTGGCGCAGGCCAAGGAAGAGAACGAAACCCTGCAACTGTCGCTGATGGAGCAGGAAGAGAAAAACGGCAGCACCGCTGCCCGCCTGCAGGCCCTGGTTGATCGCGCCAGCGCTGGCGTCGGCGCATGAGATTGCACGAGCAGCCGGTCAATGTCGTGTCGATTCTTGGCATCGACTATTCGATCAAGGCGCCCGAAGGCCAGGAAGAAACCCTGGCCCAGGCGGTGCGGATGCTCAACACCGCCCTGAACGAGACCAAGCGTCAGTACCCGACCCTGATCGGCGACAAGTTGCTGGTGCTGGCTGCCCTTAACCTGTGCTCAAAGCAGGTTGAACTGCAGAAAGAACACCAGCAAACCCTGGCACGTACCCAGGCGCAGATCGACGCCACGGTGGACGCCATCGTGCGGACCATTGCCGAGCAATAACGGCCTGATACCGAGATCCCTGTGGGAGCGGGCGCGCCCGCTCCCACAGGATTCGTGTTGTTGTTCTAGATCACTGGATTAACTGGATACGCAAGTGTATACACTTCTCGCAAAACAATAATGTGCGGGGAGTAGGGGCATGCGTATCTGGCGTAAAAGCATCCAGTGGCAATTGATCACCAGCATGGGCGCCGCCCTGCTGGCCAGCATCCTGGTGGTGGTCATCATTTTCACCGTGGCGCTCAACCGCCTCACCGATCGCTACCTGGTCGACACTGCGCTGCCGGCCAGCATCGAAGCCATCCGCAACGACATCGAGCGCATGCTCGGCCAGCCGCTGGTAGCTGCAGCAGACATTGCCGGCAACACCCTGCTGCGCGACTGGCTGGCTGCTGGCGAAGACCCCGCCCAGGCCCCGCAATTCATCGAATACCTGGCCGCTGCCAAGCAGCGCAACAAAGCCTTCACCACGCTGTTTGCCTCGACCGAAACCGGCCATTACTACAACGAGAATGGCCTGGACCGCACCCTTGACCGCAGCAACCCCAAGGACAAATGGTTCTACGGTTACATCGACAGCGGCGCCGAGCGGTTCATCAACATCGACATCGACGGTGCGACCGGCGAGCTGGCGCTGTTCATCGACTACCGCGTAGAAAAGCAAGGCCAATTGGTGGGCGTGGCCGGCATGGGCCTGCGCATGACCGAACTCTCGAAGCTGATTCACGACTTCAGCTTCGGCGAACACGGCAAAGTATTTCTGGTGCGTAACGATGGCTTGATCCAGGTGCATCCGGACGCTGCCTTCAGTGGCAAGCGCCAGCTTGCCGAGCAGCTTGGCACGGACGCAGCCAAGGGCGTCATGACGGGAAGCGAAGGCCTGCGCAGCAGCCGTTTCAGCCGCGACGGCGAACGCTACCTGGCGCTTGGCTTGCCCCTGCGCGACCTCAACTGGACCCTGGTGGCCGAAGTGCCAGAGTCGGAAATCTACGCGCAAATGCACCAGGCTGTCTGGCTGACCAGTCTCATCGGTGGTGCCGTAGCGTTGGTGTCGCTACTGCTGGTGGTGCTGCTGGCGCGTGGTCTGGTGCGACCAATCCGTCGCGTCACTGCGGCATTGGTGCAGATCGGCAGCGGTGCGGGTGATCTCAGCCACCGCCTGGATGATGCACGCCAGGACGAACTGGGTGACCTGGCCCGTGGCTTCAACCGCTTCCTCGACAGCCAGCGCAGCCTGATCGGCGAGGTGTTGCAGACTTCCGAACGGCTGCATCGGGCGGTTGAGCAGGTGACTCAGGTGGTGGACAACACCGCCGAGCGTTCCGGACGGCAGCAGGAAATGACCGAGATGGTCGCCACCGCTGTACACGAGATGGGTCTGACCGTGCAGGACATAGCCCGCAATGCCGGTGAGGCGGCGCAGGCCTCGCAGTCGGCACGGGACGAGGCCTTGCAGGCGCGTGAGGTGGTGCAACGCTCGATTCGTGGTATCGAGGGGATGTCGGGCGACATCGGCAAGGCCGCTGATGCCGTCAGCCAGTTGGCTGATGAAGTCGCCTCGATCGATGAAGTGCTCGCAGTAATCCGTAGCATCTCTGAACAAACCAATTTGCTGGCGTTGAACGCTGCCATCGAGGCCGCACGGGCAGGGGAGATGGGGCGCGGGTTTGCCGTGGTGGCCGATGAGGTGCGTACATTGGCCAGACGTACACAGCTGTCCACCGACGAAGTGCAGCAGATGATCCAGCGCCTGAAGCAGGGCGCGGGTTCGGCGGTGAGCTCGATGCAGGCGGGGCAGCAGGCGACTGGCAGTGGTGTGGCATCGAGCCAGCGCACCGGGGCGTCGCTGGGTGCAATTACCGACCAGGTGGAGCACATTAGCGACATGAACCATCAAGTGGCTACGGCGACGGAAGAGCAGTCGGCGGTGACTGAAGAGATCAACCGGACAGTGCAGGGGATTTCCGACCTGGCGCGGGAGACGGCGGCGGAGGTGCAAGGGTGTCGCGAGGAGTGCCAGGCGCTGCGTGGCTTGGCCGATGACCTGGCGCGACAGATGGGTGGGTTCAGGCTCTAGATCGGTGTTGGCTTTTTCGCGGGGCAAGCCCGCACCCACGAGTACAGTGCCAATCTCAGCGACGGCGCTGTACTTGTGGGTGCGGGCTTGCCCCGCGATGCGGCCTGTCAGTCAGTGATGATGCTACGGATATCCGCCGCCAGCTCCCGCACCCGCTCTTCCTCGGTATCCCACGAGCACATGAACCGTGCACCGCCGCTGCCAATAAAGGTATAGAACCGCCACCCCTTGCCGCGCAGCGCTTCAATCGCGTGCTCCGGCATCTGCAGAAACACCCCGTTGGCCTCCACCGGGAACATCAGCTCCACACCCGGCAGGTCACTTACCAGCGAGGCCAGCAACTGCGCGCAGTGGTTGGCGTGGTTGCCATGGCGCAACCAGGCGCCATCTTCCAATAGGCCCACCCACGGTGCCGACAGGAAGCGCATCTTCGACGCCAGTTGCCCGGCCTGCTTGCAGCGGTAGTCGAAGTCTTCGGCCAGCTGGCGGTTGAAGAACAGGATCGCCTCACCCACGGCCATGCCGTTCTTGGTGCCGCCAAAGCACAGCACATCTACACCGGCCTTCCAGGTCAGCTCGGCCGGGCTGCAGCCGAGAAACGCGCAGGCATTGGTAAAGCGCGCGCCATCCATGTGCAGGTTCAGCCCCAATTCCTTACAGGTCGCGCTGATCGCTTTGAGCTCATCTGGGCGATAAACGGTGCCTACTTCGGTGGCCTGTGTGATGGTGACCACACGTGGTTTTGGGTAGTGGATGTCTTGGCGCTTGAGCGCCACTTCACGGATGGATTCCGGCGTCAGCTTGCCGTTGACGCTGGCCGCCGTCAGCAGCTTGGAACCGTTGGAGAAGAACTCCGGGGCACCGCATTCGTCGGTTTCGACGTGCGCGGTCTCGGAGCAGATGACGCTGTGGTAGCTCTGGCACAGCGAGGCCAGGGCCAGGGAGTTGGCGGCGGTGCCGTTGAAGGCGAAGAACACCTCGCAGTCGGTTTCGAACAGGTTGCGGAAGTATTCCGAGGCGCGCTCGGTCCACTGGTCGTCGCCGTAAGCGCGGTCGTGGCCGTGGTTGGCCTTTTCCATTGCTGCCCAGGCTTCTGGGCAGATGCCGGAATAGTTGTCGCTGGCGAATTGTTGGCTCTTATCTGTCATGACACGGTCCTGTGAACGACGCAGAACAGCACTCTAAACCATCGATTCAGCGGTTGCCTATACAACCCCGACATAAGCTGATTTCAGGGTTGTCTGGACCGGCCTCTTCGCGGGACAAGCCCGCTCCCACAATGGCCCGTGTACACAGGGCCATTGTGGGAGCGGGCTTGTCCCGCGAAGAGGCCGGCACGACTAACACAAAAGCCAATGTCGTAAACGCGCCATTGCAAGGCGTGCGCAGGCATCTGACCCGCCCCGACCAGTCATAACATCGCCACAAAGGGCCACAGTGCCCCACGACAAAAAACGATCGCTGCCGGGAGATACACGATGTTCAGCAAGCAAGACCAGATCCAGGGTTACGACGACGCACTGCTGGCGGCGATGAATGCCGAAGAACAGCGCCAGGAAGATCACATCGAGCTGATCGCCTCGGAGAACTACACCAGCAAGCGCGTCATGCAGGCCCAAGGCAGCGGCCTCACCAACAAGTACGCCGAAGGCTACCCGGGCAAGCGCTACTACGGTGGCTGCGAGCACGTGGACAAGGTAGAAGCCCTGGCCATCGAGCGCGCCAAGCAGCTGTTCGGCGCCGACTACGCCAACGTCCAGCCGCACTCCGGTTCGTCGGCCAACGGCGCTGTCTACCTGGCCCTGCTGCAGGCCGGTGACACCATCCTCGGCATGAGCCTGGCCCACGGCGGCCACCTGACCCACGGCGCTAAAGTGTCGTCCTCGGGCAAGCTGTACAACGCTGTTCAGTACGGCATCGACACCAACACCGGCCTGATCGACTACGACGAAGTCGAGCGCCTGGCCGTCGAGCACAAGCCGAAAATGATCGTTGCCGGCTTCTCGGCCTACTCCAAAACCCTCGACTTCCCACGCTTCCGCGCCATCGCCGACAAGGTCGGTGCGCTGCTGTTCGTCGACATGGCCCACGTTGCCGGTCTGGTTGCTGCTGGCCTGTACCCGAACCCGATTCCGTTCGCAGACGTGGTGACTACTACCACCCACAAGACCCTGCGCGGCCCACGTGGCGGCCTGATCCTGGCCAAGTCGAACGAAGAGATCGAGAAAAAGCTGAACGCCGCTGTATTCCCAGGCGCCCAGGGCGGCCCGCTGATGCACGTGATCGCCGCCAAGGCCGTGTGCTTCAAGGAAGCACTGGAGCCAGGCTTCAAGGCCTACCAGCAACAAGTGATCGAAAACGCCCAGGCCATGGCCCAGGTGTTCATCGACCGTGGCTACGACGTGGTATCCGGTGGCACCGACAACCACCTGTTCCTGGTCAGCCTGATTCGCCAGGGCCTGACGGGTAAAGATGCTGACGCCGCCCTCGGCCGCGCGCACATTACCGTCAACAAGAACGCCGTGCCGAACGACCCGCAGTCGCCGTTCGTCACCTCGGGCCTGCGCATCGGTACCCCGGCCGTCACCACCCGTGGCTTCAAGGTTGCCCAGTGCGTGGCCCTGGCCGGCTGGATCTGCGACATCCTCGACAACCTCGGTGACGCCGACGTCGAAGCCGATGTGGCGAAGAACGTCGCTGCCCTGTGCGCCGACTTCCCTGTTTACCGCTGAGTGGAGTAAACGACCATGCAACGCTACTCGGGCTTCGGCCTTTTCAAACACTCCCTCAGCCACCACGAAAACTGGCAGCGCATGTGGCGCACGCCCACCCCTAAAAAGGTGTACGACGTGGTTATCGTCGGCGGTGGCGGCCATGGCCTGGCCACGGCTTATTACCTGGCCAAAGAGCACGGCATCACCAACGTCGCCGTTATCGAGAAGGGCTACCTGGGCGGCGGCAACACCGCCCGTAACACCACCATCGTGCGTTCCAACTACCTGTGGGACGAGTCGGCGCACCTGTACGAGCACGCCATGAAGCTGTGGGAAGGCCTGTCTCAGGACCTGAACTACAACGTCATGTTCTCCCAGCGCGGCGTGTACAACCTGTGCCACACCTTGCAGGACATGCGTGACTCCGAGCGCCGCGTCAGCGCCAACCGCCTGAACGGCGTGGATGGCGAGCTGCTGAACACCGCCCAGGTTGCCGCAGAAATCCCGTACCTGGACTGCTCCAAGAACACCCGCTACCCGATCCTGGGTGCCACCGTGCAGCGCCGTGGTGGCGTGGCCCGTCACGACGCCGTGGCCTGGGGCTTCGCCCGTGCTGCCGACGCCCTGGGCGTTGACCTGATCCAGCAAACCGAAGTGATCGGCTTCCGCAAGGAAAACGGCGCGGTCATCGGTGTGGAAACCAACAAAGGCTTCATTGGCGCCAAGCGCGTTGGTGTGGTCACCGCCGGTAACTCCGGGCACATGGCCAAGCTGGCCGGCTTCCGCCTGCCGCTGGAATCGCACCCGCTGCAAGCGCTGGTGTCCGAGCCGATCAAGCCGATCATCGACAGCGTGATCATGTCCAACGCCGTACACGGCTACATCAGCCAGTCCGACAAGGGCGACCTGGTGATCGGTGCCGGTATCGATGGCTGGGTCGGCTACGGCCAGCGCGGTTCGTACCCGGTGATCGAGCACACCCTGCAGGCCATCGTCGAAATGTTCCCCAACCTGTCGCGCGTTCGCATGAACCGCCAGTGGGGTGGCATCGTCGATACCTCGCCAGACGCCTGCCCGATCATCACCAAGACCCCGGTCAAGAACATGTTCTTCAACTGCGGTTGGGGTACTGGCGGCTTCAAGGCGACCCCGGGTTCGGGCAACGTCTTCGCCGCGAGCCTGGCCAAGGGCGAAATGCACCCACTGGCCGCGCCGTTCTCCATGGACCGTTTCTACAACGGCGCACTGATCGACGAACACGGCGCCGCCGCCGTCGCCCACTAACCGGAGACACCGTCATGTTGCATATTTTCTGTCCCCACTGCGGCGAGCTGCGCTCCGAAGAAGAGTTCCACGCCTCTGGCCAGGCGCACATCGCCCGCCCGCTGGACCCTAACGCCTGCTCCGACGAGGAGTGGGGTACCTACATGTTCTACCGTGACAACCCACGCGGGATTCACCATGAACTGTGGGACCACGTTGCCGGCTGCCGCCAGTACTTCAATGTCACCCGCGACACCGTGACCTACGAGATTCTGGAAACCTACAAGATTGGCGAGAAGCCGCAAGTGACCGCCAACGGTAAAGCTGCAAACGCACCGTCGACCGTCAAAGGCCAAGGGGAAAAAGTATGAGCCAGACCTATCGCCTCGCCAGCGGCGGCCGTATCGACCGCAGCAAGGTCCTGAATTTCAGTTTCAACGGCAAGACCTACCAGGGTTATGCCGGTGACAGCCTGGCCGCCGCGTTGCTGGCCAACGGCGTCGACATCGTTGGCCGCAGCTTCAAGTACTCGCGTCCACGCGGCATCATCGCTGCAGGTACCGAAGAGCCGAACGCCATCCTGCAGATCGGCTCCAGCGAAGCCACCCAGATCCCGAACGTGCGTGCCACCCAGCAGGCGCTGTACGCAGGCCTTGTCGCCACCAGCACCAACGGCTGGCCGAACGTCAACAACGACGTCATGGGCATCCTTGGCAAGGTGGGCGGCAGCATGATGCCGCCGGGCTTCTACTACAAAACCTTCATGTACCCGAAATCGTTCTGGATGACGTACGAGAAGTACATCCGCAAAGCCGCAGGCCTGGGCCGTGCGCCGCTGCAGAACGACCCGGACAGCTACGACTACATGAACCAGCACTGCGACGTGCTGATCGTCGGTGCCGGCCCTGCTGGCCTGGCCGCTGCCCTGGCCGCTGCGCGCAGCGGTGCCCGCGTGATCCTGGCTGACGAGCAGGAAGAGTTGGGCGGCAGCCTGCTCGACACCCGCGAAACCCTCGACGGCAAGCCTGCCACCGACTGGGTCAACGCCGTGGTCAAAGAGCTGGAAGGCCTGCCGGAAGTGACCCTGCTGCCACGCGCCACGGTCAACGGCTACCACGACCATAACTTCCTGACCATCCACGAGCGCCTCACCGACCACCTCGGCGACCGCGCCCCGATCGGCCAGGTTCGCCACCGTGTGCACCGTGTACGCGCCAAACGCGTGGTACTGGCTGCCGGCGCCCACGAGCGCCCGCTGGTGTACGGCAACAACGACGTGCCGGGTAACATGCTGGCCGGTGCCGTTTCTACCTACGTTCGCCGCTACGGCGTGGCCCCAGGCCGCAAGCTGGTGCTGTCGACCAACAACGATCACGCCTACCGCGCCGCGCTGGACTGGCACGACGCTGGCCTGCAAGTGGTCGCCATCGCCGACGCCCGCCACAACCCACGTGGCTCGCTGGTTGAAGAAGCGCGTGCCAAGGGCATTCGTATCCTTACCTCCAGCGCCGTGGTCGAGGCCAAAGGCAGCAAGCACGTCACCGGCGCCCGTGTGGCCGCCATCGATGTGCAGGCGCACAAAGTCACCAGCCCAGGCGAAACCCTCGAGTGCGACCTGATCGCGTCCTCGGGCGGCTACAGCCCGATCGTACACCTGGCCTCGCACCTGGGCGGTCGCCCGGTATGGCGTGACGACATCCTCGGCTTCGTGCCGGGCGATGCGCCGCAAAAACGCGAATGCGTGGGTGGTATCAATGGTGTCTACGCCCTTGGCGACGTGATTGCCGATGGCTTCGAAGGCGGCGTGCGCGCAGCCACCGAAGCAGGCTTCAAGGCAACCGTCGGCACCCTGCCGAAAACCGTTGCACGCAAGGAAGAGGCCACCGTGGCGCTGTTCCTGGTGCCGCACGACAAGGGCACCAAGGGGCCGAAGCAGTTCGTCGACCAGCAGAACGACGTGACCGCTGCCGGTATCGAACTGGCCACCCGTGAAGGCTTCGAGTCGGTCGAGCACGTCAAACGCTACACCGCGTTGGGCTTCGGTACCGACCAGGGCAAACTGGGCAACATCAACGGCCTGGCCATCGCCGCCCGTTCGATCGGCATCACCATCCCGGAAATGGGCACCACCATGTTCCGCCCCAACTACACGCCGGTTACCTTCGGCGCCGTAGCGGGCCGTCACTGTGGTCACCTGTTCGAGCCGGTGCGCTTCACCGCCCTGCATGCCTGGCACGTGAAGAACGGCGCCGAGTTCGAAGACGTCGGCCAGTGGAAGCGCCCGTGGTACTTCCCGAAAGCCGGTGAAGACATCCATGCCGCCGTGGCCCGTGAATGCAAGGCCGTGCGCGACAGCGTGGGCCTGCTGGACGCCTCCACCCTGGGCAAGATCGATATCCAGGGCCCGGATGCGCGCGAGTTCCTCAACCGCATCTACACCAACGCCTGGACCAAGCTCGACGTGGGCAAGGCCCGCTACGGCCTGATGTGCAAGGAAGACGGCATGGTCTTCGACGACGGCGTAACCGCCTGCGTTGGCGATAACCACTTCATCATGACCACCACCACCGGCGGCGCCGCCCGCGTGCTGCAGTGGATGGAGCTGTACCACCAGACCGAATGGCCAGAGCTGAAGGTGTACTTCACTTCGGTCACCGACCACTGGGCCACCATGACCCTGTCCGGCCCCAACAGCCGCAAGCTGCTGAGCGAGCTGACCGACATCGACATGGACAAGGAAGCCTTCCCGTTCATGACCTGGAAGGAAGGCAACGTGGGCGGCGTGCCAGCCCGTGTGTTCCGTATCTCGTTCACCGGTGAGCTGTCGTACGAAGTGAACGTGCAGGCCAACTACGCCATGGGCGTGCTGGAACAGATCATCGAGGCCGGCAAGAAGTACAACCTGACCCCGTACGGCACCGAGACCATGCACGTACTGCGTGCCGAGAAGGGCTTCATCATCGTGGGTCAGGACACCGACGGCTCGATGACCCCGGACGACCTGAACATGAGTTGGTGCGTGGGCCGCAACAAGCCGTTCTCGTGGATCGGCCTGCGTGGCATGAACCGTGAAGACTGCGTGCGCGAGAACCGCAAGCAACTGGTAGGCCTGAAGCCGGTCGACCCGACCAAATGGCTGCCGGAAGGCGCCCAGCTGGTATTCGACCCGAAACAGCCGATCCCGATGGACATGGTTGGCCACGTGACCTCCAGCTACGCGTCCAACTCCCTGGGCTACTCGTTCGCCATGGGCGTGGTCAAAGGCGGCCTCAAGCGCATGGGCGAGCGCGTGTACTCGCCGCAGGCGGATGGCAGCGTGATCGAGGCGGAGATCGTGTCTTCGGTGTTCTTCGATCCGAAGGGTGAGCGGCAGAACGTCTAAAGGCCCCCGGATAGCGGCGCAGCCCAAAACCCGGTGCTGCGCTGCCCTGACGAACAAGAATTCAAGGCAGGTAAGAAATGAGCGCTATCAACGTCTTCCAGCAAAACCCCGGCGCCGAGGCCAAGGCCCAGTCGCCACTGCACCACGCCGACCTGGCCAGCCTGGTTGGCAAAGGCCGCAAGAACGCAGGCGTGACCCTGCGTGAACGCAAGTTCCTTGGCCACCTCACCCTTCGCGGCGATGGCCACAACCCGGAATTCGCCGCAGGCGTGCACAAGGCCCTGGGCCTGGAGCTGCCGGTGGCCCTGACCGTGGTCGCCAACAACGACATGTCGCTGCAATGGGTCGGCCCGGATGAATGGTTGCTGATCGTACCCGGTGGCCAGGAACTGGCTGTCGAGCAAAAGCTGCGTGCAGCCCTTGAAGGCCAGCACATCCAGGTGGTCAACGTGAGCGGCGGGCAAAGCCTGCTGGAACTGCGCGGCCCGAATGTGCGTGAAGTGCTGATGAAGTCCACCAGCTATGATGTTCACCCGAACAACTTCCCGGTGGGCAAGGCAGTGGGTACCGTGTTCGCCAAGTCGCAACTGGTGATCCGCCGCACTGCGGAAGACACCTGGGAACTGGTGATTCGCCGCAGTTTCGCTGACTACTGGTGGCTGTGGCTGCAGGACGCTTCGGCCGAGTACGGCCTGAGCATCGAAGCCTAAGGAGCGCAGAACATGAGTCGGGCACCGGATACCTGGATTCTCACCGCCGACTGCCCGAGCATGCTCGGCACCGTCGACGTGGTGACGCGTTACCTCTTCGAGCAGCGCTGCTACGTGACGGAGCACCACTCTTTCGATGACCGGCAGTCGGGGCGCTTCTTCATTCGTGTGGAGTTCCGCCAGCCGGATGATTTCGACGAGGCGGGCTTCCGGGCCGGCCTTGCCGAGCGCAGCGAAGCGTTCGGCATGACGTTTGAGCTGACCGCACCGAATCACCGCCCCAAGGTGGTGATCATGGTGTCCAAGGCCGACCACTGCCTGAACGATCTGCTGTACCGCCAGCGCATCGGCCAGTTGGGTATGGACGTGGTTGCGGTGGTGTCCAACCATCCCGACCTCGAACCGCTGGCCCAGTGGCACAAGATTCCTTACTACCACTTCGCGCTCGATCCTAAGGATAAGCCTGGGCAGGAGCGCAAGGTGCTGCAGGTGATCGAGGAGACTGGCGCCGAGCTGGTTATCCTCGCTCGCTACATGCAGGTGCTATCGCCTGAGTTGTGCAGGCGCCTGGATGGCTGGGCCATCAACATTCACCACTCGTTGTTGCCAGGGTTCAAAGGCGCCAAGCCTTATCACCAGGCGTACAACAAGGGCGTGAAGATGGTCGGCGCGACTGCGCATTACATCAACAACGACCTGGACGAAGGGCCGATCATTGCTCAGGGCGTGGAAGTGGTGGACCACAGCCATTACCCGGAAGACCTGATTGCCAAAGGGCGCGACATCGAGTGCCTGACCCTGGCGCGGGCTGTGGGTTATCACATCGAGCGTCGGGTGTTCCTCAACGCCAACCGGACGGTCGTTTTGTAACAGCCTTCACTGGCCTCTTCGCGGGCTTGCCCGCGAAGAGGCCAGAACAGGTCAACACCCCTGTTTCATCCTCCATACCCTCCAGCGACACCCCTGCCGCTAAAAGGCATCTCTCTGTCGCTCCCAGTCAGTGCATCCCGGCCCATCAGGCCCACAATTCCCCTCATTCCAGAAACACATGCCGCCCATGGATGGCGGCGCGTTCAACCACCGCTGCATAAATACAAATCAAGCGAGGTAAGAGCATGTCTGGCAATCGTGGAGTGGTATATCTCGGCGCCGGCAAGGTCGAAGTGCAGAAGATCGACTACCCGAAAATGCAGGACCCGCGCGGCAAGAAGATCGAACACGGCGTCATCCTCAAGGTGGTCTCCACCAACATCTGCGGCTCCGACCAGCACATGGTCCGCGGCCGCACCACTGCCCAGGTCGGCCTGGTCCTGGGCCACGAAATCACCGGTGAAATCGTCGAGAAGGGCAGCGACGTCGAGCGCATGCAGATCGGCGACCTGGTGTCGGTACCGTTCAACGTCGCCTGCGGCCGCTGCCGCTCCTGCAAAGAGATGCACACCGGCGTGTGCCTCACCGTCAACCCGGCCCGCGCCGGCGGTGCCTACGGCTACGTCGACATGGGCGACTGGACCGGTGGCCAGGCGGAATACGTGCTGGTGCCATACGCCGACTTCAACCTGCTGAAACTGCCCGAGCGCGAAAAGGCCATGGAAAAGATCCGTGACCTGACCTGCCTGTCCGACATCCTGCCAACCGGTTACCACGGCGCCGTCACTGCCGGCGTAGGCCCAGGCAGCACCGTTTACGTCGCGGGCGCTGGCCCGGTCGGTCTGGCTGCCGCTGCCTCGGCCCGCCTGCTGGGCGCCGCCTGCGTCATCGTCGGCGACCTCAACCCGGCCCGCCTGGCGCACGCCAAGTCCCAGGGCTTTGAAGTGGTCGACCTGTCCAAGGACACCCCGCTGCACGAGCAGATCGTCGACATCCTCGGTGAGCCGGAAGTGGACTGCGCCGTCGACGCCGTCGGTTTCGAAGCCCGCGGCCATGGCCACGAGGGCGCCAAGCACGAAGCCCCGGCCACCGTGCTGAACTCGCTGATGCAGGTTACCCGCGTTGCCGGCAGCATTGGTATTCCGGGCCTGTACGTGACCGAAGACCCGGGCGCGGTGGATGCCGCTGCCAAGATCGGCGCGCTGAGCATTCGCTTTGGCTTGGGCTGGGCGAAGTCGCACAGCTTCCACACCGGCCAGACCCCGACCATGAAGTACAACCGCCAGCTGATGCAGGCGATCATGTGGGATCGTATCAACATTGCTGAAGTGGTGGGTGTGCAGGTGATCAACCTGGATCAGGCGCCGGAAGGGTATGGCGAGTTTGATGCGGGTGTGCCGAAGAAGTTTGTGATCGACCCGCACAAGATGTGGGGTGCGGCGTAACAAATTTCGCTTAATAAGAGCCCCTCAATTTGAGGGGCTTTTTACACCCTATACTCGCTGATTCACTCATTTCGTCGGCGAATACGCCGTTGAATATTCTGTTGTAGACTTAGTATTTGGCCGTCCTGAGCATACATGTATAGCCTGCCTGGGTGATGATCTCTCATTATTCTCCTCATTATATTGCTCTTGATTCTTCCATTTTTTTGAGCTGAAAGACTTGCGGCAATCGATATCTCCCTGGTTATTTCAGAGAGGCCTTGAAACGGCTCTTCGCCAGGCACTGTTAGTGTATGGTCAGCCCAAATTCCGATATCATCAGCGTTACGGCCGGTTGGTATCCGATCAGGATTGTTGACCGAGAAGCGGCTACTGGAACCATGGCTAGAGGGTGGTGCTCTTCGCGGTAGAGTAGGCGCACCTTGTGCGGATACTGATTCATACGAGTTAAGGTCGGCATAGTTAGAGGAAAAACTACCGCTAGAGCTGTGCGAGTTAAGGCTGGCATAGTTAGAGGAGGAACTACCGTCAGAGCTTCGCGAGTTGATGCCGGAATATTCTGGTTGAGACGGGTACCGTTCTTGGATGGTGGGTGCTCTGTGAGGTACAGGGATTCGATCTCGACTTCTGGTTCGCCCGAATAAGTTGCCGATGCCTTTAAATAAACTCATCCAACTTTGACCTGATGGGTCCAGACGATTGATTGGGTCGCCACCACAGTAGGCATATGCATTGATACCGCCTTTGTCAAACGGGCTCATTACATCAGCCGATTGAAATCGTTGCAGGACGGGGTTGAAGCAACGATGACCGTTGCCAAGAGCATAGAGGCCTGTCAGAGCATCTCGGAACTGACCGTTAAATGCCAACAGCCTTTGCTTTGGAGGTGAATTAACTACGTACCCGTAAGGTGTGTACGCAGAAAAATGAAGGGCGCGCTCAGAATCAGGGGTTTTCTTCATCACCTTGGCCTGCTTGATGTGAATTATTGTTAGCAGTATTTCGATATCCAGCGCATGGCGCTACTGATAGAAATGACAGGTTGGCACCGCTGACCTGGGCCACTTTGATAGCCTCGACAACCAGCCCGGAACCAACCGTGAAACCCTAAGTCCAATGCCTCGTTTCCCCGGCCATCCCGGCCCATGAGGTCCCTTCCGATGAAAGCATTCACCCTGGCAACCCTGATGACCCTGGCCGCAAGCCCGGTGTTTGCCTTCAACCTCAGCGACGCGGCCAACGCCGTGTCTGCCATGCAGAACCAGCAACAGCAAGGTCAGGTGCAGGCGCCCGAGGCGCAGGCCAATTTGCTCAACACCTTGGGCAGCCAATTGAATATCACCCCCGAACAGGCCATTGGCGGGGCAGGGGCGATGTTGGGGCTGGCGCGCAATAACCTGAGCAGCGATGACTATGGGCAATTGACCAAGGCGGTGCCGGGGCTGGACCTGCTTGCGGGGGCCAATGCACTGGGTGGCTTGAGTGGCCTGGGTGAGTTGCTGGGCAAGAACAGCGGGAGCCAGTCGGCCTTGAACAATGCGCTGGGCAGCAATGTGGAAAACCGCAGCGACCTGGACACTGCGTTCAAGGCGCTGGGGATGGATACCGGGATGATCGGGCAGTTCGCGCCGTTGATTCTGCAGTACCTGGGGCAGCAGGGGATTGCCGGGTCGTTGTTGCAGAACCTGGGTAGCCTGTGGACGACGCCGGCACCGTTGGTTCAGCCTTCTGTCTAAAGACCGGGCCCTGCGGGAGCAACTGTCTTCTTGTGGAAGCTGAGCAGCCCAGACGATAAGAATCTCAGATCATTTCCTGGCGCAGTTGCTCAATCCGCTGGTCCTTCTCCTCCCAAAGCTGATTCACCCAGGCCTGCACAGTCTGGCGAAACTCAGGATCATTCTCGTAATCCCCCGCCCACAACGCCGGGTCGAGCTCACGCACCTGAATATCGATAATCACCCGGCTAATGCTGCCATTGAGCAAATCCCAGAACCCCGGTGCCTTGTTGCCGGGGTACACGATGGTCACATCCAGCAAGGCATCCAGCTGCTCACCCAACGCCGCCAACACAAACGCCACGCCACCCGCCTTGGGTTTGAGCAGGTAGCGATACGGCGACTGCTGTTCCAGGCGCTTGGCCTCGGTAAACCGGGTGCCTTCCAGGTAGTTCACCACGGTCACCGGCTGGCGTTTGAACAGCTCGCAGGCGGCCTTGGTGATTTCCAGGTCCTTGCCCTTGAGCTCGGGGTGCTTCTCCAGAAAGGCCTTGCTGTAGCGCTTCATGAACGGGTAATCCAGCCCCCACCATGCCAGGCCCAGCAGCGGTACCCAGATCAGCTCTTTCTTCAGGAAGAACTTGAAGAACGGTGTACGGCGGTTGAGGCTTTCGATCAGCGCGGGGATGTCGACCCAGGTCTGGTGGTTGCTCACGGCCAGGTACGAGGTGTCTTTGCGCAGGTTCTCGACGCCGCGAATGTCCCATTGGGTAGGAATGCACAAGGCGAAGATGGCCTTGTCGATTTCCGACCAGGTTTCGGCTACCCACATCACCGCCCACGAGGCATAGTCGCGGCCACGGCCCGGCAACACCAGTTTGAGCAGGGCGAAGACCAGCAGCGGGCAGATCAACACCACGGTATTGAGCAGCAACAGGGTGGTAGTGAGAATGCCGGTCAGCAGGCGACGCATAAAGAGACTCTTGTTGTGGGAGATAAACGGTTGGCAATGATAAGCAGCGCCGTAGCCTACGCCAAATGTCCAATGCCCGACGGCAGGGACAAATGTTTCACAACATGTTGGTTAACCTTGTGACAGCGAACCTATCCTGCCCGTGCAGTCTAAGCACTGAACCCTCTCAAGGAAGCCTGCCTGTGAAACCTCTGCTTGCCCTGTTGTCGTTGTTGGCACTGCCGGTAATGGCCGCCGAGCCTACGATCTATGGCCGTTACGAGAACATCACCCTGCCCGAGCTGGGCGAAACCCTGAAAGCCAAGATGGACACCGGTGCCTTCACCGCGTCGTTATCGGCCAAGGACATCGAACTGTTCACCCGTGATGGCGAGGAATGGGTACGCTTCCGCCTGGCCACCAAGGACTCGGATGGCAAGGTGTACGAGCACAAGGTATCGCGCATCAGCAAGATCAAGGGCCGCGCCGATGAAGAGGAAGAAGGCGATGCGCCGGAAATCTCCAAGCGCCCGGTGGTGGACCTGGAACTGTGCCTGGGTGACGTGAAGCGCACCGTGGAGGTGAACCTGGTGGACCGCAGCAGCTTCAATTACCCGCTGCTGGTGGGTTCCAAGGCGCTCCGCGAGTTCAAGGCTGCCGTGAACCCCGCCAAGAAGTTTACTGCTGGCAAGCCTGACTGCTGATTCGATCCGCCTGTTCTAGCCCTTTCGCGGGCACGCCCGCTCCCACAGGACTAGCGCTGCTCTGAAGGGCAGCACAGTACCTGTGGGAGCGGGCTTGCCCGCGAAGAGGCCAGTAAGCTAAAAGTGCAGTCTGCCCTCAACAAGGCCGGACGCCATGCCCCATATCCTCATCGTCGAAGACGAAGCCGCCATCGCCGACACCCTGGTCTACGCCCTTCAGGCCGATGGCCACAGTACTGAATGGGTGACCCTGGGCAGCGCCGCCCTCGACCAGCAACGCCAGCGCCCGGCCGACCTGATCATCCTCGACATCGGCCTGCCCGACATCAGTGGCTTCGAAACCTGCCGCCAGTTGCGCCGTTTCACCGAGGTGCCGGTGATGTTCCTCAGTGCCCGCGACGGTGAAATCGACCGGGTGGTAGGCCTGGAAATCGGTGCCGACGACTACGTGGTCAAACCCTTCAGCCCGCGCGAAGTGGCCGCACGGGTGCGCGCGATCCTCAAGCGCATGGCGCCCCGGGCAGAGTCTGCCACCGATACCGTGCTGTTCCAGCTCGACACCCTGCGCATGCAGATCACGTACCGTGGCCAGCCACTCACCCTGACCCGCCATGAGTTCCGTCTGCTGCAATCCCTGCTGGAACAACCGCAGCGGGTGTTCAGCCGCGAACAGTTGCTCGACGCCTTGGGCGTGGCCTCCGATGTGGGCTACGAGCGAACCATCGACAGCCATATCAAGAGCCTGCGCGCGAAGCTGCGCCAGGTAGCGGGCGACGCCGAGCCGATCCAGACCCACCGCGGCCTCGGCTACAGCTACAGCCCGGACCATGCCTGATGCGCCTGGGCATCCGGATTTTCCTGGTGTACTTCCTGTTCGTCGGGTTGGCGGGCTACTTTTTGCTTAATACCGTGCGCGAACAGATTCGCCCGGTGGTGCGCCAGTCGTCTGAAGAAACACTGGTAGACACCGCCAACCTGCTGGCCGAGATCCTGCGTGATGATGTCAAGGCCGGTACCCTGAACCAAAGCCATCTGCCCGAAGTGCTCAAGGCCTATGGCACGCGTAGCCCCGGCGCGCAAATCTGGGGCCTGGCCAAAACCCAGGTCAGCCACCGCATCTATGTCACCGATGCCAAGGGTATCGTGCTACTGGATTCCACCGGCGAGGCCCTGGGCAAGGACTATTCGCAGTGGAATGACGTGCTGAAGACCCTGCGTGGCGAGTACGGTGCCCGCTCCACCCGCAGCGATCCCAACGATGAAAGCACCTCGGTGATGCACGTGGCTGCACCGATCATGGATGAGAGCAAGATCATCGGCGTGGTCACCGTGGCCAAGCCCAACAGCTCGCTGCAACCGTACATCGACCGCTCCGAACAGCGTTTGCTTACCCTGGGCCTCGGGCTGATCGGGCTTGGCCTGCTGATCGGTGCAGCGTTGTCGTGGTGGTTGTCGCGCTCGTTGCGTCGGCTGGCTCGTTATGCGCAGGCTGTGAGCGAAGGCGAGCGTGCTGCGTTACCCCATTACAAGGGCGGCGAGCTGGCGCATTTGGCTCAGGCTGTGGAACGCATGCGCACGCAGCTGGAGGGCAAGGCCTATGTCGAGCGTTACGTGCATACCCTGACCCACGAGCTGAAAAGCCCGCTGGCGGCCATTCGCGGGGCGTCCGAGCTGTTGCAGGACGATATGCCGACCGACCAGCGCGCGCGGTTTGCCGGCAATATCGAGCGTGAGAGCGAACGCTTGCAGCAGATGGTCGAGCGTCTGCTCAACCTGGCCCGGGTCGAGCAGATGCAGGCGCTGGAAGACGAGCAGCAGGTGGCACTGGCGGCGCTGGTGGACGAGTTGTTGTTGGCCCATGCGGCGCGCATCGACGGGGCCAGTCTGCATGTGCGTCAGCGGGTGCCTGCCGGCTTGCGCTTGCTGTGTGATCCGTTCCTGATGCGCCAGGCGCTGGCCAACCTGCTCGACAACGCGTTGGACTTCACCCCGGAGGGAGGCGCGCTGTTGTTCGACCTGGAACGCGATGGCGAGCGGGTGGCGTTGAGCCTGTTCAACCAGGGGCAGGCGATACCGGCGTATGCCATCGGGCGGGTCAGCGAGCGGTTCTACTCGCTGCCGCGGCCAGGAAGTGGGCGCAAGAGCACCGGGCTGGGGCTGAACTTTGTGGCTGAAGTGATGCAGCTGCATGGTGGGGCGTTGGCGGTGGATAACGTCGATGGTGGCGTGCGGGTGAGGTTGTGGCTGCCGGTGCGGCGTATCAGCTGAGATAGCCGGGGCTGCTTTGCAGCCCATCGCCGGCAAGCCAGCTCCCACAGGTACAGCGCCAGGCTTGAAAGCTGTGGAGGCCTGTGGGAGCTGGCTTGCCGGCGATGAGGCCCTTGAAAGTACACACGATCTCCACACAACCTCCCTGAAGCCTCCACGCAAGACGCAGACACTGCGCCCACTGCCACAGGAGGCCCCATGACCAAGACCCTCGGTTACAAACTCGGCATGATCGCCGTGCTCATAGTGCTGTTGCTCATCCCGTTGCTGCTGATCAACGGCCTGATCGATGAGCGCCAGGCCCTGCGCGACGACGTACTGCGCGACATCGCGCAAAGTGCCAGTTTCGACCAGCAGCTCAGCGGCCCGCTGCTGGTGGTGCCGTATCGCAAGTACCAGCGCCGCTGGATCGAAAAGGATGGCGAGCGTACTCAGGAAACCAGCACTGTTGCCGGCCACCTGTACTTCCTGCCGGAAACCTTCGACGCCAACCTGGATGTGGACACCGAACTGCGTGCCCGAGGTATCTACCAGGCCCGCCTGTTCCACGCCAAAGGCCGCATCAGCGGCCGTTTCAAGCTCCCGGAGCGCTGGGGCATCGACAAGGACTTCGACGACTACCGCTTCGACAAGCCGTTCCTGGTGGTGGGCATCAGCGATATCCGCGGCATCGAGAACGGCCTGGAACTGAGCATGGATGAGCAAAAGGTGCCGTTCGAGGCCGGTACCCGGCTCGACTGGATGCGCGGCGGCGTGCATGCCAGCCTCCCAGCGCTGGACGGCCTGCAGGCGCGGGAATTCAGCTACGGCTTCGATCTGGCGCTGCAAGGCACTGGCCAGTTGCACATCGTGCCGGTGGGCCGCACCAGCAGCGTGGACATGCGCGCCAACTGGCCGCACCCAAGCTTCGTCGGCAGCTACCTGCCCAACCGCCGCGACATCGATGCCCAGGGCTTCAGCGCCCATTGGCAGACTTCGTTCTTTGCCACCAACCTTGAAGACGCCCTGCGCCAATGCGCCATTGCCGGGCAGTGCGCCGACTTCAGTGAACGCAGCTTCGGCGTGAGCTTTGTCGACCCGGTGGACCAGTACCTGAAAAGCGAACGGGCGATTAAATACGCGCTGTTGTTCATTGCGCTGACCTTTGCCGGCTTCTTCCTGTTCGAAGTGCTGAAAAACCTGAGCGTACACCCGGTGCAGTACATCCTGGTGGGCGTGGCGCTGGCGTTCTTCTACCTATTGTTGCTGTCGTTGTCAGAACACATCGGGTTTGGCCTGGCGTATGGGTTGTCGGCTTCGGCGTGCGTGCTGCTGATCGGCTTCTACCTGAGCCATGTGTTGCGCAGCCTGGGGCGAGGGGTTGGGTTCGCGGCAGGGTTGGCAGCCTTGTATGCGCTGCTCTACGGGCTGCTGAGCGCCGAGGATTATGCGCTGCTGATGGGCTCGCTGCTGTGCTTTGGCTTGCTGGGGGTGTTCATGGTGCTGACCCGGCGGCTGGACTGGGCGCGGGTGGGGAGGGCGGCATGAGGGAGGACAGAGAGATTGGGCGGTGGCTGGCCCAGCGGATCGGTCAGCTGTTTCCTGTTGTACCTAGGTGAGGCATTCGCGGGCGTGCCCGCTCCCACAGGTACGGCGCACATCTTGAAATTGGCGCCATACCCTGTGGGAGCGGGCGTGCCCGCGAAGAGGCCCTGTCAGGCCACTGGAGAGGTAGCCACCATCGACGGTCGCTTGGCCACCTCGGCATACCACGCCGCCAACCCAGGCTGGCGCTCACGCCAGCCAAACTCCGGCTGACGCAAATCCAGATACCCCAGCGCACAGGCCACGCCAATTGCCGCCAGATCGAACCCGGACATCAGCTCGGGCAAATGCTCCTGCTCCAGGTTGGCCAGGCTACGGCGGATCTTGTCGCCCTGCGCCTGCAACCAACCGTCCCAGCGCTTGTCCTCGGGCCGCAGGAAGCTTTCATAACGCGACGACACCGCCGCATCCATGATCGCATCGGCCTGCGACACCAGCGTCATGCGCCGCCAGCGCGCCGAGCCCTCTCGCGGCAACAGCGGCAGGCCGACGTGTTGCAGGTCGAGGTACTCGCAGATCACCCGGCTGTCATGCAGCACCGTGCCGTCTTCCAGGCGCAGGGCCGGGATCTTGCCGATCGGGTTGTCCTGGTTGAGCTGTGGGTCGCCGCTCACCGGGCTGATGTTCACCGGCTGCAGGGTGACGCGGTCAAGCTGGCCGGTCTCGTGCAGCACCACCATGACCTTGCGCACGAAGGGCGACAGCGGCGAATGGAACAGGGTCATCGTGGCCATGGTTCAGTTGCCCTGCAAGCTGGGCGGCAGGCATACACCGGTGCCGCCGATGCCGCAGTAGCCGTCCGGATTCTTGGCCAGGTACTGCTGGTGATAGGCCTCGGCGAAGTACACGGTCGGCGCCTGGTCGATCTCGGTGGTGATTTCACCAAAGCCTGCCTTGTTCAGTTCGACCTGGAAGGCGTCACGGCTGGCCTTGGCCTGTTCCAGCTGTTCCGGGCTGGTGCAGTAGATGGCCGAGCGGTACTGGGTGCCGACGTCATTGCCCTGGCGCATACCCTGGGTGGGGTTGTGCAGCTCCCAGAACATCGCCAGCAGTTCGCGGTAGCTGACTTTGTCCTTGTCGAACACCACCAGCACCACCTCGGTGTGGCCGGTAAGGCCCGAGCAGACTTCTTCGTAGGTAGGGTTTGGGGTGAAACCGCCGGCGTAGCCGACCACAGTGCTGACCACGCCCTCGCGCTGCCAGAAGCGGCGCTCGGCGCCCCAGAAGCAACCCAGGCCGAAGATGGCGAAGTCGATGGCGCCTTCGAAGAACGGGCCGAGCAGCGGGGTGCCTTCGAACACGTAGTGGAACTCGGGCAGGGTCATTGGCGTTTCGCGGCCAGGCAGCGCCTGTTCCGCAGTTGGCATGACGTTTTTGTTCACCAGGATTTCCGAACGCAGGACCATGGCCGTTCCTCTGTGTTTTTTCAGTTGGATAGGTGTTGAAGCATTCGCGGGCATGCCCGCGAAGAGGCCCGAATGGCTTCTATAGTGCCCGAGGTTTACGCCGCTGTCAGGCCACCGGGCCACGCGGGTAGCGCTTCAGCCGCTCAGCCAGCTCCCGTCCCGGAATCGGCCGGTCGAACAGGTAACCCTGGCCCACGTCGCAACGGTGGCGGCGCAGAAACGCCAGCTGCTCCGGCGTCTCGATCCCTTCAGCCACTACCTTCAGCTTGAGGTTGTGCGCCATGGCCACCACCGCCGAGGTAATTTCCATGTCGTCCTGGTTGTCGGGGATCTCATTGATGAAGCTGCGGTCGATCTTGAGAATGTCGATCGGAAACTTCTTCAGGTAGCTGAGCGAGGAGTAACCGGTGCCGAAATCGTCCATGGCCAGGGTCAGCCCCAGGGCCTTCAGCTCGTCCAGCTGGCGGTGGGTGTCTTCGGTGGCTTCCAGCAGTAGGCCTTCGGTCAGCTCCAGCTCCAGCAGGTGCGGGGGCAGGGCTTCTTCCTTGAGGATGGTGCTGATAGAGGCTACCAGGTCGGGGTCGGAAAACTGCTTGGGCGACAGGTTGATCGCTACGTGCAGGTTACCCAAGCCGGCCTCGCGCAGTTGCTGGCTCATGCTGCATGACTGGCGGATCACCCATTTGCCAATGGGAATGATCAGGCCGGTTTCTTCTGCCACGCTGATGAACTGGTCCGGGCGGATCATGCCGCGCTCGGGGTGGTTCCAGCGCAACAGCGCTTCCAGCCCCAACAGGCGGCCGCTGCGCAGGCAGATCTTGGGCTGGTAGAACACTTCCAGCTCGTTCTGGGTAAGGGCACGGCGCAGGTTGTTCTCGACGAACAGTTTGTAGCTGGCTTCGGCATTGAGCACTTCGGTAAACACCTGCACCTGATGCTTGCCGTTGGCCTTGGCCTTGTGCAACGCCAGGCCGGCGTTTTTCATCAGGCTGGCCGGGTCAGCGCCGTGCAGCGGCGCGTAGGCCAGGCCCACCGAGGCCGTGACGTTGATCAACTGGTTGTCGACGAACATCGGCTTGTCGAGGGTGCGCAGCAATTGCTGGGCAACGCCTTGGCCATCTTCCAGGCTGGTGTCGTCAAGCAATACCGCGAACTCGTTACTGGCAAAGCGCGCCAGGATACCGCCGGTGTGCAAGCTGTTGCGCAGGCGGCGGGCCAGGCTGATCAGCAGCTTGTCACCGGTCTGGTGGCCAAGGCTGTCGTTGATGCGCTTGAAGTTGTCGATGTCCACCAGCAGCAGGCACATCGCGCTTTCGCCATCGCGGGCAAAGCACTCGTCCAGGCTGCGGATGAACGCCGGGCGGTTGCCCAGGTTGGTCAGGTTGTCGGTGTAGGCCAGTCGCTCGATGCGCTGCTGGGCCAGCTTGGTCTGGGTGACGTCTTCGTAGATGCCGATGTAGTGGGTCAGCTCACGGTTATCGCCGTACACCTTGGAAATCGACAACTGGCCCCAGTAGGGCTCCAGGTTCTTGCGCCGGCTCTTGAACTCGCCCTGCCAGCTGTTGCCCATGGCCAGGCTCGACGGCGAGTCGAACAGCAATTCGCTGAGGTTCTCCAATGCCGGCAGCTCACCCAGGTGACGGCCTTGCACTTCATCGGTGCTGTATTGGGTGATTGCAGTGAAACTCGGGTTGACGTACTCCACCCGGCCATCGCGGTTCACCAGCAAAAAGGCGCTGGCGCTTTGCTCGACGGCACGCTGGAACAGGTGCAATGCGCTGGCCGCAGTGCGCCGGTTGTGGTTGGTGATGACTTGGGCGAACTGGTCGGCCAGCTCACCTGCAAAGGCAATCTCGTCCGACTGCCAGGCCCGTGGCTGGCCGGTCTGCTCCAGGCACAGCACGCCGACTACCTGGCCATCGACACGGATACTGGCGTCGAGCATGGCCTTGTTTTCCGGGCGCAAGCTTTGCGCCAGGGCGCGGGTGCGTGGGTCGTGGCCGGCGTTGTGGGCGTCGATGGCGCGGCTGGCGTGCAGCGCGTCAAGGTAGTCGGGGAAGTGGCTGGCATCGATGGCTTCGGGCTGGCGATGCTCTTGTGCGACGCGGTACCAGGCGGTGATCGGTTCCAGACGCTGGTCGTCCAGGTGCCAGATGCTGGCGCTGTCGACCTTGTAGATTTCGCAGGCGCTGCGGGTAATCAGCTGGGCAGCTTCCAGCAGCGAGTTACCGGCACTGTAGCGCTGGCGGGCCAAGCGCAGGATCAGGTCCTGCTGGCCGCGCACGCGCTCCAGGTGTTCCAGCTGCTCTTGCTGGGCGCGCTGGTTCAGTTGCAGGGCCAGCTGCAGGCGGTTGTTGCGTGATTCCAGGTCGTTGGCGTCGGCTTCGCCGGTATCGTCCTGCAGGTCATCGAGCACGCTCAGGTAGCCGCGCAACAGCTGGCGGTTATGCTGCTTGTAGGCTTCACCCACCTCCAGCAGGCGCAGCGAGGCGCTGGGCGTGTGCAGGGTGTAGCGCACGCGGTAGTAGCCGCGCTGGGCCAGTTGCAGTTGGACCTCATCGTGCAGCCGGTAGCGTGCTTCCGGTTCCATCAGGCTGGCGTAGGGTGCATCTACCAAGGCACACAGGTCGCCGGCGTGCAGGCCGAACTGGCGCTCGCAGGCCGGGTCCAGGTAGAGCATGGCCCAGGTGGCTTCGTTGAGCCGTTCGAAACGCAGCATGCCGAGCCGCGAGGGCACGGGTAACGGCGTGACGACCTCGGCCGCCACACGGCTGGCGGCATCGGGTTGGCTTTTCATCGAAGACTCGCTTGAAGAGGGAACGCGGCCTTGCGGCGGCGGCAGATTCGGCAAGGTTGCATCATGTCCCGAGGGCTGGCAAGCGGCCATGCGTGATGCTGTGTACGGGTTATCGGCTGTTGGGCCGGAAATGTTAGTTCGCCTTGAGAATTTTGGCGCCTGGGAAACCGAGCGCCGCCCGCGCGGCGCTCGATCTCCCCGGCGCCACAACCCTATCGGCGGACAAAAAAAAGCCCCGCCAATCGACGGGGTTGAGGTACGAGCGTGGCAGCTCGAAAAGGGTACTGCCCCTCGCAAGGAGGGGCAGCGGGCTGCCTTACAGCAGCATGGTGCGGATATCGCCCAGCACGTCGCCCAGGCGCTTGGTGAAGCGCGCGGCGGCTGCGCCGTTGATCACACGGTGATCGTAGGACAGCGACAGTGGCAGCATCAGCTTCGGCTGGAAGGCCTTGCCATCCCACACTGGCTGCATGGTCGCCTTGGAGACGCCCAGGATAGCCACTTCCGGCGCGTTGACGATCGGCGTGAAGCCGGTGCCGCCAATGTGGCCGAGGCTGGAGATGGTGAAGCAGGCGCCTTGCATCTCGTCGGCCGACAGCTTCTTGGTGCGGGCTTTTTCGGCCAGCGCAGCCGCTTCGGCAGCCAGTTGCAGCAGGCTCTTCTGGTCGACGTTCTTGATCACAGGGACCAGCAGGCCGTCTGGAGTGTCCACGGCGAAGCCGATGTGCACGTACTTCTTGCGGATGATGGCCTTGCCGCTTGGCGCCAGCGAGCTGTTGAAGTCTGGCAGTTCCTTGAGCAGGAAAGCACAGGCCTTGAGCAGCAGTGGCAGCACGGTCAGCTTCACGCCGGCCTTCTCGGCCACGGCCTTCTGCGCAACGCGGAAGGCTTCCAGCTCGGTGATGTCGGCAGAGTCGAACTGGGTCACGTGCGGCACGTTCAGCCAGCTGCGGTGCAGGTTGGCAGCACCGACCTGCATCAGGCGGGTCAGGGCCACTTCTTCCACTTCACCGAACTTGCTGAAGTCCACGGCAGGGATCGGCGGGATGCCGGCGCCGCCGGTTGCACCGGCAGCGGCCGGAGCTTCCTTGGCCTTCTGCATCATCGCTTTGACGTAAACCTGCACGTCTTCTTTCAGAATGCGGCCGTGCGGACCGGTGGCGGCAACAGCGCCCAGGTCGACACCGAATTCACGGGCCAGCTGACGAACGGCGGGGCCTGCGTGAACCTTGGCGTTACTGCCAGCGGCCGGTGCGGTAGCAGCCGGTGCTGGGGCAGCAGCCGGGGCGGCAGCGGCGGGTGCGGCTGCCGGAGCAGCCTCAGCCTTGGCTGGCGCCGGGGCAGCAGCAGGGGCCGGAGCGGCAGCCGGGGCTGCGCCAGCGACCTTCAGCTTGAAGATCAGGTCGCCAGTGCCGACTTCGTCTTCCAGCTTGCACAGCACTTCTTCGACCACGCCAGCAGCTGGCGACGGGATTTCCATGGAGGCCTTGTCGGACTCCAGGGTAATCAGCGACTGGTCGGCTTCGACAGTGTCGCCGACCTTGACCAGCACTTCGATGATCTTGGCCTTGCCCGACGAGCCGATGTCCGGCACGTGGATGTCCTGCACGCTGGCGGCAGCCGGGGCTGCGGCTGGCGCAGGGGCGGCTTCGGCAGCAGGCGCCGGGGCAGCAGCCGGGGCCGGAGCAGCAGCGGCCGGAGCCTCAGGGGCCGCAGCAGCGGCGCCCTCAGCTTCCAGAACCAGCAGCTCGTCGCCTTCTTTCAGGCGGTCGCCCAGCTTTACTTTCAGTTCTTTGATGACACCGGCCTTGGGGGCCGGGATTTCCATGGAGGCCTTGTCGGACTCCAGGGTCAGCAGGCTCTGGTCAGCCTCGATACGGTCACCGACCTTGACGAACAGCTCGATGATTTCACCTTCACCGCTGCCGATGTCAGGTACGCGAATGAGTTCGCTCACTTAAAAATACTCCTCAGCAGTCCAGTGGGTTGCGCTTGTCCGGGTCGATACCGAACTTGACGATAGCGTCTGCAACAACCTTGGGTTCGATCTCGCCACGGTCAGCCAGGGCTTCCAGGGCAGCCAGCACCACGAAGTGGCGGTCGACTTCGAAGAAGTGACGCAGCTTCTTGCGGCTGTCGCTGCGACCGTAACCGTCGGTACCCAGGACCTTGAACTCTTTGCTCGGAACCCACTGGCGAATCTGCTCGGCGAACAGTTTCATGTAGTCGGTAGAGGCGATGACCGGGCCTTTGCGGCCGTTCAGGCACTGCTCGACATAGGTCTGCTGTGGCTTCTGGCCAGGCTTCAGGCGGTTGGCGCGTTCTACGGCCAGGCCGTCGCGGCGCAGTTCGTTGAAGCTGGTGACGCTCCATACGTCGGCACCGACGTTGAACTCTTCACGCAGGATTTTCGCCGCTTCGCGGACTTCGCGCAGGATGGTGCCGGAGCCCATCAGCTGTACGTGGTGCGCGGCTTCGCGGGTGTCTTCTTCCAGCAGGTACATGCCCTTGATGATGCCTTCCTCGACACCGGCCGGCATGGCTGGCTGCTGGTAGGATTCGTTCATCACGGTGATGTAGTAGAAGATGTCCTGTTGCTCTTCGGTCATCTTCTTCATGCCGTCCTGGATGATCACCGCCAGCTCGTAGCCGTAGGTTGGATCGTAGGTGCGGCAGTTCGGGATGGTGCCCGCCATCATGTGGCTGTGACCGTCTTCGTGCTGCAGGCCTTCACCGTTCAGGGTGGTACGGCCGGCGGTACCGCCGATCAGGAAGCCACGGGTGCGGCTGTCGCCAGCGGCCCAGGCCAGGTCGCCAATGCGCTGGAAGCCGAACATGGAGTAGAAGATGTAGAACGGCAGCATCGGCTGGTTGTGGCAGCTGTACGAGGTACCGGCAGCGATGAACGACGACATGGCGCCGGCTTCGTTGATGCCTTCTTCGAGGATCTGGCCCTTCTTGTCCTCGCGGTAGAACATCACCTGGTCTTTATCGACTGGCTCGTAGAGCTGGCCGACCGACGAGTAGATGCCCAGCTGGCGGAACATGCCTTCCATACCGAAGGTACGGGCTTCGTCCGGGATGATCGGGACGATGCGCTGACCGATTTCCTTGTCCTTGACCAGCTGCGCCAGAATGCGCACGAAGGCCATGGTGGTGGAGATTTCGCGGTCGCCCGAGCCGTCCAGGATCGCTTTCAGCGTTTCCAGTGGCGGGGTCGGTACGCTGAAGCTCTTGGCGCGGCGCTGTGGCACGAAACCGCCCAGGGCAGCACGGCGCTCGGCCAGGTACTTGGCTTCGGCAGAACCTTCTTCCGGCTTGAAGAACGGCAGGTTCTCCAGGTCGGCATCCTTGACCGGGATGTCGAAGCGGTCACGGAAGTGACGCAGGCTGTCGACGTCGACCTTCTTTGTGTTGTGCGCGGTGTTCTTGGCTTCGCCGGCACCGGTACCGTAACCCTTGATGGTCTTGGCCAGGATGACGGTCGGCTGGTCTTTGTGGTTGACCGCCTGGTGGTACGCCGCGTAGACCTTGTACGGGTCGTGGCCGCCACGGTTGAGCTTCCAGATCTCGTCGTCGGACAGGTCTTCGACCATGGCCTTGAGCTCTGGGGTGTTGAAGAAGTTCTCACGAACGTACGCGCCGTCTTTGGCTTTGTAGTTCTGGTACTCGCCGTCGATGACTTCGTCCATGCGGCGCTGCAGGGCACCGTTGGTGTCCTTGGCGAACAATGGGTCCCAGAAACGGCCCCAGACAACCTTGTTGACGTTCCAGCCACCGCCACGGAACACGCCTTCGAGTTCCTGGATGATCTTGCCGTTGCCGCGAACCGGGCCGTCGAGGCGCTGCAGGTTGCAGTTGATGACGAAAATCAGGTTGTCCAGCTTCTCGCGGCCGGCCAGGGCGATTGCGCCCAGGGATTCCGGCTCGTCGCACTCGCCGTCGCCCATGAAGCACCAGACTTTCTGCTTGCCGGCCGGGATGTAGCCGCGCGCTTCCAGGTACTTCATGAAGCGTGCCTGGTAGATGGCCTGGATCGGGCCCAGACCCATCGATACGGTCGGGAACTGCCAGAAGTCAGGCATCAGCCATGGGTGCGGGTACGAAGACAGGCCGTTGCCGTCCACTTCCTGACGGAAGTTGTTCATCTGGTCTTCGGTGATGCGGCCTTCCATGAAGGCGCGGGCGTAGATGCCTGGGGAGGCGTGGCCCTGGAAGAAGATCAGGTCGCCGCCGTGTTCTTCGGTCGGGGCCTGGAAGAAGTAGTTGAAGCCGATGTCGTACAGGGTGGCACTGGAGGCGAAGCTGGAGATGTGTCCGCCCAGGTCCGAGTCTTTCAGGTTGGTGCGCATGACCATGGCCAAGGCGTTCCAACGCACCATCGAGCGAATGCGGCGTTCCATGAACAGGTCGCCAGGCATGCGTGCTTCGTGGGTGACAGGGATGGTGTTGCGGTATGGCGTGGTGATCGCATACGGCAGCTGGGAGCCACTACGGGTGGCCAGCTCGCCCATACGGGTCATCAGGTAATGAGCGCGGTCTTCGCCTTCTTTGTCGAGGACCGACTCCAGGGCATCCAGCCATTCCTGGGTTTCGATTGGATCGAGGTCTTGCATGGCTTGCTCCAGGGCGGAAAGGCAACCAGAATCGATTGCCTGAAGTTGCGACTGGCCTTATGGGCAGACGTCGTGAATTCTTGGATTACCGGGGGTGTCTTCCGGCGCGTTGTAGTTTTACTACATTTGCTTTCGCATTTCATGCTTTTACACGACGCGAGTAGTAGTAAAACTACATTTGTGCGACGTTTGGTCGCACCTTGGCTTGTGAGGAAAAACGTTCATGTTGGTTGGCATTGTGTCGCGAACGGGTGGTTCTTGATGTTTGTTGCCAAGTTTTCGTTTTTTTCAGCTATTTCCAACTTTTGTACGACAGTCCAACCGTGGTCCGGCTTCCCCTTGGCCGCTTTTTCCCCTCTATTTCACGCCGATCAAGGATAGACCATGCGCCTGCCTTTGCCGTCCGATCTGCCCGCCATCCTTCAGCCACTGGTCGCTCGCAACCAGCAATTCCTCAGCGATGCGCTAGCGGCTCACCCTGAGCTCGACCTGAATGCCTGGAGCCCGCTGCACCGGCAGCAATTCGACCAGGTGGCCGCAGCCAGCGATTTTGTCCTGGGCCTGGCCCAGCGCGAGCCGGCCATGCTGTTCGGCCTGCTGACCAGTGGCGAACTGGAGCGTCGTTATGCGCCGGGTGAGCTGCGCGGGCACATCGCGGCGGTCGCCCAGGCGGCGCAAAGCGACGATGAGCTGGCGCGCAACCTGCGCCGCGAGCGCAACCGCCAGCAGTTGCGCATCATTTGGCGCGACATCACCCGTCAGGCGGAACTGAGTGAAACCTGCCGCGACCTGTCGGACCTGGCCGATGCCGCCATCGACGAAGCCTACCAATGGCTGTACCCGCGCCATTGCCAGCAGTTCGGCACGCCCATCGGCAACCGCAGCGGCCAGCCGCAGCACATGGTGGTGCTGGGCATGGGCAAGCTGGGGGCGGTGGAGCTGAACCTGTCGTCGGACATCGACCTGATCTTCGGCTTCCCCGAAGGCGGCGAAACCGAAGGGGTGAAGCGTTCGCTGGAAAACCAGGAGTTCTTCACCCGCCTGGGCCAACGGCTGATCAAGGCGTTGGACCCGGTTACCGTCGATGGTTTCGTGTTCCGCGTCGACATGCGCCTGCGCCCCTATGGTTCGGCCGGCGCACTGGTGCTCAGCTTCAATGCCCTGGAGCAGTACTACCAGGACCAGGGTCGCGACTGGGAGCGCTACGCGATGATCAAGGCGCGGGTGGTGGCGGGTGACCAGGCTGCCGGCGCACAACTGCAGGAGATGCTGCGCCCGTTCGTGTACCGCCGTTACCTGGACTTTTCCGCGATCGAAGCGCTGCGCACCATGAAGCAGTTGATTCAGCAGGAAGTGCGGCGCAAGGGCATGGCCGACAACATCAAGCTGGGTGCCGGTGGTATCCGCGAGGTTGAGTTCATCGCCCAGGCTTTCCAGCTGATCCACGGCGGGCGCGACCTGAGCTTGCAGCAACGGCCGTTGCTCAAGGTGCTGGCCACCCTCGAAGGCCAGGGTTACCTGCCGCCGGCGGTGGTCGCCGAGCTGCGCGAAGGTTATGAGTTCTTGCGTTATACCGAGCATGCCATCCAGGCCATCGCCGACCGCCAGACGCAAATGTTGCCAGAGGGCGAGACCGACCAGGCGCGGGTGGCCTACATGCTCGGTTTTGCCGACTGGCAGAGCTTCCACGACCAGTTGACCTATTGGCGTGGCCGTATCGACTGGCACTTCCGCCAAGTGATCGCCGACCCGGATGATGAAGACGGTGAAGGCGAACTGGTGGTGGGTGGCGAATGGTCGCCGCTGTGGGAACAGGCGCAGGATGAAGAAGCCGCTGGCCGGCAGCTGGAAGAGGCTGGCTTCAAAGAGCCTGTCGAAGCCTTGCGGCGTTTGGCGGGGCTGCGCTCAAGCCCGCAGTTGCGGTCGATGCAGCGCATTGGCCGTGAGCGGCTGGATGCCTTTATTCCGCGCCTGCTGGCCCAGGCGGTCGAGCACGATAATCCCGACTTGGTGCTGGAGCGTGTGCTGCCACTGGTCGAAGCCGTGGCGCGGCGTTCGGCTTACCTGGTGCTGCTGACCGAAAACCCGGGTGCCCTGCGCCGTCTGCTGACCTTGTGCGCCGCCAGCCCGTGGATTGCCGAGCAGATTGCGCTGTACCCGTTGCTGCTCGACGAACTGCTTAACGAAGGCCGCCTGTTCAGCCCGCCCCTGGCTCCCGAGCTGGCCAGCGAGTTGCGCGAACGCCTGACGCGCATCCCCGAGGATGACCTGGAGCAGCAGATGGAGGCACTGCGCCACTTCAAGCTGGCCCACAGCCTGCGTGTGGCCGCGTCGGAAATCAGTGGCAACCTGCCGTTGATGAAAGTCAGCGACTACCTGACCTGGCTGGCCGAAGCCATCCTCGACCAGGTACTGGCCCTGGCCTGGCGCCAGACCGTGGCCCGCCATGGCCAGCCCAAGCGCAGCGACGGCAGTCTCTGCGATCCGGGATTCATCATCATTGGTTATGGCAAGGTCGGCGGCCTGGAGCTGGGGCACGGCTCTGATCTGGACCTGGTGTTCATCCACGACGGCGACCCGCAAGAGGAAACCGACGGTGCCAAGCCCATCGACAGTGCGCAGTTCTTCACCCGGCTGGGCCAGCGCATCATCCACCTGCTGACCACCCAGACCAACTCGGGCCAGCTGTATGACGTGGACATGCGCCTGCGTCCGTCCGGCGCCTCCGGCCTGCTGGTGAGTTCGCTGGGCGCCTTCGAGCGCTACCAGCAGAACGAAGCCTGGACCTGGGAGCATCAGGCCTTGGTGCGGGCCCGCGTGCTGGTGGGCTGCAAGCAGGTTGGCGCGGCGTTCGAAGGCGTGCGTGCCAAGGTGCTGGGCCAGGCCCGCGACTTGGAAAAACTGCGCACCGAAGTGAGTGAAATGCGCGCCAAGATGCGTGACAACCTGGGGACCAAGGCCACGGCTGCGGGTACTGCGGCTAACGCGTTCGAGGCCGGTGTGCCCTTCGATATCAAGCAGGATGCCGGCGGTATCGTCGATATCGAATTTATGGTGCAATACGCGGCTTTGGCCTGGTCCCATGACCACCCGGCCATACTCCGATGGACCGATAACATCCGCATTCTGGAAGAACTGGAGCAGGCGAGTTTGATGCCGGCCAGTGACGCGGTGCTGTTGCGTGAAGTGTACAAGGCGTTCCGCTCAGCCTCGCACCGCCAGGCCCTGCAGAAGCAGGCCGGGGTGATCGACGCGGCGCAGTTTGCCGATGAACGCCGTCAAGTGCGGCGGATCTGGGGGGAACTGGGTTTGACCTGACGGCCCACCGTCCCCACAGGGGCTGTGATCAGCCATGGACTTGCCTGAGTGGTACACTGTCCGCCACATAGCCTGAATATAAAGAGGGGAGGCCAGGCTGTACCGCAGTCTGTAGCCTCCCCGAGCGTTTCTGGACTAAGCATGAGAATACTGATCATTGGCCCCAGCTGGGTCGGCGACATGGTGATGGCGCAGACCCTGTTCCAGTGCCTGAAACAGCAGCACCCCGACTGCGTGATCGACGTGTTGGCCCCCGAGTGGAGCCGGCCGATCCTGGAGCGCATGCCCGAGGTGCGCCAGGCCTTGAGCTTCCCGCTCGGTCACGGCGCGCTGGAGCTGGCCACGCGCCGGCGCATCGGCAAGTCCCTGGCCGGCCAGTACGACCAGGCCATCCTGCTGCCCAACTCGCTGAAGTCGGCACTGGTTCCGTTCTTCGCCGGTATCCCCAAACGCACCGGCTGGCGGGGCGAAATGCGCTTTGGCCTGCTGAACGATGTGCGCAAGCTGGACAAGGCCCGCTACCCGCTGATGATCGAGCGCTTCATGGCTTTGGCCTACGCGCCTGGTGCCGAGCTGCCGCAGCCGTACCCGCGCCCCAGCCTGCAGATCGAAGCGCAAAGCCGCGACGCCGCACTGGCCAAGTTCGGCCTGGAGCTGGACCGCCCGGTACTGGCGCTGTGCCCTGGTGCCGAGTTTGGTGAGGCCAAGCGCTGGCCGTCCGAGCATTACGCTGCCGTGGCCGACGCGATGATCCGTCAGGGCTGGCAGGTGTGGCTGTTCGGCTCGAAGAAAGACCACCCGGTCGGTGAGCAGATCCGTGACCGGTTGATCCCGGGTTTCCGTGAAGAGTCTTCCAACCTGGCCGGCGAAACCTCGCTGGCCGAGGCCATCGACCTGATGTCTTGCGCCCATGCCGTGGTGTCCAACGACTCCGGCCTGATGCACGTGGCCGCCGCGCTGAACCGCCCACTGGTGGCCGTATACGGCTCGACGTCGCCCGGATTCACCCCGCCGCTGGCCGACCAGGTGGAAGTGGTGCGCACCGGCATCGAGTGCAGCCCGTGTTTCGACCGTACCTGCCGCTTCGGTCACTACAACTGCCTGCGTCTGCTGGAGCCGGGCAAAGTCATTGCCGCCCTGCACAGCCTGAGCGGGCCGGACCTGATCGATACCGTGGCCGAGGTCGACTAAGTGCGGGTACTGATCATCAAGACCTCGTCGCTGGGTGATGTGATCCACACCTTGCCGGCGCTTACCGATGCCGCCCATGCCATCCCGGGCATCCGTTTCGACTGGGTGGTGGAAGAAGGCTTTGCCGAAATCCCCAGCTGGCACCCGGCGGTCGACCAGGTTATCCCGGTGGCCATCCGCCGCTGGCGCAAGAACCTCTGGCAAACCCTCAAGAGTGGCGAGTGGAAGGCGTTCAAGCAGCGTGTGCGCGAACGCCAATACGACCTGGTGATCGACGCCCAGGGCCTGGTGAAGTCGGCCTGGCTGACCCGCTACGTGAAGGCCCCCGTCGCCGGCCTGGACCGCTACTCGGCCCGCGAAGGCTGGGCCAGCCGCTTCTATGACCGGCGTCTGTCGGTTGCCACCGGCCAGCATGCGGTGGAGCGGGTACGCCAGTTGTTCGCCATGGCCTTGGCCTACGACTTGCCGGAAGGCATCGGCAACTACGGCCTGGACCTGGACCGCCTGCAGCTGCCGCCGGCTGCGCCCTATGTAGTGTTCCTGCATGGCACCACCTGGGCAACCAAGCATTGGCCTGAAGCTTATTGGCGCGAACTGGCCGAGCGCATGGGCCGGCGCAAGCTGGAAGTACGTCTGCCTTGGGGTAACCCGGCCGAGAAGGCGCGCGCCGAGCGCATCGCCCAGGGCTTGAACAACTGCCAGGTACTCCCCAAATTGAACCTTGCCGGCGTTGCCCGCGTGCTGGCAGCGGCTAAAGCCTGCGTGGCGGTCGATACTGGCCTTGGCCACCTGGCCGCAGCACTCGATGTACCCACCATTTCGCTGTTCGGCCCGACCAACCCGGGCCTGACTGGTGCCTACGGACGGACCCAGATTCACCAGGCCAGTGACTGGCCTTGCGCTCCCTGCCTGCAGAAGAAGTGCACCTACAAACCGAGCGCCGATGACCTGCGCCGATTCGATCTGAAACGCGAGTGGCCGCTGTGCTTCACTCGCCTGAATCCCGAGCATGTGGCGGGCCGCTTGAGCGCGTTGCTGCTGGCTGAGGATGTCCGTTGATGCAACTGGCTTTCGTGCTTTACAAATATTTCCCCTTCGGCGGGCTGCAGCGCGACTTCATGCGCATTGCCCTGGAATGCCAGAAGCGGGGCCACCAGATCCGTGTATACACGCTGATCTGGGAAGGTGACATTCCGCCGGGCTTTGAAGTGCTGGTGGCGCCGGTGAAGGCGATTTTCAACCACCGCCGTAACGAGAAGCTCAGCGCCTGGATGGCCGCCGACCTGGCCAAGCGCCCGGTCGACCGCCTGATCGGCTTCAACAAGATGCCGGGGTTGGACGTGTACTACGCCGCCGACGGTTGCTTCGAAGACAAGGCGCAGACCCTGCGTGGCGGCCTGTACCGCCGCTGGGGCCGTTACCGGCACTTTGCCGAGTACGAGCGTGCGGTATTCGCCAAGGACGCGCACACCGATGTGCTGATGATTTCCGAAGTGCAGCAGCCGCTGTTCATCAAGCACTACGGCACCCCGGTGGAACGCTTCCATCTGCTGCCGCCGGGCATTTCCCAAGACCGCCGTGCGCCGGCCAATGCCGCTGAAATTCGCGCCGAGTTCCGCAAGGAATTCAACCTGGGCGATGACGACCTGCTGCTGGTGCAGATTGGCTCGGGCTTCAAGACCAAGGGTGTGGACCGCAGCCTCAAAGCGCTGGCCGCGCTGCCTTTGGCCCTGCGCAAACGCACCAGACTGATGGTGATCGGCCAGGACGACCCCAAGGTGTTCCAGCTGCAAAGCGCCACCCTGGGCCTGGGCGACCAGGTGCAGTTCCTCAAGGGCCGCAGCGACATCCCGCGCTTCCTGCTGGGTGCCGATTTGCTGATTCACCCGGCCTACAATGAGAACACCGGTACGGTGCTGCTCGAAGCGCTGGTGGCCGGCCTGCCGGTGCTGGTGTCCAAGGTGTGCGGTTACGCCCACTACATTGCCGAGGCCGACTGCGGCCTGGTGCTGGACGAGCCGTTCGAACAGGACCAGCTCAATGGCTACCTGCAACGCATGCTCGAAGACTCGCAGGCCCGCGCCAGTTGGTCGCGCAACGGCCTGGCGTTCGCTGAAACCGCTGATCTGTACAGCATGCCGCAGCATGCTGCCGACGTGATCCTGGGGCAGAAAACCGCATGAAGCTGATAGTGGCCGAGCCCTTCAAACGCCTGTGGGCCGGGCGAGATGCCTTCGACGCCGTCGAGGCGCTGCAAGGCGAGGTCTATCGCGAACTGGAAGGGCGCCGCACGCTGCGTACCGAGGTGGAGGGCGAAGGGTTTTTCGTCAAGATCCACCGCGGCATCGGCTGGGGCGAGATCTTCAAGAACCTGTTCACCGCCAAGCTGCCGGTGCTCGGTGCCGGCCAGGAATGGCAGGCCATCCAGCGCCTGCACGAGGTGGGCGTGCCGACCATGACCGCCGTCGCCTATGGCGAGCGCGGCAGCAACCCGGCTACGCAGCACTCGTTCATCATCACCGAGGAACTGGCGCCGACTATCAGCCTGGAAGATTTCAGCATCGACTGGGTCAAGCAGCCGCCCGCGCCACGCCTGAAGCGCGCGCTGATCGCCGAAGTGGCGAAGATGACCGGTGGCATGCACCGCGCCGGGGTCAACCACCGCGACTGCTACATCTGCCACTTCCTGCTGCACACCGACCGCCCGGTGACGGCGGATGACTTCAAACTGTCGGTTATCGACCTGCACCGTGCCCAGACCCGAGCGAAAATCAGCCGCCGCTGGCGTGACAAGGACCTGGCCGCGCTGTACTTCTCGGCGCTGGACATCGGCCTGACCCAGCGCGACAAACTGCGCTTTTTGCGGGGTTACTTCCAGCGCCCACTGCGGCAAATCCTGAAGGACGAAGCCCGTTTGCTCGCCTGGCTGGACCGCAAGGCGCAGAAACTCTATGACCGCAAGCAACGCTATGGGGATGCACTCTGATGGCGGGTTGGACACTGGCGCCAGGCTATGAACACCTGGCGGCGGACTTCGGCAGCCTCGATGCGGTATTTGCCCTCCAGGGCGAGCGCCTGACCCGCGACCCGCTCAGCGAGGTGGTGCGCATCGAGCGTGACGGGGTCAACTACTACGTCAAACGCTACACTGGGGCCGGCAAGCACATGCGCCGCTACTTGGGCCGACCACGCATCAAGGCCGAATGGCAGAACCTCAAGCAGTTCGCCAAGTGGGGTATTCCCACTGCCGAAGTGGTGGCGTGGGGGCTTGAGCGCAATGGCCTGGCTTTTGGCCGTGGGGCGATGATCACCCGCGAGCTGCCGCGCACCGAAGACCTGTCGGCGCTGGCTGAACGCAACGATGCACGCTTGGCCGACCGGGCCTGGGTCGATCACCTCAGCCGCCAGCTGGCGCGCCATACCCGGGTGATGCACGAGCACCGCTTTGCCCATAACGACCTGAAGTGGCGCAACCTGCTGGTCGATGACCAAGGCACGCTATTCTTCATCGACTGCCCTACCGGCGACTTCTGGCGCGGCTTCATGTGGCGGCACCGGATGATCAAGGACCTGGCCTGCCTGGACAAAGTAGCCAAATACCACCTGTCGGCCACCCAGCGCCTGCGCTTCTACCTGCAATACCGTGGCCGTGACCGGCTGAATGTGCGTGACAAGAAGCGCATTCGCCAGGTGCTGGGCTTTTTCGAGGGAAGGGAATGACCGATTACCTGGCCAGCGCGGACCTCGCGCTGCTCAAACGCCATGGCCTGGACGACTTCGAGGCGCTGTGGGCGCTGCAACTGGATGCCGTGGACGAACCCAACACGGGCCGTGGCGGCTGGAGCAGCGTGTTCCGCCTGGAACTCGAAGGCAAGGGCTACTACCTCAAGCGCCAGAGCGACTACCTGACCCGCACCCTGCACCGACCGTTCGGCGAGCCGACCTTCGCGCGAGAATTTCGCAACATCAGCCGCTACCAGAAGCTGCACATTCCGGCCTTGCAGGCGGTGTTCTATGGTGAGCGCAAGCAAGGCGGCAAACACCGGGCCATCCTGATGACCCGTGCCCTGGACGAATGGGCCGACCTCGACAGCCTGCTGGCCCAATGGCCGCAGCTAGGCGATGGCGAACGCACCGGCATCCTGCAGGCGTGTGGCCAGCTGGCGCGCACCCTGCACAGCGCCGGCCAGGTGCATGGCTGCTTCTACCCCAAGCACATCTTCCTGCGCCAACGCCGCGATGGCTGGGACGCGCAACTGATCGACCTGGAAAAGACCCGGCCTTTGCTGTTCGGCATGCGCGACCGCCTCAAGGACCTGGAGCCGCTGCTGCGCCGCGCCCGGGCCTGGAGCGAGGCCGATGTGCGCACGCTGCTGGCGACCTACCTGGCGCAGCCGGCTGACAGCACACTGGTCGACACCTGGCTGCAACGCCTGACGCAACGCCGTCGTGAAAAAGAGGCCCGCTGATGCGTTTGTCTGAACTGAAGGACGCCGGGCGAAGCCCGTCGTTACCCCTGAGTATCACCCTGGCCGACGCAGCCGGCAGCGCCGACCTGCAACTGCTCAGCCTGTTGCGCGTGCTGCCGGGCCAGCGATATGTGGGCGCTGGCGTCTGGCGCGGTACCCCGGTGCTGGCCAAGTTGCTGGTAGGCGGTAGCGCCGCCCGGCATTTCCAGCGTGAGCTACAAGGCGTGAAGCTGCTGGCCGAACAGGGGCTGACCACGCCGAAGCTGCTGGCTGACGGCCTCAAGGAAGGCGAGGGTGGCTGGCTGCTGTTCGAATTCCTCGACGGCGCCGAAAGCCTCGCCGATGCCTGGGCTGCGGTGGAAAACCTGCCGGTGCTATCTGACGAGCAACACCTGGTGCTGGGCGAAGCGCTAACGGCTGTCGCGCAGATGCACGCTAAGGGCCTGTGGCAGGAAGACCTGCACCTGGACAACTTGCTGCGCCACGGCGGTAAGCTGTACCTGATCGATGGCGCTGGCATCAAGGCCGAAACGCCTGGCCAGCAGCTGTCGCGCCCACGCGTGCTGGAAAACCTCGGCGTGTTCTTCGCCCAGCTACCCAAGCGCCTGGAGCCGTTCATCGAAGAACTGCTGGTGCATTACCTGCTGGCCAATGCCGAACATGCACTGCCGATGGAGGCCTTGCAGAAGCAGGTGGACAAGGTGCGCAACTGGCGCCAGAAGGATTACCTGGAAAAGGCCGGCCGCGAGTGCAGCCTGTTCAGCGTCGAGCGCACCCTGTCGGGCTTGCAGGCGATTCGCCGCAGCGAGGTCGATGCCATGCAACCTGTGCTGGCGCAGGCTGATGCGTTGATCGACCAGGGCCACCTGTACAAGACCGGAGGTGCTGCCAGCGTGGCGCGGATCGAGGTCAATGGCCGCCAGCTGGTGCTCAAGCGCTACAACATCAAGAACACGGCGCACTGGTTCAAGCGCTTCTGGCGCCCGAGCCGTGCCTGGCATTCGTGGATCGAAGGCCACCGCCTGGAATTTCTCGACATCGCCACACCCAAGCCGCTGGCGGTGCTGGAACAGCGGGTGATGGGCCTGCGCAGCCGCGCCTACCTGGTCACCGAGTATGTCGATGGCCCGGACCTGACGGCCTGCTTCGCGCCCTATGTGGAGAGCGGCGAGGCCCCCGAGGAACAGGTGGATGCCCTGGTGCACGTGATGCAGCAGCTGATTCGCGAACGCATCAGCCATGGCGACTTCAAGGGCCATAACCTGTTCTGGGACAACGGCCAGTGGTCATTGATCGACCTGGATGCCATGTGCCAGCACGCCACCCAGCTCAGCTTCGCCCCGGCCTACGCCCGGGACCGGGCGCGGCTGTTACGCAACTGGCCGAGTGGCAGCGCTTTGCATCAGCGGCTGGACCGGCTGCTGCCCAAGCTGGCCGAATAGCCCGAGGGTAACGCCAGCCAGTCGCTGCCGCGGCCGGTCTGGCGAACCCGGATGCGCCATTCACCCTCCTGGTGGCGCAGCACCGCCCAGGCAGGCACGACACCAGACAAGCCAGCGGGCAACACCAGGTGATAGTGGCCAGGCAGCAGGTGGCGGCGTACTGGCAACTGATGGTTATGCAGTTGCAGGTACTGTGTGCTGTCGTGGTTGAACAGGTGTTCGTCTTCAATCGCTACGGTGCCCTTGAGCGGTGTTGCTAGCCGGCACTGTTCAAGCAGTTGCGTGATGTCTGGCAAACCGTCATGCCAGCGTACGGGAGAGTCCACTACCCAGTTGCCATCCTGACTGCGCTTGATCGGCAGTTTCAGGTACGCATAAGGCTGGTCGGGATCGGTGGCTCGCCAACGGGTGCCGTCAAAACTGACATTGAAGTAGCGGCCCAGGTTATCCCGCACGAAGTACTGGGTCAGCCCGGGGCTGGCCGACAGTTGTTCATAGACGGCCTCACCATGTACCGAGTCGATCCGGTAGCGCAACCTGGCAAGGTCCGGCGCGGTTTCGTAGTGTTTAGGTAGCGGTATCGGCGGCGGTTTGGGCAGCCCCCGCAAAGCACGGCGCATCAAGCTGGAACCTGCCATATCGTTCAGCCCGGCGGTGGCATGGCCGAGAGCAGCCACGGCATGGTGCAAGGCGCCCGCATGGTCGTCGTGGTCGAACGCTTCAAAGCCATCCCATATGGAAATCGCCATACGGCCAAATGCCAAGGCGACCAAAGTCCGTTGCGGCAGTACGAAGGTGACAATGTCCAGCACCAGCCGCAGCACATTGACCGAGAACTCCCCTAGCAGCTCCTGATTGCTGCGGGTGACGGAGTCGGTGTGCGCGATCAGATTTCTGACCTCGGCCCGGTAGAGTGCCTGATACAGATCGCCAGTGATGGTTTGCCGTGTAATGGATGCACCACCTACCCGCCCCTTGAGCAACCGCGCCTTGAGCTTTTTGCTGCTGGCCTGCGGCAGGCGCTGGACCAGGTAGTCCTGCAACCTCAGGTCACCGCGAATAGCCCGGATCAACGCTTTGATGTCGCGGTACTCACGCCAATAGCGCCTGTCCGGGACGTCAGGGCAATGAACGACGATTCGATTCGAGTTCTCTGGCGAGACGAGCAGCAAAACCCCCATCAATGTATCGCCGTGTACGAGCAGTTGCTGAACGATCACCTGTTGCTCGTTGTAATGTGGGCGTGCATGGCTGTCGGGGTTGCGGATGAGCGTACTGGCCCAGCCATACCCCTGCGCGAAAGTGTCGGCGAGAAAATGGCCTACATAGCGCGCTTTTACCGCTTCGGCATTCAGGCGGGCGCGGTAGACCTGTGTGTATGCCGCCTGGCGCCATCGGCCCTCTGGCGAGTCGAGCAATTGCGTGTGCAGGTAAGCCTTGTAACCGCTGCCGGCATTCAGGCGCCGTACGATCTGTTTTACCCGCAATGGCGTGAGCGCGGGCAAGGGTTGATCACCGTGAAGATAGACCCGGGCAGTCAGCCAGTAGTCCACATCGAACCAGCTGATGTTCAGCAGCGCCAGTTCGTCGAGGCGGTAGGTGTGATTCACCAGTTCGACGGTACCGCCCACCTGTTGTCGGCTGACCACCGGAATGTAGCCCACTGTGCTGCCCAGCGGGAGAGGGTTCACGATCGGCCCTACCTGGCGGGCAAGGGTGACGCTGATGGTGATATCACGCGGATCGCAGTCCAGGCCCGGGTCACGTTGCAGGTACTCGCGCAGGCGCACGTTTACCCACTGCAGCAGCGAATGCTGCTGGCTGAACTGTTCCAAAGTCAGAATGCCAGGCGCACTGGCCGCTTCGATGGCCATCACCTGTTCTTGCATGGCCTGCATGATGTGAGCGACACCTTGCTGCGATGCGGTGCGCAGCCAATTGGGCATGTGCTTCTCCAGCAGCAGGCCGTAGCGGTTGGCCAGTGGGCCACGGCTACCGACGGCTCTGCGTATGTCGAGTGCTGGGGCAAGCGCGTTGTCCAGCTGCTCGATATCACGCTGCTTGCCTTGCTTCCATGCAAGTTGCCAGGCATGGCTCAAGTGCCTTGATTGGGCGTCACGCAAGGTAGAGGCCAGGTAGCCGGCCACGTCCTCGGTATACCAGTCATAACGTAAACGCGCCGCGCAACGCGCGCTTTGCTGGTCAGCAGGGGTAATCATGAGCTTGAGCAGGTGCTCGCTCTGCTGCGGATCTTCCAGGCGCTCGCATACCTCCTTGTGGAGATCGTTCAGGTTGTCGAAGGCTTCGATGCCGTGAGCGATACTGCACAATAGTGCTCGGCCAACCGGTTCAGGGTGCTCAAGCGTACGTCCTTCAGCCCCCTGCTCGGTAATCACCAGAAAACCCGGCACATGGCTGCGCCAGTTGGGGTTAGTGCTGGTTAGCAACAGGCGGTAGACCTGAGGGCGTGCGGTGACGGGCAAGTGCCGCCGCTGCCAAGGTTGTGGCAGTTCCAGGCATGTCCTGAGCAGTTGGGCATGCGCTGCAGACAGGGTCTGATCTGTAGTGCGCAAGCGAATTTCCGCATCCAGCTGGTCGCGGAACAACACTGCCAGGCTGACAGCACGCGTCAGCCCTTTGCTGTTGCGCTCCAGCCAGTACGCTGCCTGGCGCGCGTGCAGTTGCTGACGAATGGTTTGGCAGAAGCTGCCGATACGGCTGCTGAAATCGGGAGGTAGGCTAAGTGCCGGGTAGTCGACATGCCTGATGCGGCTACCCGCAGGCAGACGAAAAGTGCCACCGTCGAACAGATGGAATCCCACCAGTTGCAATAGGTGATGCGTACCGAAAAACAGCGTGCGCGCACTGATGGAGAGGCCCGGGAACAGTTGGGCAAGCGTCAGATCAAGGCTGTGCTCGACGCCATGAATGGGGGGTAGCAGTGCATCAAGCTGGTTATCCAGCGTGTGAAAATGCGGCTGGGTGGTCATGGTCCGGCTCCTGTTGCGAAGGCGGACCATGCTGCGCCAGGGCGCCAGGATGGCGGTGTTAGCCGGCTACCTCAGCGGCGCCACAGGCCGCGTATCGAGAACCATGCCGGTAGGCCGAGCCCGAGCCAGGATAGCCCATCCCACCAGCCATCACCCAGCAAGGCGGCGAACAGCCCCAGGGCTCCCAGCAAGGCGATCAGCGCCGGCCAGGCAAAAATGCGCAAGGCGGGTTGCGACGAGTGGCTCATGCGCGTGCCTCCTTGGGTTTGCGTTGCTTGCCCCACCACAGGTACAGGCCGCTGCCGAGCACGATGATGGTCAGCACATCGAGCACCGCCCAGAGGAGTTGCATCGGGCGCCCGCCGTAATCGCCAAAATGCAAGGGTTGCGACAGGCCCATGGCGTCCATGTACCAGGGGCGTTCGCCGACCGCTGTAACTTCCAGGGTACGGGCATCGATCAACACGGGTGTGAACAGGTGCGAGCTTAGGTGCGTGGCACCGTTCATGAACACGGCATAGTGGTGTTCACTGGAAAAGCGTGTGCCGGGGAAGGCGATGAAGTCCGGGCGCATGCCGGGGGCAGCCTGTTCGGCAATCTCCAGCAGGCGTGTGGCGGGCGCGCGCTCGGTGAGCGGCGGGGCGTCGCGGTAAGGCGCCACCATGGCGGCCAGGCTGTCGTTGCGCCAGGCGGCGATGACCAGGTCGGACATGGCGCTGATTACGCCGGTCACGCCTACCGTGAGTGCCCAGGCCAGGGTTACCACGCCGATCAGGTTATGCAGGTCGAGCCAGCGCAGGCGACGGGATTTTTCGTGGCGTACCGTGCCGAAGTCCAGGCGGCGCATGAACGGCGCATAGAGCACGGTGCCGGAGACGATTGCGAGGATGAACAGTACGCCCATGAAGGCCAGCAGCAGCTTGCCGGGCAGGCCGGCGAACATGTCCACATGCAGGCGCAGCATCACCATCATGAAACCGCCATTGGCGGCCGGCATGGCCACGGCTTCGCCGGTGCGGGCGTCGAGCATGAAGGTGTGCGACAAGTTGGGGTCGGTGCCAGCAGTGGCGGCGGTGATGGCGACCACGCCATTGGGTTCGTCTTTGTCGTAGCCGAAGTACTGCATGACCTCGCCGGGGCGGTGCTGCTCCGCTTTCAGTACAAGCTGTTGCAGGTCGAGGTGTGGGGTACCTGCGGGCATTTCACGCAATTGCGGGGCGTCGCCAAGCAGATGTTCGAGTTCGTGGTGGAAAATCAGCGGCAGACCGGTGAGCGCCAGCAACAGCAGGAACAGGGTGCAGACCAGGCTGCTCCAGGTGTGGATCACGGACCAGCGGCGGATGGTCGGGCTTTTCATCACGGTACCGTTTGTTGTCTGTTGGAACGGGGGCCGCAAAGCGGCCCCCATTCACTCAGAACTTGTAGTTGACGCTGGCGACCACGTTGCGTTCGTCGCCGTAGTAGCAGTAGTACCCGTCGCACGTCGACAGGTAGTCCTTGTTGAACAGGTTTTTCGCATCTACGGCCACGGTGACACCTTTGAGTGTGCTGTTCAGGCGGCCCAGGTCGTAATGTACGGAGGCGTCGTACACAGTGTACGAGCCCACATGGCCCCAGTCGGTGTTCGTGGTGTTGCCGTAGGTGTCGCCCACATAGCGCACGCCAACGCCTACGCCAAAGCCGTCCAGCGCCCCGCTGTGCCAGGTGTAGTCGGCCCAGGCAGTGGCCTGGTTACGCGGAACCTGCGCCATGCGCTTGCCTTTCTCTTCACGGGTGCCTTTGGTGATTTCGCTGTCGTTGTAGGTGTAGGAGCCCACCAGCTTGAGGTTTTCGCTCACATCCGAAGTAGCCTCAAGCTCAAGGCCTTTCACGCGCACTTCGCCAACCTGGCGGGTGACGCCACCCTCGGTCACCGACATGTTCTGCTGCGTCAGGTCGAATACAGCTGCGGTGAACAGGCTTTTGCTGCCTGGCGGTTGGTATTTGATACCCAGCTCGTACTGCTTGCCTTCGGTCGGCTTGAATGCATCGGTGCTATTGACGGTTGACCCGGTAGCGGCCTGGAACGACTCGGCATAGGAGATGTATGGCGTCAGCCCGTTATCGAACACATAACTGAGCGCTGCGTTACCACTGAACTTCTTGTCGCGCTGGGTATTGGTGGCGTCGCTCTGATTGTGGAAGGTGGTGCCGGTATGCACCCAGTCCTCACGACCACCCAGGGTCAGGCGCCAGTTGTTCAAGGCCATCTGGTCTTGGGCGTACAGGCCGGTCTGCTGGGTTTTCTGATCGTAGTCGTACATGTCGAAGTACTGAACGTTCGAGAAATCCTGGCCGTATATCGGGTTATGGATATTGCTTGATGGCACGCCGGCCGAGCCCCAACGCCAGCGAGCGTTGCTGTCCGAGCGCTGATGGTCGAGGCCCAGCAGCAGGGTATGGGAGAGTTGGCCAGTCTGGAAGTCGGCCTGGAAGTTGTTATCCACTGCGAACTGGGAGATATCTTCTTCGACGATACCGGCAGTACGTTGCACGGTGCCATCGGCGCTGACGGCCTCGTCCGGTCCGGCTGGCCCGATTGAGCCACCGGCGGTAATGCCCTTGAAGTCCAGTTCGTTGCGCGCATAGCGCAGGTTCTGGCGGAACTGCCAGGTGTCATTCAGGCGGGTTTCGAACGCATAGCCGAGGTGGTAGTAGGTGCGGTCGTAGGACTCCCAATCCGGATCACCCAGGTTCTTGTGGTGAGAAATCTTGCCCGCCGGGCTGTCCAGCTTGGTGCCTTGCAGAGGCAAGAACTGGCCAGTAATACCCGTATCATCGCGGGTGTACTGGGAGATGAAGGTCAGCTTGGTGTCGTCGTTGATGTTCCAGGTCAGGCTGGGCGCGATGTTATAGCGCTTGTCCGGTATATGGTCGATCGGCGAGCCGCTGTCACGCACGGTACCGCTCACCCGGTACAGGAACTGGCCTGCATCGTCGAGCTTGCCGGTGCTGTCAAAATTGATCTGCTTGTGATTGTTGCTGCCAACCTGGGCTTCGATTTCATGGCTGCTTTCCAGTTGCGGCCGACGGCTGGTCATGTCCAGCAACCCGCCTGGCGGGGTCTGGCCGTACACTGATGAAGCCGGGCCGCGCAGCACGGCGATGCGCTCCAGGTTCCAGGGTTCGATTTTGGGGGTGGCATAGTTCCCCTTGGGTAATGGCAGGCCATCGAGGAACTGGGTGGGCACAAAACCACGTACCAGCAACCAGTCGCTGCGCGAGTCGGAGCCGTAGCCGCTGCTCTGCACGCCTGCCGTATAGCGCAGGGCATCATTCAAGCTGAGTACTGGCCGATCTTCCATCTGCTGCCGGGTGATCACGGTTATCGAGCGGGGTAGTTCGGCGATGGCAGTGTCTGTCTTGGTGCCTGCTGCCGTGCGGGTTGCGGTGTAACCCTCAACCGCCCCCCAGGCGCTTTCATAATTGGCTGTAGCGTTGATCGCTGTTTCTGGTAACGCCAGTGTCCCTTCCGGCGTAGCCACTAGGCTGTAGCTGCCCACGCTGCTTTGTTGCAGTTGCAGGCCAGTCCCGCGCAAGGCGGCTTGCAGGGCACCTAGGCCGTCGTACTGGCCGGTCACCGGGGCCGAGGAGCGGCCGTTGACCAACGCCGGGTCGATGGCCAGGGCGATACCGACCTGGCTGGCGATCTGGTTCAGGGTGGTGGCCAGCGGGGCGCTGGGCAGGTCATAGGCGCGCGCAGCGGATTGCTCGGCGGCGCACAGGACAGGGCTGGCCAATGGCGCGGCTACGGCGATGGCAAGGGCCATCAGGCTAGGGCGCAAGATACGATCAACAGCACGGGACATGCAGTGGCTCCTGGACGGATAAGTGCTAACTGCTTCCTTGCCGAGCGAGATTTGAAAAGTGACAGGGCTGATCTGAAAATTATCGAGCAGTATTTTTGGCTTTCGGCCTTACTTCGGTACCACGTTCACCCACCACTGGGTATGCCGCTCGATTTTCACAGGCAAAGCCGGCACCAGTGATGCCAGCGCCAGGTCGGTGTCGGTCAGTGGGAAGCTGCCGGTCACGCGCAGGTCGGCGACCTTGGCGTCCACCCCGAGGTGGCCACTGCGGTACTGGCCCAGCGCGGCCAGCAGGTCGCCCAGGCGCACGTTGTCGACCACCAGCATGCCCCGGGTCCAGGCATCGGCACCGGCGGGCACCGTGCCGATCTGGCCAAGGCCGTTGGCGTTCATCAACACTTGCTGGCCTTCACGCAGCACCTGCTCGTCGCCACTGTTATGCGGCATGGCCGCAACCGAGGCTTGCAGCACTTCCAGGCGCGTACCGTCGGCCTCGCGGCGTACCAGGAAGCGCGTGCCCAGTGGCCGCAGGCGACCATCGTCGGTGCGTACCAGCAGCGGACGCGGGTCCTGGTGGCCGGTTTCGACCGAAATTTCGCCTTGGTGCAGCACGATCACCCGTTGCTCGCCTGCGTAGTCGATATCCACGGCGGTGTGGGTGTTCAGGCTCAGCAATGTGCCGTCTTGCAGGCGCAAGGTACGCAACTCGCCAGTCGCGGTGCGCTGGTCGGCCAGCCAGTAGCTGGGTGCCAGCGACGGGGCGCCGACCCAGGCCAGCAGTGAACCGAGCAGGAACATCCCGGCCAGTCCGCCGCCAACCTTGCCGATTCGGCGCCGCATGCTGACGCGCGACTGCAGCAGGGCCTGGCGTGCCGGGCCGGCTGCCGCACTGACCCGTTGGTCCATGGCGCCGAGCTGGCGCCAGGCCCGCGCGTGTTCTTCACTGGCGGCATGCCATCGCGTGAATTCGTTGCGTTCATCCGGTGTGCCGCTGGCGTCGCCGAGGCTCAGTTTCCAGGCGATGGCGGCTTCAAGTACCCGGGACGAAACCGGCGCGTTGCTCACGTCGGCTCCCCGTACAGGGCCACGTAGCACTGGCGCATGCCTTGGGCGATGTACTGGCGCACCCGCGATACCGAAACGCCCAGGCGCTCGGCGATCTCCGCATGGCCCATACCGTCCAGACGGTTGTGCAGGAACGCCGCGCGGGCCTTGCTCGACAGCTTGCCCAGCAGGCGGTCGATGGCCTTGAGGTCTTCGAGGATCAGGTGCTGCACTTCGGGCGAGGGCTGTTCGGCTTCCGGGATCAGCGCCAGCTCGGCCAGGTAGGCCTGTTCCAGCGCCGCACGGCGGAAGTGGTCGAACATCAGCCCCTTGGCCACGGCGGCGAGGAAAGCGCGGGGTTCGCGGGGGGTGTCCAGCTGCTCGCGGCCGAGCAGGCGCACGAAGGTGTCCTGGCTCAAGTCTTCGGCACGTTGGCGGCAGGCCATGCTGCGTTGTAGCCAGGCGAGCAGCCAGCCGCGATGGTCGCGGTACAGCGCACCGACCAGATCGGCGTGTGGGCTCTGTGCAGAAGACAAGCAGCGTCCCCCCGGAACGTATGCATTAACTAACGATAATTATTCGCGATTGTTGCAGAGGGGAGGGGGTGGGTGCAATGGACGCTTATCGGATTGCCATCATGGAAAAGGCTGATGGCCCAATCGCCGGCAAGGCCAATACAAATCTACAGACCGTGACTGTGCACGTTGCGCCTACGCCACCCACGCAACCGCTGCTCCAGCTGCAAAGGGCTGTCCAGCTGCTGGCGCCGGGCCTGGCTGAACAAAATCAGCGCCAGTTCAGCCGTAACCTGAGCATCGGCACTGGCATGGTGGCGCTCTTCCACCTGCAAGCCAAACCGCGCGACCCAGTCATCCAGCCCGGCCTCGCGCAGCACGGTGTCGGGGTTAAGCATCGGCGCCAGTTCGGCCACATCGAGGAACGGTGACTGCAAGCGGCAACCCAGGCTTTCCTTCAGCGCCCGCGCCAGCATGCGTTGGTCGAATGGCGCGTGAAACGCCAGTACCGGGCTGCTGCCAATGAAATCGAGCAAATCCAGCAAGGCCTCGGCCGGGTCGCAACCGGCGGCCAAGGCACTAGGGCCCAGGCCGTGAATCAGCACGCTGGCGTTGGTTTTCTGCAAAGGCCTGTGCAGGGTACGTTCGAACTGTTGCGCAAAGTCGATGGCACCGTCCTCGATAGCCACCGCCCCGATCGACAACACCTGATCACGGTTGGGGTTAAGCCCGCTGGTTTCCAGATCCAGCACTACCCAGCGCTGCTCACGTAAACTGCACACACCCAGCGGTGCGGGCTTGGGCAGCCGGGCCAGGCGCTGACGCATGGCGTGGTCCAGCTCGGGCGCGCTGGGGCGCAGCCAGGCAAACAGGCTCATAGCTGATACCGCAAGGCCAGGCTGCTTTGCAGGCGTTGGGCCTGGCGCAGGGACTCGCGCAGGATGCGCCGGTCCAGGTGGTTGAGGCTGTCCGGGTCGAGCCGGTTGGAGTACGGCAGGTTGTCGCGGGTCTGGCGCTGATGCTGCTGCATGCGGGTCTGCTGGATGAAGTGATAAGCCTCTTCATAGGCAGCGCCGTCCAGTGGCTCGATCACGCCATTGGCCACCAATTGGCGCAGGCGCTCCAGGGTATTGCAGGCGCCAATGCCATTGGCCAGGGCCAGCAAGCGTGCGCCATCGACGAAGGGCGTCAGGCCCTGGACCTTGAGGTCGAGGGTGGCGGCCTTGTCGTTGCCCTGGCGGGTCAGCACGAATTCGCGCAGGCGGCCTACCGGTGGGCGCTGGCGCAGGGCGTTGTCGGCCAGCATGCGCTGGAAGAGGCGGTTGTCGGCTATTTGCTCCAGCAGGCGCTGGCGCAACTGCTCGCAGCCTTGCTCGTCGCCCCACACCACGCGCAGGTCGAAATAGATGCTGGAGCCCAGCAGGTTCTCCGGGCTGGCTTCGCGGACAAAACCGGCAAAGCGCCGTGCCCACTCGCTGCGCGACAGGCACAATTCAGGGTTGCCGGCCATGATGTTGCCCTTGCACAGGGTAAAGCCGCACTGTGCCAGGCACTGGTTGATGTACTGCGCCAGCGGCAGCAGGCGCGCACGGATGCTGTCGGCCTCGGCGCTGTCGGCGGCCTCGAAGAGGATGCCGTTGTCCTGGTCGGTGTGCAGGGTCTGCTCGCGCCGCCCTTCGCTGCCGAAGCACAGCCAACTGAATGGCACGCCCGGGTCGCCGCGCTCGGCCAATGCCAGCTCGATCACTCGGCACACGGTGTGGTCGTTGAGCAAGGTGATGATCTGGGTGATCTGCGTGGACGATGCGCCGTGGGCGAGCATGCGCTCGACCAGCTGGCTGATTTCACCGCGCAGCGAAACCAGGGTGTCCAGCCGAGGTGCATGGCGGATGGTACGCGCCAGGTGCACCAGGTCGACCCGTTGCAGTGAGAACAGGTCACGCTCGGAAACCACCCCGCACAGGCGTCGGTTTTCCACCAGGCACACGTGGGCGATATGCCGTTCGGTCATGGCCATGGCCGCGTCGAAGGCGCTGGCCTGGGGGCTGAGGTAGAACGGCTTGGCGGTCATGTGCCGCTCGATGGGGGCGCCCAGGTCCGCATCCATCGACGCCACCACCTGGCGCAGATCGCGCAGGGTGAAGATGCCGACAGGGTAGCGCTGCAGGTCGATCACCACGATGCTGCCGACCTGCTGTTCGTGCATCAGCCGCACGGCATCGCGCAACGGTGTATCGGCGCTGCACACCACCGGGTGACGCATGGCCAGCTCACCCAGCGGGGTGTTCAGTGAGTACTGGGTCCCGAGGGTTTCCACCGCGCGCTGGCGAACCTGTTGGTTGACCTGGTCGAGCAGGCTGCTGACCCCACGCAAGGCAAAATCCCGAAACACTTCAGACATCGAGAACACGCGGATGAACGCGGCTTTGTTCAACTGCAGGCAGAAGGTGTCTTCACCGGCCAGGTGCTCGGTGCGGGTTGCCCGTTCGCCCAGCAGTGCGGCCAGCGGGAAGCATTCGCCACTGGTAATTTCGAAGGTGGTCTCAACGCCCGGTTTGACCAGGTGCTGGCGCTCGCCAACCACTCGCCCCTGCTTGACGATGTAGAAGTGCTCCACCGGCCCGTCGGCAGGTTTGACGATGCTTTCGCCGCTGGCGTAGAAGCGCAGCTGGCACTGTTCCACCAGGAAGGCCAGGTGGCTGTGCTCCATCTGGTTGAACGGCGGGAAGCGCTGCAGGAACTGCAGGGTGCCCTGGATGTTCTGCAGCACTGCCGTCCTGCCCGCCTGGCTGTAGGCGTCCTTTTTGCTCATGAAACTGACCGTATCGCTATGCCGAACTATATATATCTATATATAGGTGCCGGCCCTGTTGTTCTCTGCCTCCATGGTCGGCTTGCGGCGGGGTGGTGCCCATTGGACGTAAGTCTATGAGCACTCCTGTCAAAGACCCGACGAAAGGCGCACCGGGTTACGCAAGTAAAGTGGTCCTACTGCTGAAGCGGAATTTTTTTGACGAGATGACCATGCCTGAGCAAACCGACATCCTGAGCGACGCCGAGCGCGAGGCATTGGCCGTGGTGAGTGCGCCTGTGGCGCCCAGGCCATTGGTGCTGGTGGTGGATGACAACGCGGTGAACAGGGAGGCATTGATCCTCTACCTGAAAAGCCGTGGGATTGATGCGGTGGGTGCGGACGGGGCCGAGGAGGCCAGGCTATACCTGCATTATCAGCAGCGTATCAGCTTGATGATTACGGATTTGCGCATGCAGCCTGAGGATGGTCTGGACTTGATACGGACCATTCGCGAGTCGGAGCGGGCGGCGTTGTCGATCATCGTGGTGTCGGGCGACACCGATGTGAAAGAGGCGGTAGACGTGATGCACCTGGGGGTGGTGGATTTCCTGCTCAAGCCGGTGGACCTGGGCAAGCTGCTGGAGCTAGTGAAGAAAGAACTGAAACTAGAGTGATACGGAAAGGGGCCGCCAAGCGGCCCCTTACGATTTACAGCCCGTTACGCGCCTTGAACTCACGGCGACGACGGTGCAGCACCGGCTCGGTGTAGCCGTTCGGCTGCTTGCCACCTTCCACCACCAGCTCGACAGCGGCCTGGAACGCGACGTTGTCGTCGAAGTTCGGCGCCATCGGGCGGTACAGGGCGTCGCCGGCGTTCTGCTGGTCAACCACCACGGCCATGCGCTTGAGGCTTTCCAGCACTTGCTCCTGGCTGACTACGCCATGGCGCAGCCAGTTGGCCAGCAACTGGGCCGAAATACGCAGGGTGGCGCGGTCTTCCATCAGGCCGACGTTGTTGATGTCCGGCACCTTCGAGCAACCCACGCCCTGGTCGATCCAGCGCACCACGTAGCCGAGGATGCCCTGGGCGTTGTTGTCCAGCTCGTTGCGGATTTCTTCGGCAGACCAGTTGGTATCGGCAGCCAGCGGGATTGCCAGGATGTCGTCTACCGACGCTGGGGTGCGCGAAGCCAGTTCACGCTGGCGCGCCTGTACGTCCACCTTGTGGTAGTGCAGGGCGTGCAGGGTGGCGGCAGTCGGCGACGGCACCCAGGCGGTGTTGGCACCGGCCAGCGGGTGGGCGATTTTTTGCTCCAGCATGGCAGCCATCAGGTCGGGCATGGCCCACATGCCTTTGCCGATTTGCGCACGGCCTTGCAGGCCGGTGGCCAGGCCAACGTCGACGTTGTTGTTTTCGTAGGCGCCGATCCACTTCTCGTTCTTCATGGCGCCCTTGCGCACCACGGCGCCGGCTTCCATCGAGGTATGGATTTCATCGCCCGTGCGGTCGAGGAAACCGGTGTTGATGAACGCCACGCGCTCGGCGGCTGCCTTGATGCAGGACTTGAGGTTGACCGTGGTACGGCGCTCTTCGTCCATGATGCCGACCTTGACGGTGTTGCGCGGCATGCCCAGCAGGTCTTCGACCTGGCTGAAGATCTCGGCGGCGAACGCCACTTCTTCCGGCCCGTGCATCTTCGGCTTCACGATGTACACGCTGCCGCTGCGGGTGTTCTTGCGGGTGGTGTTGCCGTTGAGGTTGTGCAGGGCGATCAGGTTGGTGAACAGGCCGTCCTGAATACCTTCAGGAATTTCGTTGCCTTGGGCATCGAGAATCGCCGGGTTGGTCATCAGGTGGCCAACGTTACGCACGAACAGCAGCGAACGGCCATGCAGGGTCACGCTGCCGCCGTTTGGTGCGGCGTACTCGCGGTCCGGGTTCATGGTGCGGGTGAAGGTTTTGCCACCCTTGCTCACGCTTTCGGCCAGGTCGCCTTTCATCAGGCCCAGCCAGTTGCGGTAGACGATCACCTTGTCGTCGGCATCGACGGCGGCAACCGAGTCTTCGCAGTCCATGATGGTGGTCAGTGCCGATTCCATCAGGATGTCTTTCACACCCGCAGCGTCGGTGCTGCCAACCGGGGTGCTGGCATCGACCTGGATTTCGAAGTGCAGGCCGTTGTGCTTGAGCAGCACGGCAGTCGGCGCGGCGGCATCGCCGTGGAAGCCGATCAGTTGCGCGTCATCACGCAGGCCGCTGTTGCTGCCGCCTTTGAGGGCCACAACCAGTTTGCCGCCTTCGATGCGGTAGCCGGTGGAGTCGACGTGCGAGCCGGCGGCCAGCGGCGCGGCTTCGTCGAGGAAGGCGCGGGCAAAGGCGATGACCTTGTCGCCACGAACCTTGTTGTAACCCTGGCCTTTTTCGGCGCCGCCTTCATCGCTGATGGCGTCGGTGCCGTACAGGGCGTCGTACAGCGAACCCCAACGGGCGTTGGCGGCGTTGAGGGCGAAGCGGGCGTTCATCACCGGAACGACCAGCTGTGGGCCAGCCATGTGGGCGATTTCTTCGTCCACGTTCTGGGTGGTGGCCTGGAAATCGTCGGCTTGTGGCAGCAGGTAGCCGATTTCCTGGAGGAATGCTTTGTAGGCTACGGCGTCGTGGGCCTGGCCTTTGCGTGCCTGGTGCCAGGCGTCGATCTTGGCTTGCAGCTCGTCGCGCTTGGCGAGCAGGGCTTTGTTCTTTGGAGCGAGGTCATTGATGATCTTCTCTGCACCCGCCCAGAACTGCTCGGCGACGATGCCGGTCCCGGGGATGGCTTCGTTGTTCACGAAGTCGTACAGGACCTTGGCGACCTGAAGGCCACCGACTTGAACGTATCCAGTCATTGCTTGCCTCACTCTGCTCAGCTATTTCGCTCTTCTGTATTAAGCCTGTAGCGCTTCTCTAAACACGGCACCAGTGCATGCCCCCGGGTTGCGCCGGACGCGGCTGGGTGCGGCCTTCCAGACTGGCTGGCGGGCAGTGTGCGTATTTTCACAGGCGCCTTGGCAGACATCCAAACGACGTTTTGTAGTCCGCGCCACGGGATACTACATGAAGCAGTAGGCGGGGCAAAATCAGACTAAAAGCGCCGTTATGCGACCCGTTGGTCGCGTATGGTCACGCTGGGAGTTGGTATGTTCGCAAAAAACAGGTGGATTGTTCCAGATAAATCTTGAAACAGTACACGATTGGTCGTGCGAATTGCCCTGCGGCAGGTTGCCGCGCCTTGCCTATACTGAGTCGATCCCCCGATTTTCTGCCGCCCGGCGCGGTCCGACACGAGGAAGGGCTTGTGGATCATCTTGTACTGACGGTAATTGCCCCTGACAAGGCCGGCCAGGTCGAACGTATTGCCCAATGCATCGCCGACCACAGTGGCAACTGGCTGGAAAGCCGCATGTCGCGTATGGCCGGGCAGTTTGCCGGCATCCTGCGGGTGGCGGTGCCGGCTGAAAACTACGATGAGCTGGTGGCGTCGCTGCAGGGGTTGGTCAGGTATGACATTCGGGTGCTGATTGCCGAGAGCGGGATTGAGCCTTCTTGCACATGGAAACCGATTGCCATGGAACTGGTGGGTAACGACCGGCCAGGGATCGTGCGCGACATTACTCGTTTGCTGGCTGAGTTGCAGGTGAACGTCGAGCGGTTTTCCACAGAGGTGCGGCCTGCACCGATGAGCAGCGAGCCGCTGTTTCATGCCGATGCGCTGCTGGCGCTGCCGTTGACCTTGCCGCTGGATGTGCTGCAGCACAAGCTGGAGAGCCTGGCGGATGACTTGATGGTGGAACTGCACTTGCGGGCCGAGGATTGATTCGAGACTGGCCCTTGCGGTTATCCCGATATCACGGGGAAGGCCCTGTGGATAACCTGGGGGTTCCCCTCTCCAGCCCAGGCCGCGCGTGCCTTGCACAGCTTTGATCAAAAAACACCCAAAAATCAGCACCTTGTGCACAAAGCACGGGGACGAGGGTGTGGATAACCTTTGGAGATGTCTCTGCAGGCCACGCATCACCTGGCCTGCAGAGATTTGATCGTTTTTTGATCAGCTGCGTTTGCGCAAACTTAACCAGGCGTCGACGCTGTAAATGGCCAAACCTGCCCAGATGAACATGAACGCCACCAGGTTGCTCGACGACAGGTGCTCATCGAACAGCAGCACTGCTTGCAGCAACACCAGCGTGGGTGCCAGGTATTGCAGGAAGCCCAGCGTGGTATACGGCAGGTGCCGCGCCGCTGCGTTGAAGCACACCAACGGTATCAGCGTCACCGGCCCGGCAGCCATCAGCCACAGCGCCTCGCTGCTGGTATAGAACGCCGCTTGGGCACTCATCGCCGCCGGGTGCAGCAGCAGCCAGCCAAGGGCCAGCGGCACCAGCATCCAGGTTTCCACTACCAGGCCCGGCAATGCCGCCACTGGCGCCTGTTTGCGAATCAGCCCATAGAAGCCGAAGCTCAGCGCCAGCACCAGCGACACCCAGGGCAGGCTACCCACTTGCCACACCTGCTGGGCCACGCCCACAGCGGCCATGCCCACCGCCAGCCACTGCAGGCGGCGCAGGCGTTCGCCAAGAATCAGCATGCCCAACAGCACATTGATCAGCGGGTTGATGTAGTAGCCCAGGCTGGCTTCGAGCATCCGGCCGTTGTTCACCGACCATACGTACGTCAGCCAGTTACCGGCGATCAGCGCACCGCTCAGGGCCAGGATGCCCAGCCGGCGCGGGTTGTCACGCAGTTCGCGCCACCAGCCGGGGTGCTTCCACACCAGTAGCAGCAACGAGCCGAACAATGCCGACCAGAGTACCCGGTGGACAATGATCTCCACCGCCGGGACGCTCTGGATCGCCTTGAAGTACAGGGGGAACAGGCCCCAGATGATGTAGGCACTGAGGCCCAGTAGGTACCCGCGACGCGGGTTTGCGGCGTGCATGCAGAATCCTTGCTTAGGTAGCTAAATAAAGCGACGCCTATTGTAGACAGAGGCGGGCGTGCTTCTAGAACAATTTCAGCGGTGCTTCATCCAGTGCCGCCATTTGTTCGCGCAGGGCGAGAATCTGGTCGCCCCAGTAGCGGGGCTGGCCGAACCACGGAAAGCTTGGCGGGAACGCCGGGTCGTCCCAACGCCGTGCCAGCCAGGCGCTGTAATGCAGCTGGCGCAGGGCGCGCAGGGGTTCGATCAGGGCAAGCTCGCGCGGGTCGAAGTCGTGGAACTCGTTGTAGCCGTCGATCAGCTCGGCCAACTGCCCCAGGCGCTCTTCGCGGCTGCCGGCCAGCATCATCCACAGGTCCTGGACGGCCGGGCCCATGCGGCAGTCGTCCAGGTCGACCACATGGTAGACGTCGTCGCGGTGCATCAGGTTGCCGGGGTGCAGATCGCCATGCAGGCGGATCACATTGTGAGGGGTGCGTGCGTAGGCATCTTCGACCCGCTTGAGCAGGTCTCGGGCAACCGATTCGTAGGCAGGCAGCAGCTCTCGCGGTACGAAGTTGCCCTCCAGCAACGTGTTCAGTGACGCGTGGCCAAAGTTGTCCACCGCCAGCGCTTCTCGATGTTCGAACGGGCGTGTGGCACCGACCGCATGAAGCCGGCCGAGCAACTGACCAAGGCGGTAGAGCTGGTCGAGGTTGCCCGGCTCCGGGGCGTGGCCGCCGCGGCGAGGGAACAGGGTGAAGCGGAAGCCCTGGTGTTCGAACAAGGTGCGGCCGTCGTGCTGCATCGGCGCAACCACCGGCACTTCACAGTCGGCGAGCTCGGCGGTGAAGCTGTGTTCTTCAAGGATGGCCGCATCGCTCCAGCGGCCTGGGCGGTAGAACTTGGCGATCAGCGGCTGCGCGTCCTCGATGCCCACCTGATAGACGCGGTTCTCGTAGCTGTTCAGTGCCAGCACCCGTGCATCGCTGAGAAAGCCGATGCTTTCCACGGCGTCCAGGACCAGGTCGGGGGTGAGTGTGTCGAAGGGGTGGGACATGGTGACTCCGGAGGGTAAGCAGCGTGGGGCCATGGTAGCGCGTTCCGCCTGCGCCGGCCTCTTCGCGGCTATAGCCGCTCCCACAGGTTTTGTGCAAATGCCTCAGGCGGCGCAGTTTTTGTGGGAGCGGGCTCACCCGCGAACCGCGCTGAAGCGCGGCCAGGCTATGCAGGAACCCCGATCAGCACATAGGACGGATGAAACTGCGCCCGTACCGAACTACCAGCTGCCACCGATTGCCCGGCCAACCAATCCGCCTCGGCAATGGCGCACAGCGTCTGCCCGTTGCCCAGCGCCAGCCGGACCTCACCAGGCCCATCATCCTCGCTCAGCACGTCTTCCACCGTTGCGCTCAAGCAATTGCTGCCCGCTTCGACCTCTTCCCCCTCCGCCAACAACCGCACCCACCCAGCCTTGAGCAGCGCCACCACCATCGTCCCCAGTGTCAACTCCAGCCGCGCGGTACTGTCGTGCGTGATCAGCGCATCAATTTCCAGCCCACCGCCCAATGCCAGGCTGACACGGTCATACCGGCCTTCACGGCGCAGGCCGCTGACCTGGCCTTGCAGCTGGTTGCGTGCACTGGTGCGCAGCATCAGGCGGCCGAGCAGGTCGAGGTCGCTGGACTCTTCGGCGGCCTCGAGGATTTGCGCCTGCAAGGCCTGCAGCCGCTGATACAGGCGCAGCACCCGCTCGCCTTCCGGCGACAAACGCGCACCGCCACCGCCACGGCCACCTGTGCTGCGCTCCACCAAGGGCTGGCTGGCCAGGTTGTTGAGCTCATCAATGGCATCCCAGGCTGCCTTGTAGCTGATGCCCGCAGCCTTGGCGGCGCGGGTTATCGAGCCTTGCTCGGCAATGTGCTGCAGCAGCGCAATGCGCTGGGGGCGGCGGGCGATGTGCTGGGTAAGCAAAGTAGGCAGCGGCATGAGCATTGAGTCGTTGTAGGTGAAGGGCCTGAAGGTGGATTGTGTAGGACTGTGCAGTGTCATGCATACCCCGGCTTGGGCGTGCGCGCCAGGCAATACACATCCACACGCTGCGCGCCGGCCTTGCGCAGCACTTCGGCAATGGCCTGCACGGTGGCACTGGTGGTTACCACATCATCGACAATGGCGACATGCTTGCCTGTCAAATCGCCCGTGACCGCAAACGCCTGACGTAAATTGCGCTGCCGTGCCTTGGCGTCCAGCTGTTGTTGTGCAGGCGTCTCGCGCGTGCGCACCAATAACCGCTCGTCGCAAACCAGTCCAAGTTGCGAAGCCAACCAGCGCCCAAGCATCCCCGCCTGGTTGAACCCTCGTTCGCGCAGTCGACGCCTGGCCAAGGGAACGGGCAACAGCAGGTCAGGGCGGGCTAACCCTTCGGCAAAGCGGTGCAGCAGCCCATGCCCCAGCAATTCAGCCATCAACCGCCCCAAGGGCCACTGTCGGTTGTGCTTGAAGCGGCTGACCAGCGTATCGACCGGAAAGCCGAATTGCCAAAGCGCAAACACCTGGTCGAAGGCCGGCAGGCGGCGACAGCACTGAGCGCAGGTCAGGCCCGCCATGGGCAGCGGCAGGGCGCAGCGCAGGCAATGATCACCTAGCCAAGGTAATTCCTGCTCGCAGGCAATACACAGGGGGTAGGCCTGCTCGGCAGGTTCATCACACAACAAACACGATTGATTAATAAATGAGCATTTGTAAACCAGTGTTTTCCAGTATGGTTGACAGTTCATAGGCCTTCCATGAGTATGCGAGCTATCCGTGATGCGCTGGCGGGCTTTCCTGTCCCGGCGCCAGCTACAGCCTAAACAAGGAAACGCCGATGAGCGCCAGCACAACTGCAACAACACGTCACGACTGGTCCCTGGCCGAGGTCAAGGCGCTGTTCCAGCAACCGTTCAATGACCTGTTGTTCCAGGCGCAGACCGTGCACCGCGCGCATTTCGACCCGAACCGCGTACAGGTTTCGACCCTGCTGTCGATCAAGACCGGCGCCTGCCCGGAAGACTGCAAATATTGTCCGCAGTCCGGCCACTACAACACCGGGCTGGAAAAACAGAAGCTGATGGAAGTGCAGAAGGTGCTGGAAGAGGCCGCGCGCGCCAAAGCCATCGGCTCCACCCGTTTCTGCATGGGCGCGGCGTGGAAGCACCCGTCGGCCAAAGACATGCCCTATGTGCTGGAGATGGTCAAAGGTGTGAAGGCCATGGGCCTGGAAACCTGCATGACCCTCGGCAAACTCGACCAGGAGCAAACCGTGGCCTTGGCCCAGGCGGGCCTGGACTACTACAACCACAACCTCGACACCTCGCCGGAGTTCTACGGCAGCATCATCACCACCCGCACCTACAGCGAGCGCCTGCAAACCCTGGCCTACGTGCGAGATGCTGGTATGAAGATCTGCTCTGGCGGCATCCTGGGCATGGGGGAGTCGCTGGACGACCGCGCCGGCCTGCTGATCCAGTTGGCCAACCTGCCCGAGCACCCGGAGTCGGTGCCGATCAACATGCTGGTCAAGGTGGCCGGCACGCCGCTGGCCGAGGAAGAGGATGTGGACCCGTTCGACTTCATCCGCATGCTGGCCGTGGCCCGCTTGCTGATGCCCAAGTCGCACGTGCGCCTGTCCGCCGGCCGCGAGCAAATGAACGAGCAGATGCAGGCCTTGGCTTTCATGGCTGGCGCCAACTCGATCTTCTACGGCGAAAAACTGCTGACCACCGCCAACCCGCAGGCCGACAAGGACATGCAACTGTTCGCGCGCCTGGGTATCAAGCCCGAAGCGCGTGAAGAGCACGCCGACGAAGTGCACCAGGCGGCCATCGAGCAGGCGTTGGTCGAACAGCGCAGCAGCGAGATGTTCTACAACGCTGCATCGGCCTGACATGGCCTTCGACCTGGCGGCGCGCCTGGCCGAACGGCGCGCTGCAGACCTGTATCGGCAGCGTCCACTGCTGGAAAGCCCGCAGGGGCCGGAAGTGGTGGTCGACGGCCAGCGCTTGCTGGCTTTCTGCAGCAATGACTACCTGGGCCTGGCCAACCACCCTGAAGTGATCGCCGCCTGGCAGACCGGCGCCAAGCGCTGGGGTGTGGGCGGCGGCGCTTCGCACCTGGTGGTCGGCCACAGCACGCCGCACCATCAGGTTGAAGAGGCGTTGGCCGAACTGACCGGGCGCCCGCGTGCGCTGCTGTTCTCCACCGGCTACATGGCCAACCTGGGTGCTATCACCGCATTGGTGGGGCAGGGCGATACCGTGCTGCAGGACCGCTTGAATCACGCGTCCCTGTTGGATGGCGGGTTGCTCAGTGGCGCCCGCTTCAACCGCTACCTGCACAACGACCCGGCCAGCCTGGCCAGCCGCCTGGACAAGGCAGTCGGCAATACCCTGGTGGTGACCGATGGCGTGTTCAGCATGGACGGCGACCTGGCCGACCTGCCGGCTCTGGCCGATGTCGCCCGGGCGCGTGGTGCCTGGCTGATGGTCGACGATGCCCATGGTCTGGGTACCTTGGGTACGCAGGGGGGCGGTATCGTCGAGCACTTCGGCCTGGGCGTGGAGGACGTGCCGGTGCTGATCGGCACGCTGGGTAAGGCCTGCGGTACTGCCGGTGCCTTTGTTGCCGGCAGCGAAGAGCTGATCGAAGCGCTGGTGCAATTCGCCCGCCCCTACATCTACACCACCAGCCAGCCACCCGCACTTGCCTGTGCCACGCTAAAGAGCCTGGAGTTGCTGCGCCGCGAAACCTGGCGGCGTGAGCATCTGACTGCGTTGATTCGCCAGTTCCGCGAAGGCGCGCAGCAGATCGGGCTGCAACTGATGGACAGCCCAACGCCGATCCAGCCCATCGTGATCGGCGACAGCGCACAGGCCCTGCGCCTGTCGCGCATGCTGCGCGAGCGCGGCTTGCTGGTGACTGCCATACGCCCACCCACCGTGCCTGCAGGCAGTGCGCGCCTGCGGGTGACCCTGAGCGCCGCGCACAGCAAAGCGCAGGTGCAGCTATTGTTGAATGCATTGGCCGAGTGTTATCCACAGTTGGAGAACGCCGATGCGTAATCGCCTTGTACTGCTGCCCGGCTGGGGCCTGGGCACTGCTTCACTGGAGCCGCTGGCCGCCAGCCTGCGCGCGCAGGACGCCCGCCTGCAGGTGGAGTTGATGCCCTTGCCGGAACTGGCCGACAGCGATGTTCAGGCCTGGGTCGACCACCTGGATCGCAAGCTGCCGAACGACGTGTGGCTGGGCGGCTGGTCGCTCGGCGGCATGCTGGCCAGCGCCTTGGCACACAAGCGCGGTGACCATTGCTGTGGCCTGCTGACCTTGGCCAGCAACCCCAGCTTCGTGGCCCGCCCGGACTGGCCCCATGGCATGGCCGAAGACACCTTCGGCACCTTCCTCGATGGCTGCCGCAGCCATACCCAGGTCACGCTCAAGCGCTTCCGCACGCTGTGCAGCGATGGCGCCCAGCAACCGCGCACGTTGCTGCGGCAACTGGGTGTCGGCGTGCCGGATACCGACCCGCTGTACCTGGCCACAGGCCTTGAAGTGCTGGCCAGGCTTGATACCCGTGAAGCCCTGCAGGCCTACGCCGGCCCGCAGTTGCACCTGTTTGCCGGTAGCGATGCACTGGTGCCGTCAGAGGCGGCAAAAGCGTTGAGCGAGTTGTTGCCCGATGTGGAAGTGGGCCTGGTCGAAGACAGTTCCCACGCATTCCTGCTGGAGTATCCGCAGGAGCTGGCGGCGGGCATCAAGAGTTTTCTGCATGAGAGTGGCGATGACTGACCTTTCCCGTCCGACTTTACCCGGCGCGCTGCCCGACAAGCGCCAGGTGGCCGCTTCGTTCTCCCGCGCTGCCGCCAGCTACGACAGCGTGGCAGCCTTGCAGCGCGCTGTAGGTTTAAGCCTGCTGGAGCAGTTGCCGACTGGCCTGCAGCCGTCGCGCTGGCTGGACCTGGGCAGCGGCACTGGCCATTTCAGCCGTATCCTGGCGCAGCGTTTTACCCTGGCCAGCGGCGTGGCGGTGGATATCGCCGAAGGCATGCTGCGCCATGCCCGTCATGAACAGGGTGGGGCGCAGTATCACGTGGCAGGTGATGCCGAGCGTTTACCGCTGCGTGACGGCAGTGTCGACCTGGTGTTTTCCAGCCTGGCTGTGCAGTGGTGCGGCCAGTTCGCCAGCGTGCTGGCAGAGGCCTCGCGTGTGCTGCGCCCCGGCGGTGTGCTGGCCTTCAGCAGCCTGTGCGTGGGCACCCTCGACGAGCTGCGAACCAGTTGGCAGGCAGTGGATGGCCTGGTGCATGTGAACCGCTTCCGCCGTTTTGAGGATTATCAGCGCCTGTGTGCTGGCAGCGGGCTGGAACAGCTTCAATTGCAGCGTTGCCCGCACGTGCTGCACTACCCGGATGTACGAAGCCTGACCCATGAACTCAAGGCGTTGGGGGCACACAACCTGAACCCCGGGCGACCTTCCGGGCTTACCGGTCGGGCGCGCATGCAGGGCCTGTTGCACGCCTATGAGGCATTTCGCCAGCCTGCGGGGCTGCCAGCCACCTATCAAGTGGTCTATGGTGTGTTGCGCAAGCCACAGGCGTAAGGGGAGCACGATGAGCCAGGCCTATTTCATCGCCGGTACCGATACCGATGTCGGCAAGACCACCATCGCCGCCGGGCTGTTGCATGCGGCGCGGTTGCAGGGCATGAGCACGCTGGGCGCCAAGCCGGTGGCCTCGGGCTGCACGATGACGCCGAAAGGGTTGCGCAACAGTGATGCCCAGGCGCTGATCGATGAAAGTACGATCAAGTTGCCGTATGAGCAGGTCAACCCGTTCGCCTTCGAGCCGGCGATTGCGCCGCATGTCGCGGCGCGCGAGGCGGGGGTGACGCTGGCCGTGCCGGCGCTGTTGGCAGCGATGCGCAATGTGCTGCAACAAAATGCCGATTTCACGTTGGTTGAAGGTGCGGGTGGCTGGCGTGTGCCGTTGTCGGGGTTGGAGAACCTTTCGGACCTTGCCGTTGCCCTTAAATTGCCAGTGATACTGGTTGTGGGCGTTCGCTTGGGTTGTATCAGCCATGCCTTGCTCAGCGCCGAGGCGATTGAGCGTGACGGGCTGCAGTTGGCCGGGTGGGTAGCGAACATCATCGAGCCGCGTACTTCGCGGCTGGAAGAAAACCTGGCCAGCCTGGCCGAGCGCCTGCCGGCGCCTTGCCTGGGGCGGGTACCCAAACTCAAGCAGGCCAGTGCCGATATGGTGGCTGAACACCTGCAACTGGATCTTCTGGATTAGTGGCTTCCTGGCCTGACGGTTTGGCGTGTAGGAATACCCAAGGCCTATCAGCTGGCACCAGGCCATTAGGGATTTAAACGGGCCTTTTCACGGCAGGCCTGCTTTAATTGAGCCTGTTCGTCATCCAGCGTCAATGGAGTCCTGACATGGAAATCACCGGTAGCTCCGCCTACTACGCGGGCCTGAGCGCAATCCAGACCGGCCAGAACCGCGTCGATCAGGCCGCCGGCCAGATCGCCAACACCACCGCCGAACGTACCGCCACCAGCCAGTCCAGCGACTTTCAGGCTGAGCGTTTGCGCGCGGTCGACCGCAGCCAGCAGATGGACCTGGCCACCAGCACCGTGCAGATGGCCTTGGGCAAAACCGAAGTCGGGCTTGGCGCAAAGGTGGCCAAGGCATCCGACGAAATGCTCGGCCGGATTATCGACACTTACGCCTGACAGTTCGCCCCTTCGAATTTAACCCAGCCCCTGTGGGAGCGGGCGTGCCCGCGAAAGCGTCAGGTCAGGCACCTCAATGGCCTGATCGGACGCTTTCGCGGGCACGCCCGCTCCCACAGGAGCATTGTTTTCTCTAGGTTTGGCGTATTTGCCATTTTTCGTGGCGTAAATGGCACCATAGTCCATCCTTGACAGAACGCGGTGCTAAACGTAAGTTTCAAACAACTGTTTGATAAGACGGCCGCCAAGAGCTGGTCACCCCACAGAACTGACTCAGAGGTTCATCGCAATGCCTGATTACAAAGCCCCCTTGCGTGATATCCGCTTCGTTCGCGACGAGCTGCTTGGCTATGAGGCGCACTATCAGAGCCTGCCGGGCTGCCAGGACGCCACGCCTGACATGGTCGACGCGATCCTCGAAGAAGGCGCGAAGTTCTGTGAGCAGGTGCTTTCGCCGCTGAACCGTGTGGGTGACCAGGAAGGCTGCACCTGGAGCGAATCGGGCGTTAAGACCCCGACTGGCTTCAAGGCAGCCTACGAACAGTTCGTCGAAGGCGGCTGGCCGAGCCTGGCCCATGACGTCGAGCACGGCGGCCAGGGCCTGCCAGAGTCGCTGGGCCTGGCCCTGAGTGAAATGGTCGGTGGTTCGAACTGGTCGTGGGGCATGTACCCAGGCCTGTCCCATGGTGCGATGAACACCATCTCTGCGCACGGCACCCCCGAGCAGCAGCACACTTACCTGACCAAGCTGGTGTCCGGCGAGTGGACCGGCACCATGTGCCTGACCGAGCCACACTGCGGCACCGACCTGGGCATGCTGCGCACCAAGGCCGAGCCACAGGCTGACGGCAGCTACAAGGTGTCGGGTACCAAAATCTTCATTTCGGCCGGTGAACACGACATGGCCGACAACATCGTCCATATCGTCCTGGCCCGCCTGCCGGACGCACCGGCCGGTACCAAGGGTATTTCGCTGTTCATCGTGCCGAAGTTCCTGCCTAACGCCGAGGGCGGTGTGGGTGAGCGCAACGGCGTGAGCTGCGGCTCCATCGAACACAAGATGGGCATCCACGGTAATGCTACCTGCGTGATGAACTTCGATGCGGCCACCGGTTACCTGATCGGCCCGGCGAACAAAGGCCTGAACTGCATGTTCACCTTCATGAATACCGCTCGCCTGGGTACCGCGCTGCAAGGCCTGGCCCACGCCGAAGTGGCGTTCCAGGGTGGCCTGAAGTACGCCCGTGAGCGCCTGCAGATGCGCTCCCTGACTGGCCCGAAAGCGCCGGACAAGGCTGCTGACCCGATCATCGTCCACCCGGACGTGCGCCGCATGCTGCTGACCATGAAGGCCTTCGCCGAAGGCAACCGCGCGATGGTGTACTTCACGGCCAAGCAGGTGGACATCGTCAAGTACAGCCAGGACGAAGAAGAGCGCAAGAAGGCCGATGCCCTGCTGGCGTTCCTGACCCCGATTGCTAAGGCGTTCATGACCGAAGTCGGCTTCGAGGCCGCCAACCATGGTGTGCAGATCTACGGCGGCCACGGCTTTATCGCCGAGTGGGGCATGGAGCAGAACGTACGCGACAGCCGTATCTCCATGCTGTACGAAGGCACCACCGGCATTCAGGCGCTGGACCTGCTCGGCCGTAAAGTGCTGATGACCCAGGGCGAAGCACTGAAGGGCTTCACCAAGATCGTGCACAAGTTCTGCCAGGCGCAGGAAGGTAACGAAGCGGTCAAGGAGTTCGTCGAGCCGCTGGCGGCAATCAACAAAGAGTGGGGCGAGCTGACCATGAAAGTGGGCATGGCCGCCATGAAGGACCGCGAAGAGGTGGGTGCGGCCTCGGTCGATTACCTGATGTATTCCGGCTATGCCTGCCTGGCCTACTTCTGGGCCGACATCGCCCGCCTGGCGGCCGAAAAACTGGCAGCCGGCACCAGCGAAGAGGCGTTCTACACCGCCAAGCTGCAAACGGCGCGTTTCTACTTCCAGCGCATCCTGCCGCGCACCCGTACCCATGTGGCGACCATGCTGTCGGGTGCCAACAACCTGATGGCGATGGACGAAGAAAACTTCGGCCTGTCGTACTGATCCTACCGCTGTACACGGAACCCGCCTGCCCTCACCGGCAGGCGGGTTTTTCGCATCTGGGGCCAATTGACCCAACGGCAAATTCAACTGTTCATGTGCACTGCCGATGAACTAAGGGCACAATGCCACTATTGATCTGCCGGGTTGGAGATTACCCTTGTTTCGTCTTAATGCTGTTCGCGCAAGCCACTTCCTGCCTTCGCTGTTCTTGTTGCTGGCAGGGCTCGCCGCAGCCTATGTGAGAGACCTCAGCGTCTTTTTCACATCGCTGTTCAATGTCTTGCCTACTTTGGTTCTGCTGCTGGGCGGCGCCTACTGCGCCGTGTATCGCCGGCAACGTGAGCTGTTCCTGATGCTTACGGTGTACATCGCCTACTTTCTGCTCGACACCCAGACCGACTTCTACCGTGACCATGGCCGCGTGCGCGAGGACGCGGCGGTAATCTTCCACCTGGTGTGCCTGTTGCTGCCCACGCTGTTCGGCTTGTATGGCGCCTGGCAGGAACGTACCCACTTGCTGCAGGACCTGGTTGCCCGCGGCGCTGTGCTGTTTGCCGTGGGCAGCGTGGCGGTGGCCCTCGAACAAAGTTACCCCGAAGCCCTCTTGAGCTGGTTGGCGGAAATCCGCTGGCCAGCCTTGCATGGCCAGTGGATGAGCCTGATCCAGATGGTTTACCCACTGTTCCTCGTAGTGTTCATCCTGCTGGTAGTGCAATACCTGCGTGCCCCCAGGCCGCTGCATGCTGCGCAGTTGACCGGCCTGCTGGGCATTTTCTGGATGCTGCCGCAAACGTTCATCCTGCCGTTCACCCTTAACATCATGTGCAGCCAGGTGATGTTGATGATCGCCGCAGCGGTAGCGCACGAGGCCTACCAGATGGCCTTCCGCGACGAGCTGACCGGTCTGCCGGGGCGCCGCGCGCTGAACGAGCGCATGCAGCGCCTGGGGCGCAACTATGTGATCGCCATGACCGACGTGGACCACTTCAAGAAATTCAACGATACCCATGGCCACGACGTGGGTGACCAGGTGTTGCGCCTGGTGGCCAGCCGTTTGTCCAAGGTGACTGGCGGCGGCCGGGCCTACCGATATGGCGGCGAGGAGTTCGCCCTGGTGTTCGCGGGCAAGACAGCCGAGGAGTGCGTGCCCCACGTGGAAGCGGTGCGTGAGGTGATCGCCAACTATGTGATGCACCTGCGCGATCAGTACAACCGCCCGCAGGACGATACGGCCGGGCGCCAGCGCCGGGCGGGCAGCAGTGGCGGCACGGTGTCGGTCACCATCAGTATCGGCGTGGCCGAGCGCCAGGCCGATCATCGCAACCCCGAAGCGGTGCTGAAATCCGCCGACCAGGCGCTGTACAGCGCCAAAGGCGCGGGACGCAATTGTGTCATGGTGCATGGGCAACAATCGCAGCGAGGGGCCGTACGCACCGCGTGACCATGCAATACTGTATGGTCAATTGATGACCCTATGTCTCGTAAAAGTTGTTCGGTTACACTGCCAGTAACCCCTGTGTCGCGGTTCCCCGAGACCGCCCCGACCCGACTAGCGAGAGGTTGTCATGGCTGACTATAAAGCGCCCCTGCGCGACATGCGCTTCGTACTGAATGAAGTCTTCAACGTGGCCGAGCAGTGGGCGCAGTTGCCCGGGCTGGCTGACGTTGTCGATGCCGACACCGCTCTGGCCGTGCTGGAGGAAGCCGGCAAGGTCACCGCCAAGTCCATCGCGCCGCTCAGCCGTGCCGCAGATGAAGAAGGTTGCCACTGGGACAACGGCGCTGTGCGCACCCCCGCCGGTTTCATCGAGGCCTACAACACCTACGCCGAAGGCGGTTGGGTCGGCGTGGGTGGCGACCCGCTGTTCGGAGGCATGGGCATGCCCAAGGCCATCTCGGCCCAGGTCGAGGAAATGGTCAACGCCTCCAGCCTGGCCTTTGGCTTGTACCCGATGCTGACCGCCGGTGCCTGCCTGTCGATCAACGCCCACGCCAGCGAAGCGCTGAAGGAAAAGTACCTGCCGAACATGTATGCCGGCGTATGGGCCGGTTCCATGTGCCTGACCGAGCCGCACGCCGGGACCGACCTGGGCATCATCCGTACCAAGGCCGAGCCCCAGGCCGATGGCAGCTACAAGGTCAGCGGCACCAAGATCTTCATCACCGGTGGCGAGCACGACCTGACCGAGAACATCATCCACCTGGTGCTGGCCAAGCTGCCGGACGCACCGGCGGGGCCGAAAGGTATTTCGCTGTTCCTGGTGCCCAAATTCCTCGTCAACGAAGATGGCAGCCTCGGTGCACGCAACCCGGCCACTTGCGGTTCGATCGAACACAAGATGGGCATCCAGGCCTCGGCTACCTGCGTGATGAACTTCGACGAAGCAGTCGGCTATATCGTCGGTGAGCCGAACAAGGGCCTGGCGGCCATGTTCACCATGATGAACTACGAGCGCCTGGGTGTTGGTATACAGGGCCTGGCCTCGGCCGAGCGCTCCTACCAGAACGCCGTGGAATACGCCCGCGACCGCCTGCAGAGCCGTGCCCCTACTGGCCCGCAGGCCAAGGACAAGGCCGCCGACCCGATCATCGTCCACCCGGACGTGCGCCGCATGCTGCTGACCATGAAAGCGCTGATCGAGGGCGGCCGCGCCTTCTCCACCTACGTAGCCATGCAACTGGACAGTGCCAAGTACAGCGAAGATGCCAGTGTGCGCAAACGCAGCGAAGAGCTGGTGGCGCTGCTCACGCCGGTGGCCAAGGCCTTCCTCACCGACCTGGGGCTGGAGTGCGCGGTGCATGGTCAGCAGGTGTTCGGCGGGCATGGCTACATTCGCGAATGGGGGCAGGAGCAGTTGGTGCGTGATGTGCGCATCACACAGATCTACGAAGGCACCAACGGCATCCAGGCCCTCGACCTGATGGGGCGCAAGGTGGTGGCCAGTGGTGGCGCGTACTACCGGTTGTTCTCCGACGAGATCCGCCAGTTCATTGCCAGCGCAGGTGGCGAGCTGGACGAATTTGCCAAGCCGTTGGCGGCCAGCCTCGACCAGCTCGACGGGCTGACTGAGTGGGTGCTGGAAAAGGCCAAGGGCAACCCGAATGAAATCGGCGCGGCTTCGGTCGAGTACCTGCATGCGTTTGGTTATGTGGCCTACGGCTATATGTGGGCACTGATGGCACGGGCGGCCAAGGCGGGTGAGGGCGACGAGGCGTTCTACTTGGGCAAGCTGGGTACGGCGCGGTTCTACTTTGCGCGGTTGCTGCCAAGGGTGGATTCGCTGGTGGCGTCGGTGAAGGCGGGCAGTGAATCGCTGTACCTGCTGGATGCCGAGCAGTTCTGACGTATTTAGGGGCCGCGCGGCGGCCCCGATTTTCGGTATGTCTGGGAATGAATCCCCTTTGTAAGCTTTTTCCTACACGACGTGGTGACTTTTCACCACTGTTCTCAGATTGGATCCACGGTTAATCTTTACCCCATGGACGTTGCGCAGGAAGCGCAAAGGACAGATCAAGGAAGACGACGAAGGACCACCTGCCAGGATGGCGGGGCGATACGGATGTCACAGGGAAACAGTCTGGAAAACCCCGCTTCGGCGGGGTTTTCTTTGTGTGCGTGTTTTTTCAGGCCAGCACATCCAGCGGTGATGCGCCCAACAGGCGGGCGTCCGTCTCTTCTTCCAGCAGCGTGCGCAGTAGCTCCACAGAGGCCTGCTGGCGCTGGGCATCGCGGAACACCAAGCCAACCTTCAGCGGCACCCGTGGCTCGCTCAATGGTTTCCACAACAGCCCCTGATCATCTTCGGCGGCCTCCTTGGCCCGCCCCGGCAGGATGGTTGCCAGCGCCGTGTGCGCCAGGCTGTCGAGAATACCCGCCATGTTGTTCATCTCAGCCTGAACCTGCGGTCGACGGCCCTGGCTGGCCAGTTGCGCCTGCCAGATCTGACGGATCTGGAATTCTTCGCCCAGCATCAGCATGGGCAATTCGGCAGCCTGGCGGATAGACACCTTCTTGAAATCCTTCAGCGGGTGAGTATCTGGGATGACCAACTGCAGCTCGTCTTCATACAGCAGCAGGCCATGCAACCCGGGCTGGCGCGGTGGCAGGTAGCTGATGCCGATGTCCAGGCTGCCGTTGAGCAGGCGCCGTTCGATCTCCAGCCCCGACAACTCGTAGATCTGCACGACAAGGTGCGGCTGTGCCTTGCGTAGCCGTTCGAGCAGCTGTGGCACCAGGCTCGGTCGCACGGTCTGCAGCACGCCGATGGCCAGGGTGCGTAACGACTGGCCCTTGAAGTTGCGCATGGCTTCGTGGGCGCGCTGTAGGCCGTCAAGCAAGGGCAAGGCATGGTTGTACAGGGTATGGGCAGCCAAGGTGGGCAACAGGCGCTTGTTGCTGCGCTCGAACAGGCTCAAATCAAGGCTGTGCTCCAGTTGCCGGATCTGCTGGGAGAGTGCCGGCTGGGACAGCGACAGGCGTTCTGCAGCGCGGCCCACGTGGCCTTCTTCATACACCGCGACGAAATAACGCAGTTGGCGGAAATCCATAAGTAACACTTATCGAAAATGCTGGAAAAACGAAATGGTCGAAAACCCTTGCGAAGCCTAGTCTATCGCCGTATTCCAACGGGTTACAGCGATGAATCGTTCGATTGTTACCCCGGATGAAAAACACTTTTGATAGGAAAGGCAAAATATCGAGTGGCGGCACCATGACCGCACCGTTGCCGCCCCTTACCGTGATTGGTTGGAGCCCTGATGAACCTGTTCAACCTGCGCCGCTCGGCCCCTGTCGCTGCCGCTGAGCCCAAGCGTGCGCCGGTGATCGTGCCGCAAGCCGATGAGCTGTCGCGTGATCGCCTGATGCCCAGCGCCGAGCGCGCAGCGCAGGTGTTCGTGCGCGGCCAAGGCTCCTGGTTGTGGGACAGTGAAGGGCATGCCTACCTGGACTTCACCCAAGGCGGCGCGGTCAACAGCCTGGGCCACAGCCCCAGCGTGCTGGTGAAAGCGCTGAGTAACCAGGCCCAGGCGTTGATCAACCCGGGGTCGGGTTTCCATAGCCGTGGCTTGCTGGGGTTGGTGAACCGCTTGTGTCAGAGCACTGGCAGCGACCAGGCCTACCTGCTCAACAGTGGTGCCGAGGCCTGCGAAGGCGCGATCAAGCTGGCGCGCAAGTGGGGCCAACTGCACCGCAACGGCGCCTATCACATCATCACGGCCAGCCAGGCCTGTCACGGTCGCAGCCTGGGTGCTCTGTCGGCGTCCGACCCGCTGCCATGCAACCGCTGCGAGCCTGGGCTGCCGGGGTTCAGCAAGGTGCCGTTCAATGACCTGGCGGCACTGCACGCCGAGGTGGATTCACGCACCGTGGCGATTATGCTCGAGCCGATCCAGGGCGAGGCGGGCGTGATTCCGGCAACCCAGGAATACCTCAAGGGTGTGGAAACGCTCTGCCGCGAACTAGGCATCCTGCTGATCCTCGATGAGGTGCAGACCGGTATTGGCCGCTGTGGTGCGCTGCTGGCCGAGGAAACCTACGGCGTGCGTGCCGACATTATCACCCTGGGCAAGGGCTTGGGCGGTGGGGTGCCACTGGCCGCCTTGCTGGCTCGGGGTACGGCGTGCTGCGCCGAGCCTGGCGAACTGGAAGGCAGCCACCACGGCAATGCACTGATGTGCGCTGCCGGCCTGGCGGTGCTGGACACCGTGCTGGAGCCTGACTTTTTCACGCAAGTGCAGGACAACGGCCGTCACCTGCGTGAAGGCCTGAGCCGGCTGGCCGGGCGCTATGGCCAGGGCGAAGTGCGTGGGCAAGGCCTGCTGTGGGCATTGCAACTCAAAGAAAACCTGGCCCGTGAACTGGTGGCTGCGGCGCTGCACGAAGGCCTGCTGCTCAATGCGCCACAAGCGGATGTGGTGCGTTTTTCACCTGCGCTGACCGTGAGCAAGGGCAACATCGACGAAATGCTGCTACGCCTGGCACGCGCTTTTGCCCGCCTTCATGCCCAGCAGCAGGCCCGCCGCGAAGTGCCGGCCTGACTGTGTAGCAACACTGAGAATTCAACGAACCGTCTGGCGTTCCTGCGCATCGCCCCTGGCCTGTTTCATTCGGCCCGGGGCGTTTTTTTTGCCTGTGGAACCTCTGCGTAGAGCGGCTAGTCTGTGAGATAACCCCTTCAGGAGAGACTTGCATGGACTTTATTCGCATCATCATCGCCATCATCCTGCCGCCGCTTGGCGTGTTCTTGCAGGTGGGGTTTGGCGGGGCGTTCTGGCTGAATATTCTGCTGACCTTGCTGGGCTACATTCCGGGGATCGTGCATGCGGTGTACATCATCGCCAAACGGTGAGGTTTTCCGGGGCCGCCAAGCGGCCCCGGTATTTCAACCTTTCAACACCCGGCAATAGAACTTCCACTCTTCTTCCAGCGCATGCGCCAGGTTCTCTGCCTTGCGGAACCCATGCCGTTCCCCCGCATAGAAGTGCCCCTCGGCCTCAATCCCGTTAGCCTGCAGCGCCGCCAGCATCGACCGCGTCTGTTCCGGCACCACCACCGCGTCCAGCTCACCCTGGAAGAAAATCACCGGCACCTTGATCTGCCCCGCATGCAGCAGCGGCGTGCGCTGGCGGTAGCGCTCGGCATCCTGTTGCGGATCGCCGATCAGCCAGTCCAGATAATCGCCCTCAAACTTGTGCGTGGCCCGGCCCAGGGCAACCGGGTCGCTGACCCCGTACAGGCTGGCACCGGCGCGGAACACGTCGTGGAAGGCCAAGGCACAGAGGGTGGTGTAGCCACCCGCGCTGCCGCCACGGATGAACGCCTTGCGTTTGTCGACCAGGCCCTGAGCCGCCAGGTACTCGACCGCCGCGCAGGCATCGGCCACATCGCTTTCGCCCCAGCGCAGGTGCAATGCCTGGCGGTATTCCCGGCCATAGCCGGTGCTGCCCCGGTAATTCAGGTCGGCCACGGCAAAGCCGCGCTGGGTCCAGTACTGGATGCGAGGCTCGAGCACCGGATAACAGGCCGAGGTCGGCCCGCCGTGGATGAACACCACCAGCGGCGTGGCGCCTTGTGAGTGCGCTGCGGGGTAGAAGAATCCGTGGGCCCGCTCGCCGTCACTGCCATAGTGAATCGACTGCGGCAGGCTGATTTGCCCTGCCGGCAGTATCTCGGCCCCCCCGGCAAGCACACGTACTTCGTGGTTACTGCGGTCGATGGCAATCACTGCAGGCGGGCTGATGGGCGAGGCGGCAATGGCATAAAGGTGATCGCTGTCCATGGCCAGGCTGCGAAAGCGCGTGTAGGCACTGGCGAAGCGCTCCATACGTCCATCGGTGTTACGCAGCCCCAGTTGCCCGAAGCCGTCTTTGAACCAACTCGCCAGATAGCTTTGCGGCCCCAGTGCCAGCCAGGTGCAGGTACCCAATTGCCAGGGCGCAGCAGCATGGTCCGCAGTCTCGGCAGGCAACGCCTGCCAGTGGCCATCGACCTCGCCCCAGGGCTGCCAGAAGCCATTGCGGTCGGACAGGCCGTAGAGTCGGCCTTCGGCATCGAAACGCGGTTGTTGCAGCGATTCATCATCGCTTGCCACGCATTGCACGGGGCCCCAGTGGCCACTGCTGTCGCGTGAGCGGCACATCAATCGGGTGATAGTCCAGGGCTGTGCCGGCCGGTCCCATTCGATCCATGCCAGGCGCATGCCATCTGCACTCACTGTGGGTGAGGCGTAGAAATCGGCGCCCTCGGCGAGCACCACCCGGTCGCTCTCACTCAACGCGACAAGCCGATGCTCCACCTGCTCGGCATGGCGTTCCTCGACGGCCAGCACCTGGCTATCGTGCCACTGCACATCGCCGTAGCGGCAGCTGGCATCCTGGGTCAGCGCACGCGGTTGCGAATCGTCCAGCGGCTGGGTGTAGACCTGCTGGTCCTTTTCGTTGACGAACACCAGCCCGTCGCCACCCAGGCAGAAGCTACCACCGCCGTACTCGTAGACCCGGCTGCGCACGCTGAAGCCATCCGGCGTCAGGCAGCGGGCCTGGTGGTACAGCCAGTGCCAGATACGGCAAGCACCATCGGCCGGGCGAAACTCGATCCAGAACAGCCCGTCGGCACTGGCTTTGAGTTCGGCGAAGTCGGTGCCGGCGGCAACGGCCTGGGCTGCGCTGAATTCAGCCACGGGCGATGACACGGGAGTTTCGTTCATTGCGGAAGGTCATCTGTTCAATGGCGAGCTGGGCGCTTTCTGCCTCCTCGCGGGCCTTGAGGATGATGCGGTGGTCGGCCGACTTGGCACACACCGGGTCGGCGTTGCTGGCATCACCGGTCAGCATGAAGGCCTGGCAGCGACAGCCGCCGAAGTCCTTTTCTTTTTCGTCACAGGAGCGGCACGGTTCGCGCATCCACTCGTAACCACGGAAGCGGTTGAAGCCAAACGACTCATACCAGATGTGGTGCAGGTCGTGGTCGCGGACATTGGGGAACTGCACCGGCAGCTGGCGGGCGCCGTGGCAGGGCAGCGCGGTGCCGTCCGGGGTAATGGTGAGGAACAGGTTGCCCCACCCATTCATGCAGGCCTTGGGACGCTCTTCGTAGTAGTCCGGGGTGACGAAGATCAGCTTGCACGGGTTGCCCTCGGCCTTGAGTTTGTCCCGGTATTCGTTGGTGATGCGCTCGGCCCGCTCAAGCTGCGCACGGGTCGGCAGCAGGCCCAGACGGTTGAGGTGCGCCCAACCGTAGAACTGGCAGGTGGCAAGCTCGACGAAGTCTGCTTCCAGGGCGATGCACAGCTCGATGATGCGGTCGATCTTGTCGATGTTGTGCCGATGGGTAACGAAGTTGAGCACCATCGGGTAGCCGTGGGCCTTCACGGCGCGGGCCATCTCCAGCTTTTGCGCAAAGGCCTTCTTAGAACCGGCCAGCAGGTTGTTCACCTGCTCGTCGCTGGCCTGGAAGCTGATCTGGATATGGTCCAGGCCGGCCTTCTTGAAGTCAGCGATACGCGCTTCGGTCAGGCCGATGCCCGAGGTGATCAGGTTGGTGTAGTAACCCAGCCGGCGGGCTTCGCCGATCAGCTCAGCCAGGTCCTGGCGAACTAGCGGTTCACCGCCGGAAAAGCCGATTTGCGCCGCGCCCATCTCCCGCGCCTCGGCCATGACCTTGAACCACTGCTCGGTGCTCAGCTCCTGGCCCTGGGCGGCAAAGTCCAGCGGGTTGGAGCAGTACGGGCATTGCAGCGGGCAGCGGTAGGTGAGTTCGGCCAGCAACCACAGCGGCAGGCCGACCTGCGGCGTGGGCGGCAACTCAGGCGAGGACGATCCAGTGTTCGGCACGGGCCACCTCCATGAACTGCTCGATGTCGTCGGCCACTTCCGGGACATCGGGGAATTGCTGTTCGAGTTCGCTGATGATGGCGGCCACGTCACGTTGGCCGTCGATCAAGCCGCCAATCAGGCTGGCGCTGTCGTTGAGCTTGATCATGCCTTCGGGGTACAGCAGCACATGGCCTTTCTGCGCCGGTTCGTACTGGAAGCGGTAGCCGGGGCGCCAGTTTGGCACCTGATTGCGGTCGAAACTCATAGGGTGATCCCCTTGTGCCACACCCGTTCCTGGGTGACGGAATGATAGGGCGGGCGGTTCAGCTCGTAGGCCATGCTCATGGCGTCGAGCATGCTCCAGAGGATATCCAGCTTGAACTGCAGGATCTCCAGCATACGCTCCTGGGCCGCGCGGGTGGTGTAGTGCTGCAGGGTAATCGCCAAGCCGTGCTCTACGTCACGACGAGCCTGGCCCAGGCGGGTGCGGAAGTATTCGTAGCCGGCCGGGTCGATCCACGGGTAGTGCTGTGGCCAGCTGTCCAGGCGCGACTGGTGGATTTGCGGGGCGAACAACTCGGTCAGCGAGCTGCTGGCCGCTTCCTGCCAGCTGGCGCGGCGGGCGAAGTTGACATAGGCATCGACGGCAAAACGTACGCCGGGCAGCACCAGCTCTTGCGAACGCAGCTGGTCCGGGTCCAGGCCGACAGCCTGGCCCAGGCGCAACCAAGCTTCGATGCCGCCGTCCTCGCCGGGCGCGCCGTCGTGGTCGAGCAGGCGCTGGATCCACTCGCGACGTACTTCGCGGTCCGGGCAGTTGGCCAGGATCGCGGCATCCTTCATCGGGATGTTGACCTGGTAATAGAAGCGGTTGGCTACCCAACCCTGGATCTGCTCACGGGTGGCGCGGCCCTGGTACATCGCCACGTGGTACGGGTGATGAATGTGGTAATAGGCGCCCTTGGCGCGCAGGGCCTGCTCGAATTCGGCAGGGGACATTGGCAATGCGTCGCTCATCAGGGCTCCTTACAACTCAATGCTCATTCCGTCGAAGGCAACTTCGACACCGCGGCGCTGGACTTCGGCGCGCTCCGGGGAGTCTTCATCGAGGATCGGGTTTGTGTTGTTGATGTGAATAAGCACTTTGCGCTGACGCGGGAAAGCGTCCAGCACTTCGAGCATGCCGCCCGGGCCGTTCTGCGCCAGGTGGCCCATTTCGCGGCCCGTGCGAGTACCCACGCCACGGCGTTGCATCTCATCGTCTTCCCACAGCGTGCCGTCGACCAGCAGGCAGTCGGCGCCGTGCATCATCGCCAGCAGCTTGTCGTCCACCTGGCCCAGGCCTGGGGCGTAGAACAGCTTGCCGCCGGTGCGGGTGTCTTCGACCAGCAGGCCCAGGTTGTCGCCCGGGTGCGGGTCGAAGCGGTGCGGCGAATAAGGCGGTGCGGCGCTGCGCAGGGGGAATGGGGTGAACTTGAGGTTTGGGCAGGCCTCGATAACGAAGCTACCTTCCAGCTCGATGCGGTTCCACTGCAGGCCACCGTTCCAGTGGCTGAGCATGTTGAACAACGGGAAGCCGGTGGTGAGGTCCTGGTGGACCATGTCGGTGCACCACACCTGGTGCGGGCAGCCTTCACGCAGGCTGAGCAGGCCTGTGGTGTGGTCGATCTGGCTGTCCAGCAGCACGATGGCGTTGATGCCGGTGTCGCGCAGGGCCCGGGCTGGCTGCATCGGCGCGAAGGCCTGGAGCTGGGCGCGGATGTCGGGCGAGGCATTGCACAGCACCCAGTGTACGCCGTCGTCGGACAGGGCGATGGACGACTGGGTGCGCGCGGTGGCCCGCAGGGTGCCGTCACGAAAGCCCTTGCAGTTGATGCAGTTGCAGTTCCACTGCGGGAACCCGCCACCGGCGGCGGAGCCGAGAACCTGGATGTACATGGCCACTCTCTATGCAGAAAACCGGATCGGAAAAACGAAAACGCCCCGGCAGGCCGAGGCGTGGAACCCTAAGCCGGGCTTAGCGGTTAGCGAAGTACATGGTGACTTCGAAGCCGATACGCAGATCAGTGTATGCAGGTTTGGTCCACATGGGATTACTCCTTCCGGATGGGTTTGGGGTTGCTCAGTTACTACTTGGGTACCACCGCGCAAAGGCGGTTCCCGGAACTGGGATTGCGCTATCTTACAAGAAAAATTTGTACTGGAAGGTTAATTATTCGAAAAGTGCCGTTGCATGTTGCGTAACAATCACGGGCCTGGATCACTTCCACGTAGGGGTTGGCGCGGCAGCGTTGGCCAAACACAACCAGGAGGCGTCTGCATCGAGCAGGTTACCCAGCAGGTTGTCCAGATCCGTCTGCCGCGTGTTCAGAATAGCCCTGCGCAACGTATCCAGCCTGCCGGGTTGTGTAGCCAGGTGTGTCTGCCACGCCCATTCGGCGACATCGGCGTTGGCCATGGCCGGTTCATCGAATTGACTGGCCAGGGCTTGTTGGGTGCCTGGGTCAAGGGTGACACCCTTGTTGAGTAGCGTGAGCAGGTGGTCGAGGATCTGTGCCTGGTGGGTATGAGGCGATTGCACCCCGAACAGCAGGCCGCCGACCCCCTCTATCTGACGAAAGGTACTGAATACCGCATAGCCGAGTTGCAGTTCCACCCGCAGCCGCTGGTAAACCGGCCCTTGCAGCAGTTGCGCGAGCAGGCGGCCGCTGGCTTCGCTGGCGGCAGGTAGCGGGCAGAACAGCAGCATGGCGTGTTCGCTGCCCGGTACTTCGGCATGCTGCCAACGGCGTTTGGCCCAAGTGGGCAGGGGGCTAGGCAGCGAGCCGCGCCCCGGGCAGTGCTGTAGCGCAGTGCCCAGGGCGCTCAGGGCTGAATCGTCGAAGCCTGCGACCAGGCCGTGCCAGCGTGTGTGCTGCCACAGCTTGTCGAGTTGCTGCTGCTCCAGCGTACAGGCAGGGCCAGTTGGGGGCGGGGTGCCGAGCACCGCGTCGGGCAGTTGCTTGAGCAAGGCCCTGATGGGGATCAGCGCCGCTGTTGGCGTTGTGCAAGGCAACCAGCATCTGGCCGGGGGGGTGACCATCAACGCCAAGGCCTGCGTCACTGCCCGCAGCACCGCTGCCGGTAGCCCGGCGCAGCGTAACTGCCAGTATTCCCCGGCAGCCGTGAATTGCAGTTGTACCGAGGCGCGTTCACAGCGCTCCTGCAGTGGCGCCAGGGCCTGTTCGAGCACACCCTGCAAACGTTGGCGCAACGGTGAGGGTACGTGCCAGCGCAGGTAGAGCGCTGCGTATTGGCGGGCACCAGGGAGCTGCTCACTGACCCTCAGCGCTGCCGGTAGCGGTATGGCATTGGCCTGGGGCAGATCAGCCATCAGCAAGGGGTCGACCAAGGGCATGTGCCATTGGCCATACACGTTGCATGGCAGGCCTTGCAGCACGGCTTGAAGGGCCTGCAAACCGTGCGCATCCAACTGGGCAAACGGCTGCCCCGTGCTGTCACGGCGGGCCAGTTCAAGTGCACTGGCGCTGCGTTCGCGGCTGTGCTGCAACAGGCCGAATTCGCGGTTCAACAGCTCAAGGTCGGCCTGGCGGATGAAGCTGAACCAGCCGTGCAACAGGGCGCTGGCTTCGTCTGGGCAGGCGTCGGCGCTGAGCTTGAGGTCGAGGTGCCACAGCAACTGGCCGGCAAAGGCATACAGTGTTTCGGCCTTGAAACGTTGCAGCCAGCCACGCTCGCGAAGTGCACCCAGCCAGGTACCCGGGCGGCTGTCGCCGAGGCAGGCGATCAGCAGCTCCAGCGCTTGCTCGGCACCTGCCGGGAGGTTTTCGTGAGTGAAGGCCAGTGGTGTAGCCGTCGCCGACAATGGCGGCGGTTTGATTTGCGGCACATGCTTGCCTGTGGCGAACAGCGTCGCATGCTGCCGGCCAAATTGCTCCAGCTCATCCAGCGGCTGCGGCCCGCACAGGCTCAAGACGATCTGGCCGCCCTGGTAGAAGCGTTGGTGGAAGCCCGTCAGTGCTTGCTGAAAGGCAGGGGCCTGCAGGGCCAGGGTATACCGGTTGCCGGCATGAAATGCGCCCAGCGGATGGCCTTGCGACACCGACTGCAACAAGGCGAATTGCTGCTGGGCCTGCGGGTTGCGTGACCAGGCAATGAACTCGGCGTGGATCACTTCACGCTCGCGGCGTTGGCGCTCGATGCCCAGATCCGGTTCGGCCAGCATCTGGCAGAGGCGCTCAAGGCCCCCGGCCAACGCATTGGGCGGGACTTCGAAGAAAAAGTCGGTGGTGCGTTCCCGGGTGCTGGCGTTGACCTGGCCGCCCAGGGTCTGCACGTAACGCATCAGGCCGTCGTCCAGCGCAAAGCGTGGGGTGCCGAGGAAGAACAGGTGTTCGAGGAAGTGGGCCAGGCCCGGCCATTTGCCCGGTGCGTCGTGGCTGCCCGCATGCACCCGCAGTGCGGCGGCCGAACGTTTCAGGCGCGGGGCGTGGCGCAGTGTCAGTTGCAGGCAGTTGGCGAGAGTGAGGTGGCGGATGGCGTCAGGCATGGGGGCTCCGGTTGCTGCTGTCCATGCTAACCCATTTGTTTGCAGGCCCGGCCCTTTCGCGGGCTTGCCCGCGAAAGGGCCATCAGCCTTTACGCATGTGCAGTTCCTGACGCAAATCGTTCAGGTACGGGAATGCCTCCCGCCCCTGCACAACCTGCTCATGTTCCAGCTCGGCCAGCAACAGGCATTCATCCCGCCCGCCCATGGCCAGCAAACTACCATCCGGGCCGATGATGCTGCTTTGCCCGCAATACTGGATCTCGTCTTCCGCGCCGCAATAATTGGCATACACCAGGTAGCACTGGTTCTCCTGCGCCCGTGCCCTTACGGTCACCTGGCAGATGAAGTCATACGGCGCCATGTTCGCCGTCGGCACCAGGATCAGCTCGGCACCCGCCAGCGCCAGGCGTCGGGCGTTTTCCGGGAACTCGATGTCGTAGCAGATCAGCAGGCCGACTTTCCAGCCTTCAAGCTCTACCACCGGAAAGTGGTCCGGGCCTGCGCTGAACATCGAACGGTCCAGTTCGCCAAACAGGTGGGTCTTGCGGTAGTTGCACAGGCTGCGGCCATGGGCATCGATCAACTGCACGCTGTTGTAGATCGCGCCATCGTTCGCCCGCTCCGGATAGCCATAGACAAGGGCAATGCGGTGCGCCTGGGCGATTTCCGCTACCTCCATGGCCGCCGGGCCATCGTCAGCTTCGGCCAGGCGCTCGACCCGGGGCAGGCCGATGTTGTAGCCGGTGAGGAACATCTCCGGGCACACCAGCAGCTGTGCGCCGCGCTCGGCTGCCAACTGCGCCTGATGGCGCAGCCGTTGCAGATTGCCGGGCACATCCAGTGGCTTGGGTGCGCCCTGGAACAAAGCGATGCGCATGACGCCTCCTTGATTCAGTCTGCCAGGGCAATAGGGCCGATTTCATCGAACACATCGCCTGGGCCTGGGTTGTCCGGGTGGGTGTGGCCACCGAAGTGGTTCATGATACCCCACACCGCATTCAGCGATGTTTGCACTGCGCCCTCCACCCAGGCGGGTGTCCACGATACATCGTCACCGGCGATGAACATGCCGCGCTGCTCGGCGGGCATGTCCTGCTGCATGAAGTGTGCGTACATGCGCTGGTTGTAGCGGTAATGACCCGGCAGTGCGCCCTTGAAGGCGCCCAGGAAGTGCGGATCAGCCTCCCACGAAATGGTGATCGGATCGCCGATGATGTGCCCGGCGATATCGGTTTTCGGGTAGATCTTCTTCAGCGCATCCAGGGCCAGCTGCACGCGCTTTTCCACCGGATGCGGCAGCATTTTCAGCGCATCGCTCATCCATGCATAGGACAGGCAGATCACCCCCGGCTTGTCGTCGCCGTTGTCGAACAGGTAGGTGCCGCGGGTGAGGCGGTCAGTGAGGGTCATGCTCATCAGGTCACGACCGGTTTCCGGGTCCTTGTCCTTCCAGAATGGCCGGTCGACCATGACGAACGTCTTCGATGACTGCATGTAGCGGGTGCGGTCCAGGGCCATCCACATCTTTTGCGAGAACAGTGATTCCTCGCAGTCGATCTGGGTGGTCAGCAGCCAGGTCTGGCAGGTGGCGAGCACGGCGCCGTAGTGGCGAGTGTCGCCCCAGTTGTCGGTAACCGCCAGGCGGCCGTCAGCAGCGCGGGCGATGCGCTTGACCCCAGTACGCGGTGCACCGCCATGCAGGCCGCTCAGGCTTGTGCCCTCCGGCCAGTGGGCGCAGCGCTCCGGCACATGGCGCCAGATCCCTTGCGGTACCTGCTCCACACCGCCGACGACCAGGTGTTGGTGGTCGTCGCAGTTGGTCATCACCACGCGGAAAATTTCCAGCATCGAGTTTGGGAAGTCCGAGTCCCAGCCACCGGTGCCGAAGCCAACCTGGCCGAACACTTCGCGGTGCTGGAAGCTCAGTTTGGCGAACGAACGTGAGGTGGCGACGAAGTCGTAGAACGTGCGGTCGTCCCACAGTGGGACCAGCTTGTTCCACAGCGCTTTAAGGCGCGGTACATCCCGATCGCGGATGGCTTGCTGGATGTCGGCGAACTGGGCACCGCTTTCCAGCGCATCGGCCCAGGCGTCGGCCACTTCGTGGAACAGCTTGGGCAAGTCGGTGGTTTTTTCGGCGTAGTAGGTCTGGCCTTCAAGGTCGATCACGGTGCTGCCCGAGGCTGGGGTCAGCGGGTTGGGGAAAGGCTTGGTTTCCAGGCCCAGCTTGTCCACGTAGTGGTAGAAGGCAGTGGACGACACCGGGAAGCGCATGCCGCCCAGCTCGGCGATGATCCCGTCGGTGCCATTGAAGGCTTGCGAACGCAGCCGGCCGCCCAGCTTGGAGGCCTCGTACACCACCGGCTTTAGGCCTAGCTTCATCAGCTCGTAGGCCGCCACCAGGCCGGCAATACCGGCACCCACGATGGCCACTTCTTCACCCTGGCGCTCAGCCGGAATACTGCCCAGGCCTGCGGGGTGCTCCAGCCAGTCATCGAAAGCGAAGGGGAAGTCCGGGCCGAAGATGGTGATGGGCTTTTTGCCGTCGGCGGGGTGGCGGTTTTTCTTGTTCATGAAGTGACCTTGCCAGAGGGGCTGCGCGGGTGGCGGAGCCTGAGTATAGGAGATGGCTGGAGGTCATTTTAAGGAGTGGGGGAATCGTAATTAAGGTGCATATTGGTGTCTTAATGTATTACTTTTCGTCGAAAACATAAGTTTAAAGTTATTTATGACGAAGTGTTTGTAGTGCGATTTGCTGCGCCTATCAGATCGAGCGCCGCCCGCGCGGCGCTCGATCTGATAGGCGCAGTGAATTGCAAGGCAAGCACCTGGGCCTCACGCGGCCTCTCCGGCGGGCATAAGTACACGTTGGACGGGGTGTGAGCAGCTAGAGGCGCACTGCTATGGCAGCTGTGCGCGGGCAGGCTTTGCCTGGCCGGGTATGCGCCTCCAAGTTCGCCGGTTCTCACCTCGCGCATGGCTGCCACCCAATTCCCGTGAGAAGGAAGCGACTGGCCGCCAGTCATCCCTGTGATCTGGAGGCTATACCATGACTGACCGTTTGCCCGATCAACCTGTAAAACTGCAACCCACCGCTGAAAAACCCTTTTGCAACTGCGAATCCAGCCACCCGCCGTTATTTGCCATCCGTCCTGGCATCGACGCCGCCGACGCTCTAGTCCACGCCTGCCTGCTGGCCCGTGGCCTCAACCAGATTGTCACTGACTACGCCCAGCACCACGCCCCCGAGCGTAGCCGAGACATCGTCTGGTCGATGCAGCATTCTGCCGAGAGCCTTTCGGCGATTCTGGAGGGGCTGCTCGACGGCCAGGAGGCCTGATTGATCAGAGCGGCTGCCCCCGGTCCACCTTGCTGCTGAGAATGATCGACGTGGTGGTCTTCTCCACCCCGTCGACACTGCCGATCTGGTCGAGCAACTGGTCCAGCTGTTCGGGTGAATCCGTAAGCAGCCAGGCTACATAGTCAAACTCGCCGCTTACCGCGCACAATTGCTGCACCTGCCCCATGGCACCCAGGCGCCGCACCACTTCCTTGCCGGAGCGCGGCTGCACCTTGATCCCCACATACGCCTGCAGCCCGCCTCCCAGCACCCGCTGACCCAGACGTACGCCATAACCGGAGATGACCTTGTTCTTCTCCAGACGCTCCAGGCGCGAATTGACGGTGGTGCGGGCGATACCCAACTGGCGGGCGAGGGTGGCGACGCTTTCGCGGGCGTTGATTTGCAGCAGGGCGATCAGCTGGCGATCGATTTCATCCAGCGTGATGGAGCGGGAATCCGACATGGCGAGTCTCTACGGTTGGCCTGCTAGCCTATCGAGCGACTGCCAATCAGGGCAAGACCGCATCTACAGCGACCGCGCTGGCCTGAAGGCTGGGCCTTCGGCATGATGAAACGCTAGTCCAACGAGAACCTGAGCGTGAACCTCGACAACCTGCTCGAATGCTGGCGACTGGAAGTCTCCAACAAGAAAAGGCCAGGACGCCGTATCAACCTGCTGTTCAACGTACTGCGCCGCGCACGCAAGGACAACAAACTGCGCTTTCTCTTTGCCTACCGACTGGCCCAATACCTCGATGCTCGCGGCGGCCTGGCCCGGCGTCACGCTCGGCGCATGCAACAACGGCTTAACCTCAAGTACGCGTTGGACATCGACATCGGCGCACAAATCGCGCCCGGCCTGCGCATCGCGCACCTGCCGGGGGTGGTGATTACCCGGCATGTCAGCATCGGGCGCAATTTCTTCATTCGCCAGAACTGCTCTATCGGCATCAAGACGCTCGGGCTGGAGGAGTACGCGCTGTGCATTGGCGACAACGTGAGCATGGGTGCCAACAGCTGCATCGTTGCTGATCGCATCGTTATTGGTGACGACGTGGTGATTGGCGCGATGTCGCTGGTTACGCGTGATATTCCGACTGGGATGGTCTTCTACAACCAGAGGCAGGTCGAGATGCGGCCGATAGGCGAGTAAGGGCTCACAAAATCTAACGATTTAATCCCTGCGGTATTAGCCGTTGTAAGGTCGAGAATGGTCCGCTCATGAGGCGGAGTTCGGAACCGAACCCATGATCACCAATCATTTTCAGTAGAGCGAGGTCGTTGCTACGCCCGCGAGTACCTTGCGACTAACCTTTGCGGACAGGCAGCAATTCACTGTAGCTCTGGATGAAATCATCCGGAACACGCATCTTTGGCTCCTCTTGCCGACCCTAAGGTATTCGCACCGGCTGCAATGGGTGAGTGCAACGACACGATCATCCGGGCAGGTGACGACAATCTTGAGCTTGCTGCCGCCAACCTGCGCGTACGCGCGGTCGAACAAGCAGGGGAGTGTTCGCATGAGCTTATCTGGAACTGGATGGCCCAGCATGGGTTGACGTTGGATCGTGCAGCTCAGGAGCTGGGTTTGAGCTGGCGCCTGCTGGCTTACTACCGAAGCGGCGAGAACCTGTGCCTAGGACAGTCGCCCTGGCAATGAAGGGGGGAAGCGTTGCGGATGGCTGATGTGGTAAGCGCAGCGGCAGGACATGCCTCGAAGAAACGGGCGCGATACCTAAAAAGACAACGGGCACAAAAAAGCCGCGCAATTGCGCGGCTTTTTCATATCTGGTGGGCCCACACGGACTCGAACCGTGGACCAAAGGATTATGAGTCCTCTGCTCTAACCGACTGAGCTATAGGCCCTCAGTAAGTGGCCGGATTATAACGAGGGTTTCGCACCTGTGCCATCTGAAAGATCCGATAGTGCTATGCGAAGAAACGCGGCCGCAAATTCCTCGGGTGGCAGTGGCAGGCTGACGATGTAGCCCTGGATCTGCTCGCATCCCTCCGCTGCCAGAAAACGCTGCTGGGCCTGGTTTTCAACACCCTCGGCAATGATCGCCAGTTGCATGCTGCGGCCCAGGGCGATGATCGCACGGGCGATGGCAGCGTCGTGTGGGTCGTCAGGCAGGCCACGGATGAACGATTTGTCGATCTTGAGGATGTCCAGCGGCAGGCGCTTGAGATAGCTCAGTGATGAGTAGCCGGTGCCAAAGTCGTCGATGGCCAACTGCACGCCCAGTTTTTTCAGCTGGTACAGCACGGCCAAGGCCTCTTCTGCCTGGCTCATGATGAAGTTTTCGGTGATTTCCAACTGCAAGTCGCCGGCCTTGAGCTGGTGCTGCTTGAGCAGTTGCTCGATGCGTCGGGCCAGGTGTGGGTGGCGTAGCTGGGCGCCGGCGAGGTTGATCGACAGCGGGCCGAACGGTTCGTAGTGTTGCTTCCAGGCCTGCATCTGTCGGCAGGCTTGCTCCAGCACCCAGTCGCCGAGCTGGAGAATGGTGCCGTTCTCTTCCGCCAGGTGGATGAAGTGCTCCGGCGGTACTTCACCAAAGGTGGGGTGGCTCCAGCGGATCAGCGCCTCGGCGCCTACCAGGCTTTGGGTCTTGAGGCTGAGCTTGGGCTGGAAGCACAGGCTCATTTCGTTGCGTTCGACGGCGCGGCGCAGCTCGTGCTCAAGGGCGATGCGCTCGCTGGCCTGAGCGGTGAGGTCGCGGGTGTAGGCTTCGACGCGGTTGCGGCCTTTGGCCTTGGAGCGGTACATGGCCGCGTCGGCGTTGCGGATCAGTGTCGCGACATCAGTGCCGTCCTGTGGGTACAGGCTGATGCCGATACTGGCGCTGGTGAAGAACTCGTGCTCACCGGCCTGGAACGGCGCGACGAAGCAGGCCAGCAGCTTGTTGGCGATGGTGCTGGCGTCACTGGGCTTGTGCAAGCCAGGTAGCAGGATGATGAACTCGTCGCCGCCCAGGCGGGCCACGGTGTCGACGTCACGCACCTGCTCCTTCAGGCGCTGAGCGATGCCTTTGAGCAGCAGGTCGCCGACCGGGTGGCCCAGGCTGTCGTTGATGTGCTTGAAGCGGTCGAGGTCGAGGAACAGCACCGCGCCCTGGCGGTTTGATACTTGCGCGCAGGTAAGCACGGCCTGCAGGCGGTTCTCGAACAGGGCACGGTTGGGCAGGCCGGTCAGCGGGTCGTGGTGGGCCTGGTAGTCGAGCTTGGCCTGGGCGTGCTTGAGGCTGGAAATATCGGCAAACACGGCCACGAAATGGGTGATCTCGCGCTCGTTGTTGCGCACCGCACTGATGGTCAGCCAGCCGGGGTACAGTTCGCCGTTCTTGCGCTTGTTGTAGATCTCGCCTTGCCAGTGGCCTTCGTCGGTAAGCTGGTGCCACATGGCGGCGTAGAAGGCGCTGTCGTGTTGGCCGGAAGCGAGCAGGCGCGGGGTTTGGCCAAGGGCTTCGATTTCGCTATAGCCGGTGATTTCGCTGAAGGCGCGGTTGACGGCACTGATACGTTGGTCGATGTCGGTGATCAGCACGCCTTCGGCGGTGTTTTCGAACACGGTGGCCGCCAGTTGTAGCTTTTCCTGCATCAGATGGCGTTCGGTGATGTCGCGGGCAATGGTCAGCATGCAATCGACGCCGGCAATCGGCAGGGGCCTGGCGGATAGCTCGCAGAGGCGGATCTGCCCGTCACTGCGGCGGATGTGGCAGGTGAAGTCGCGCACGAAGCCGTCGCGGTTGAGCTGGTCGACCAGGCGCTTGCGCTCGTTGAGGTCGACCCAGATACCCAGGTCCAGCGAGGTCTGGTCGATGGTCGGGTTGAGGTCATAGCCGGTGAGGCGGCAGAAGCCCTCGTTCACCTCCAGCAGCAAACCGTCGCTCTGGCGCGACAGTAACAGGCCGTCGGGCGAGGCGTGGAAAGCTTTGGCGAACTTCTCTTCCGAGGTTTGCAGCTGTTCCTGGGTTTCCTTGAGCTGGCTGATATCGCGTACTGCCACCACCAGCGCCGGGGTGCCGTCGAGCTCGAAGGTTTCGGCCGAGGTCAGGCCGGTGAACAGTTGGCCGTTGCTGCGGCGGAAGCTCATTTCAAGGTTACGGATACCCCCCTGGTGCAGGCGTTCGAGCACCCGCGGGCCGCTGCCTTCGACACCCCACAGGTTGAGGTCGGTGGCGGTACGGCCAATCACCTGGCCTGGGGTCAGGCCGATCTGTTCTTCGAAAGCTTCGTTCACCTCCAACAGGCAACCGTCACTGTGACGGGCGATTAGCAAAATATCGGGGCACTGCTGGAACACCGAGGCGAACTTCTGCTCGGACAAACGCAGGGCATCTTCGGTGCGCTTGGTTTCGCTGATGTCGATCATCAGCCCGCGCATCACCGGTTGGTGGCCGTGTTTGATCATGCTGACGATGTTGCGTACCCAGAGGGGTTGTCCGTCGGCCCGGATTACCCGGTAATCCAGGCTGTGGTCGCGCCCGGCTGCAGTTTCGCTGTCGCAGTAGGCCTGGGCCCAGAGGGCGTCTTCCGGGTGCAGAATGCTGCGCCAGAAGCCAGGCTTGAGCCAGTCATTCAGGGGGTAGCCGAGCAGGTCTTCGGCATGCGGCGAAACGTAGCTGTAGGTGAAGTCGTTGGCATCGGCTTCCCAGGCGATGGCCGACAGGCTTTCTATCAAGCCGCGGTAGTGGTATTCGCTGCTGCGCAGCTCCTGCTCCAAGGCAATGCGCCGTGAAATTTCCGAACTGAGGCGGCGGTTGATGCGGATCACCACGGCCAGTACGGCCATCAGCAACAACACCGTTGGCAGGCCATACACCAGCAGGTCGGACCAGAACATCCGCTGGTCGACCACATTGCCTACCCAGCGCTGTTGTATCTGGCTGACTTCGCTGCTGCTCATGTCGGCCATCACTTTGTCGAGAATACCGACCAGTACGTGGTTGCTGCGGGGGACGGCCATCGCCAGTTGGTAGCGATAGGGCGTTTCGCCGCTGACGTAGAGGCCGTCGAGCTTGAGCTGGCGCAGGCTCCAGATGCTGGAAGCGAGGTCGCCGACGACGGCATCTACCTGATCGGTGGCCAAGGCCTGCAGCGTGGAGCTTACATTGGGCAGTGCGACCAGGTTGAGGTCCGGGTGGTGGGTGCGCAGCAACTCGTGGGGGGCGTAGTTTTCGACCACAGCGATTTTCAGGCCGTACAGGTCCTCCAGTTTGCGCGGCTGTGCGCCGCCTTTGTGGGCAAGGATGACAATGGGAAAGTCGAGGTATGGGCGGGTGAAAGCCAGGTAGCCCTGGCGTTCAGGGGTAGACATGATGCCGGGCAGCAGGTCGATGCGGCTTTCGCGCGCCTGCGCCAATACCTCGGTCCAGCTACTGGGTTCGACCGGTTTTAGCGTCACACCCAGACGTTGCTGGATCATGGCGATGTAATCGGCGGCCAATCCCTGGTACCGGCCCTCCTGGTCGCGAAACTCGAACGGTGGCCAAGAGGCGTCGACACCCAGGCTTAGCTGCGGGTGGGCAGCCAGCCAGGCTTTTTCCTCGTCTGTCAGGGTCAGGGCGCCGGCCGTTGTGTTCCACAGCATCAGGAGCAGCAACAGAATGGCCGGCTTCAAGGACATGGCAGCCTCGCATTCAGGTGGTCTGAAGTCGAGTGTAGACGGGCATTGCGGCAGATGTGCAGTGGAAGCCGGGCTTTATGTTTCGGGCCACTAAAGAAAAACCCCGGCCTGGGCCGGGGTTTGTCTTCACTCGTCGAGGAAGGAGCGCAAGTGCTCGCTGCGAGTCGGGTGGCGCAGTTTGCGCAACGCCTTCGCTTCGATCTGACGGATACGCTCACGCGTTACGTCAAACTGCTTGCCCACCTCTTCGAGGGTGTGGTCGGTGTTCATGTCGATACCGAAACGCATGCGCAGCACCTTGGCTTCGCGTGCGGTCAGGCCCGAGAGCACGTCGCGGGTGGCTTCCTTGAGGCTTTCGACCGTGGCAACGTCGATCGGGGACTGCATGGTCGAGTCCTCGATGAAGTCGCCCAGGTGCGAATCTTCGTCGTCACCGATCGGGGTTTCCATGGAGATCGGCTCTTTGGCGATCTTCAATACCTTGCGGATCTTGTCCTCAGGCATTTCCATGCGCTCGCCCAGCTCTTCCGGGGTCGGTTCACGGCCCATTTCCTGCAGCATCTGGCGGGAAATACGGTTGAGCTTGTTGATCGTTTCGATCATGTGCACCGGAATACGGATGGTGCGTGCCTGGTCGGCGATCGAGCGGGTGATCGCCTGACGAATCCACCAGGTGGCGTAGGTCGAGAACTTGTAGCCGCGACGGTATTCGAACTTGTCCACCGCTTTCATCAAGCCGATGTTGCCTTCCTGGATCAGGTCGAGGAACTGCAGGCCACGGTTGGTGTACTTCTTGGCGATGGAGATCACCAGACGCAAGTTCGCCTCGACCATTTCTTTCTTGGCGCGGCGGGCCTTGGCTTCACCGATCGACATGCGACGGTTGATTTCCTTGATCTCGGCAACGGTCAGGCCGGTTTCGGTCTCAAGGTCGATCAGCTTCTGCTGGCAGGCAACGATGGCGGCGTCCTTTTCACCCAGGGCAGCAGCCCACTTGGTGTTGCGCTTGGCCAGGTCACCGCTCCAGGTCTGGTCGGTTTCGTTGCTTGGGAACATGCGCAGGAAGTCGGCACGCGGCATGCGGGCGTCACGCACGCACAGCTGCATGATGGCGCGTTCTTGCTGGCGCAGGCGGTTCAGGGCATCACGTACACGCTCGACCAGTACCTCGAACTGCTTCGGTACCAGCTTGATGGGCATGAACAGGTCGGCCAGGGCCTGCAGGGCCTCGACGCTTTCCTTGTGGGTACGACCGTTTTTCTTCAGGACCTTGGTGGTCGCCTGAAGCTGCTCGGATACCGCACCGAAACGCTGGGCTGCGACGACCGGGTCAGGGCCGCTTTCGGCCTCTTCCTCGTCGTCACCGCCTTCGGACTCTTCTTCGTCGTCGTCGGCCTCTTCTTTCGCAGCGGCGGCCTTGGTGCCAGGGATCGGCACTTCTTCGGTCGGTGCAGCGATGTTGTCGTCAGGGTCGATGTAACCGCTGAGAACGTCCGACAGACGGCCACCCTCGGTGGTGACGCGGTCATATTCGCCGAGAATGTAGTCGACAGTGCCCGGGAAGTGGGCGATGGCGCCCATGACTTCACGGATGCCTTCCTCGATACGCTTGGCGATTTCGATTTCGCCTTCGCGGGTCAGCAGCTCGACGGTACCCATTTCGCGCATGTACATGCGCACCGGGTCGGTCGTGCGGCCGATATCGGTTTCAACTGCCGCCAACGCAGCAGCGGCTTCTTCGGCCGCGGCTTCGTCGGTGTCGGCTTCCGCCAACAGAAGGGCATCCGCATCCGGAGCACTCTCGAATACGTTGATCCCCATGTCGTTGATCATGCGGATGATGTCTTCCACCTGTTCCGGATCTGAAATATCCTCAGGCAGGTGGTCGTTGACCTCCGCGTAAGTCAGGTAGCCCTGCTCACGACCGCGGGTGATCAACTCTTTGATACGAGACTGCTGTTGCGCTTTTCCGGACATAACACCCTATCCACTGAAGGTCTTGGCGGGCAAAAAACAAGCCGAGGATTATACCCGAGCATGGGCCTCACGCGCCAGATGAGGTCGGCGTTTGTGCGGGAACATTCCGGCTCAGCAGGGCGAGGAGCTGGGTTTTTTCCTCGCTGGTCAATTCGCTTTGACGTGATTTCCTGAGCAGTTGTTCCAGGCTGCGCTCGCGTTGGCGGGCGGACAAGCTAGTTATAGTGTCGAAAAACTGTTGTTCAAGGTTGTCGGCCACGATCAGCCATTCCTTTTCTGCCAGCGCCCGCAGCAGGCGGCCCTGTTCGGTGCCGTGCCAACGTGCGATCAACTGCATTGAGCTTAGCCCAGGATTTTTCTGCGCGGCTTCGATCAGCGCCACCAGCAGCTGGCTGTACAGATGTTCTTCGTCGGCAAAATGGCTGGCGTCTTCCACCTTGCCGGCCAGCAGCGGGTGGTGCAGCAGGGTGCGCAAGGCCGCCAGGGTGGGTGGCTCGACCGGGGCCGGTACGCGTGGCGGCGCTTCGTCGCGTTGCTGCCAGGGTTTGCCGCCTTTGCGGTTCTTGTCCCAGGGCTTGTCGCTCCATTGCTTCTTGCCGCCGCCCTTGTTCGGCTTCCACTCCTGTTCCTGATGAACAGGGGCGTAGTCGTGCTGCGGCATGTCGCCGAAGTCGGGGGTGTAGCTGGCCATGGCGTCGTAGTCGTAGCCAGGGTCGTAGTCCGGCACGCTGTTGGCCGCGGGTGCCTGTTGCGCCAGTTGCTCGACCTGCTGCGGGTCGAGGCCGGTGATTTCCTTCAGACGGTTGCGCATCAACTGGCGCAGGTTGGCGCCAGGGATCTTTTCGATCAACGGTGCGGCCAGGGTCGCCATGTGCGCCTTGCCTTCCAGTGAGCGAGGGTCGGCTTCGACACTCAGCTGTTCGAAGAAGTAGTCGGCCAGGGGCTGGGCGTGCTGGTTGATACGGGCCATGAAGGCATCGGTGCCTTCGGCGCGCACCAGGCTATCCGGGTCTTCGCCTTCGGGCAGGAACAGGAAGCGCGCGCGGCGGCCGTCCTGCAGGTTCGACAGGGTCGACTCCAGCGCACGCCAGGCGGCCTTGCGCCCGGCCTGGTCGCCGTCGAAGCAGAACAGCACGCTGGGCACCACGCGGAACAGCCGCTTGAGGTGCTCTTCGCTGGTGGCGGTGCCCAAGGTGGCCACGGCATTGCGCAAGCCTTGCTGGGCCAGGGCGATGACGTCCATGTAGCCCTCGACGACGATGATTTCGTCGAGGTTGCGGTTGTGCTTGCGCGCCTCGTACAGCCCGTACAGTTCCTGGCCCTTGTGGAACACCGGGGTTTCCGGGGAGTTCAGGTACTTGGGCTTGTCGTCGCCGAGTACCCGGCCGCCGAAGGCGATGATGCGCCCACGGCTGTCGCGGATCGGGAACATCACCCGGTCGCGGAAGCGGTCGTAACGCTTGCCGCTTTCGGCGTTCTCGATCAGCAGGCCGGCGTCGATCATCACTTTCTGCTGCAGGGTGTCGGCACCCAGGTGCTTGAGCAGGTTGTCCCAGCCTGGCGGGGCAAATCCCAGGCCGAAGTCGCGGGCAATTTCCCCGGACAGGCCGCGGCCTTTGAGGTAATCCACCGCCGCCTTGCGGGTCGGGTGGCTGCGCAGGGCCTGGCGGTAGAACTCCGAGGCGGCATCCAGTAGCGGGTACAGTGGCGAGTCGGTGGGCTGGCGCGGCTTGTGGTCGCGGCGGCCCTGTTCGCGGGGCACTTCCATGCCGGCTGCGCGGGCCAGTTCCTCGACGGCCTGGGGGAAGTCCAGGTTGTCGTGGTCCATGACGAAGCCCAGGGCGTTGCCGCCTGCGCCGCAGCCGAAGCAGTAGTAGAACTGCTTGTCGGGGCTGACCGTGAAGGAGGGGGTTTTCTCCTTGTGGAACGGGCAGCAGGCGGAGTAGTTCTTGCCGGTTTTTTTCAGCTGGACGCGCGAACTCACCACATCGACGATGTCGAGGCGGTTGATCAGGTCGTCAATGAAGCTCTGGGGAATCAGCCCGGCCATGGCAGTCTCGTCATCTGGCAACTGGCAAGTCTAATCGCTCACGCGCCGAATGGGGCGAGTGTTGCTTGGGGAAGTGCGAGGGAGTGTGCTCGTCGCCGGCCCTTGAGGGCCCGTCAGTCGGACGTGCACGTCTGGTCATACAGCAAGAAGGACCAGCTCTGACGTTTCAGGCAGGTTGCCCATGTGCAGTTCGCATGACGCTTGTGCAGGGCCTTGAGCTAGCTGCTCAAGTTTGAAGCGACCACTGCCATCGCCCGGCGGTTAGCCGGGCAGGGCAGAAGCTTTGCGTTGAACGCCTGTATTAGTACAGACGAACGGCGCGGCGCTGTTCGCGCTGAACTTTCTTGGCGTGACGCTTAACAGCGGCAGCTGCTTTGCGCTTACGCTCTGCGGTCGGCTTCTCGTAAAACTCGCGGCTACGAACTTCAGCCAGTACACCGGCTTTTTCGCAGGAGCGCTTGAAACGACGCAGAGCTACGTCGAAGGGTTCGTTCTCTTTAACTTTGACGGCTGGCATCCAGGGCTACCTTAATTCATTACCGGGGTAGACGTGCTCCTGGCAAAACAAAGGTGTGCTGGAGAACGTCGGTTTTCAAGGGTTGCGGATGTTAACCCTTAGCAAGCCGGAATGCAAAGCCTCTGATCGAAAACCGCTGGTCGGCATCCGACACGGGGACTATCATGCGCGGCTTCGAATTCAGCCCCCACAAGGGACGAACCCATGCTAGTACTGGGATTGGAAACATCCTGCGACGAAACTGGTGTCGCATTATACGATAGTGAACGCGGTTTGTTGGCCGACGCACTGTTCAGCCAGATCGACCTGCACCGCGTGTTTGGCGGTGTGGTGCCCGAGCTTGCCTCGCGTGACCACGTCAAGCGCATGCTGCCGCTCATCCGCCAGGTGCTGGACGAGGCCGGTTGCGTCGCCACCGAGATCGACGCCATCGCCTACACCGCAGGCCCTGGCCTGGTCGGTGCATTGCTGGTGGGTGCTTCCTGCGCCCAGGCACTGGCCTTTGCCTGGGACATTCCGGCAATTGGCGTACACCACATGGAAGGCCACTTGCTGGCGCCCATGCTGGAAGAAAACCCACCGGAGTTTCCGTTCGTCGCTTTGTTGGTTTCCGGCGGGCATACCCAGTTGGTTCGGGTCGATGGTATCGGCCAGTACGAACTGATGGGCGAGAGCCTGGATGACGCTGCCGGTGAGGCGTTCGACAAGACCGCCAAGCTGATCGGTCTCAACTACCCCGGTGGCCCGGAAATCGCGCGCCTTGCTGAAAAGGGTGTGCCTGGGCGTTTCGTTTTCCCACGGCCGATGACTGATCGCCCGGGCTTGGAGTTCAGCTTCAGCGGCCTGAAAACCTTCGCCCTCAACACCTGGCAGCAATGCAAGGATGCTGGCGACGACGGTGAGCAAACCCGTTGCGACGTGTCCCTGGCATTCCAGCAGGCGGTGGTGGAGACTTTGACCATCAAGTGCAAGCGGGCGCTCAAGCAGGCTGGCCTCAAGCGCCTGGTCATCGCCGGTGGCGTGAGTGCCAACAAGGCGTTGCGGGCCTCCCTCGAGGACATGCTCGGCAGCATCAAGGGCAACGTGTACTACGCGCGGCCACAGTTTTGTACCGACAATGGCGCGATGATCGCTTACGCCGGCTGCCAGCGCCTGTTGGCCGGGCAGCAGCAGGACCTGGCCATCAGCGTGCAGGCACGCTGGCCGATGGAACAGTTGCCGCCGCTGTAGGTTTCAGAAGTGCCGTTCGCGCCCGGCAAACAGGTCGCGCAGGTTGCTGCGGTGGCGCCACACGATCATCACCGTCAGCACGGTGATCGGTAGCAGGGCTTCCGGCTCGCGCCAGGCCAGCAATGGCAAGGTCAGTGGCGTGGCAATCAGCGCCGCCAGCGAGCTGGTACGGGTAAGGTAGAACGTCAGTAGCCAGGCGCCGATGGCCAGCAGCGCGGCCGGGAAGTACAGGCCCATGAGCATGCCGGCGGCGGTGGCTACGCCTTTGCCACCGCGGAAGCAGAAATACAGCGGGAACAGGTGGCCCAGCACCGCACATACGCCTACCCAGGCTTGCGCGTGCAGGTCCAGCCCGGCAAAGCGGGCAAGCAATACCGGCAAAAGGCCCTTGCACAGGTCGCCAAGCAGGGTCAGGATCGCCAGTTTACGGCCTGCCAGGCGTAGCATGTTGGTGGCGCCGGCATTGCCTGAGCCGCTGGAACGCGGGTCCGGGCTGCCCGAAAGGCGGCTGAGGACAATGGCGAAGGACAGCGAGCCGAGCAGGTAGGCGAGCAACGCCAGTAACCAAAACATGCTAACTATTCCGGGCGAGGACGCCCTGATTCTAACGGCGCCAGTCGCCCTTGTCGTGCTGTGGAGAGAAGTGCTTGGACAGAGTGTTCATCGAAGGCCTGGAAGTCGATACCGTCATCGGTGCCTATGACTGGGAGCGGGATATTCGCCAGTGCTTGCGCCTGGACCTGAGCTTTGCCTGGGACAACCGCCCGGCGGCGGCGGGTGACGACCTGAGCCTGGCGCTGGACTATGCCAGCGTGTCGGCGCGCGTCCAGGCGTTTGCCGAGCAGGCGCGCTTGGAGTTGGTGGAAACCTTTGCCGAGCGCCTGGTGGCCACTTTGATGGAAGAGTTCCAGATCCCGTGGGTGCGGTTGAAACTGACCAAGCCGGGGGCGGTGCCGGCGGCCCGAGGTGGTGTAGGCGTGGAGATCGAGCGCGGATGTCTCTGAGCACGGTTTACCTGGGCCTTGGCAGCAACATCGACCGCGAGGCGCATTTGTGCGCCGGGCTCGATGCCCTGGCGGGCATTCTGACCGACATGCGCTGCTCACCGGCGTTCGAAAGCCAGGCGGTGGGGATCAAGAGCGGGCCATTCATCAACTTTGTGGTGACCGGGCAAACCGCGTTGCCCTTGATCGAGCTGGACCGCCGGCTGAAGTTCATCGAGGCCGACAATGGCCGCTATGCGCCGGACCGTAAAGGGTTGCCGCTGGATATCGACGTGCTGATGTATGACGATTTGCACGGTACGTTCGATGGGCTGGTGCTGCCCAGGGCCGAGATCCTGAAGAACGCGTTTGTGCTGTGGCCATTGTCGTTGCTGGCGCCTGAGCTGGTGCATCCGGGGGCGGGCAAGACCATGGCGAAGTTGTGGCAAGAGGCGCAGATCGATCAGGTGTTGGCGCCGGTCGCCTTTGAATGGCGTGGGTTGCAGTTGACACCGGCATAAGTCTGTACCCGCCCTTTCGCGGCTTTAGCCGCGAAAGGGCCAGTACGGGCAGCCGAAAAATCACCCTTCTGCAACACCGATGTAGGCTTCAATCGCCTTCAATCGCTCAGCCTTCAGCGCCTCGCCCAGTGCCTGGCCCGTCAGCCCGGCCTGCACCAAGGGCTTCACATCCACCGCTCGCGCTGCGGTGGATGCACCCCGCAGATAAGCTGCCTGTGGATAACCCTCCTTGCCATCACCCAGCGCCACCATCTCGCACGTGGCAATGAAGTCCTCGAACCGCTGCGGTCGCCGATACACATCGAACTTTTGCAACAGCTCCAGCAGTGTCGCAGCAGGTAAATCCAGCGCATGATTGCCCTGTGCCAGGCATTCCCCTGTCAGCAGTGCCAATTCCTGGCATTCCCGCGGCGCCTTGAGGCGCTGGTTGACGGCTTTGATCGATGCTGGTTCCAGCCCATGCAGCAGGCAGGCCCAGCGTATGTGCAGTGGCTGCTTGTGCAAACCTGCTTGCTCCAGCGCCGCCAGGGCCTGGGAATCGTCTAGAAGCTCGGGCAGTTGCTCCTGTAGGGCATCGCACGCGCGCAGCACCTGGAAGAACACCTGCGGTTGGGCTTCCATCAGCGCCCGCTCGATTTCCTTCCAGCTACGTTCGGCAGTCAAGGCCTGCAGCTCGCCAGAGGCACTGATCTGACGCATCAGCTCCAGGGTTTCGTCGGCAACCCGGAAACCCAGTGGTGCATAGCGGGCAGCAAAGCGGGCAACGCGTAGCACACGCAAAGGATCTTCGGCAAACGCCGGGGAAACGTGGCGTAAAAGGCGTTGATCAAGATCGTCCTTGCCGTGGTAAGGGTCGTACACCGTGCCCGCCTCATCCTCGGCCATCGCATTGATGGTGAGGTCGCGGCGGATCAGGTCTTCTTCCAGGGTCACGTCAGGGCTGGCGTGAAAGGTGAAACCGCCATAGCCGCGCCCGCTCTTGCGCTCGGTGCGCGCCAGCGCGTATTCCTCGCCGGTTTTCGGGTGCAGGAACACCGGGAAATCGGCGCCGACCGGCCGATAGCCATTGGCGAGCATTTCTTCGACGGTGGCGCCCACCACCAGCCAGTCGATATCGCTGACCGGGCGGCCGAGCAGGCGGTCGCGCACGGCGCCGCCGACTTTGTAGATGTGCATGTGCAGCTCTCCATAACTGCCGACAGGATAACCTGTCGGCCGTCATGGCGTTGCACTAGAGGTGGTGGATGACCGCCAGGTCCATGCGCCCGTAGTCCGCGCTTTCGCCATGCTCGCCACGCGGCGGCATGTGATGGGTCTTTATCACCTGCTCACCTTGCACGGTTTCCAGGTGGATATCGAAGCCCCACAGGCGGTGCAGGTGCTTGAGCACTTCATCGGTCGAGTCGCCCAGCGGTTTGCGGTTGTGCTGCTGGTGGCGCAGGGTCAGCGAGCGGTCGCCACGGCGGTCGACGCTCCAGATCTGCACGTTCGGTTCACGGTTGCCCAGGTTGTACTGTGCTGCAAGTTGCTCACGAATCACCCGATACCCGGCTTCATCGTGAATCGCGGGCACCAGCAGGTCGTCGCGCTGGTCGTCATCGAGGATGCTGAACAGCTTGAGGTCGCGCATCACCTTGGGTGACAGGTACTGCAGGATGAAGCTTTCGTCCTTGAAGCTGCTCATGGCGAACTTGATGGTAGAAAGCCAGTCACTGCCGGCAATGTCGGGGAACCAGCGGCGATCTTCCTCGGTCGGGTTTTCGCACATGCGGCGGATGTCGGTGTACATGGCAAAGCCCAATGCGTACGGGTTGATGCCGCTGTAGTACGGGCTGTCGAAGCCAGGCTGGAACACCACGCTGGTGTGCGACTGCAAGAACTCCATCATGAAGCCTTCGGTAATCAACCCCTCGTCGTACAGGTCGTTCATCAGGGTGTAGTGCCAGAACGTCGCCCAGCCTTCGTTCATTACCTGGGTCTGGCGCTGCGGGTAGAAGTACTGGGCTATCTTGCGCACGATGCGCACCACTTCGCGCTGCCAGGGTTCAAGCAGCGGGGCGTTTTTCTCGATGAAATACAGGATGTTTTCCTGAGGTTCGGCGGGGAAACGCCCGTCATCGCGGTCGTTACCCTTTCCCGCGCTTTTCGGAATGGTGCGCCACAGGTCATTGATCTGGCGCTGCAGGTGCTCCTCGCGCTCCTGTTGCCGACGCCGCTCTTCCTCGGCAGAAATGGGGTAGGGCCGCTTGTAGCGGTCGACACCGTAGTTCATCAGGGCATGGCAGGAGTCGATCAGGTCTTCCACTGCATCAATGCCATGACGCTCTTCGCACTGGGCGATGTACTGCTTGGCGAACACCAGGTAGTCGATGATCGAACTGGCGTCAGTCCAGGTGCGGAACAGGTAGTTGCCCTTGAAGAAACTGTTATGCCCGTAGCAGGCATGGGCGATCACCAGTGCCTGCATGCACATGGTGTTTTCTTCCATCAGGTAGGCGATGCACGGGTCGGAGTTGATCACGATCTCGTAGGCCAGGCCCATCTGGCCACGGCTGTACGACTTTTCTGTGCTGAGGAACTGCTTGCCGTAGGACCAATGGTGATAGCCCAGCGGCATGCCGACCGAGGCGTAGGCGTCCATCATCTGCTCGGCCGTGATCACCTCGATCTGGTTGGGGTAGGTGTCCAGGGCGTAACGCTCGGCCAGGCGGCTGATTTCCCGATCGTAGGTCTGGATCAGCTCGAACGTCCACTCGGACCCGGTGGAAATGGGTTGGCGTCTCTGTGCTCTGGCGGTCATGTGGCTAACCTGCGCTGGAAGAGTTCACGGAAGACCGGGTAGATGTCGCCGGCCGATACCAGCTGCTGCTGAGCGAACGTATCGGGGTAGGCTTCACCGATGCGTTCGTATTCATACCACAGCGCCTGGTGCTCACGGGGAGTGATCTCGACGTAAGTGTAGTACTGCACATGCGGCATGATCTGCTTGGAGAGGATCTCGCGGCAGATGGGCGAGTCGTCGTTCCAGTTATCGCCGTCGGAGGCCTGCGCGGCATAGATGTTCCAGTCGCTGGCCGGGTAGCGTTCAGCCATGATCTCCTGCATCAGCTTGAGTGCGCTGGAAACGATGGTGCCGCCCGTTTCCCGCGAGTAGAAGAACTCTTCCTCGTCGACTTCCCGGGCGCTGGTGTGGTGGCGGATGAACACCACTTCGATGCGGTCGTAGTTACGCTTGAGGAACAGGTACAGCAGGATGAAGAAGCGCTTGGCGATGTCCTTGGTGGCCTGGGTCATCGAGCCGGACACGTCCATCAGGCAGAACATCACCGCCTTCGAGCTGGGGTTGGGCTGCTTGACCAGCAGGTTGTACTTGAGGTCGAAGGTATCGAGGAAGGGCAGGCGGTTGATGCGCGCCTTCAAGCGTTCGATTTCCTGTTCGACTTCCTGGATATCGGTGAAATTGTCCGGTTCTTCGACCCGCAGGCGGGCGAGTTCCTTTTGTGCTTCGCGCAGCAGTGCGCGGCTGCTTCCGGTCAGGGCGATACGCCTGGCATGGGCCGAGCGCAGGGTACGCACGATATTGATGCGCGATGGGTTACCTTCATTGGCGATACCGGCGCGCACGGTCTTGAAGGTGTCGGCGCCTGTCAGGTGACGCTTGACCAGGTTGGGCAGTTCGAGGTCTTCGAACATGAATTCGAGGAACTCTTCCTGAGTGATCTGGAAGACGAATTCGTCCATGCCTTCGCCGGAATTACCGGCCTTGCCACGGCCACCGCCGCCACCCCCACCGCCTTGCGGCCTTGGGATGTGTTCACCTGCAGTGAATTCCTTGTTGCCAGGATGCACGATGGTCTGTTTGCCCCCGCGACCATGGTGCAGCACCGGTTCGTCGATGTCGCGACCGGGAATACTGATCTGCTCGCCATGTTCCATGTCCATGATGGAACGGCGGCTCACCGCCTCTTCGACGGCCTTCTTGATGTGTTCGCGGTACCGCCGCAAAAAGCGCTGGCGGTTGACCGTGCTCTTGTTCTTGCCGTTCAGGCGTCGGTCGATAACGTAGCTCATGGTCCCTCCGGTAGCTGGGAACAGCTGCACGCTTCAAGCTACGAGCTGCTGCACGTCATGGCAGCAAAGCAGCTGCCGCCGCCCAAGGCCGGCATGGCAGCCTTGGGCGCGCGGTGTATAGCTTGTCGCTTTATTGCGATTTCCTGACCCGCAGGTACCATTCCGACAGCAGGCGCACCTGTTTGTCGGTGTATCCACGCTCCACCATCCGGGTGACGAAGTCGTTGTGTTTCTTCTGGTCCTCTTTGCTGGCCTTGGCGTTGAAGCTGATGACGGGCAGCAGGTCTTCGGTGTTCGAGAACATTTTCTTCTCGATCACGACCCGCAGTTTTTCATAGCTCAGCCAGCTTGGATTCTTGCCGTTGTTGTTGGCGCGTGCGCGCAGTACGAAGTTGACGATCTCGTTGCGGAAGTCTTTCGGGTTGCTGATGCCGGCCGGTTTCTCGATCTTTTCCAGCTCCTCGTTGAGGGCGATGCGGTTGAGGATTTCGCCGGTTTCCGGGTCGCGGTATTCCTGGTCCTGAATCCAGAAGTCGGCGTACAGCACATAGCGGTCAAAGATGTTCTGGCCGTATTCGCTGTAGGACTCCAGGTAGGCCGTCTGGATTTCCTTGCCGATGAACTCGATGTAGCGTGGTGCCAGGTATTCCTTCAGGTAGCGCAGGTAGCGTTCGCGCACTTCCGCCGGGAACTGTTCCTGTTCGATCTGCTGTTCCAGCACGTACAGCAAGTGCACCGGGTTGGCGGCAATCTCGTGTGGGTCGAAGTTGAACACCTTGGACAGGATCTTGAAGGCGAAGCGGGTCGAAAGGCCGTTCATGCCTTCATCAACGCCAGCGGAGTCACGGTATTCCTGGATCGACTTGGCCTTCGGATCGGTATCCTTGAGGTTCTCCCCGTCGTAAACGCGCATCTTGGAATAGATATTGGAGTTTTCCGGCTCTTTAAGGCGGGAAAGCACCGTAAATTGAGCCAGCATCTTGAGTGTATCCGGCGCGCAATGGGCCTTGGACAGCGAGCTGTTGACCAGCAGTTTGTCGTAGATCTTGATCTCATCGCTGACGCGCAGGCAGTACGGCACCTTCACGATGTAGATCCGGTCGATGAACGCTTCGTTGTTCTTGTTGTTGCGGAAGGTGTGCCACTCCGATTCGTTGGAGTGCGCCAGCAGGATACCGGTATAGGGAATGGCCCCAAGGCCTTCGGTACTGTTGTAGTTGCCTTCCTGGGTGGCAGTGAGCAAGGGGTGCAGGACCTTGATCGGCGCCTTGAACATTTCGACGAATTCCATCAGGCCCTGGTTGGCCCGGCACAGCGCGCCCGAGTAGCTGTAAGCATCGGCGTCGTTCTGTGGGTACTCTTCAAGCTTGCGGATATCGACCTTGCCGACCAGGGCCGAGATGTCCTGGTTGTTCTCATCGCCGGGCTCGGTCTTGGCAATGGCGATCTGGTTGAGAATCGACGGGTAGAGTTTCACTACCTTGAACTTGGAGATATCGCCGCCAAACTCCTGCAGACGCTTGGTGGCCCATGGCGACATGATGGTGTTCAGATAGCGCCGTGGGATGCCGTACTCTTCCTCGAGAATGGCCCCATCTTCGGTGGCGTTGAACAAACCCAAGGGCGACTCGAACACCGGTGAACCCTTGATGGCGTAGAACGGCACCTTTTCCATCAGCTGCTTGAGTTTTTCGGCCAGCGACGACTTGCCGCCGCCCACCGGGCCCAGCAGATAGAGGATCTGTTTCTTCTCTTCCAGGCCTTGGGCGGCGTGACGGAAGTACGAAACGATCTGGTCGATGCACTCTTCCATGCCATGGAAGTCGGCAAAGGCCGGATAGCGGCGAATAACCTTGTTGGAAAAGATGCGCGACAGCCTGGAGTTGGTAGAGGTGTCGATCAGCTCTGGCTCACCGATGGCCAGCAACAGCCGTTCGGCCGCCGATGCGTAGGCACTGCGATCCTCTTTGCACAGCTCGAGGTACTCCTGCAGCGAGAGTTCTTCCTGGCGCGTAGACTCGAAACGTTGTTGGAAGTGGCTAAAAATACTCATGACGTCACCTCGCTCGATACGTGGAGACGACGCCGGATCAGTCAGCTGATGCTGGCATGCAACCGGGTTCGCCGATTGCTGTAAACCCCCCAGAACACCCTGTAACGCTACCGATGACCCGCACGCCGGTGTACCGGCTCTCCCCTTTTTTGGATGGCCTGAGCTTAAGCGTAGTTGGTTATCTGCAAGGTCAAGGGGCGAGGTGGGCAGAAGTTACGAACGACCGTTCGTCAGATAAGCCGCAAGCCCGCACGGGGCGCGGGCTGCAGGAAAAATGAAAATATTTATTCGGCGCTGCCTTGGGCGGTCTCGGCCGGGTAGGTGGCGCGCCACAGTTCGAAGCCGCCGTCCACGCTGTACACGTTGGAGAAGCCTTGGCCTACCAGGTAGGCGGCAGCGCTCTGGCTGGAGTTGCCGTGATAGCAGACCACCAGGGTCGGGGCGTCGAGGTCGGCATTGCGGATGAACTCGGCAACCGAATGGTTATCCAGATGCTGGGCACCGGTGATGTGGCCGGCGGCGAAGGCCTGCGGGTCGCGAATGTCGACGACGACCGCACCTTCTTGCTTGCGAAGCTCCAAGGCCTGCTCGGGAGGGATGCGCTTGAATTCGCTCATGGGTACTACTTCCTTCAGGTGTGGTCGTTGAGTGTAGTGGGTTGTGTCGGCTGGCGCAGGGTGCCGTCGTCGGCGCAGTCGCAGCGGTGGTATTCGCCGCTGTCGACGTTGTACAGGGTCATGGCGCCGCCCCACACGCAGCCGGTGTCCAGTGCGATGACGCCTGGCGCGTCTGCGCGGCCTTCGAGGGCGGCCCAGTGGCCGAAGATGATCTTCACATGCCGCGAGCGGCGGTCCTTGTGTGCGAACCAGGGCTTGTAGCCCTTGGGTGCGGTGCCCAGGCCCTCTTTGCTCTTGAGGTCGAGCTTGCCCTCGGCGGTGCAGAAGCGCATGCGGGTGAAGTAATTGGTGATGACCCGCAGGCGTTCGACGCCGGTGAGGTTCTTGCTCCACTTGTTCGGCTCGTTGCCGTACATGCCGTCGAGGTAGAGCTTCAGTCGGCCATCGTCGCGCAGTACTTCTTCCACCTCAGCCGCCAGACCAAGTGCCTGGCCGAGCGTCCACTGTGGCGGGATGCCGGCGTGCGCCATGGCAATGCCGCGTGCCTCGTCGTAATGCAGCAGCTTTTGCTGGCGCAGCCAGTCGAACAGCTGATCGGCATCCGGCGCTTCGATGATTTCGCGCAGGGTGTCGCTTTTCTTGAGGCGCTCGACGTTGTGCCAAGCCGCCAGCAGGTGCAGGTCATGATTACCCAGCACGCAGACCAGCGACTGGCGGATCGAGTACAGGAAGCGCAGGGTTTCCAGCGACTCGGGGCCGCGATTGACCAGGTCGCCGACCAGCCACAGGCGGTCGACGGCCGGGTTGAAATTGACGCGTTCAAGCAGGCACTTGAGAGGTTGCAGGCAGCCTTGCAGATCGCCAACGGCGTAGGTAGCCATCAGTGCAGCGCCCCGGGCACCGCCAGGCGGAAGGGCTCGATTTCGGCGTCGAAGCGCTTACCGTCTTCGGCGAACATCTGGTAGCTGCCCTGCATGGTGCCCACGCGGGTGCTGATAACTGCACCACTGCTGTAGGTGTGGCTCTGGCCCGGGTCGATGTTGGGTTGCTGGCCAACCACACCGGCGCCGCGCACTTCCTCGACTTCGCCGTCACCATTGGTGATCAGCCAGTGCCGCGACAACAGCTTGGCTTTGAGCGAGCCGTTGTTCTGCACGGTGATGGTGTAGGCGAACGCGAAACGACTGTTTTCGGGGTCGGATTGTTCTTTCAGGTAACGGGTCACGACGCTGACGTCGATTTGATAGCGGGGGTCGGACATGCAAGGGCCTTGGGCGAGCTTACGCAATAATGCAGTCTAGGCCATTGGGAGGGGGAAGGGCCAGCGCCGAGGGGGCTTGAGGGCTAGGTTGGATATGCCGGCCTCTTCGCGGGCAAGCCCGCGACGAGGCCGGTACAGGCGAAATCAGGCTTGCTGGTCAGCCAACTGATCGGCCAGGCGCACAAAGGCCGCCAGGTCCAGCTGTTCAGGGCGCAGGCTGCCATCCACGCCGGCAGCTTCGATGGCCGCGCTGTCGAGCAGGCCCTTCATGGTGTTACGCAGGGTCTTGCGGCGCTGGTTGAATGCCTCGCGTACCACGTGCTCCAGCAGCTTGGCATCCTTGGCCGGGTGTGGCAGCACTTCGTGCGGTACCAGGCGGACGATGGCCGAGTCCACTTTCGGGGGCGGGTTGAAGGCGCCAGGGCCTACGTTGAACAGGTGTTCGACCCGGCAGTGGTACTGCACCATGATCGACAAACGCCCCCAATCACCACCACCGGGGCCGGCAGCCATGCGCTCGACGACTTCCTTCTGCAGCATGAAGTGCATGTCACGGATCAGCCCGGCATGGCTGAGCAGGTGGAAGATCAGTGGGGTGGAAATGTTGTAGGGCAGGTTGCCCACCACCTTTAGGCTGCGCGGCGGCACGCCGAGCTGGTTGAAGTCGAACTTCAGGGCGTCACCCTGGTGCAGGCGGAAGTTGCTGCGGTCAGCGAACTTGTGCTGCAGGATCGGCACCAGGTCTTTGTCCAGTTCCACCACATCCAGCTGTGCACCGCTGCCCAGCAGGCCTTCGGTCAGGGCGCCCTGGCCCGGGCCGATTTCCAGCAGGTGTTCGCCGGCCTTGGCGTTGATGGCGCGCAGGATGCGGTCGATGATGCCGGCGTCGTGCAGGAAGTTCTGGCCGAAGCGCTTGCGCGCCCGGTGTTGGTATTGCTCGTTCATGGTCGGTTCTCGGCCATCTGGTAGGCGGTTTCCAGCGCGACGCGCAGGCTGCCGGTGTCGACCTTGCCGGTGCCGGCCAGGTCCAGGGCGGTGCCGTGGTCGACCGACGTGCGGATGATCGGCAGGCCCAAGGTTACGTTGACCGCAGCGCCGAAGCCTTTGTACTTGAGTACGGGCAGGCCCTGGTCGTGGTACATCGCCAGCACCGCGTCGCAGTGCTCCAGATATTTGGGGGTAAACAGGGTATCGGCCGGCAGTGGCCCGCGCAGGTCCATGCCTTCGGTGCGCAGGCGGGCCAGGGTCGGCTCGATGATGTCGATTTCTTCGCGGCCAAGATGGCCGCCCTCGCCCGCATGCGGGTTGAGGCCGCACACCAGAATGCGCGGGTTGGCGATGCCGAACTTGTCGCGCATGTCGGCATGCAGGATACGGGTTACACGCTCCACGCGCTCGGCAGTGATGGCGTCGGCAATATCACGCAGTGGCAGGTGTGTGGTCACCAGGGCCACACGCAAGCCACGGGTGGCCAGCATCATCACCACCTGTGCGGTGTGGGTCAGTTCGGCAAGGAACTCGGTATGCCCGGAGAAGGCGATACCGCTTTCGTTGATAACACCCTTGTGCACCGGGGCGGTGATCATCCCGGCGAAGTGCCCGTCCAGGCAGCCTTGGCCTGCACGGGTCAGGGTCTCCAGCACGAACGCGGCGTTGGCTTTGTCGAGCTGGCCTGGCGCTACCGGGGCAGCGAGGGGGGTATCCCAGACGTAAAGGCTGCCTGCGGGTGCCGGCTGGTCGGGCCATTGGCCCGGGGCTACCGGCAGCAGGCTGACAGCCAGCCCCAGCAGCGTGGCCCGCTCGGCGAGCAGGTCACGGCTGGTGATGGCGATCAGGGGGTGGGGCTGGGCGTCTGCGGCGAGCAGCAGGCACAGGTCGGGACCTATACCGGCTGGTTCGCCGGGAGTGACGGCGAAGCGCAGGGGCTTCACTGGGCGGCCTGGTCAGCGCCAGGCAGCTTGATTTCAACGTAGGCTTCGTCGCGGATCTGGCGCAGCCAGGTTTGCAGCTCTTCGTCGTACTTGCGGTTACGCAGAACGCTCAGGGCCTGCTGTTCGCGAGCCTGCTCGGTGCTGTCGGTGGCACGGCGGCCCAGCACTTCCAGCACATGCCAGCCGTACTGGGTCTTGAACGGCTTGGTTACAACGCCTTGTTGGGCGTTGGCCATCTGTTCACGGAACTCCGGTACCAGGCTGTTCGGGTCTACCCAGTTGAGGTCGCCGCCGTTAAGCGCCGAGCCTGGGTCTTCCGAGAAGCTCTTCGCCAGTTCGCCGAAGTCTTCGCCGTTCTTGATGCGGTCGTACAGGCGCTCGGCCAGTTGCTCGGTAGCCGCATCGCTGCGGATCTCGCTTGGCTTGATCAGGATGTGGCGTACATGCACTTCGTCACGCAGCACGTTCTCGCTGCCCCCGCGCTTCTCCTCGAGCTTGAGGATGATGAAGCCGTTAGGGATGCGGATAGGCTGGGTGATTTCGCCGACCGGCATGCTGCTGAGCATCTTGGCGAAGTCGGGTGGCAGCTGGCCGGCTTTACGCCAGCCCATTTCGCCGCCTTCCAGGGCGTTTTCGCTGGCGGAGCGGGCAATGGCCAGTTGGCCGAAGTCGGCGCCTTGCTTGAGCTGCTGGTACACATCGCCAACCTGGCGCGCCGCCGCCTGGATGGCTTCCGAGTTGGCGCCTTCCGGGGTCGGGATCAGGATGTTGGCCAGGCGGTACTCTTCCGACATCTGCATCTTGCCCATGTCGGAGTTGAGGAAGTTCTTCACTTCCTGCTCCGACACCTGGATGCGCTCGGCCACACGGCGCTGGCGCACGCGGCTGATGATCATCTCGCGCTTGACCTGCTCGCGGGCGTCGTCGAACGACAGGCCGTCGTGGGCCAGGGCAGCACGGAACTGGTCCAGCGACATGCCATTGCGCTGGGCAATGGTGCCGATGGCCTGGTTCAGCTCTTCGTCGGTGATGCGGATGCCGGAACGTTCGCCGATCTGCAGTTGCAGGTTTTCGACGATCAGGCGCTCCAGTACTTGCTGTTCCAGGGCACCGGTCGGCGGCACACCGCCGCCGCGCTTGGCGATGGTTTGCTGTACCTCGTGGACACGCTGGTCCAGCTGGCTTTGCATGACCACGTCGTTGTCGACGATGGCCACCACGCGATCAAGAGGTTGCACCGCGGCATGCACCGCGCCACTCAGCAATGCAACGCCCAGCAACGCCGGGCGCAGTCGATCAATAAGCTTGGTCTTCACGTTCACGGTAACCTTGAATGCCTTGGTCGAGGAAAGATTCGACCTTGTTGCCAACTACGCCACCGAGGCCTTTCAGGACGATCTGAAGGAAGACACCGTGGTCGCCTTTTTCGTTCGCCGGGAGGGCTTGGCTGAAGTCGTCGTAATCGATCCAGTAGCGGTTGATCAGGCGCAGCTTCCAGCAGCAGTTGTCGTACTCGAAACCGCCCATGGCTTCCAGGGTGCGGTTGCGGTTGTAGTCATGCTGCCAGCGAGCGATAACGTTCCACTGCGGAACGATCGGCCAGATGACCGAGAAATCGTGCTGCTGGATCTTGTAGTAATCCTTGATGTAGTTCGCGCTACCAGGAACACCGTAGTCGCCACCGCCCACTTTCCAGGTACCCGTCGTGGAATCGTAGGAGATGGTGTCGTTACGGTAGCGATAACCGAGGTTGAGCACCTTGTTCGGGTTGTCTTCAGGCTGGTAGTGGAACATCGCGCTGCCCGAGCGGGTGCTGCGGCTGTCCGGGTCCCAGTTGAAGTCCGAATTGAAGCGCCAGTCACGGTTGAAGAAGTAGTTGTACATAAGCGCGTACGGCGACACATCGGATTGCGAGTCGCTGCGAGTGCGGTAGTCGATACCCGGCAGCTGGACCTTACGATCCTTGAAGTAGTACGCCTGACCGATGCTGAAGTTCTGGCGCTCGAAGCCGTTGTCTTCGATCCAGCGGGTGGTCACGCCCAGCGACAGTTTGTTCTCGTCGCCGATGCGGTCGGTGCCGCTGAAGCGATTGTCGCGGAACAGCGAGTCGTAACTGAACAGGGTTTCGCCCGAGTCGAACAGCGGAATGTCCTTTTGGTCCTTGTACGGGACGTAGAGGTAGAACAGGCGCGGTTCGAGAGTCTGTTTGTAGTCGGTACCGAACAACGACGTCTTGCGGTCGAAGTAGAGGCCGCTGTCGACGCTGAAAATAGGTACATCGCGGTTCAGCGAGCTGTTGTAGCTGCCATACGCCGGGTTTGCCGACTGCGCAATGGCCTGGGCTTTACCCTGGCTGTCCAGGTCCAGATCGTAGTGGGTGTATGCATACTTCAGCTTGGGCGTCAGGTAACCGTAGCTGGCTTCCATCGGCAGACTGATCGACGGCGCAACGTTGTAGCGGTTGCCGTTTGCACGGGCAATGCCGCTGACGTTCTGGTCCAGGCGACGGCCAGCGGCGCCGGCGGAGAAGTCGGGGTTGCCGTCTTTATCCAGGACGAAGTCGTCTTTCAGATCACGGTCGAAGCGAACAGCCTCGGTTTCGTAGGCAATGTTCAGCCCACCCGGCTCGTACGGCAGCTTACCGTTGAAGGTGATTTGCGGCAGGCGATCGTACGGGGTGATCTTCGAGATGGTCGCCATCTCGTAGGCATGCACATTCAGGCGCGCGGTGTAGCTGTCGCCACGGTAGGTCAGTGCACCCTGCTGGTTCAGCAGGTCCTGGCTTTCAACACCGATCTGGTCGGACTCCAGGTCCTGGAAGTAGAACGGGTCGCTGATGTCGGTGTAGTCCACCTCGGCCATCAGGCGCTCGTCCAGCCCGCCCTTGTGCTGCCAGTTGACCATCCAGCGCTGATCTTTGTAGTCAGTCTGGTCTTTGCGGTCGTCGTTCTTGTCGTTGAGGTACGCGCCACCGAACTGGCCTTCGCTCGAAGGCGTCAGGTAGCGGAACTCGCCTTCCATCAGCAGGCCGCGCTTGGCCATGTAACGCGGGTACAACGTGGCGTCGTAGTTAGGCGCCAGGTTGAAGTAGTACGGCGTCACCAGCATGAAGCCGGTGTCGCTGCTGGTGCTGAACGATGGCGGCAGGAAGCCGGACTGGCGACGGTCGTCGATCGGGAAGTAGATGTACGGTGTGTAGAACACCGGGAAATCCTTGACCCGCAGCGTCACGTTGGTCGCGGTACCGAAACCGGTGGCCGGGTTCAGGGTGATGTTGTTGCCCTTCAGCTGCCAGGCGTTGCTGCCCGGTTCGCAGGTGGTGTACGTACCGTCCTTGAGGCGGATGATGGCGTTTTCGCCACGCTTGGCGTACAGGGCACTGCCGCGGATGTGCGACTTGTGCATCACATATTCGGCGTTATCGACCTGGGCTTCGCCCGTGTCGAGCTGAATCTGTGCCTCGTCACCGACCACCAGCGAGCCGTTGTCACGGATCTTGACGTTGCCCTTGAGCTCGCCACGGTTTTCGGTCTGGTAGAGGTTGGCCTCGTCGGCTTCGGCCTGCATGCTGCCTTGGCGCATCACCACGTCACCGGCGAGGGTAGCGATCTGCTGCTCCTGCTGGTACTTGGACACCTTGGCGTTGATGTAGGTCGGCGACTCGTCCTTCGGCGTGGTGTCGGCCATGCCCGGGCGGGTTGGCTCGATGTACGCACCCCCGCAGTACGGGCCGGTTTCGGCCAGCTGCGCGGCGGTGAGTTTTTCACGCGGAACCCAGTCCAGGTGGCTGTAGTCTTCGCTGCGCGACTTCAGGGCGCGGCCTTTGGCCTCGGTGACCAGCATTGGCCGGTCCGCGGTTTCGCCTTCGCTCGCGGCTTCGGTGCCGGTGCTGACAGCAGCACCCTCATGCACCGGGCGCGGCGGCAGGTTGTTGACTGGGGCCTTGGGCTTGCAGTCCCAACCACCGGCAGCGGACACTTGGCAGTCGAACTGTTCGGCTGCCACCACATACGACGTGGCCAGAGGTTGCAGGGCCAGCAGACCGCCGGTTACCAGCAACGGAAACTTTCTACGAAACGCGGGGGATTTCAATGCCATCTTATTAGTCCGGGCTTCCTGCGTGCCATCTGCCCGCGTGTGGGGCCGCACGCCTCTCGATGGTCTGAAAAAGATGCTGGATAATAAAGCATGACCCGCTTGACGGCTAGGGCCGTCGGAGACCCTTGTAATGCCTGAACACGATGTACGCTTGCAACAACTGACGGTCTGGCTCGATGAGCAGCTCAATGATCTTTTCCGCAACAACGCCTGGGGCGAAGTGCCGAACGGCAGCCTGACTGCGGCCAGCAGCGACGCCAGCTTCCGCCGCTACTTCCGCTGGCAGGGCGCCGGCCACAGCTTTGTGGTCATGGACGCACCGCCTCCGCAGGAGAACTGCCGACCGTTCGTCGCCATCGACCATCTGCTGGCCAGCGCTGGCGTGCATGTGCCGCTGATCCACGCCCGAGACCTGGAGCGCGGCTTCCTGCTGCTGGGTGATCTGGGCCATCAGACATACCTTGATATCATTGATGCCGACAACGCCGACGGGCTGTTCGCAGACGCTATCGATGCACTGCTGGCCTTCCAGCGCCTGCCGATGGACGCGCCACTGCCCAGCTACGACGACGCGCTGCTGCGCCGTGAAGTGGAATTGTTCCCGGAGTGGTACGTGGGCCGTGAACTGGGCCTGACCTTCACCGATGCCCAGAAGGCTGCCTGGCAGCGTATCAGCCAGATGCTGATCGACAGTGCCCTGTCCCAGCCCAAGGTGTTGGTGCACCGCGACTACATGCCGCGCAACCTGATGCAGAGCACCCCCAACCCCGGCGTGCTGGACTTCCAGGACGCGGTGTACGGCCCGGTCACCTACGACATCACCTGCCTGTTCAAGGACGCCTTCCTCAGCTGGCCTCAGCCACGGGTCGAAGGTTGGCTGCGTGACTACTGGCAGAAGGCGCAGGCTGCCGGCATCCCGGTACAGGCCGATTTCGACGCGTTCCAGCGTGCCAGCGACCTGATGGGCGTGCAGCGCCACCTGAAGGTGATCGGCATCTTCGCCCGTATCTGCCACCGCGACGGTAAACCCCGTTACCTGGGCGACGTGCCGCGTTTCTTCGCCTATATAGAAGAAGTGATCAGCCGCCGGCCCGAATTGGCGGAGCTGGGTGAACTGATCGCGCAGTTGCAGGCCGGAGCGCGTGCATGAAGGCAATGATCCTGGCAGCAGGTAAAGGCGAGCGCATGCGCCCGCTGACCCTGCACACCCCAAAACCGCTGGTCCCGGTGGCCGGTCAGCCGCTGATCGAGTACCACCTGCGCGCCCTGGCGGCGGCAGGCGTTACCGAGGTGGTGATCAACCATGCCTGGCTGGGACAGCAGATCGAAGACCACCTGGGTGATGGCAGCCGCTTTGGCCTGAGCATCCGCTATTCGCCCGAGGGCGAGCCGCTGGAAACCGGTGGTGGCATCTTCAAGGCCCTGCCTTTGTTGGGTGACGCGCCATTTTTGCTGGTGAACGGCGATGTCTGGACCGACTACGACTTCGCACGCCTGCAAGCCCCCTTGCAAGGGCTTGCTCACCTGGTGCTGGTCGACAACCCGGGCCACCATGGCCGAGGTGACTTCCGCCTGCTGGGCGAACAGGTTGTCGATGGCGATGAGGCGCCGGGCACGCTGACTTTCAGTGGCATTTCGGTGCTGGACCCTGCGCTGTTCGAAGGCTGCCAACCGGGTGCCTTCAAGCTGGCACCGCTGTTGCGCCAGGCCATGGCGGCAGGGCAGGTCAGTGGCGAACACTACCGTGGGCACTGGGTGGATGTCGGCACGCTCGAACGCTTGGCCGAAGTCGAGCGCCTGATTGGCGAGCGCGCCTGACATGTGGTGGCCAGGGACACTGATTGGCGCCGGCGCCGGCTTTGCCGTGGCCAGCATTCCGGGCGCTTTGCTGGGCCTGTTGCTTGGGCAGGCCCTTGACCGCCGCTTGCGCCTGGAAGGCTGGGAAGACATGCGCGAGCGCCTGGGCGGGCGCCCGGCCTTGCGCGATGACGAGTTGCTGTTCGTGATGCTTGGGCGCCTGGCCAAGTGCGATGGTCGGGTGGGCGAGCAGCACATCCAGCAGGCGCGTCAGGAGATGGTGCGCCTGGACCTGGCCGAAGCGGCCCGGCTACGCGCTATCAATGCGTTCAACCGTGGCAAGGCGGGCAAGGACCGGCTTGGCAGGCACCTGCGGCGAATTCGCCAGCAGCCACATGCGGCGGAAGGTACCTTGCGTGCCTGTTGGCGCATGGTCTGGGCCGACGGCAAGATGGGCAACAAGGAGCGTGAGCTGCTGCTGGACTGGGGGCAGAAACTGGGCCTGAGCCGGCGGCAGGTGCAGGCCATGTCGCTGGAGTACGAGCCACGCAAGGCTACGGGCGCGGAAGGTGTCCCCATGACCTATGCGGCTGCCTTGCGCTTGTTGGCGGTGGAGGCGGACACCGAAGGCGACAAGGTCAAGCAGGCCTATCGTCGGCTGGTCAGCCGTCACCACCCGGACAAGCTGGCGGGCACCGGCGCCAGTGAGGCGCAGGTGCGGGAAGCGACCGAGCGTACCCGTGAGTTGCACCAGGCGTATGCCATGATCCGTAAGCGGCGGGGCCTGTAAAAAACAGGGCCGCAAAGCGGCCCCATCGATTTCAGCTCAACCCTGTGGGCTCATCCACCCCCGCACCCGGCGGAACAGTTGCTCCTGCTCCGCCGCCTTGTTCCCCGGCATGGCAATCAGCGACAACTGCCGGTACTGGCTGTCCTTCTGCCGCTTGCTGGCCTGCAGCCGCTGTTGGGCTGCGCTGCGGTCCTGGCTGCGGGTGGCGTAGTAGATATCGGCTGTAGGCACCTTCAAGGTTGGCGCCAGGCTTTCCAGGTCATGTTCCACCCGTGCTGGCGTCTGCGCCGCCACCATTACCAGTTTCTGCACGTGCGGTGGCTGTTTTTCGCTCAGGTAGCGGGCTGCCCAGTACGCACCGCTGCCATGCCCGATCAGCACGATGCTGCGGGCATTATGCTGCTGGGCAAACGCCACAGCAGCGTCCAGGCGGGCGAAAATGCGCTCGGCGTCGGCCGTGTCTGTCTGCTCGCTGGCCTGTTCGGCGTCGGTACTTTCCGCCGTGTCGGCATCGGCAGCAGTGGCCTGGGCGACATTGGCATTGGCGTCAGCGGGTACGTCCTTGGCTGGCGCACTTTCACCCTTGGTTTTTTCGGGTTCGGCAGCCGGCTTGGCCTCGACCCGCGCCTGCGGGCTGTCGGCCAGCAGATCCGGCAGGCTCAGGCTCAGGCTGTGCCAGCCGACATCTGGGAATTTTTGCCGCAGGGGGCCTACGGCATTAGGCCAGTCGGCCGTTTCACCAGCACCCGGGACGATGATCACTGCCCCTTGCGGGTCGCTGTCGTTGGCCGGCTTCCACAAGGCCAGGAAGCTGTCGGCGCCCGCCTGCAACGTCTGTTGCTCAGCCCTGGGTACCAGCCGCTCCAGGGCCAGGGCGTCTTCCTGGCTGCGCTCCAGCAGGGGCGGGCGAGGGGCTTCGGCAGCGGGTGCCTCGGTTGTGGCGGGTGCTTTTTCTGCATCGGCGGCCAAGGCGGCGAGCGGAAGGATCGAGGTCAGGCAGCACATTGCCAGCGTCGTGCGATAAAGTGTGGACATGCGTCAACCCAAGGCCAGAATGATACCGGCAGCCTAATAGTATTTGCCCGTGACGGCCATGCTGCATGGCCGCCTTTGCCAAGACGAGCGTGTAGATGAAGCGAGTGCGTCGCCTGTTGGTTATCGGCTGCTTGTGGCTGCCCTTGATAGCTTTGGCCAGGACCGAGGCGGAGCCCACGGTTGTACTGGAACCTGCGCAGCAGCAGTGGCTGGACAGCCATCGCAGCCTGCGCGTCGGCCTGGTGCTGCAGGCGCCTTACGCCCAGTTCGACCGGCGCCTGCAGCAACTGTATGGGGCCAACGTAGAACTGGTGAACAGCCTGGCGCAGGCACTGCGCCTCGACCTTACCTGGCGCAACTTCACCGACCAGGCCAGCCTTGAACATGCCCTGCAGGCCGGGGAAATCGACTTTGCCCCAGGCCTTACCCAGACGCCAGCCAGCCTGCGCCTGTGGTTGTTCAGTGACCCGTACATGCGCGTGCCGCAACTGGTGGTGGGGCCGCGCACCGGGGCCATGGCGGTGGAGCTGGAAAAGCTCGAAGCCGAGCAGCGTGTGGCGGTGCGCATGCCCAGCCAACTGGCGGATTATCTGCGTGGCAACTACGGCAACCTCAACCTGCAGGGGGTACCCAACGAGCGTGAGGCCTTGCAACTGGTGGTAGGTGGCCAGGCCAGTTTCGCCGTGCTGGATGAAGCCCAGCTCAGCCGCCTGTCGCGTGAGAGCGAGTTCAGCGAGCTGGCGGTGGTTGGCGATATAGGCCTGCCGCAGCTACTGCGCATTGGTTCTCGGCGCGACTGGCCACTGCTGGCCGACGTGCTGGAGCGTGGCCTGCAGGCATTGCCGGCCAAAGAGCTGGAGCAAATGCACCAGCGCTGGTTGCAACCGAAGTACCCACGCCTGAGCGAGTCGCCTGGCTTCTGGCAGAACCTGGCCTTGCTGTTCGGCATGCTGCTGTTGTGCGCGCTAGCCACGCTGGTGTGGCAACGCCGGCAGCAGCGCCAGCTGGAGCGCAGCCTGTTGGCCACGCGGGAAAGCCTGGTGGAGCGCCAGGTGCGCGAAGAGGCGTTGCGATTGAGCCAGTTCGCCATCGACCAGAGCACGGTGGGGATCCTGTGGGTCAACTGGGACAGCCACGTGCGCTACGCCAACCACGCTGCCGAGCGCATGCTGGGTTACGCCGAGGGGGAGCTGCTGGAACGGCCGCTGGGTGACTTCGAGCCAAGCCTTGACATGGACCGCTGGCTGGAGCTGTGGAAAGGCGCGCGTACGGGGGCAACGGGTATCGGCCAGTTCGAGACGCAATGCCGACGGGCCGACCACAGCCTGCTGCCGGTCGAACTGTCGCTGAGCTTTCTGCGCTTTCGTGATTCCGAATACCTGGTGGTCTACCTCGCCGACGTCACCGAGCGCCACCGTGCCCTGGCGGCACTGCGCGAAAGCGAGGCGCGGCTGAAGGGCATTGCCGGCAATGTGCCGGGGCTGGTATTTCGTCTGGAACGCGACCCGGCCGAGGGCGATCTGGAGTTTCCCTACATCAGTGAAGGCAGTGAGGCGCTGGTGGGCTATACGCCCGGCGAAATCCAGCACCCGCAGATGGGGCTGCGTAACCTGGTGCACCCTGAGGACCGCGCCGATTACCACCGGGTGCAGGACCTGGCCCTGGCCAGTGACCAGGACTGGTCCTGGCAGGGCCGCATCCTCACCCGCCAGGGCGAACAGCGTTGGGCCGACATCAAGGCCAGTACCCGGCGCCTGGGTAACGGCCAGGTGGTGTGGGACGGCGTGGTGTGGGACATCACCCAAGGCAAGCGGGCCGAAATGGCACTGGCCAAGTCCCAGGAGCAGCTACGCGAGCTGTCGGCCCATCTGGAAAGCGTGCGTGAAGAAGAGAAAGCCCGCATCGCCCGGGAAGTGCATGATGAGCTGGGGCAGATGCTGACCGTGCTCAAGCTGGAAGTGTCGATGTGCGAGCTGGCCTTTGCCGAGCTGGACCCGGGCCTGAACGAGCGTCTGGGTAGCATGAAACGCCTGATCGCCCAGCTGTTCCAGTTGGTGCGCGACGTGGCCACGGCCTTGCGCCCGCCAATCCTCGATGCCGGCATTGCCTCGGCCATCGAATGGCAGGCACGGCGTTTCGAGGCGCGCACGCAGATCCCGTGCCTGGTACAAGTGCCGGATAATCTGCCAGCATTGAGCGATGCCAAGGCCATTGGGTTATTCCGTATCCTCCAGGAGGCACTGACCAACGTGATGCGTCATGCCCAGGCGCACAGCGTGGAGATCGAGCTGGTGCTTGCACAGGGGCAATTGCGCATGACGGTCAGCGATGATGGCCAGGGCTTTTGCCGCGAGCAGACCCGGCCCACCTCGTTTGGCCTGGTGGGCGTGCGTGAGCGGGTGCTGATGTTGGGGGGCAGCATGACGCTGGACAGCGAGCCGGGCGAGGGCACCAGCCTGAGCGTGGCCATACCGTTGGAGTAGGAGAGCGATCGTGATTCGAGTGCTGGTGGCCGAAGACCACACCATTGTCCGTGAAGGGATCAAACAACTGATTGGCCTGGCCAAGGACATGCAGGTGGCGGGGGAGGCCGGTAACGGCGAGCAGCTGCTCGAAACCTTACGCCACACGCCTTGTGAGGTGGTATTGCTGGATATCTCCATGCCGGGTGTGAATGGCCTGGAGGCGATCCCGCGGATACGTGCGTTGCACGATGCCCCGGCGATCCTGATGTTGTCGATGCACGACGAGGCACAAATGGCGGCGCGGGCGCTGAAGGCCGGAGCGGCAGGTTATGCCACCAAGGACAGTGACCCGGCGCTGTTGCTGACCGCGATTCGCCGGGTGGCGGGTGGCGGGCGTTACATCGACCCGTCGCTGGCTGACCGCATGGTGTTCGAAGTGGGCCTGACTGAGTCGCGGCCGTTGCACACGCTGCTGTCGGAGCGCGAGTTTTCGGTGTTCGAGCGCCTGGCCCAGGGCGCCAACGTCAACGACATCGCCCAGCAGCTGGCGCTGTCGAGCAAGACCATCAGCACCCACAAGGCGCGCCTGATGCAGAAGCTGAAAGTGAACTCGCTGGCGGAGCTGGTGAAGTACGCCATGGAGCACAAGCTGGTCTGATTGCGACATGCGCTATCGGTGAACCTGTCGACGTCCCTGTGGGAGCGGGCGTGCCCGTGAAAGGGCCTGACCTGCTGATCTCCATGGCTGTGCCGGCCTCTTCGCGGGCACGCCCGCTCCCACAGGTTCGGTGGAGTGTTCGCAAGGGCATTCCAATCCCGCCATCCTTGTAGGGCAATCCCTACAACAAATCTTCCATCCGGATGATGGCATTCTCTCAGCACCCCCGATTTTCGGGCGCTTGCGCCTCTTCTACTCTTTTGCCTACGCAGTCATCCAACAAGAAGGTGCAGGCATGAGCGAGGCGAAGTCGAACGCTGCAACCAGCGAAACGCTGGTCAGCTTCCGTGGTGTGCAGAAGAGCTACGACGGCGAGTCGCTGATCGTCAAAGACCTCAACCTGGAGATTCGCAAAGGCGAGTTCCTGACCCTGCTCGGCCCTTCCGGCTCGGGCAAGACCACCAGCCTGATGATGCTGGCCGGCTTCGAAACGCCCACCGCTGGTGAAATCCAGCTGGCCGGGCGCTCGATCAACAACGTGCCGCCGCACAAGCGCGACATCGGCATGGTGTTCCAGAACTACGCGCTGTTCCCGCACATGACCGTGGCCGAGAACCTGGCCTTCCCGCTGACCGTGCGCAACCTCAGCAAGACCGACATCAGCGAGCGGGTCAAACGCGTGCTGAACATGGTGCAGCTCGATGCCTTCGCCAAGCGCTACCCCGGCCAGCTCTCGGGTGGCCAGCAGCAGCGCGTGGCCCTGGCCCGGGCGCTGGTGTTCGAGCCACAGCTGGTGCTGATGGACGAACCGCTCGGCGCGCTGGACAAGCAACTGCGGGAACACATGCAGATGGAGATCAAGCACATTCACCAGCGCCTTGGTGTGACCGTGGTGTACGTGACCCACGACCAAGGCGAAGCACTGACCATGTCCGACCGTGTGGCGGTGTTCCACCAGGGCGAGATCCAGCAGATCGCCGACCCGCGCACGCTGTACGAAGAGCCCTGCAATACCTTCGTCGCCAACTTCATCGGCGAGAACAACCGCATCAACGGCACATTGCTGGCCAGCGACGGCAAGCGCTGCCAGGTGCAACTGCCGCGCGGTGAGCGGGTAGAGGCGCTGGCGGTGAATGTCGGTCAGGCCGGCGAGCCGGTCACCCTGTCGATCCGCCCCGAACGCGTGCGCCTGAACGGCCACAGCGAAAGCTGCGTGAACCGCTTCTCTGGCCGGGTGGCTGAATTCATTTACCTGGGCGACCACGTGCGGGTGCGCCTGGAAGTTTGCGGCAAGGGCGACTTCTTCGTGAAACAGCCTATTGCCGAGCTCGACCCGGCGTTGGCCGTGGGCGATGTAGTACCGCTGGGCTGGGAGGTGGAGCACGCCCGCGCGCTCGATCCGATTGCCGAAGCCCATTGATGGATTGCTTCACCAACCCTGTACTGTGGAGAGAATAAGAATGCGCAAGCAGTTGAAACTGACCGCCCTGGCCTTGGGGCTGTTCGCCGCTGGCCAGGTCATGGCCGCAGACCTCACCGTGATCTCGTTCGGGGGCGCCAACAAGGCGGCCCAGGTAAAAGCGTTCTACGAGCCATGGGAGAAGGCGGGTAAGGGCAAGATCGTCGCCGGTGAGTACAACGGCGAAATGGCGAAGGTCAAGGCGATGGTCGACACCAAGAGCGTGTCGTGGAACCTGGTAGAGGTTGAGTCGCCAGAGCTGGCGCGTGGTTGCGATGAGGGCATGTTCGAAGAGCTCGACCCAGCCCTGTTTGGCAATGAGAGTGACTACGTGCCGGGTGCCATCCAGCCGTGCGGCGTGGGCTTCTTCGTCTGGTCCACGGTCATGGCCTACAATGCCGACAAGCTGAAAACCGCACCTACCAGCTGGGCTGATTTCTGGGACACCAAGAAATTCCCGGGCAAACGCGGCCTGCGCAAAGGTGCCAAGTACACCATGGAATTCGCACTGATGGCCGATGGCGTTGCGCCCAAGGACGTCTACAAAGTGCTGGCCACCAAGGAAGGCCAGGACCGCGCGTTCAAGAAGCTCGATGAGCTCAAGCCCAGCATCCAGTGGTGGGAAGCGGGTGCACAGCCACCGCAGTTCCTGGCCTCGGGTGACGTGGTCATGAGTTCTGCATACAACGGCCGTATTGCCGCTGTGCAGAAAGAGAGCAACCTCAAGGTGGTGTGGAACGGCGGCATCTACGACTTCGATGCCTGGGCCATTCCGAAAGGCGCCAAGGATGCCGAAGAAGCGAAGAAATTCATCGCTTTCAGCGTGCAGCCCGAGCAGCAGAAAACCTACTCCGAGAACATCGCCTACGGCCCGGCCAACGCCAAGGCTGTGAGCCTGCTGTCGGACGAAGTGAAGAAGGACATGCCGACCACGCCTGAAAACATCGCCAACCAGGTGCAGATCGACGTGGCCTTCTGGGCCGACAACAGCGAGCAGCTGGAGCAACGCTTCAACGCCTGGGCGGCGAAGAAGTAAACGTCCAGTGTGCGGGGCTGCATCGCAGCCCCCATTTCAGCCTGTATTGCGGAGTTCGCCATGGCCATTGCAGTGCCCCTCAACGAAGGCGCAGGTCCAAGTCTCAAGCAGCGCCTCAAGCACGCCGAGCGGGTCAACCGCTGGAAGGCGCAGGCGTTGATCGCGCCGCTGGCGCTGTTTCTTCTGCTGGTGTTCCTGGTGCCGATCGCGGCGCTGCTGTACAAGAGCGTCGGCAACCCGGAAGTGGTCGGCGGCCTGCCACGCACGGTCGAAGTCATCAGCCAGTGGGATGGCAAGAGCCTGCCCGGCGAAGATGTGTACAAGGCGCTGAGCCAGGACCTGGCCGAATCGCGCAAGAACCAGACCCTTGGCGACCTTTCCAAGCGCTTGAACATGGAGCTGGCCGGTTACCGCAGCTTGTTGACCAAGACCGCCCGGGCACTGCCATTCAAGGCTGAGCCTGCCTCTTATAAGGAGGCGTTGCAGGCCGTCGACGAGCGTTGGGGTGATCCAGCCTACTGGCAGGCGATACGCCGCAATACCAGTTCGGTGACGTCGTTCTACCTGCTGGCCTCTGTCGACCATCGCATCGATGACCTTGGCGAACTGGCCAAGGCCACCCCGGACCAGGCCATTTACCTGGACATTTTTGCCCGTACCCTGTGGATGGGGGTGGTGATCACCGCCATCTGCCTGGTGCTGGCCTACCCACTGGCCTATTTACTGGCCAACCTGCCGACCCGGCAGAGCAACCTGCTGATGATCCTGGTGCTGCTGCCGTTCTGGACTTCGATCCTGGTGCGGGTGGCGGCGTGGATCGTGCTGCTGCAGTCGGGCGGCCTGATCAACAGCGCGCTGATGGCCATGGGCATCATCGATCAACCGCTGGAACTGGTGTTCAACCGTACCGGCGTTTACATCTCGATGGTGCACATCCTGCTGCCGTTCATGATCCTGCCACTGTACAGCGTGATGAAGGGCATTTCGCCCAGCTACATGCGTGCGGCAATTTCGCTGGGCTGCCACCCGTTCGCCAGCTTCTGGAGGGTTTACTTCCCGCAGACTTACGCCGGTGTAGGTGCGGGTTGCCTGCTGGTGTTCATCCTGGCCATCGGCTACTACATCACCCCGGCACTGCTGGGCAGCCCGAACGACCAGATGGTCAGCTACTTCGTTGCCTTCTACACCAACACCAGCATCAACTGGGGCATGGCCACCGCGCTGGGCGGGCTGTTGCTGCTGGCGACTGTGTTGTTGTACCTGATCTATAGCTGGCTGGTCGGCGCCAGCCGCCTGCGCCTGAGCTGAGGAGCCTTGTGATGTTGAGCCCATACATGTCGCCCGTGGAGCGGGTCTGGTTCTACAGCCTGCGCATTCTTTGCGGTTTGATCCTGCTGTTCCTGATCTTGCCGGTACTGGTGATCGTGCCGCTGTCGTTCAACAGTGGCAGCTTCCTGGTGTACCCGCTGCAGGGCTTCTCACTGCAGTGGTACCAAGACTTCTTCGGCTCGGCCGAATGGATGCGGGCGCTGAAGAACAGCATCATCGTCGCCCCGGCAGCCACGGTGCTGGCCATGGTGTTCGGCACCCTGGCGGCCATCGGCCTGACCCGTGGCGATTTCCCCGGCAAGTCGCTGGTGATGGCGCTGGTGATTTCGCCGATGGTGGTGCCGGTCGTGATTATCGGTGTAGCCAGTTACCTGTTCTTTGCACCGCTGGGGATGGGCAACAGCTTCACCTCGCTGATTCTGGTGCATGCGGTGCTGGGTGTACCGTTCGTCATCATTACCGTGTCGGCCACCTTGCAGGGCTTCAACTACAACCTGGTGCGCGCGGCGGCCAGCCTGGGCGCGTCGCCACTGCTGACCTTCCGTCGGGTGACCCTGCCGCTGATTGCGCCCGGGGTGATTTCGGGGGCGCTGTTCGCCTTTGCCACATCGTTTGACGAGGTGGTGGTGACCCTGTTCCTGGCAGGGCCCGAGCAGGCGACCCTGCCGCGGCAGATGTTCAGTGGTATTCGCGAAAACCTGAGCCCGACCATTGCAGCGGCAGCGACCTTGCTCATTGCCTTCTCGGTGATATTGCTGCTGACCCTGGAGTGGTTGCGTGGGCGTAGCGAGAAGCTGAGAACCCAGCAGCCTGCCTGATTGTCAGTTTTCTGTACCGACCTCTTCGCGGGCAAGCCCGCGAAGAGGTCGGTACAGGTTGAAACAGCTGGTCGACACGGATTGATACCAATCAGCCTCTACCCGTTTGCCTGAGTTACAATGCGCGCCACCGTGATTCTGCCAACAGGTGCGCCATGCAGCCCTACGCTATTGCCCCCTCCATTCTTTCCGCCGATTTCGCCCGCCTGGGTGAGGACGTCGACAAGGTTTTGGCTGCGGGTGCCGACATCGTTCACTTCGATGTCATGGACAACCACTACGTTCCCAACCTGACCATCGGCCCGATGGTGTGCACTGCCCTGCGCAAGTACGGCGTCACCGCGCCGATCGACGTGCACCTGATGGTCAGCCCGGTCGACCGCATCATCGGCGACTTCATCGAGGCTGGCGCCACCTACATCACCTTCCACCCGGAAGCCACCCAGCACATCGACCGCTCGCTGCAGTTGATCAAGGACGGGGGCTGCAAGGCCGGCCTGGTGTTCAACCCGGCCACCAGCCTGGACGCCCTGAAGTACGTGATGGACAAGATCGACATGGTGCTGCTGATGAGTGTCAACCCAGGCTTCGGCGGGCAGAAGTTCATCCCCGGCACCCTCGACAAGCTGCGCGAAGCGCGTGCGCTGATCGACGCCAGTGGCCGTGATATCCGCCTGGAAATCGACGGCGGCGTCAACGTCAACAACATCCGCGAGATCGCTGCCGCTGGCGCCGACACCTTCGTGGCCGGCTCGGCGATCTTCAACGCCCCGGACTACCAGGAAGTCATTGCCAAGATGCGCGCCGAGCTGGCTCAGGCCCGCCCATGAGTGGCTTCGAGCAGCTGTTCCCGGGGACGCTGCCCAGGCTGGTGATGTTCGATCTGGACGGTACCCTGATCGACTCCGTGCCAGACCTGGCCGCCGCCGTGGACCGCATGCTGCTCGAACTTGGGCGCCCGCCTGCGGGCCTTGAGGCGGTGCGCCATTGGGTTGGCAATGGCGCCCAGGTGTTGGTGCGCCGAGCACTGGCGGGCGGTATTGAGCATGACGCTGTGGATGATGTGCTGGCCGAGCAGGGCCTGGCGCTGTTCATGGAAGCCTATGCCCAAAGCCATGAGCTCACCGTGGTTTATCCCGGCGTGAAAGACACCCTGCGCTGGCTGCAGAAGCAGGGTGTGGAAATGGCACTGATCACCAACAAGCCGGAGCGCTTCGTCGCCCCTTTGTTGGACCAGATGAAGATCGGCCGCTATTTCCGCTGGATCATCGGCGGCGACACCCTGCCGCAGAAAAAACCGGACCCGGCGGCGTTGCTGTTCGTCATGCAGATGGCCGGCGTTACCCCGCAACAATCGTTGTTCGTCGGTGATTCGCGCAGTGACGTGCTGGCGGCCAAGGCGGCTGGCGTGCAATGCGTGGGGCTGACCTACGGCTACAACCATGGCCGGCCGATCCACGACGAAACCCCCAGCCTTGTGATCGATGACCTGCGCGCCTTGCTGCCCGGTTGCGAAGACCCGGCCACTGGGATAACGTTGGCGGACCTTCAAGCCTCACAAGACAGAGAGTCCACCGTGGCGGTTACTGGCAAATTCTGGATGAAAGTCATCAAGGCTCTGGCCCGTTGGCGTTGGCGCGCCTGACTTCTGCCTGCCGGCGTGTGCCGGCCCATCCGTTTGCCTGACTTATTGCTGCTTGCCACGAGGCTACTCATGAACCGCGAAGAATTCCTGCGCCTGGCCGCTGTCGGCTACAACCGCATCCCCCTGGCCTGCGAAACCCTGGCCGACTTCGACACGCCGCTGTCGATCTACCTGAAACTGGCCGACCAACCCAACTCGTACCTGCTCGAGTCGGTGCAGGGCGGCGAGAAGTGGGGCCGTTACTCGATGATCGGCCTGCCGTCGCGCACCGTGATGCGCGTTCACGGCTACCACGTCAGCATCTTGCATGATGGCGTCGAGGTGGAAAGCCACGATGTCGAAGACCCGCTGGCGTTCGTCGAAAGCTTCAAGGACCGTTACAAGGTCGCCGACATCCCCGGCCTGCCGCGCTTCAACGGCGGCCTGGTCGGCTACTTCGGCTACGACTGCGTGCGTTATGTGGAAAAGCGCCTGGGCGCCAGCCCCAACCCGGACCCGCTGGGTGTGCCGGATATTCTGCTGATGGTGTCCGATGCCGTAGTGGTGTTCGACAACCTGGCAGGCAAGATGCACGCGATCGTGCTGGTCGACCCGGCTGAAGAGCAAGCCTTCGAACAGGGCCAGGCACGGCTGCAAGGCCTGCTGGAAACCCTGCGTCAGCCGATCACCCCGCGCCGTGGCTTGGACTTGAGTGGCCCGCAGGCCGCCGAGCCGGAATTCCGCTCCAGCTACACGCGTGAGGACTACGAGAACGCAGTCGGCCGTATCAAGGAATACATCCTGGCCGGTGACTGCATGCAAGTGGTGCCGTCGCAGCGCATGTCCATCGACTTCAAGGCAGCGCCTATCGACCTGTACCGCGCGCTGCGCTGCTTCAACCCGACGCCCTACATGTACTTCTTCAACTTCGGTGACTTCCATGTGGTTGGCAGTTCGCCCGAGGTGCTGGTGCGTGTCGAGGACAACCTGGTTACCGTGCGCCCGATTGCCGGTACTCGCCCGCGTGGAGCGACCGAAGAGGCCGACCGTGCGTTGGAAGACGACCTGCTGTCGGACGACAAGGAAATCGCCGAGCACCTGATGCTGATCGACCTGGGCCGTAACGACGTGGGCCGTGTGTCCTCGACCGGCAGCGTGCGGCTGACCGAGAAGATGGTGATCGAGCGTTATTCCAATGTTATGCACATTGTCTCCAACGTCACCGGCCAGCTGCGTGAAGGGCTGACGGCGATGGATGCGCTGCGGGCGATTTTGCCGGCTGGCACCTTGTCGGGCGCACCGAAGATTCGTGCGATGGAGATCATCGACGAACTGGAGCCGGTCAAGCGTGGGGTTTACGGTGGTGCCGTGGGGTATTTTGCCTGGAATGGCAACATGGACACCGCGATTGCCATCCGTACTGCCGTGATCAAGGACGGCGAACTGCATGTGCAGGCCGGTGGCGGCATCGTTGCCGACTCGGTGCCGGCGCTCGAGTGGGAAGAAACCATCAACAAGCGCCGCGCGATGTTCCGTGCGGTCGCCTTGGCTGAGCAGACTTCCGCCAAGTAAATGGATTGGGGCCGCCAAGCGGCCCCATCTATTCAGAAGTCCACGCTGATCCCCAGGCTCACCCCCTGCTGGGTCAATTCATCACTCTTGCGCCAGTTGTAGTTTCCGCGCAAATGCACCCCTGCCACCACTTCATGGCTTACCCCCAGGCTCGCCCGGGTCAGGTCGCTGTGCGGCGTATACCCGGTCAGGGTGAAGTCATTCGCCGGCAAGCTGGTGAGGTGCATGGTCACATCCTGCCGGTCATCCTCGAACTCATGTTCCTGCGCCACTTCTGCGAACAGCCGGGTACTCGGCAGCACCTGCACACTGCCCTGCAAACCCAGGCCCAGGCGGCGTGACGTGCGCGCCTGGTCATCGAAGCCCAGCGCCGTCGAGCGACCACTCTTCTCGTCGTAACCATCCACCTTCACGCGCGCATAGTCGGCACTGATGAAGGGTGCCAGCTGCCAGTTGCTGCTGTCGGCTGCCAGGTTGTAGCCCAGCCGCCCGGATATCGCCCAGGCCTCGCCATCAGTGTCGCCTTTTTCGCTGCGGTCATTCACGCCAAGGGCGAAGGTGCGCTTCAGGTCGCTGTAGTCCAGGTGCCCGGCGGTCAGCGCGGCATCCGCCCACCAGCGGTCCTGGCGGTATTGGGCAAAGGCGCTGGCCAGATAGCTGTTCAGCGTGTAGTCCGAGTCGTGTCCGCCGGCTTCCAGTTTCTGCCGGTATACGCCTCCCGCCAGGCCCAGGCGCCAGGCGTCGTTCAGGCGATAGCTGCCCCCCACGGTCAGGTTGTAGCCGCGGCCATCGCCACTGGCCGCGCTGCTCTGGCCGTCGAAATCCAGGTCCTGGGCGCCGCTGGCGACAAAGGCTTGCCACTGGCCAACGGCCTGCCAGGGTGTCTGCCACTGGTTGCGCAGTTCGTCCTGGTGGGCACGCAGGCTTGTGTGGGCCATTTCCGGAAGCAGGGTCAGTTCCCATGGTGCGGAGAGGATCGAGTAGGCGTAATCGGCGATCAGTTGCTGGCCAGCGATGGTCGGGTGCACCAAGTCGTTGAACAGCAGCTTGGTCGGGTCTGGTGTTGTGCCGTTGATGCCGTACACCGGGTTTTCCACGCAACCTTCGCCGCTGTAGCAGGTACCCACCAGGTTCTGGCCGGTGGCCAGGCCGAACTGGCTGGGGCTGGCCAGTGCCTCGCTCAGCAGCATGGGCACGTTCAGCGGGATGATCTCGGCGTCAATTTGCCCCAGTTGGCTGAGCAGCGACTGGTTGAAGACACCAGACAGTAATGACAGGGGGGTCTGCTGCGGCGTGCCGCTGAAGTTCGGTGTTTGGCCAAGGTCCGGGAGCAGCCAGACCATGATGTAGCGGGCGCCACCTTGTTGCAGGGCCTGGGCGCTGGCGGCCAGGCGGGCACCGGCGGCTGCGGCATCGGCGGGGCTGTTGACCAGGCCCTGCAGGAAGTCATTACCACCACCAGTCAGGTAGTACAGTGCGTTAGGGTCGGCGCGCAGGCCGTTAGCCAGGTAGCCTGGCTTCTCCCGTAATACCTGCCCGGCGCCGGGGCGTCCTGGCGGGATGACCGTCTCGGAAGTGCTGGTGATCGAATCCAGGATCTGTTGGGTGGTGTAGCCACCGACTGCCCAGTTATTGCCGTCGGGAAGCCCCAATACCGGATTGAGAGGGGAGGTGGAAGGGCCAAGCTCGGTCGGGTTCACACCCAGCTGCCCGCCGAGGATCATCGGTGACACTGGCGCATAGTTGCCATTGGCATCGAGGTTGGTGAAGCGCACGCCGCCAAACTGCCCGGCATCGCTGAGGCTGTCGCCAAACACAATCATGCCGGAGTAGGGCGAGGGTGCCGCGAATGCCTGGCTGCAGGCTAATGCCAATGAGGCGAGGGTAAAGCGCAATAACAGGGCTTTTCGCATCAGGGAACATCCTTTTCTTTGTTTTTATGAGGTACTGCCCGATCGACCTTAGCAAATCGCCGTGCATCCCTCCCAAGTCCATTCGTTTCCCCGTGTTTACAGGCATATTGCGCCCGCCGCCCCGGTAAGCTACTGTGCCGGGACGTATGAGCGAGACCTATCCTGTGTTGATCGTCAGCAAACTCTTGATGCGCGTAATCAAGGCCCACGCCCGTTGGCGTTGGCGCGCCTGACTTTATCTCTTGCCGGCCCGCCCGGCCCGTCCCCGTTTGCCTTCTTCATTTTCTGCCCTTTGTGGCGAAGCCGTGCCCGTGACGGCAGCAGGAAGGTTCGAATTCTGAAGTCAGTAAGTCCAAGAGGTTTAACACCATGTTACTGATGATCGACAATTACGACTCATTCACTTACAACGTCGTGCAGTACCTGGGCGAGTTGGGGGCCGAGGTGAAGGTCATTCGCAACGACGAAATGACCATCGCCCAGATCGAAGCACTCAACCCTGAGCGCATCGTCGTATCCCCAGGCCCGTGCACACCGAGCGAGGCCGGTGTGTCCATCGAGGCCATCCTGCATTTTGCCGGCAAGCTGCCGATCCTGGGCGTGTGCCTGGGCCATCAGTCCATCGGCCAGGCCTTTGGGGGGGACGTGGTGCGTGCCCGCCAGGTGATGCACGGCAAGACCAGCCCGGTGCATCACCGCGACCTGGGTGTGTTCACCGGGCTCAACAACCCGCTGACCGTTACCCGATACCACTCGCTGGTGGTCAAGCGCGAAACCTTGCCCGACTGCCTGGAAGTCACCGCCTGGACCGCGCATGAAGACGGCTCGGTCGATGAAATCATGGGCCTGCGCCACAAGACGCTGAATATCGAAGGGGTGCAGTTCCACCCCGAGTCGATCCTGACCGAACAGGGCCACGAGCTGTTCGCCAACTTCCTCAAGCAGACCGGCGGCCGCCGCTAAGGATCGAGCATGGATATCAAGAGTGCGTTAAGCCGTATCGTCGGCCAGCTGGACCTTACTACCGAAGAAATGCGCGATGTGATGCGCCAGATCATGACTGGCCAGTGCACTGAAGCGCAGATCGGTGCCTTCCTGATGGGCATGCGCATGAAAAGCGAAAGCATCGACGAAATTGTCGGTGCGGTTTCGGTCATGCGTGAACTGGCCGACAAGGTCGAACTGAAAAGCCTCGATGGCGTGGTCGACATCGTCGGCACCGGCGGTGATGGCGCCAACATCTTCAACGTGTCCACCGCTTCGTCGTTCGTCCTGGCGGCGGCAGGCTGCACCGTGGCCAAGCACGGTAACCGCGCGGTGTCGGGCAAGAGCGGTAGCGCCGACCTGCTGGAAGCCGCCGGTATCTACCTGAACCTGACGCCCACCCAGGTGGCCCGCTGTATTGACAGCTTAGGCATCGGCTTCATGTTCGCGCAAAGCCATCATTCGGCCATGAAGCATGCTGCCGGCCCGCGTCGCGACCTGGGGCTGCGTACCCTGTTCAACATGCTCGGCCCGCTTACGAATCCGGCCGGAGTGAAGCACCAGGTGGTCGGCGTGTTCGCCCAGACCCTGTGCCGCCCGTTGGCCGAGGTACTGCAGCGCCTGGGCAGCAAGCATGTGCTGGTGGTGCATTCGAAGGACGGCCTGGATGAGTTCAGCCTGGCTGCCCCTACTTTTGTTGCCGAGTTGAAGAACGGCGAAATCACTGAATACTGGGTCGAGCCGGAAGACCTTGGCATGAAGAGCCAGAGCCTGCATGGCCTGGCTGTCGAGAACCCGCAAGCGTCGCTTGAGCTGATCCGCGATGCGCTGGGCCGGCGCAAGACCGAAAACGGCCAGAAAGCCGCTGAAATGATCGTGCTCAACGCGGGGGCTGCCCTCTATGCCGCCGATCACGCGATGACCCTGGCTCAGGGCGTGGAACTGGCCCACGATGTACTGCACACCGGCCTGGCCTGGGAAAAGCTGCAGGAGCTGGGTGCCTTTACTGCAGTATTCAAGGTGGAGAACGAAGCATGAGTGTGCCGACGGTGCTGGAAAGGATCATTGCCCGCAAGTTCCAGGAGGTGGCCGAGCGCAGCGCGCGCGTCAGCCTTGCCGAGCTGGAACGCCTGGCCAAAACTGCCGATGCCCCGCGTGGCTTCGCCAATGCGCTGATCGAGCAGGCCAAGCGCAAGCAGCCAGCCGTGATTGCCGAAATCAAGAAGGCTTCGCCTAGCAAGGGCGTGATCCATGAGCATTTCGTGCCGGCGGAAATCGCGGTTAGCTACGAGAAAGGCGGCGCTACCTGCCTGTCGGTGTTGACCGATGTCGATTATTTCCAGGGTGCCGATGAATACCTGCAGCAGGCCCGCGCGGCGGTATCGCTGCCGGTTATCCGCAAAGACTTCATGGTCGACCCTTACCAGATCGTCGAAGCCCGGGCCTTGGGTGCGGACTGTGTGCTGTTGATCGTGTCGGCACTGGATGACGTGAAGATGGCCGAGCTGGCGGCTACGGCCAAGGATGTCGGCCTCGACGTGCTGGTGGAAGTGCACGACGGTGATGAGCTGGAACGCGCGCTGAAAACCCTGGATACGCCGCTGGTGGGGGTGAACAACCGCAACCTGCATACCTTCGAGGTCAGCCTGGAAACCACACTCGACCTGCTGCCGCGTATTCCGCGTGACCGCCTGGCAATTACCGAGAGTGGCATTCTCAACCGGGCCGATGTGGAGCTGATGGCGATCAACGAGGTTTACTCGTTCCTGGTGGGCGAAGCGTTCATGCGCGCCGAGCAGCCTGGGCTGGAGTTGCAGCGGTTGTTCTTCCCGGAGCAGGTGAAGAAGACTGTTCAGCCACTGGACTGAATAAATGAAGCCGGCGTTTATGCCGGCTTTTTTGTATGCCTGTCATGGCCTCTCGCGCCGGACCGCCGCGAAGAGGCCATCAATAACAACATCAAAGGTGGATCAATGACCGATCAACCCCTGGCCCTGACCGTCGAACAAGGCCTGCACGCCGAACAGGAACTGCTGGCTGCCGTGTGCCGCGGCGAACGCGACAGTGGCGTGCTGTTCTGGCGCCCCACCGACCATGCCCTGGTCATGCCCCGGCGCATGAGCCGTCTGGACAACTTCGAGGCCGCCTGCTCGGAGCTGGCGATTGCCGGCTGGCCGGTGCTGCTGCGTGAGACGGGCGGTGAACCGGTACCGCAGTCGCATTCGACCGTGAACGTTGCACTGGTCTATGTCGCCCCGCGCAGCGAAGGTGATCATGGCCGCATCGAGAATGCCTACGAACGTTTGTGCCTGCCGCTGTGCGATGTGCTGCGTGAGTGGGGTGGGGTGGCGTCGGTGGGGGAAATCGACGGGGCGTTCTGCGATGGCCGCTACAACGTCAACCTCAATGGCCGCAAGCTGGTGGGCACTGCCCAGCGCTGGCGCCAAGGGCTGGGCGGCAAGCGCCCGGTGGTGCTGGTGCACGGTGCGTTGCTGCTGGACAACGAACGGGAGTCGATGGTGGCGGCGGTCAACCGCTTCAATGAATGCTGCGACCTGGAGCAACGCTGCCGCGCCGACGCGCACATCGCCTTGCATGAAGTGGCACCCGAGGCGCCCTGGTTCGAGCGCCTGTCACAGGCTTACGCCAAGGTGCTGGCAGACCTGCCCAAAGACTAGCGGGTACCGTAGACCACCATGGTCTTGCCCTTGACCTGCACCAGGCTGCGCTCTTCAAGGTCCTTGAGGACGCGGCCGACCATTTCCCGGGAGCAACCGACAATACGGCCGATTTCCTGACGGGTAATCTTGATCTGCATGCCGTCGGGGTGGGTCATGGCATCAGGCTGCTTGCACAGCTCCAGCAGGCAGCGGGCAACCCGCCCGGTCACGTCGAAAAAGGCCAGGTCGCCGACTTTGCGCGTGGTGTTGCGCAGGCGCTGGGCCATCTGGCTGCCCAGCGCGTAGAGGATTTCCGGGTCCTGGCGCGCCAGTTCGCGAAACTTCTCGTAACTGATCTCGGCCACTTCGCATTCGGTCTTGGCCCGTACCCAGGCACTGCGCTGCTGTTCACCTTCAACGGGTTCGAACAGGCCCAGCTCGCCAAAGAAATCGCCATTGTTGAGGTAGGCAATGATCATTTCATGCCCGTCGTCGTCTTCGATGAGGATGGTCACCGAACCCTTGATGATGAACGACAGTGTCTCGGCCCGGTCGCCGGCGCAGATGATGTTGCTTTTGGCGGTATAGCGTCGGCGCTGGCAGTGCACCAGCAGCTTGTCGATATTCTTGATCTTGGCGGGTAGGGCGGAGGCAACCATCACGAAATCCTGTTCGATACGACGCATAGGCTTTTTATAGAGGTTGGCTGGCGGCGAGCGCCAGTCATTTGGCGCCAGCTTATCAGACACTACAGGATGTTTCGGTACTAAACCGACACCTCTCGTACTTTTCCCACAGCCGCACAAGGTCTAAGCTGACACCCTTTTCCGAAAATCAGGAGTCCGGGTAGATGAAGGCACGTATCCAGTGGGCCGGTGAGGCCATGTTCCTCGGCGAATCGGGGAGTGGCCATGTCGTCGTGATGGACGGCCCGCCCGAGGCCGGCGGCCGCAACCTGGGTGTGCGCCCGATGGAAATGCTGCTGTTGGGCCTGGGTGGCTGCAGCAGCTTTGACGTGGTGAGCATCCTGAAGAAATCGCGCCAGGCGGTGGAAAGCTGCGAGGCCTTTCTGGAAGCCGAGCGTGCCAGCGAAGACCCGAAGGTGTTCACCAAGATTCACATGAATTTCGTGGTGAAAGGCCGTGCGTTGAAAGAAGCCCAGGTCAAGCGGGCGGTGGAGCTGTCGGCGGAGAAGTACTGCTCGGCTTCGATCATGCTCGAGCGTGCCGGGGTTGAGATTACCCATGGTTACGAGATTGTTGAGCTGGGTTGACTTAGAGAAACCGGGGCTGCAAAGCAGCCCCGGCAATATCAGCGCCGAAGCGCCGGCAGTGCAGCTTGCATCCACCCTGGCAACCATCCTCGCATCACGTGGCTCAACCGCTCCCGCCGCTTCTGGTAAACCAGCCCCAGCCCGATAACCCCCAGCCCGATCAGGGTCAACACCACCGGGAACAGCAGCGATTCGGCAAACACCTCGTACGACAGGTACCCCAGGTAAGCCGCCACCCCCAGCGCCCCAAATACCATGAATACCGGCCTGCGCAACAGAACCGCCGTGCCCATCAACGCTACGTTGATGAGGCAGTACATGGCCTTGCCCAACTCACTGCCGCTGTCCAGCAGCGTCAACCCGCCCCAGAATGCGGCCACCCCGGCCAGGTAGCCCCAGCGGGCGTAGTCCTCTCGCGTGCGACCGTCTATCACCAGGAATACCACCAGCAAACCCAGCCCGAACCACAACGAAACCTCGCGGCGCTGCTCCCAGCTGAACGGCGAGCCGAAGAACCATTCGCTCAGGTCCATCGACATGAACCACAACGCCACAGCCATTGGCATGACAATGAACGGGTAGGGGATCAGCCGCAACATCAGTAGCCCGGCAAGCACCGTGGCCGCTTCCATCGCCAACCAGCCGCCCTGCACGTAGGTGTAGTACTGGTGATAGTTGGCTTGCGCGTCGTCCAGTGGCCACCAACCGGCCAGGCGTTCGATGGCGAACACTGCCAAGGGCACGATGCTGACGGCCACCGCGGCCAACACCCCGGCAGCGACAGGCTGGGCGCGCCGTTGCAGGTTGAGGGCGAACACTGTGAGCAACAGGATGTACAGGCTGGCGATGACCAGCAGGGCGATGTCACCGATGCGCATCCACGCCTCGGTGAGCAGCCAGCCCATGGCCGCCATGATCAGCATGGCGCCAAAGTAGAAGGCGACATGGGCCAGCTGGAAGCTGCCCCGGTGCGCCGGTTGCTGGCGCAGGAATGCAAGCAGCGCCTGGTCCTGGCCCGGCTGGAGAATGCCGGCTTGCACGGCGCGCGCCAGGTCCTTGGCGTCGAAACGGTCCGTCATGGTGATGCCTTCAGATGCGGTAAGTGCTCTTGGTCATGACCTTGGCCAGCAAGCTCATGCCAAAGCGGACCGGCGCCGGGAAGCGATAGCCGCCGGCTTCCAGGGCAGACTCGGCGTGCTGCTCTTCGTCGACGCGCATTTGTTCGAGAATGGCCCGGGATTTTTCATCTTCGTGCGGGATCTGCTCCAGGTGCTCGTCGAGGTGCTTGCACACCTGGTGCTCGGTGGCGGCGACGAAGCCCAGGCTGACCTTGTCGCTGACAAGCCCGGCGAGCGCGCCGATGCCGAACGACATGCCGTAAAACAGGGGGTTGAGCACGCTCGGGTGGCTGTTCAGCTGGCGAATGCGTTGCTCGCACCAGGCCAGGTGGTCCACTTCTTCCTCGGCGGCATGCTCCATGGCCTTGCGCACTTCGGGCAGCTTGGCGGTCAGGGCCTGGCCCTGGTACAGCGCCTGGGCGCACACTTCACCGGTGTGGTTGATACGCATCAGCCCGGCGATGTGGCGGGTCTGCTGCTCGTCGAGGTCGACGTCTGGCTGGACGATGGCCGGCGATGGCCGGGCGGGTTGGCCGCTGAAGGGCAGCAAGGTGCGCATGGCGGTATCGGCCTGCAGCAACAAGCGGTCGAGCGGCGAGTAGTGACGTTCGGTAGCCATCGGGCACCTCCGCAAGAATGTGCCCGACAGTTTACCGCAATAGCGGCGGGGTCGCTTGCCGTGGATCAGCCCGGTGGCCAGTTCATCTGGCGCTGGCCAAGCACATGCATATGGATGTGGTAGACAGTCTGGCCGCCTTTCGGGTTGCAGTTCATGACCACGCGGAAACCTTCCTCGCAGCCTTGCTCGACTGCCAGACGCTGGGCAGTGAACAGGATGTGGCCAGCCAGAGCCTTGTCTTCTTCGGTCAGGTCATTCAGCGTGCGGATGTGCTTTTTCGGGATGACCAGAAAATGTACCGGTGCCGCGGGTGCAATGTCCTTGAAGGCCAGGATCTGGTCGTCTTCGTAGATGATATCCGCCGGGATTTCCCGGTTGATGATTTTGAGGAAAAGATCGTCCACAGCACTTGCTCCATGGTGAGGGTCGGGCCGAGTGTACTCAGCCGGGCGCCGCTCGCCCAGTGGCTATTCCATGCCGACCGGGCAATAGCGGCGGTGGATGGCCCCGGCGAGCTTGCGCAGCAGCCAGCGTGGCAGCAGGCGTGGGGCAAATGCCAGCCAGCGGTTGCGCCGGCCGGGCAGGATCAGTGCGCGGTTCTTGTCCAGCGCACGAACGGTGTACAACGCCACTTCCTCGGGGCTCAGGCAGCGTGGTTTGCCATCGAGCCGCGGTATGCGTCGGCGTGAGGAGCGGACCGGGCCGGGGCATAGCACCGAAACCTTGATGCCGGTGCGCTTGAGTTCTTCGCGCAGGGCCTGGGAAAAACTCAGTACATACGCCTTGCTGGCAGCATAGGCTGCCATCCATGGGCCAGGGGCGACCCCGGCCAGGCCCGCGACGTTGAGGATCTGCCCGCCGCCCTGTACGGCCATCAGGTTGCCGATCGCGTGACACAGGCGGCTCAGGGCCAGTACGTTGACCTCCAGCAGGTCCTGCTCGTCGGCCCACTCATGGGCCAGGAACGGCCCGTAGGTACGCAGGCCGGCGCAGTTCACGAGCAGGTCGATACGCCGCTCGCCTTCTTCCAGCTCCAGCACGAAGCCAGACAGGCGTAGCGGCTGGCTGAGGTCGCAGGCGCGAAACAGTACCTCGACACCAAAGCGTTGGGTCAGCTCGATGGCTACCGGTTCCAGCGTTTCTCGCTGGCGTGCCACCAGGATCAGGTTGCGCCCGCGCCGTGCCAGGGCTTCCGCCAGGGCCAGGCCCAGGCCGCTGGAAGCACCGGTGATCATGGCGTAACGGGTCATGCAAGGCTCCTGGGGCCGGAAGAGGGCGCCTAGTGTACAGCTTGGCCAGGCAAGGTGTTGCCTTTTGCTACAAGGTGCGGGCGCGCAGGGCCTGGCAGCGTTCCAGTGCCTCCCGGTACTCGCTGTGCAGGCGCTCGATCAGGGCGCGGGCACTGGGCAGGTCGTCTATACCACCGACGCCCTGGCCCGCCGACCAGACGGTCTTCCAGGCTTTGGCTTCGTCGTCGATCGGTTTGAGCTTGCCCTGTTCATGGCTGCTCTTGAGGGCATTCATGTCATAGCCGGCCTGCTCCAGGCTCGGGCGCAGGAAGCTGGCAGGGATGCCGGATACTGCCGGTGTGTGGATGATGTCTGCCGCGTGGGCGCTCAGCAGCATCTGCTTGTAGGCGTTCTGGGCGTGGCTTTCTGCCGTGGCGATGAAGCGCGTGCCCATGTAGGCCAGGTCAGCGCCCAATAGTTGCGCAGCCAGGATCTCATGGCCGTGGTTCATGCAGCCGGCCAGCAGCAGGGTCTTGTCGAAGAACTGGCGAATCTCCGCAGCCAGGGCGAACGGGCTCCAGGTGCCGGCATGGCCACCCGCACCAGCGGCGACAGCGATCAACCCGTCCACGCCTGCTTCAGCAGCTTTTTCGGCGTGGCGGCGGGTGGTGACATCGTGGAACACCAGCCCACCGTATCCGTGCACCGCATCGACCACCTCCTTCACTGCGCCAAGGCTGGTAATGACGATTGGTACGCGGTGCTCTACGCACAAGGCCAGGTCGGCCTGCAGGCGCGGGTTGGTCGGGTGAACGATCAGGTTGACCGCGTAGGGCGCGGGTGTCTGAAGTTGTGCCAAGCCTGCCTCGATCTCTTCCAGCCACGCCTTGAAGCCGGCGCTGTCACGCTGGTTCAGGGCCGGAAAGCTGCCCACCACGCCGTTGGCGCAGCAGGCCAGCACCAGTCGGGGGTTGGAGATCAGGAACATCGGTGCGGCAACCACGGGCAGGCGCAGGCGTTGTTCGAGCGAGGCGGGTAGCGACATGGCAAAGCTCCTTGTGCGGGTGGCTATGTCAGAACGGTTTGACCACCACCAGAATTACGATACCCAGCAGGAACAGCACGGGTACTTCGTTGAACCAGCGATAGTAGACGTGGCTGCGGGTGTTGTTGCCGCTGGCGAAGCGTTTGCGCTGGGCGCCACACATGTGATGGTAGCCGGTCAGCAGGATGACCAGGGTCAGCTTGGCATGCAGCCAGCCCTGGCTCAGCCAGCCGGGGGTGAGGTACAGCATCCACGCGCCGAACACGTAGGTGGCGATCATCGCCGGGTTCATGATGCCGCGGTACAGCTTGCGCTCCATGGTCACGAAGCGGTCCTGGCTGATGCTGTCTTGGCTTTGGGCGTGGTAGACGAACAGCCTGGGCAGGTAGAAAAGGCCGGCGAACCAGCAAACCACGCTGACGATATGCAGCGCTTTGATCCATAGGTAGAGCATGGAGGGAGTTCCTTCAGGTATTCACGGTCGTCAGATAGTAGTGGTCAAGCGCCCGAAGGGTCACCCGAAGAGTTGTTACAGGCGCCTTGCGCCCCTATTATCGTGCGCTTTCCAGACGGCTCGTTGATAAGGGGCAAGCGTTATGATCAAGGTCGGTATCGTCGGCGGCACGGGTTACACCGGCGTCGAACTGTTGCGTCTGCTGGCACAGCATCCACAGGCCGAAGTGGCGGTCATCACTTCGCGCTCCGAGGCGGGTGTGGCGGTGGCGGACATGTACCCGAACCTGCGCGGCCACTATGACGGGCTGGCGTTCAGCGTGCCGGACAGCAAGACCCTGTCTGCCTGTGACGTGGTGTTCTTCGCCACCCCGCACGGTGTCGCCCATGCACTGGCCGGTGAACTGCTGGCAGCCGGCACCAAGGTGATCGACCTGTCGGCCGACTTCCGCCTGCAGGATGCCACCGAATGGGGCAAGTGGTACGGCCAGCCGCACGGTGCTCCAGAGCTGCTCAAGGACGCGGTGTACGGCCTGCCTGAGGTCAACCGCGAGAAAATCCGCCAGGCGCGCCTGATTGCAGTGCCGGGTTGCTACCCGACCGCCACCCAGCTGGGCTTCCTGCCGCTGCTGGAAGCGGGCCTGGCCGACCCGTCGCGGCTGATCGCCGACTGCAAGTCGGGTGTCAGCGGTGCTGGCCGTGGTGCGGCAGTGGGTTCGCTGTTCTGCGAAGCCGGCGAAAGCATGAAGGCCTACGCGGTCAAGGGCCATCGCCACCTGCCGGAAATCAGCCAGGGCCTGCGCCTGGCCGCTGGCAAGGACATCGGCCTGACCTTCGTGCCGCACCTGACGCCGATGATCCGTGGTATCCACGCCACCCTGTACGCAAATGTCGTCGATACCTCGGTCGACCTGCAGGCGCTGTTCGAGAAGCGCTACGCCGATGAGCCGTTCGTCGACGTGATGCCAGCGGGCAGCCACCCGGAAACCCGTAGCGTGCGCGGCGCCAACGTCTGCCGCATTGCGGTTCACCGCCCGCAGGGTGGTGACCTGGTGGTGGTGCTGTCGGTGATCGACAACCTGGTCAAGGGCGCGTCGGGCCAGGCGGTACAGAACCTGAACATCCTGTTCGGCCTGGATGAGCGCATGGGCTTGTCCCACGCTGGCTTGCTGCCGTAAGCATCCTTGCTTTGAAAAGGCCCGCGTCGTGCGGGCCTTTTTGTATGTCGCGACTAAAGCCGCACAATTCTTGACCGATTTTCTCGGGAAAGCGGATAATGCGCGTCATCGAGTTTTAAGACGGCTACCGCGCCGGGAGAATCAACATGAGCGTCGAAACCTTCACCCCTACCGGTCTGGAATTCACCCATGGGGCAGCCCAGAAAGTGAAGAACCTGGTCAATGAGGAAGGCAATGAACGTCTGAAGTTGCGGGTGTTCGTGACCGGTGGCGGTTGCTCGGGCTTCCAGTACGGCTTCACTTTCGATGAGGATGTGGCCGAAGACGACACCATCGTCGAGCGTGAAGGCGTGTCGCTGGTGGTCGACCCAATGAGCTTCCAGTACCTGGCCGGCGCCGAAGTGGATTACCAGGAAGGCCTGGAAGGCTCGCGTTTCGTGATCAAGAACCCGAATGCCGCCACCACTTGCGGTTGCGGGTCTTCGTTCTCGATCTGAGGCCTGGCCCTATGAAAACGCCGCGCAATTGCGCGGCGTTTTGCTTTCTGGCGTAGCGGTTAGGCCGGGTAGATTGCGCCCAGTATGCGCAGGCCCTTGGCGGCAGTGACGCTGGGGCGGTTGGCGGGGATGCCTTCCAGGCAGCAATGGGCCAGCCAGGCAAAAGCCATGGCTTCTACCCAGTCAGGGTCAACGCCGTGAGTGCCAGTGCTGGTGACGCGGGCTTCAGGTAACAACTGGCCGAGGCGGGCCATCAGTGCACCGTTGCGTGCGCCGCCACCACATACCAGCAGTGCTTCGGTGCCTTGTTGGGCATTGACCAGTGAGTCGATGATGCTGCGTGCGGTCAGCTCAAGCAGTGTCGCCTGTACATCCTCATCGCGGTAGGCAGGCAGGCGGGCCACGTGGCCATCCAGCCAAGCCAGGTTGAACACCTCGCGGCCCGTGCTCTTCGGGCCGCTACCGGCGAAGAACGGGTCGGCCAGCAATGCGTTGAGCAAGCCGGCCTGCACCACTCCAGACGCTGCCCAGGCACCATCGGCATCATAGGCCTGACCGTGCTTGCGCTCGATCCAGGCATCCAGCAACACGTTACCGGGGCCGCAGTCGAAACCGTGGACTGGCTTGTCTTGCTCGATCAGGCTGAGGTTGCTGAAACCGCCCACGTTCAAGACTGCCAGATGCTTGCCGAGATGGCCGAAAAGGGTTTCGTGGAAGGCCGGCACCAGCGGCGCACCTTGACCACCGGCAGCCACATCGCGCCGGCGAAAGTCGGCGACCACGCTGATGCCGGTAAGCTCGGCGAGCAGTGCCGGGTTACCGATCTGAACGGTAAAGCCGCGCGCAGGCTCGTGGCGAATGGTCTGGCCGTGGCTGCCGATGGCGCGGATGGCATCGGCCTGCAGGCCCTGGCGAGCCAGCAGTTGGCGGATGCCTTCGCCTGCCAGGGTGGCCCAGCGATTTTCCGCCAGTGCCGCACGAGCGATCTCGTCAGGGCCGCTGCTACATAGCGCAAGCAGTTCCTGGCGCAGGTCGCCGGGCATGGGCAGGTAATGGGTGGCGAGCAGTTCAGGCTGCTCGCCTTGTTCGATCAGGGCGATGTCCAGGCCATCGAGGCTGGTGCCGGACATTACCCCCAAGTAGAGCGCCATGGCTTAGCGCTTGTTCGCTGCGAGCAGGGTGGCCTTTTCCTGATCCATGCGGGCGATCAGCGGCTGACTCTGCTGCAGGAAGCGCTGGCGCTCGTTCTTGGCGATCGGGTCGGCCATCGGAACCTTCTGGCTCAGCGGGTCGACGTGCACGCCATTGACCTGGAACTCGTAGTGCAGGTGTGGCCCGGTGGACAGGCCAGTGGTGCCGATGTAACCAATGATCTGACCCTGCTTCACGGTGCTGCCGGTCTTGATGCCTTTGGCAAAGCCCTGCATGTGGCCGTATAGCGTCTTGTAACGGTTGCCGTGCTGGATGATCACGGTGTTGCCGTAACCGCCACGGCGCCCGGCCAGTTCGATGCGGCCGTCACCCGCTGCCTTGATTGGCGTACCGCGTGGGGCGGCGTAGTCGACGCCTTTGTGGGCACGGATCTTGTTCAGGATCGGGTGCTTGCGGCCGGCGGAAAAGCGCGAGCTGATGCGGGCAAAGTCCACCGGGGTACGGATGAATGCCTTGCGCAGACTGTTGCCGTCGGCGGTGTAGTAGGTAGTGTTGCCCTGCTTGTTGGTGTAGCGCACGGCAGTGTAGGTTTTGCCCCGGTTGGTGAAGCGGGCGGACAGGATATTGCCGGTGCCGACGACCTTGCCGTCCATCACCTTCTGCTCGTAGACCACGTCGAATTCATCGCCTGGGCGAATATCCTGGGCGAAGTCGATGTCGTAACCCAGCACGCGGGCCATGTCCATGGTCATGCTGTGAGACAGGCCGGCGCGCTGGGCCGAAGCCGACAGCGAGCTTTTGATCACGCCATGGGCATAGGCGGTACGCACGACCGGCTTGCTGATTTCACGGTTGAAGGTATAGCCCTTGGCGGTTTTGGTCAGGCGAATGGTTTCGAGGTTGCTGACTTTGCTGTGCAGGCTGGCCAGCTGGCCGTCCTTGTCGAGTTCGAACTGCAGCACCTGGCCGTGCTTGAGCTGGCTGAACTGCTTGGCCTGCTTGTTGCTGGCCAGCAGGTCATGCACTGCATTGGCCGGCAGGCCAACCTTGGCAAAAAGGGTGGACAGCGTGTCGCCACGGGCCACGGTGACTTCGCGGTGGCCAGGTTCCTTGGCTGCTTCGGCGACCGGCTCGTCGGCAGGGGCTTGCTGTTCGGCCTTCTGTGTCTCGGGGGGAGTGTCTTCGATCTGGGCGAAGGGCGAGCCTTGCTCATCTTGTGCCTGCACCAGAGGCGCAGCGCGGGATTCGTCTTTCAATTGCTCGGCAGGGCTTTCCAGCTCGAGGTTGAGGGTGGTTTTCTTGGCTTCCACTTCGCTGGAGGGAAATACCAGCAAAGCCAGGCTGAGCAGGGCGGCGATGCCGCTGGCGGCCAACAGATGGCTCTTCGGATAAAGCGGGGGCGCTTTAGGCGGTTCGTTGGTCATGGGCAAGGTGACTTTGAAAAAGGTGAAATGGAAAAGATGAATGACATGATGAAGATGAAATAACTGTATAAAATATAACCAAATCCATTTTCACGCAAGGGCGCGTAGACGCCGCAACCCCGTGTTCGGGTCACATTCCTTTGCGAAACTTGTAATTGACGGCCGATCTTGTATGGTTGGCTCCCCCTGAATCTGAGCCTTGCGGGTTTGTCTATGAAGTCGGTTGAAGAGCAGCTTGCGCTTATCAAGCGCGGTGCGGAAGAAGTACTGGTCGAGTCGGAACTGGTGGAGAAGCTCAAGCGCGGCCAACCTCTGCGCATCAAGGCCGGCTTCGACCCGACCGCGCCCGACCTGCACCTTGGCCACACGGTGCTGATCAACAAGCTGCGCCAGTTCCAGGAGCTGGGCCATCAGGTCATCTTCCTGATCGGTGACTTCACCGGCATGATCGGTGACCCGAGCGGCAAGAGCGCCACACGCCCGCCGCTGACCCGTGAACAGGTGCTGGACAATGCTGAGACCTATAAGCAGCAGGTGTTCAAGATTCTCGACCCGGCCAAGACCGAGGTCGCGTTCAACTCTACCTGGATGGACAAGCTGACCCCGGCCGACTTCATTCGCCTGGCGTCGCAGTACACCGTGGCGCGCATGCTGGAGCGCGACGACTTCGACAAGCGCTATACCACCAACCAGCCAATTGCCATTCACGAGTTCCTTTATCCGCTGGTGCAAGGCTATGACTCGGTGGCGCTGAAGGCGGACGTCGAGCTGGGTGGTACCGACCAGAAGTTCAACTTGTTGATGGGGCGCGAGCTGCAGCGCGCCTATGGCCAGGAAGCGCAGAACATCGTGACCATGCCGCTGCTCGAAGGGCTCGATGGCGTGAAGAAGATGTCCAAGTCGCTGGGCAACTATGTCGGCATCCAGGAAGCGCCGGGGGTGATGTACAGCAAGCTGGTATCGATCCCGGATACCTTGATGTGGCGCTACTTCGAGCTGCTGAGCTTCCGTTCGATGGAAGAGATCGAGCAGTTCCGTGCCGATGTCGCCAACGGTGCCAACCCGCGTGACATCAAGATCAAGCTGGCTGAAGAGATTGTGGCGCGCTTCCATGGTGAAGAGGCTGCAGCCAATGCTCACCGTGCTGCGGGTAATCGCATGAAGGAAGGTGAGCTGCCTGAAGATCTGCCGGAGATCGAAGTGGCTGCGGCCGAAGACTTGCCAATTGCTGCCGTGCTGAACCGGGCTGGCCTGGTGAAGAACTCGGCACAGGCGCGGGACCTGCTGAGTGGTGGTGCGGTGAAGGTTGATGGCGCAGTGGTCGACAAGGACTTCATCTTTGTTCTCGGTGCCACTCACGTGTGCCAGGCGGGCAAGAAGTCGTTTGGCCGGGTTACTCTCAAGGCTGAGTGATCGTCTGATGGTGTAGCTATATAGAAGCGGGGAGGCCGGCAGGCCTCCCCGCTTTGTTTTTCCGCAATATTAAGGTTTCTTGAAATTAAGGGTTGACGCGGTTTCGAATCCCCTTATAATGCGCCCCACTTCCAGCGACATCGGAACGAAAAACTCCTTGATATTCAATGAGTTAAATAGTTAAGGTGGCGTTGAAAGGGCTACGATCGAATGATCGCAAGCGGTTGAAATGGTGGTTGACAGCGGTTTTAA
>NZ_FWXQ01000022.1:0-2047 GCF_900176445.1 Pseudomonas sp. URIL14HWK12:I5
CACCTCAGGCTCGGCCTGGCCGACTACATGGTCCCGACCCACTTGCTGTTCCTCGAACGCCTGCCGGTGACGGCCAACGGCAAGCTGGACCGCAAAGCCCTGCCCAAGCCCGATGCCAGTGTGCTGCAGGACAGCTACGTGGCCCCGTGCAGCGAGCTGGAACGGCAGGTCGCGGCGATCTGGGCAGACGTGCTGAAGCTCGAAAGGGTCGGCCTGAACGATGGCTTCTTCGCCCTGGGTGGCCATTCGCTGTCGGCCACTCAGGTGATCGTGCGTGTTCGCGAGGCGACAGGCATCGACGCCACCTTGAAGGAGCTGTTCGAGCATCCCCTGCTGGCGGATTTCTCGCGTCGCCTCGAAGAGAAAAATCAGCAAATCGATCCGATTCAGGCAGAACTGGCTAAATCGCTGGAGGCGCTCAAACGTCTAACCACGGAGGAAATTGATGAACTGATTTCATAGGGGATACATCAGTGCAAGCGTTGCTCGACTCCGTCAAATCGTTGTCCACCAAAGAGCGTCACGCTCTGGCCATGCTCCTGAAGCGTCAGGGAATCAACTTGTACGGAGTCGCGCCGATCCCTGCGAGAGCGCCGGGGGAGGCGCTGGCGTTGTCCTACGCCCAGCAGCGGCAATGGTTTCTCTGGCAAATGGACCCCCAGGGCAGCGCATACAACATTCCGGTCGCCCTGCGTCTGAAGGGCGATCTTGACCTTCAGGCGCTGCAGGCCAGCTTCGATGCCCTGATCGCGCGGCACGAAACCCTGCGTACCACCTTTCACCTCGACAGTGACCAGCCGGTGCAGGTGATTCACCCCGAAGCGCCCGTCGAGCTGGTCATCGATACACTCAAGGCAGTCGATGCCGATGCCAGCGCGGCATTGAAGGCATGGGTCGAGCAGGAAGTTCAGCAGCCATTCGACCTGGAGCAGGGGCCCTTGCTGCGGGTCAAGCTGTTGCGTCTGGCGGCGGATGACCATGTACTGGTGCTGACCCTGCACCACATCGTCTCCGATGGCTGGTCGACACCGATCATGGTCGACGAGCTGGTGCGTTTCTACGAGGCCGGCAAGTCCGGGCACGCGCTGCAATTGCCGCCGCTCCCTGTGCAGTATGCCGACTACGCGTTGTGGCAACGGCAGTTCATGGAAGCGGGCGAACGCGAGAAGCAACTGGGCTACTGGACGGCCCATCTGGGGGATGAGCAGCCGGTACTGGAGTTGCCGCTGGACCGCCCGCGCGGTGCAGTGCAGAGCCATGCAGGGGCACGCCTCGACATCGCCATTGCCGATGCGCTGGCAGATTCGCTGAAGCAGTTGGCCAAGCGCCAGGGCGTGACCCTGTTCACCTTGCTGCTGGCAAGCTTCCAGGCGTTGCTGCACCGCTACAGCGGGCAGAACGACATCCGCGTCGGCGTCCCGATCGCCAACCGCACTCGCAGCGAAGTCGAGGGGCTCATCGGCTTCTTCGTCAACACCCAGGTCCTCAAGGCCGAATTCGACCTGAGCACCACCTTCGACGCGCTGGTCGCGCAAGTTCACCAGGCCGGGCTCGGCGCTCAGGCGCATCAGGACCTGCCGTTCGAGCAACTGGTCGAAGCCCTGCAGCCAGAGCGCAGCCTCAGCCATAGCCCGTTGTTCCAGGTGATGCACAACCACGGCAGCGAGGGCAGGGGCCACACGCGGCGCCTGCCAGGCCTGACCCTGGAAGCGCTCGACTGGGAAATCCATACCACCCAGTTCGACCTTGCATTGAACACTGTCGAGCATGAACACGGCATCGGTGCGTTCCTGACCTACGCAACGGCCTTGTTCGATGAAGCCACCATCGCCCAGCTCGCCGGGCACTGGCAGGGCCTGTTGGCCGCCTTCGTCGCCCAGCCGCAGCAGCGCATCGCCGAGCTGCCGCTGTTGAATGCCGCGCAGCAGCAACAGGTGGTCTACGACTGGAACCGCACCCACGCCGACTACCCGCTGGAGCAGTGCCTGCAGCAACTGATCGAGGCGCAAGTCGCCGCCACCCCGGACGCACCGGCGCTGGTGTTTGC